>NZ_DASWXT010000128.1:0-56057 GCF_036405355.1 Daejeonella sp.
GGATTTACTTAAATCAAGACCGGCATTCAGTCCGAAAGAGTTCTTTGGCCTTCTGAAAAGATTAAATGATGAACCTGCCGGAGTGGTCACTTCTCCATCAACATAAGCGTAAAAAGCATTCAGATTAAGTACACCGGTCGGTTTGTAGCTTAGTTCAACTTCATACCCCTTATCATTCTGCTTATTTTGATTTATATAACCAAATTTACCAGCAGAAACCTGACCAAAATCAATTACGTTTTCAATATCCCTCTTAAAATAAGAAAGAGAGAGATTGATCTGGGACGTAAAATTCAGATCAAATCCTGCCTCATAAGTACGGGATGTTTCAGGACTTAGTGATAAGTTACCATATTCTGAAAACAACTGGTACAAGGATGGCACTCTATAAGCCGATGAAAGGTTTGCATAGAGTTTATATCGCCCTGCAATAAGATATGATGGGTTTAAAGTATAGGTAAAATTACTGCCGTAAGTGCTGTGGTCATTAAATCGACCGCCTATTTCAGCCTGAAATCCCATTTTAGATTTAACAAAAACAGAAGTAAATAAGCTCTTTATATTATTATCAGCAAACAATCTGCTACTATATGGGTTTCTCTGATCGGTACTCAGATTTCTGTATGATATACCACTAGCCACATCAATAAAATCAGTGAAAGCATAGTTAAGATTGCTCTCCAGATGGGTAATATTACCTGCATTATTGGTAAGTGAACCCTGATTATTATATTTATTTTTGAGATTATTCTGACTTAGATTGAAATTTAGTACAGCTTTGTTTAGATCCAGTTTGCCACCAATTCCGGCCAGAAATGAAGATTTGCTATAGGTATAGTCCTTTGCATCAGCAAATGCACCATTATCGAGGTCGGCAGCATTATTATTAGCCTGAAAGTTTCCTCTTAGCAGAAAGTTTTTACTAACCTGTTGTCCGATATTAAACATCATGGATTTCTGATGGAATCCATCCTTGTCAAAACCGGATTCAGCATTAGCAGGCAGTGCAGAAGAGAAATTCTCTGAATCCAGATTAGAGGCATTGAAGGTCAGAGAAGTATTTTCGATTTGTCCGCTCAAACCTAAAACCTGCTTATAAGTTCCGTAGCTTCCACCGGTGGCCAGAAGATTTGCCGCTAATTTCCCGCTGCCTTTTCTGGTGATCACATTAATAACACCTGCTACTGCGTCAGAACCATATAAAGTAGAATTCCCTCCCTTTAAGATTTCAATGCGCTCAATATTTTCAATTGGAATGGATGAAATATTGTATTCACCTGATATTTCTGACGCATCATTAACAGGAATACCATCAATCAGTATCAGGGTATTAGCAGCACTTGCTCCACGGAGATATACAGCCTTAATATCAGCAGGATTGCCTCCATTTCCTCCTATAGTCAAACCTGCCACATTGTTTAACAGTTCGGGCAAAGTTCTGCCCTGGCTTTTTGCAATGGTTTCTGCAGTAATTACCCTTACTACTTTACCAATTTCCGACAATTTTTTAGGCGAACGGCTGGCAACTACCACTACTTCATCGAGATTTGACGCAGGTCTTTCCTGTGCCAGGGCACTGCTGTTTAGCAATACCAGTTGTGCAAGTCCCAGACTTACCCCAACGTAAAGTTTTTTTGTTTTCATTTTGTTGTGAGTTTTTGTCCCACAGCAAACAGATAATGAAGGAATACCAGAAATGGATCCATTCTTGCGAATAGTCCTCTCCAAGCTTCAATCCCCGAAAGCTATGAATTATTGTGCTGAGGCAGGTCTTCTGACTTACTCCCGGTTTATCCAGCCTTCCCATCCGCCTATGGCGAAAAGTGGCTTTATTTTGGATACCGTTATGGAGAACACAGCAGCGGGACTGTCCGGGATTCTAACCCGGTTCCCTTTTAATTCCGAATATGATTTCGGAAACCTAAAGCATCGCAAATTTAGCATAAGCTTTAACAAATTCAAATGAATTTGAGAATAGGTTGTTCTGATTTTAGGCTTAATAATTATCTTTAGAAAGAAAGGTAAGATGTATTGTATTGAGTACCAAAGACTGACGAGTAGACATATCAATAAAATCTATAGCCTGAGAAGTTCCAAAAGTTGATTTGAGTATTTATTAATAGTTAATGGTTTTACTGGCCTTAAAATTGTAAGAAAAAAGATTAACAAGAAATTTATGAAGGAATTACCACTAACCGTTAAACGATCAATAGAATTAATGGGCCTTTGCCTAATTGGGGTAATATTTGCCTATGGTCAGCAAATCATCATGCCAGTTATTTTGGCTTTTTTTTTAAGTATAGTCCTGCTTCCGGTTTACCGATTCCTGAGGTCGAAGAAAGTACCCGAATTTCTGGCGATATTTTTGCCCATTTTACTGGGTGCCGTTTTAATTGCACTTGTAATCTGGTTCTTTACCGGACAGATCAACAGTCTCCTGGCTGAATTTCCAATGATTAAGAAGAATATATCTATGCATTTGGCTGAACTGAGTGGATGGATTAACCAAAAAACTAATTTTTCAACTGAGGAACAGCTAAAATTTATAAATGAGCAAAGTAATAAAATGCTATCAAATGCCGGAGCAATACTCGGGGGGGCTGCAAACTCAATCACTTCTATTCTCATTTACATAGGACTTGTACCAATTTATATTTATCTGTTTCTGTCTTATAAAGGTTTACTGATACGCTTTGTATTTGTTTGGTTTGATAAATCAGAGCATAAAAAAGTTGAGGAGGTAATGAAAGAGACCGAGGGTATCATAAAGGGTTACCTGATCGGACTTATGATACAAATCAGTTATATCATTGTCCTCTTAGGCGGATTGTTACTTCTTTTTGGCATAAAGCACGCACTTTTAATAGGTGTGATCTTTGCAATATTAAACCTGATTCCCTACATAGGTGCTTTGATCGGAAATATCATAGGCGTTCTTCTCACACTAACCAATTCGCAGGAAATATTACCGGTATTTATAGTATTAGGAGTTATTGCAGCAGTTCAGTTTCTTGATAATAACATCTTAATGCCAAGAATTGTAGGCTCAAAAGTCAGAATAAATGCTTTTGCAGCGATATTAGGTGTATTTATTTCAGGAAGCCTTGCAGGTTTTACCGGTATGTTCCTTGCTCTGCCAATGATTGCTATTTTGAAAGTAATTTTTGACCGTTCTGAAATGTTCAAGCCCTGGGGAATTCTTCTTGGAGATGAGGTAATCCTAAAAAAACCACTCAAATTTCCCAAATTAATTGTTCGAAAAAAGAAAACAAATAAGGAAGAAGTTTAGACTAAATAAAACAAGCCTTTCAGATAATTCTGTTTTGGAAGTGTTCCTCGATACCCAGACCAAATAAAGCAAAATCATACTTGACTGGATCGAGAGGATCAAATTTGCGAAGATTTTCAGTTAGCTCAGTTGCTGTTTGCCAATCAACCTGCTTTCGGCTGATGAGTTTTAATTTTCTGGCTACACGTTCAACATGCAGATCTGTCGGACAAATCAGATCTGAAGGTTTAATGCTGTTCCATAGTCCGAAATCCACACCACGATCATCCTTGCGAACCATCCAGCGCAGAAACATATTCAGTCTTTTACATGTTGATTTTTGAGAAGGAGAACTGATATGCTTTTTTGTACGCGTCGGAAAATCCGGCAGAGAGAAAAAATAGGTTCTGAACGAATTTAAAGCATTTTCTGTAACAGATTCCGGATTTCTGTTTTTCAATTCGCCCAGGTAACATGGTGCGGAAGCAGTCTCAGTATGCTCCAAAGATTGCGTTCCTTCTTCAAGAAATTCTTCACGGAAAATATTCGGTCTTAAAGTATTAAAGGCTGTTTCAAATGTATCAGACCTTAAATAATGCTGTCTGAAAAATTCAATGAAATATAAAGTATCTGTATCGTTAAAGGTACGGTGCTTAAAATTGGCAAATCGTTTCAAGTCAGTATCCCTATGATTTTTAATAAAATCATAGGGAGCACCATCCATCATAGTAATGAGTTCCCTACACTTATTTATTATCGTTTTCCTTTGACCCCAGGCCAAAATTGATGCCCAGAAACCCATGATTTCGATATCCTGTTTCTTAGTAAACAGATGAGGAATACAGATCGGATCATTTTCTATAAAACCTGGCCGATTATACTGATCGAATTTAATATCAAGAAATTCTTTCAGGTCCTGAAAAGTGTTAAAGGAAGACGGGTAATCTGCCATTTGAAGTATTCCTTAAAGGATAAGCGTATCAGGAAAGTGCTTGTTTCAAATCATCAAGCAAATCCTCTATATCCTCTACTCCCACACTTAAACGTAAAAGGTTATCTGTAACTCCAACTTTATCACGTTCAGCTTTTGGAATAGAGCCATGAGTCATCGAAACAGGGTGATTAATCAGAGATTCAACACCACCAAGTGATTCGGCTAATGAAAACACTTTAAAAGAGGAAGCCACTCTGAAAGTCTCCTGCAAGTCAGCACCCTTCAATGTAATAGAAATCATCCCACCAAAATCACGCATCTGCTTTTTTGCGATATTATGGTTTGGGTGATCTGTAAATCCTGGCCAGTATATTTTATCAACTTTAGGATGTGTTTTCAAATATGCGGCGATCTGCCGGCCATTCTCACAATGCGCTTTCATCCGAAGGTGAAGGGTTTTTAGTCCTCTTAAAACAAGGAAACTATCCATCGGGCCAGGTGTTGCACCACAGGCATTGTAAATAAACCAAAGACGTTTATACAGATCATCATCATTTAACATTAATGCGCCCATAACAACATCCGAGTGGCCACCAAGGTATTTAGTAACCGAATGCATGACGATATCAGCTCCCAGATCAATCGGATTCTGAAGGTACGGGGATGCAAAGGTGTTATCGACAGCCAGTAAAATATTATTTGCCTTTGCAATCGCAGAAACAGCCTCAATATCAACAATTTGCATAGTTGGATTTGTAGGCGTTTCAATCCAGATTAATTTGGTATTCTGGTTTACATATTGCTTCACATTCTGAGCATCATTCATATTTATAAAATGAAATTTGATGCCATAATTGGAAAATATCTTTGTGAAAATACGGTAAGAACCTCCATAAAGATCATCGCCAGTAATCACCTCATCTCCAGGACTTAAAAGTTTCATGACAGCATCTGTAGCTCCCATCCCACTTGAAAAAGCCAGTCCGTGTTTTGCGTTCTCAAGCGCTGCGAGACATGATTCCAATGCTTTTCGTGTTGGGTTTGTTCCCCTGGAATATTCAAATCCCTTATTGTCGCCCGGCGACTTCTGCCAGTAGGTTGAGGTTTGATAGATTGGGGTCATTATTGCCCCGGTGCTTGGATCTGGTTCCTGACCAGCATGTATTGCTTTGGTTCCGAATTTCATAGAGATTTTATTAAAAATTGCAGCGTATTACAAAGCTATGGATATAGTTCTGAATAAATTGAGTTTAGGATAGGCTATTTCCTCTTATTTACCGGTGTTAACTGAGTATCGAGTTCCTGTTTAAACTTATATCCCATACGCTTGCCAGTAGGATATCCGGAATTTGAGCCCATGTATTGTTTTTCCTCAAGTGATATTTGCCTGACTGTTTCAAAAGGTGGCGTAAGCAGGTCAAAATCCATACAATATATAATTGCAAGTTCGAGAATCTTCCTTATTTGGTCTTTTTTAAGTTTCCCTTTCCAGAATGAGTTAAAAAGAAAACCAAGCTGGCTCTGACCGTCTACAAAGAAATGTTCTTCTTTGTTTATGAATATCCTGCCTATCAGATAACCTATATCTGAACTTCTGTTATATTTTAAAGAGTCGGCAAGGAAATTATGAAGGTGAATAATCCCGCAGTACTTTCTGGAAGGATCCTCCTGCACGTACTTTAGTTTATTAATCTCATGTTCAGGAGGAAAACTGAACACATTGCTGTGCATGGATAAAACAAGCACATCACCAGAAAATTTAAGCTGTGCTTCAAAATCACCTCTGTCTGAATAGCTGATCTCAACATTCTGATCTATTTTGGAAAAGTCGCTCTGCATATCCTGACAAATCTCCTGAAGCACGACTTTAAACTGATTAAAAACAGTAGAGGTGGTATTAAAAATTTGCTGTTTTACTGAAGCTTTGTTCTCCAGCAGCCTTAAAACATGTTCATAGGATTCTGCTTCTTCCATTTCTTTTCTTAATATGCTCTGGCAAATAATACCCTTTGAGTTGAAGGTTTTCCGGTCACTATACAAGTTCCGTCTTCGGGTTTATTATTCAAAGGAATACAACGTATGGTTGCCTTAGTTTCGTCTTTTATTCGCTTTTCCGTTTCTGAGGTACCATCCCAATGAGCAGAGATAAATCCTGCTTTAGTATCCAGAAGTTCTTTAAATTCCTCGTATGAGTTGGCCTCTCTGGTATTCTCCTCCCTGAATTTAAGTGCTTTATTATAAATGCTCTGCTGAATATCAGTTAATAAATTTTCTATATGTTCAAGAATGCCTTCCCTTGAAATAGTTTGTTTCTCTTTAGTATCTCTTCTTGCGATCTCTATGGTTCCATTTTCAAGATCACGACCTCCAATTGCCAAACGAACCGGAACACCTTTCATTTCATACTCTGCAAATTTAAAACCAGGACGTAATGTATCACGGTCGTCGTATTTAACTGATATGTTTTTTTGCTTGAGTTCTTTTGAAAGCGCTTTAGCAAGCTCAGATATTTTTTCTAGCTCTTCATCTGAACGATAGATTGGAACGATAACTACCTGTATTGGCGCTAGTTTTGGAGGTAAAACCAATCCTGAATCATCAGAATGAGCCATAATCAAAGCCCCGATCAGACGGGTTGAAACACCCCATGAGGTAGCCCATACATAATCGAGTTTTCCTTCTTTACTTGTAAACTTCACATCAAAAGCTTTGGCAAAATTCTGACCCAAAAAATGAGAAGTACCTGCCTGCAGTGCTTTTCCATCCTGCATCAATGCTTCAATGCAATAAGTATCCAATGCTCCGGCGAAACGTTCATTCGCTGTTTTTTTACCCCTGATTACAGGAACAGCCATCCAGTTTTCTGCAAAATCTGCATAAACATCCAGCATGCGCTCTGTTTCTTCGATAGCTTCCTGCGATGTAGCATGGGCGGTATGGCCTTCCTGCCACAGGAATTCAGCTGTACGTAGAAATAGCCTGGTACGCATTTCCCATCGAACAACATTAGCCCACTGATTTACCAGAATAGGTAAATCCCTGTAGGACTGTATCCATCCTTTATAGGTATTCCATATTATAGTCTCGGAAGTTGGTCTGACGATCAGTTCTTCTTCCAGTTTTGCATCCTCATCAACAATAATGTTTCCATTACCATCATTTTTCAAGCGGTAATGAGTAACTACGGCACATTCAGTCGCAAACCCTTCAACATGTGAGGCTTCTTTCGAAAAAAATGACTTTGGGATGAACAATGGAAAATAGGCATTGCTGTGGCCTGTATCCTTAAACATTTTGTCCAGAGCAGCCTGCATATTTTCCCAAATCGCATAGCCATAGGGTTTTATGACCATACAACCCCGCACTGCAGAATGTTCGGCCATGTCTGCCTTCCCCACTAACTCATTATACCACTGTGAATAATCCTCTTCTCTACTGGTTAAACCCTTACTCATCTTATTTAGCTGTCAAAAAATTTCGTATATTTATATAATTTAAACTTTAGGCAAAGTTATAAAACTAGACGATGTATTATAATATTTTGAAATGCAACCATTAGGGATATAATCTCGTCTATATATCAAGCGTTAACATTAAATACTACGGTCATGATAAAGAAAATCATCTATTTTTCAGCACTGCATGCTTTTATTGGTATTGCGGTAGGTCTTTCTTCATGTATGAGCACCAAGACTGCTCAAACTACAGTTCCTGAAGATGACGTTTACTACTCTAATGCTAAAGCTAAGGAGATAGTTGTTGCTGAACGGGTTATACGTGAAGAGAAGCCGGCCTCTGATTATGTTACAGAAGAAGAATTATATGGTGATACCTACAGTAATTATGGTTATACGGATTATACATCCCGCATTTACCGATTCAGGGGGTATTATCCTTCTTTAGGGTATTATAACAGCATTTATGGTTATAATTATGATCCTTTTTTCAGTCCATCCTATTTTCCATATAGTTATTATGGTTCACCGGGTATAAATATTGGTATAGGAATAAATAGCGGATTTTACAGCTATAATCCTTGGAGATATTATGGATATAACTATGGATCTAGTTTCATGGGACCATATTCCTATTATAATCCGTACAATTATTATGGATTTGGAGCTGGTAATTTTTATGGTGGCAACTACAATCGTGGGTATTACAGTGGTATTTACAGTAGTCCGGCCTTTACCAGTCCTAACTACCGGGCCCGTCCAAGCCGTGCAGGAGATAATATCCCTATGGAGAGAGGTGCTGTTATTGGTGCGCCAGGATCAATTATCAGAGATAACAGCGGAAACATTATCCAGTCACGTGGAAGAGCGGAACGTTATGGTACAGGTAGTACTCCTACCAGAACCCAGCCTACCACACGTCCTGACCGTGTAAGCCAGAGTCCACCAGCCAGAACAACCCAGCCGGAGCGAATTTATACTGCTCCACGTCAGGACAATGGTTCAGGTTCAAGAAGTTCACAACCATCCAATAATAACGGAGGCGGAGGTGGCAGCAGCAGCGGGCCGCGTCCTTCAAGAGGAAACTAAGAAAGATACTTTATGAAATTAAGAGTTTTATTCTCTTTAGCAGTCATAGTGGCTGCTACAGGGGAGTTACATGCCCAGTATTCGGAAGATGCATTACGATTTTCAAGATCACAATGGGGAGGCACAGCAAGATTTAAAGCTATAGGGGCACAAACAGGCGTTGGGGGTGATTTAAGTTCTGTTGGAGGTAATCCTGCAGGAATAGGTTTTTTTACACGTTCTGAATTAAGTTTTACCCCGGAATTTAGTGGCTACAATAACAGTTCCAACTACCTTGGCCAGCAAACGATTGCAAGAGGAGATAAACTTGGACTGGCAAATGCTGCTGTTGTTTTTCATACCCGTGCTGCAAAGCCTAAAGGTGCAAAGCTGGATCAGGGATGGCTAAGTTTTAATTTCGGTTTGGCATATAATCAAACTCAGGGATTTGACAATAGTATAGGCTACTCAGGTACAAATCCTAAAAATTCAATAGCTGATTATTTTGCAGAATCTGCAAGCAATATTTACGGAGCACCAAATACTCTGACTTCAGGCTCATTGGAAAGAATGGCTTATGATAATTATTTGATAGGATATGACAATCCAGGTGGATATTATTTCCCTGAAACAGAAGTTAATAATGTCCAGACAAAAAATGATCTGAGATTCGGTCGTCAGTCTGAAGTGAATTTCAGTTTCGGAGCAAACTACAGTAACCAGTTCTATATCGGCGCGAGTATTGGAATTGCAAATATAAATTACAATACCAGTGATACATATAAAGAAAAAGGATTTAATGTGACCGAAAACAATGATTATGAACTTTCCTACCGTCAATCACAATTAACTCAAGGATCAGGAATTAATGGCAAGATCGGTGCAATTTACAGACCTATACCAAATATCCGTTTAGGTGCTACAATAGAAAGTCCAACCTGGTATACCATCGATGATAGCTATTCTGAAGGACTGGATACAAAATATGGCAAAAACAGAGTTGATTCTCAATTTGTTAATGATGATGAGTTCTATGATTTTACCTATAAATTACGAACTCCGCTAAAAGTCAGCACGGGTATTGCGTACTTCTTTGAGGATAAGGGATTTATCTCGGCTGACCTTGATTATGTAGATTATTCAACTATCAATTTTGCACAAGCAAACTCTGGTGACATTCAGGTTATTTCTGACAATAATAAAGCAGTGATATCAAAATATACTGATGCGATTAACTTCAGGATAGGCGCTGAATACAAAATTGATAAACTGATGCTCAGAGCGGGATATGGCTCGCAGGGTGATCCTTATATTCCTACTGACAGTAAAAGCTTTAAGATAAGTACCTATAGCGGCGGACTAGGGTATCGAATTAATAATTATTATATTGATTTGACCTACCAAAAAGTAAGCTCTAATTCTGAGAGGTGGCCATATGCTTTAAATAATATTCCCACTTCAATTGCAAATGTTAAAAATACCAGGAATAATGTATTCCTAACTATAGGGAGTAGATTCTAACAAAAAGAGCCGCCAGCAGGCGGCTCTTTTTGTTATTAGTTCTTTCCGACAAATGAACGGAGCATCCAGTTGTTCTTTTCTTTGAACTGCATGAACTTATTGATGAGATCACTTGTTCCCTCATCCCCCGCTTTGGAAGCCAGAGTCATAATCTCCCGCTCCATTTCAATCAACTTGCTGAAATCATCCATAATCGCCAATACCATATCCGTATCCTTCATTCCTATGGTATCGACCTCTTTAAGTTTAGAGATTTTTATATAATCTGTAAAGGTACTGTAGGGCGATTTACCGATTGTTAATATACGCTCTGCAAGTTCATCAATGGTTAGCTGAGCGTTAGTATAGAGCTCTTCAAACTTTACATGAAGCGTGAAGAAATGCGATCCCTTTACGTTCCAGTGACAGCCTCTTAACTTTTGGTAGTGAATATGATAATTTGCAAGTAGATCATTTAAATGATCTACAATAGGCTTTAATTCCTTTTCTTCCAGACTTATTTCTTTTGCGTTCATATGATATTGTTTTAATGGTTAATACTAAAAACTTTACAATTTTCATGCCTGAATGTTTTAGCGTACTTTAGGACCTTCTTTACCACTCTGGTTCAGAATAAATAATTTTATTTGCCTTGACCCTGAATAAAAACATATTAAGTCCTATTTTTTCAATAAAGTTCGGTGGTATTATCTGGAAAATTGAGGTTAACGATAAATATGGCCTGATTGCGATTGAAAGCCGGTCATTAGAATCAAAAAAAACATCATTTAGTGTAATAAATTACAAAACCGGTGATATTCTGATCAAAGAAAAGATCTTTAAGGAAACATGGAACCTCAATCTTGCCTATATTGCTGAGAAAAACCTGATTTTAACAGCCTATGGCCAACCAGGAAGTCCGGAGAGTAAAGGTATAATATCAGTAAACAACAAGGATGCTGAAGTATTATGGGAACATTATAATTTGTCATTGAACAAGGCCACCGATGAGGGTTTGCAAGTGTTTGATCCCAGAATAAATCCACGAAGGCTCTCATGGATAAACCATATCAAAGGTGAGGATATGGCAGAAAGTGGTAAAATAGAGCATAACAATAAAACTTTAATACACCCGGAATTTAGAACTCAATTTTCAATTCCTGATTTTATTTTAAGGGGGGAAATAACTGGAGATCTATCTGTATTATGTGTTCGGGACCTTACAATCATTAGTTTTCATGAAAAAATTCAAAATTATATTCAACAGAGACTACTTGTTTATCAGGATGATACCATTTTACTTGATGAAATATTGATCAGTGGTATACAAAAACTGCAACCTGAATCGTTCTTTATGCAAAAAAACCACTTGTTCTACATCCGGAACAAGAATGAAATAGTTTCATATTTAGTATAATTGCACAATTTTAAATTTTGATTAATGCTGAGACGATTAGTTTTGTCAATTTCTATCGCCATTATGTCATTCACTGCGAGCGCATCAATAGATTCAATCAATGTTGAAGAATTAAATGGCTACAAGAATATTGTACATAAAGTAGAGGCAAAAGAGAGCTATTATTCCATTGCCAGAAAATATAATGTAAGTCCGCAAACCGTTATCCAATTTAACAGTAACCGGTCTTTACAGATAGGAACGATTATACGGGTACCTACTGAAAGACCATTTAATGAGGTAAATTCAACCAAACCCAGGGTTGCATCTCAATCTAAACTTGCGGTAATTGATTATAAAGTTGGTCCCCGCGAATATTTGGGGTTGATAGCCCGGAAATTTAATACAACAATAGAAGATCTGAAGACTTTAAATAATTTAACCAGTAACACTTTAGCAATTGGTCAGATTATTAAAGTCCCGTATGGTACCGCTACTCAGGAACAGCTAGCCCCTCCTCCACCCGCTCCCATTGATACTCCGGTTGCTAATTCAGGGAGCCATCCAACCCAGATCGATAGCAGCAGGAATGCCAGTGATCGCCTTAAACTCCCACCTTCCAGGTATGGCTTAAGAGAAGTGAACGAACGCGGGCCTGCAATCTGGATAGCCGATGAAAACCTTGATGGAACCAAAATGCTGGCATTGCATCAAACTGCACCGATTGGGACCGTAGTAAAAATTACAAATCCAATGACAGGCAAAAGCACTTTTGCAAAGATTGTTGGAAAATTTACACAGAATGAATCAACCAAAGATGCTATTATTGTAATTACAAAAGCAGCCGCTGATTTAATCGGGGTAATGGACAAACGATTCCAGGCAATCTTAGTATACGGTGTTCCTAATGAGTAAGAAACCATTTGTAATTGGTGTAGCAGGTGGCAGCGGTTCAGGGAAAACATTTTTTTTAAAATGTTTCTTAAAGCATTTTAAAGAGAATGAGGTCTGCTTGCTGTCGCAGGATGATTATTATTTCAGAATCGCACATACCATGACGGCGGAAGAAAATAAATTCTATAATTTCGACCTGCCCTCAACTATTGATAATCAGCATTTTATAAGTGACATCAAAAAATTAATTAATGGAGAAACAGTACATCAAAAGGAGTATACCTTCAACAATCCGGATGCTGAGCCAAAACTACTTGAAATAAAACCTGCTCCAATCATCATGGTTGAAGGATTATTTATTTTACATTTTAAAGAAATAGCTGACCTCCTTGACCTCAAAATATTTATTGATACCCATGAAGAAATTGCCTTACAACGGCGTTTAAAAAGAGATCTTATTGAGCGGGGTTATCCTGAGAGCGATGTACTTTATAAATGGAAAAATCATGTTGTACCGGCATTTAAGGATTATCTATTGCCTCACAAGGAACTTTGCGATATCATCATAACAAATAATTCACATGTAGCTGATGACATCGTCAACATTACCAGTGAAATATCGGATAAATTAAGAAAGAGCGTACTGGCAGAACAATTAAGCTAGATCTGCATTTCAGGGATTTCACCCTCTATAATTAACTTTCCGGCTGTTGCATTGCGAATATCTTCGATGCTTACTCCCGGTGCACGTTCCAACAATCTGAATCCACCTTCTGCTGCCACTTCAAGAACTGCAAGTTCGGTAACGATCTTTTTAACACATTTTACCCCTGTTAGAGGTAATGAGCATTCAGGCAATAATTTACTCTCCCCTGCTTTATTAACATGCTGCATGGCAACAATAATGTTCTTGGCAGATGCCACCAGATCCATTGCCCCTCCCATTCCCTTTACCATTTTACCCGGAATTTTCCAATTGGCTATATCGCCATTCTCAGAAACTTCCATGGCACCCAGTATAGTAAGATCAACTTTCTGTGATCTGATCATACCAAAACTCATAGCCGAATCGAAAATAGCAGATCCAGGTAAGGTAGTTATAGTCTGTTTTCCTGCATTAATCAAATCCGGATCCTCTTCTCCATCATATGGAAAAGGACCCATACCTAATAAACCATTTTCAGACTGCAATACAACATTTATCCCTTCTGGGATATAGTTAGCCACAAGGGTAGGAATCCCGATACCAAGATTCACATAATAACCATCTTTAATTTCCTTAGCGATACGCTTTGCTATTCCGGTTTTATCTAACATGTTTGATTTGATGATTTGAAGAGTTGGAGATTTGAAGATGATAGGTATTCATTAATTTGATTTTGAAGATGAAATAATCTTGGATATTATTTTGATTATGGATTGAATTTGGGCTAATGGTAAATCTATCGTAGGTAAATCTTCTGAATGCTGTATTAAACTTAGGTAATATTCCACTTCATCTGCCTCTTTGGCTGCGATTTTCATTTTATGTATAAAGTCAGCCTTGCTTTCAGCATTTTGAGCTTCTCTTACATTCGCACCTATTGAAATACCTGCACGTAAGAGTTGATTTGAAAGGGCGTAATCATGACTTTGCTGTAAGATTTTTGAACACTTTATGATTTCTATAGCAAAATCAAATGTCAGATTCACAATTAGATTGTCTTTATCACTCCTCATACATCATCAAATCTTCAAATTGCCAAATCATCAAATCGATCTCACCGTCCTCTGCTCAATCCTTTTCTCATAATCCCTGCCCTGAAATATCCTGTGCACATAAATACCAGGGGTATGAATCTGATCGGGATCGAGCTCACCAATCTCAACAAGCTGTTCTACTTCGGCAATAGTAATTTTTCCTGCCATAGCCATCACAGGGTTAAAGTTCCGGGCTGTTGAACGAAAAATCAGATTACCGGCTGTATCACCTTTCCATGCCTTAACAATTGCAAAATCAGCATCAAAAGCCATTTCCATAAGATAGTCCTTGCCATTAAAATTACGTACTTCCTTACCTGCAGCAACCTCAGTACCGACCCCCGCAGGAGTGAAAATAGCCGGCATTCCATAACCAGCTGCCATACATCGAGTCGCAAGAGTACCCTGTGGTATCAATTCCACTTCAAGTTCACCGCTGAGAAGCTGTCTTTCAAATTCAGCATTCTCTCCAACATAAGAAGATACCATTTTCTTGACCTGTCTTTTCTGTAGCATTAACCCGATTCCGAAATCATCAACACCGGCATTATTTGAAATACAGGTAAGTTGGTTTACCCCCTTCTTCACCAGTGCATTAATACAATTTTCAGGTATGCCGCAAAGTCCAAATCCACCCAGCATCAGTGTCATCCCACTTTCAATGTCTCTAATTGCCTCGTCGGCATTTGCCACTACTTTGTTGATCATATTTTAATTTTGGAAGGCTGAAATTAACAAATCAGTATTGAAATACCACAGTTTTACTTCTTTTTAAGCACAATAATTTTATCATTTGAACCATTACTTGTAGCTACAAATACCCTGCCATCCAGAGCTACACAAACATCCCTTAAACGACCATAGGTATTTCTGAACAACTCTTTTGTCTCTTCAATTTTATCTATCCCGGCATTAAATTTTAACTGGTAAAGGGTCTGATCCTTTAATGTAGCGAGGATCAAAGAATTCTTCCATTGAGGAATTGCATCATGATTATAGTAATCCATTCCGGATACAGCGAGCGTTGGGGTCCAGCTCTTAAGCGGGACTGCCACATTATTAGTGGTACAAAATGATTGCTCTCCACTTTCATTACAAAAACCATTGACAGCAGGCCATCCGAAATTTCTGTTCTTCAGAATCAGATTTATTTCATCATCCATATTTGGACCATGCTCTGAACTGAAAAGACTTTCTTTTACAAAAACCAGCCCTTGCGGATTACGATGACCAAAGGTCCATACAGGATTCGAATTCACAGGGTTATCTGAAGGAATAGAGCCGTCCAGATTTAAACGAAGAATCTTTCCGCTTAAATAATTAATATTCTGAGCCGAAGCCTGGTTCGAGGCATCACCGGTACTGATAAACAATTTAAGATCCGAACTTATTACTAAACGGCAGCCATTATGAATACTTGATGCAGGTATATTATCAAGAATGATTAGCGGATTTACCAATGTGGAACCGTTATATGTGTACCTGACTATTTTTTCAGTATAGGTTCCGGCTTTATCATAATTATATGCAATAAATACGTGAGGATTTAAAGAAAAGGATGGGTGCAGAACCATTCCCAATAATCCGCCCTCTCCGATTGATTTAACATCAGGTACTGTAAAAACAGTATTTACAGTTCCATTATCAGGGTTAACCCGACTAATCTTACCTCCTCGCTCAGTCATCCAGATAAAGTTATCAGGACCCCATAATAATTCCCAGGGATAAGTTAAATTCTGTGAAAGAATCTGAATATCAATATTTGCATCCTGCGTGATCTCAGGTATGATAACCGGATTTTTAGATGATTTTTTGCAGGCTGTCCCTGCAAAAATTAATGCGGAAATAAAAAAGATCAATGATGTTTTCATGCTCCTTATTTGATATATAACGCATTAATTCTAATAAATTATCTATTTCAGATAAACATAAGTTATGCCATCTCCGCCCCTGTCGGCATGTTCGTCCTCAATTCTGCTAACCTGAGAATATTTACGTAAATACTCACGAATAAGTTTGCGTAAAATTCCATCACCCTTGCCATGAATGATCTTCAAAGAGGTTAGACCAAGCATTACAGCTCTGTCGAGATACTTTTCAATCTCATAGATCGCCTCTTCCCCTCTCCTTCCGCGCAGGTCAAGTTCTGTATTAAAGGTTGAAAAACTCTCGGTAAGATCAGTCCCATGTGATCTTCTGATATCCTTGGGTACAGAACGGTTTGAGACCTTTTCGACACGGTTTAATTTTACAACCGAACGAAGATCGCCCATTGCCAGAATGACATTATCACGCGCAATTTCCAGCACCTGGCCAAGGGTTTCAGAATCAGTAAGCTTCACCCAGTCTCCTGGTTTTATTTCAACAACCTCCCTGATCTTTTGAGTTTTCTTTTCATGAACATCATGCTTCTTCAATTCCTGCTGCAGATTTTGTCTCAGATTTTGGGTTTTCACCTTTTCTGCCTTGCTTTCCCTGATTTCTGAAATCGTGTTTTCGATCAGCTTGTTTGCATTTTTAATAATATTCTGTGCCTCAATTTTGGCCTCTTTGAGAATTAATTTCTTATTTTCTTCCAGATATGCCTTTAATTGCTCGTTTTCAGCAAGCAAGGTCTTTACTCTTTCTTCTTTCTTTTCTACTGATCTTTTCGCTTCAATCAGTTCTTTTTTATCCCGTTCGAGATCAACAAGCAGGGTATCAACTTTTTTCTGGTAATTACCGACTTTTCGTTTGGCAGATTCAATTACATCGGCTCCAAGGCCAATTTTCTGAGCAATTTCAAAGGCATATGAACTTCCGGGCTTACCCAATGAAAGTATATAGAGTGGAAGCATCTTTGCATTATCAAATAACATGGATGCATTTTCAAGTCCGGGAGTAGAATTAGCAAAGGTTTTCAGGTTTGAATAATGGGTGGTGACCACCCCCCTGACATTCTTTCTGTTCAATGATTCCAAAACTGATTCAGCAATCGGTCCTCCAAATTGAGGATCTGTACCAGTACCAAATTCATCAATCAGAATCAGGGTTTTCGCATTGGCCCATTCCATGAAATATTTCATTTTAGAAAGATGGGCACTATAGGTACTCAAATCACTCTCAATAGATTGATCATCACCAATATCCGCGAAGATCTGTTTAAAAATGCCCATTTTTGAGTGCTCATCAGCAGGAATAAGCAGACCTGCCTGAATCATGATCTGAAGAAGACCAACGGTCTTCATACATACCGATTTACCTCCGGCATTTGGCCCCGATACTACAATGACCCGATCATGTTCATCAATTTTAATATTCAGAGGAACAACCGATTGATTTTCTTTTTTCAAACTGATCATTAATAGAGGGTGTCTTGCATTAATCAGATTAATTTCTGACTCCCTGACCAATACAGGCATTTCGGCCTCAATACTTATTGCAAAGAGGGCTTTGGCGCGAACAAAATCAAGTTTTGTCAGTAAGCCATGGTAAGATAACAACAAGGGTACATATGGCCTTAATTCGTTAGTCAGAGCAATGAGCAATTTAATAATCTCTCTTTTTCTCTCAAATTCAAGATCCCTAAGCAAATTGTTTAACTGAAATACCTCCTCGGGTTCCATGTATACAGTCTGGCCTGAAGCAGACTCATCGTGAATAAAACCCTTTAATTTTCGTTTATTTTCAGCAAGTACTGGAATACATAATCTACCATCCCGGATTGTCAGATTCCCATCGGCTGTCCAGCCATTATTTTGAGCATTTTTATAGATATGATCTATTTTCTTTCGGGCTTCCTGTTCAGCTTTGGAGATACCTGATGTGATTTCCATTAATGCGGCGGATGCATTTGGTTTTATCTTTCCTTTGGGATCTATAATTTTTTCAATCTTCTGAATGATCGACTTTTCAATCGGGAGATGTTCGAAAAGTGCTTCCAGATTAGGATAAAGCCCCTCACGGTCAGCAAAATACTGGATTATGGAAAATACTGTTGCAAGAGAAGCCGAAACCTTAAAAAATTCATCTTCAGAGAGATAGGTTCCTTCGATCCTGGCCTTCTCAACCATACTTTTAATATCAAAGAAATTTTGAATAGTTAAGGGAGAATCATTTTGGAGAATGTTCTTAAATTCATTGGTTTGGCGCAAAAACTTATTTATATGGTCGTAATTGTGCATTACCTGGATCTTATCGACCATTTCACGTCCCATCGGGCTTAGGCAATACAACTTAATAAGTTCCTTTATATCCTGAAAACCCAGCTTTTCACCGGCATTATTGGGGTAAATCATTTCTGTTTCTGTATCCTGTTCGGTTTTTTAATCTCGGCTCTATTGAGTTTATGTTCCTTTTCATCCAATATAGCCTGAACACTATTATACATTGTATCAAGCAGTGCCGGTTTCATACTGTAATATTTCAAACTTTTTTCATACAAAGCTGGTGTGGTATTATGAGTTTTATAGATTGTAGCATAAAGATTCTTACTATTCTTTCTGATCGTATCATTGTAGATGATGGTTGACATATATCCATCCATTGTATGGAGATCTGCCATAATAAGAATCATCTTCTTTTGATCAATAATGTCCTCAGGTATTTTTTCCTGTTGGCAGGCAAATAAAAGCGGAACAAAAAGAAACAGAAGTTTAATGACTTTCATTTTAATTCAGGTTGCAGACTAAAAATAAGATTTGAATGATAATTCTGTTGCATTTTAGTATTGTATCCCGTAGGTTTAGCAATTAAAAAAATCATTCAAAAATACAGATTAATGAGCATTGCAGATAATTTATCGGCTATAAAGAAAGAGATCGGGGATACCGGAGTGAAATTGATAGCAGTGTCTAAAACAAAACCTTTAGAAAGTATTACTGAAGCGTATAATGCCGGGCAGAGGATATTTGGAGAAAATATGGTACAGGAGCTTGTTGAGAAACATGAAAAGCTCCCTAAAGACATAGAATGGCACCTGATAGGGCATCTTCAAACGAATAAAGTTAAATATATCGCTCCATTTATCAGTCTTATTCATTCTGTTGATAGCATGAAACTATTAAAGGAAATCAACAAGCAGGCTTTGAAGAATGATCGCATCATTGATTGTCTGCTGCAGCTGGAAATTGCTGATGAAGATACAAAGTATGGTATGGATCTCGCAGAAGCAATCGAATTGCTGCGATCTGAGGAGTTTAAACAATTAAAGAATATCAGGATTTGCGGAGTCATGGGAATTGCAACCCTTACTGACAATCCTAGAATGACCAAAGAAGAATTCTATGAGCTAAGTACCTTCTTTAAAGGACTGAAGGATACATTTTTCAGAAAGGATCCGGCATTTACTGAGATCTCTATGGGTATGTCGGGAGATTATAAACTTGCCATTGAACAGGGGAGCACAATGATCCGACTGGGTAGTACAATTTTTGGCAGCAGATCAAAGAAGTCAGTTTAACATATGTCAATAACTATTCGAAAAGCAGTAAAGGCAGACTGCAGCCGATTACTCGAGCTAATAAAAGAACTTGCCGTTTACGAAAAGGCTCCGGATGAGGTCACAGTAAGTCTGGCGGAATTTGAGAATGCCGGTTTTGGAGAAAATCCGGTGTGGAAGGCTTTTGTTGCCGAAGAAAATGGGATTATTCAGGGTTTTGGCCTGTATTACATCCGCTACTCCACCTGGAAAGGATGCCGCATGTATCTTGAAGATTTGTTAGTGACTGAAAAAATGCGTGGAAAAGGCCTCGGAAAAATGATATTCGACCGCCTGATTGAGGAAGCCAAAGAAAAGAATTTTAAAGGAATGACATGGCAGGTTCTCGACTGGAATGATCCGGCGATCAATTTTTACGAGAAGTATAATGCAGAGTTTGATTCAGGATGGATCAATGTGTCTCTTTCAAAGGATCAGATTGATAAGCTTTAGATTCTGTTAACCAATATAAAACAAACTTAGTGAAGGTATTTAAATTTGGAGGGTTTGCTGTTTCTTCTGCTGCAAACATTAAAAATCTGGTCAAGATAATTAACATGAACAGTACAGATCAGCTACTGATCATTGTATCTGCGATGGGGAAAACCACTGATGCACTTGAAAAGCTTTGTGCTGCATATATCAAAAGCAGAGAAGAGGCGATTCCGCTACTTCAGGAAATTAAAGATTTCCATGAACAGATTATAGCCGGACTCTTTGAACTTAAAGAACATCCGGTTTATGACGAAGTTGCCAATACCTTCATTGAAATTGAATGGATGCTTGAGGATGAACCTCATCCTGATTATGATTTCAATTACGATCAGATCGTTTCTATCGGAGAACTGGTTTCCAGCAAAATAATTGCAGCTTATCTAACAGAATGCCACATCAGCACTAAATGGATTGATGCCAGAAGCTATATTCATACAGATAATTCATATAGGGAAGGAATAATCGACTGGGATAAAACTTCAGCTTCGATCCAGTCACTAAAAGATCAGTTCAAGAACCAAATTATTATTAGCCAGGGCTTTATTGGCGGCACAAGCGAAAACTTTACTACCACTCTTGGAAGAGAAGGTTCTGATTATTCTGCTGCTGTTTTTGCATCATGTATTCAGGCTGAATCATTAACCGTCTGGAAAGATGTGCCTGGAATTATGAATGCAGATCCTGCACTATTTAGTTCAGCACAAAAATATGAAGAACTCCCCTACTCTGAAGCTTTGGAACTGGCATATTATGGGGCTAATATTATCCACCCTAAAACAATAAAACCTTTACAAAATGTCGGTATTCCCTTATTTGTAAAGCCATTTTTAAAGCCAGAAGAAATTGGAACAAGAATTGACCAGTCTGCCAAATTAAACACTGATATTCAGGCAATTATTTTAAAAAAGAATCAGATTTTATTAACTATTTCTACCAGGGATTTCTCCTATATGGATGAGATGCACTTAAGTGGATTATTGAAATCCTTTGGTGAAGCTCATATCAAACTGAACATGTTGCAATTATCTGCACTCAGCGTTTCAGTTTGCCTTGATCAGGATGCTGGAAAATTGAAAAGAGTGACTGATATGTTTCAAGACAAATTACTGTTTTCAGCTACCGAAGGTCTTGAATTACTGACGGTGATTTATTTCAAAGAAGATGAGACTAAGAAACTAATAGAGGGGAAAACTGTCGTGATGGAGCAGTTCAGCAAAAAAACAGCGCAATTAGTGATGAAATAGGCTGTGAATAAGGATCTTTTAAATATCGAAGTTCAGAACTTTATTAAGGATAATTTAAATTCAGATATTCCTTCTCTAAGTCTTAAAAAGAGCCCTTTTCCAACGATTAGTTCCAAAGAACTGGCTGAGCAGGTTGATAGTAAAAAAAGATGTGAACACAAACTTCCATTGTGGTTTCAAACACCTGGAATCTATTATCCATCCAAATTAGCTATTGAACAGGCTTCATCAGAACTTGCCGCCATTTACAAATCGAATTTAATATCAGGAGATGATATAATAGACCTTACCGGTGGCTTTGGCGTAGATACCTGTTTTTTTGCGAAGAAAGCAAAGAATGTAACTCATTGTGAATTGAATACAGAGCTTTCTGAAATATCAAAGTACAATTCAGAGGTTCTCGGAGTAAAAATCCAATATCAGCGCATTGATGGCATCGAATATCTTCATTCCACCACTAATAAATACAATACTATTTACATTGATCCATCCAGAAGAGTAAACTCAAAAAAAGTTTTCCTGCTAAAAGATTGTGAACCTGATATTATTATTAATCTGGAGCTTTTACGAAGCCGCTCGGAATTGCTGATGATCAAAACAGCTCCTCTGCTGGATATTCATTCAACAATAAATGAATTGAAAGAAGTCAGCAGTGTACATATTGTAAGTATAAAAAATGAATGTAAAGAGCTACTTTATCTTATTGACAGTAAAAACTGTGGAAATGATCCAATGATTATCTGTGCCCTGATTGCTGTTGATGAAACCATAACTTATTCATTCAGAACAAATGAAGAAAGAAATTTCAGAATCACAGAATATTCAGACCCTTTGGATTTTATATATCTGCCGGATGTTGCCCTGCTAAAAGCCGGTTGTTTTAAACTCATTACGCGTGACTTCGGTGTACATAAAATCCATCAGCACACCCATTTATATACTTCCGACAGACTTAATAGTTCATTTCCAGGGCGTAAATTTAAATTAAAAAAGATCTGGAACTATGGCACATTCATTAAAGAACAGAGTTTTAAAAAGGCGAATATTATTTGCCGTAACTTTCCAGTAAGTCCGGAAAATCTGAAGAAAAAACTAAAAATAAATGATGGTGGAGATGAGTACCTCTTGTTCTGTACAAGTAAGAACAATGAGCTTATTGTTTTGAATTGTTGCAGGAATTAGATTAACCTTAGTTTGAGATAAGAAAGGTTAATTAACCCGGATGTAATTGATAAAACTAGGCTCTGGAGTGAATAGAATTTAATTTATGAAATCAATACCAGTGTGTTATAGGCTGGTTCAGCCTTTTATCCGGAGTATTTCCGGCAAGAAATCACGTTTTATTTCAAATTACCATCAGCCGTATGCTTGATCTGCTTCAAAAATAACAGCAAAACACGGGAAAGCACAACCGAAGAAGCACAGACCTTGCTTTCTCATGTTATATTAAAAAAAAATGGAGCCAATAACAGCTCCATTTTGTATAAAATAGTTTTAGATAATAAAAAGATTTAAGCCTTTAGGGCTTTTCAATTAATTGATTAATCCTATTGGCCTCAATCCTTAAATTTTCTTTACCCTAACTGCCTGCAATCCTTTTCTACCCTCTTCAACTTCAAATTCAACCTCATCATTATCACGGAGGGCATTAGCACCGCCTTCTATATCCTTAAAATGGACAAAAATTTCTTTACCATCTTCCTGAATGATAAATCCATAACCTTTTTGGCTGTTAAACCATTTAACTTTACCTGTTTGCATAGAAAATATATTTATTTATTTCTGAGTCTTTATAAATGAACCATCTACAAATAAATTTGAAGAAATTTAAACTTATTTATCAGGCTGAGGGGTCATTCTTAAATAAGGTTTTATCTCTGTGAATCCTTTCGGGAATTTAGCAGGAATATCAGCAGTTTTAATAGCAGGGATAACAACTACATCTTCACCTTCCTTCCAATCGGCAGGGGTAGCAACGCTATAATTAGCAGTTAACTGAAGAGAATCAATTACTCTCAGGATTTCCTGGAAATTTCTTCCTGTAGATGCAGGATAAGTAATCATCAGTTTTATTTTTTTATCAGGTCCTATAATGAAAAGTGAACGAACTGTAAAGGTCTCAGAAGCATTCGGATGCATCATACCATACATTTCTGCAATTTCCCTGTTCTCATCAGCTATAATCGGAAAGTTTACTTCCACATGCTGAGTTTCGTTGATATCATTGATCCAGCCTTTATGTGATTCAACTGAATCAACACTTAATGCAATAACCTTAACATTGCGTTTATCAAACTCATTCTTCAAGGAAGCCGTTTTTCCTAATTCCGTAGTGCAAACAGGTGTATAATCTGCAGGATGAGAAAAAAGAACGGCCCAGCTATCACCTAAATAATCGTAAAAACTAATATCTCCCTGAGAAGTTTTTGCTTTGAAATTTGGGGCTAAATCGCCCAGTTTTAGATTCATAATTGTAAAATTTAAACAGATGTGATATACAATACTAATTTAAGGGATATTTTGGATTGAATTCAAAAAAAAACACTTCATAAATGTCATGAAGTGTTTTTTTACAAGGATATGTTTAAGTGCAAATCAGCGATTCAATTTTACTGCTTTTTTAGCTTTAGTTTATCGTCGATCATCCCTTTAAACACATTTCTATCAAAGACTTCATTCAATCTTTCAGTTTCAAAAGCAGACATGCCAGATACACTTGCAATTTTAGAGGGAATATTACTGATCGAGAAGGTTCCTTTTTCGGAATAGCTTAAAGCTGCAGCCAGCAATCTTTCTGTTGGGTCACCAAAATCTTTAGTTACATCATCTGAAACACTATAATCAACAGCCATACCATTATAATAACCACCTTCATTTTTTTGGTTTTTAGTTTCAAACTGAGGTACATAGAGTTCCAGTTTATCAATCTTAATTGCGAAAAACCCAACAGGCTTGCCATAAGTTTTCTGCCCAATCAGTTTAACATCACCTGGCATCACTCCTTTCAGACTATTGATCATTAATTCCGATGCAGAAGCAGTTCCGCTTAAAACCAGGAAGTAAATCTTTTTAAACTCTGCACTACCAGTTTTGTCAAAGTTTTCTACATTTCCCGCACTCTTGGTAGGCCTGTAATCAATATCAGCATAAGTAGCATAAACCCCATTTACCCCACCTGTGAAATTTTGTAATTTGCCCTGAGCATCAAGAAGTGGCTGATGAGATAATATCTTTGCATTTCCATCCTGCATCGTTTTAGTCCAGTAAGTGGTATACATTACTTGCCCAGTATATGCTGCAGGGGCAATTAGATTTGTAAACACGTCTGCGGTAGCAACTGAACCACCGCCATTATAACGGAGATCCACAATAAGCTCAGTGACTCCAGCGGTCTGAAATTTACCTATTTCAGTAGTTAGTGCATCTCTTGAATTGGTAGTAAAACTATTGTAAACAATATATCCAACTTTTTTTGATCCTACATTGAGTATTTTAGTCAGAAATATAGGATTGTTTGAGTAAGTCGCCCGACCAATCGTTACATCTTCAGAACTACCATCCGGTTTTAATACGGTCATAGAAACTGTTGCTGCAGAACCAAATACTGCCGAACCTACAAAATCAATATTTGAACTCACTGCTGAACTCAAATCGGTTCTGCCATTTAATTTTGTAATCCGGTAACCTCTTTTTAGAGCTTTAGCTGCCGCGGGTGAATTGGGGGATACATATTTAATCCTAAGATCACTTGAGGGGGATGCATTATAAAAAACAGAAAACCCAAAATCTCCGCTCACACCGCCCAATGAAGTTGAGACTGATCCATCATCCAGAAATGAATATTTATCTGTAGGTTTATTTGTTCCCGGTAAAGCTATTATAGCATTTAATACTGCCTCATTACTTCCGAAACCCCTGGGATTAAAAACCGCATAAGTAGGCATACCTTCATTCCAGTAATAAGTTTCCTTTGCATATAGGTAAATAGAGTCCTTGGTAAGGTCTGACCTTGAAGCCACAACAACGGGTGGCGTGGTAGGTGTCGGCGCAACACTGGCTTTGGGATCTTTCTTACAGGAAGAAGCAAGTACTAATAAACTCAAAGAGAATATTAGAAGCTTATTTAGGGATCTTAAATTCATTTTATTCAACATTTATTTGGTTTGTTATAATATTATAATTGGTTGTTCAAATTTGAACTCAATTTACAGAAATTCATCAACAGCTAAATAATCAACACCAGAGGATATCGCAAATTCCTGATCAGTTTCTGTTGCTCCTATTACCATGATATCTTTTCTTGTTAACTGATGATCTTTCAATATATACGATAATACGTCAGGATTTGGTTTCAGGTTTATCTCTGATGCATAATAAACCCTCAAATATTTCTCCAGTCCATTCCACTCTATCTGTCTGATCTTGTTCAACTGTATTTCAGGTTTTCCATTCGTCACCAAAAACAAATGCTTTCTGTCTACAACAATTTCCTGCATCAGTTCCAGAATCCCTGAAAACAATAGCAATTTCAATGGCAATCTTGCAGTAAAATAGAGTCTTTCAAAATTATCACGATATTTTTCCTCTATACCAAAAGCCTCTTTTGCCCGGTCAAAAATACCTTCATCTCCATGATGAGTATAAGCCGTTTTGAAAAATTCAGTAAGATCCTGAGCAGATGGAAAGCCTTCGGTAAACTCAATAAAATTGGAAAAAAGATAATAGACCTGCAGCAGATAATCTTTCTCAGGATAAATAACATCATCCAATTCAAATACAAAAGCCTTTATGCGTTTATCGAGATCCTTATATTTAAGCATATTCAAATTTATGAAATCAAAATCGATACTTCCATAACTCATTCCCCAGGTAAAAATACCAGATTTCTCATTTTCAGGTAATCCCTACTCTCAGATAATCCATCTGCAAACAATTAACAATTCAAAAGAATACAAATATTAGACCAATCAGCATTCAAATCGTTTAATGCTGTTTACAGAATCCATTCATCTGACGGTATTATGATACTAATTCCATATTCGCTAAAGAGCTGATTTGCCTTAGATAATTCTATACTCTCTGATTTTTTTAAAGGAAATATCTTAACTATTTGATTATCAAGACATAACTTCAATAATTCACTTGTAAAGATTGGTGATGAAGCATCGGGTATGCGAATAAATTTTTTGCCTGGAATTGCAGGCATTTCAATTTGCTCGGCAAAATATACCTCAGCTTCATTGAGGAATCGCTCCAGTTTATATGCAACAGCGAAGGAAGCTGCAGTAATCAGAATTGCCATTTTAATAATTAATTATCAGACCGTCTTTCATCAACACCTTCCGATCTGCCATTTCGGCCAGATTTTCATTATGGGTAACGATGACAAAAGTCTGTTGCAAGCTATCCCGCAGGTCTAGAAACAGGCGATGTAAACTTTCTGCATTGGCAGAATCAAGATTTCCTGATGGTTCATCTGCAAGAATAATCGCCGGACTATTTACCATGGCTCTGGCAACAGCTACCCGCTGCTGCTCACCACCTGAAAGTTCATTAGGTTTATGATTTGCCCTTTCTCTCAACCCAAGAAGATCCAGAAGCTCAAATGCCCTTTTTTCAGCTTCTCTTTTGCCCTTTTTGGCAATAAATGCAGGGATGCAGATATTTTCTAATGCTGTAAACTCAGGCAGCAAATGGTGAAACTGGAAGATAAAACCAATTTGTTCGTTTCTAAAGGCACTTAACTTCTTTGAAGAAAGAGAGTTAACGTCAATATTATTTAATAGAAGAGTCCCCTGATCTGGTTTGTCGAGGGTGCCAATAATATGAAGTAAGGTACTTTTACCAGCACCTGATGCCCCAATAATAGTAACAATTTCAGCCTTTTTAATATCCAGATCAACGCCCTTTAATATCTGTAAGTTACCGTATGATTTCTGAATTCCCCTTGCCTCAAGCATGAATATAGATCTTATGAATATACAAATGTGTGAATTGTTTACTAAACTATCGCTTCCTGTAAAATAATAGCTTAATTTTTGAAAAAAACAGCCTTTACTATTTTCAGGTTAGCAATAAAAACGTAGTTTTACCGCAAATAATAAGTAAATGAATATTCACGAATATCAGGGTAAAGCAATTTTAAAAAGCTTTGGTGTCAGAGTTCAGGAAGGCATTGTTGCTGATACTGCAGAACAGGCTGTTGACGCCGCGAAGAAGCTAAAGGTAGATTATAATTCAGACTGGGTTGTTATAAAGGCTCAAATCCATGCCGGTGGCAGAGGAAAAGGCGGAGGTGTAAAGCTGGCGAAAAACTTAGATGAAGTTAAGGAAAAAGCAGGACAGATCATCGGAATGCAATTAGTGACCCCACAAACTGGTCCTGAAGGCAAGTTGGTAAGTAAAGTTTTAGTTGCTCAGGACGTTTACTATCCGGGAGAGAGTGAAACAAAAGAGTTCTATATCAGTGTATTACTTGATCGTTCAAAAGGCCGTAACATCATTATGTACTCAACCGAAGGAGGCATGGATATTGAAGAGGTTGCAGAACATACCCCTCATCTTATTTTCAAAGAAGAAATTGATCCTAAAGTTGGTCTTCAGGGATTTCAGGCACGTAAAATAGCCTTCAATCTTGGATTAAGCGGTGATGCTTTTAAAGACATGATCAAGTTCATTGCAGCATTGTATAAAGCTTATGAAGCAACTGACTCCTCAATGTTCGAGATCAATCCTGTTTTAAAAACATCTGACAATAAGATACTTGCAGTTGATGCAAAAGTAAATCTTGATGATAATGGTTTATTCCGTCATCCGGATTATGCAGCTATGCGCGACACCAGTGAAGAAGACCCAACTGAAGTTGAAGCAAGTAAATCAAATCTGAACTACGTAAAGTTAGATGGTAATGTTGGCTGTATGGTTAATGGTGCCGGACTAGCGATGGCTACTATGGATATCATTAAGCTTGCAGGTGGTGAGCCGGCAAATTTCCTGGATGTAGGTGGAACTGCCAATGCTGAAACTGTAAAAGCAGGATTTAATATCATACTTTCAGATCCGAATGTAAAAGCAATTCTGATTAATATCTTCGGTGGTATTGTACGCTGCGACCGTGTAGCTCAGGGTGTTATCGATGCTTACAAGGAGATAGGAAATATTCCGGTACCTATTATTGTTCGTTTACAGGGCACTAATGCTGTAGAAGCTAAAAAACTGATTGATGAATCAGGATTAAAGGTTTATTCAGCCATTCTGTTAAAGGAGGCTGCTGCCCTTGTAACTAAGGTATTGGAAGAGTAGAGTAGTAAAGGGAATAGGAAATAGGGAATGGATTGTGATGAGAGATAAAATAAAAGCCGCTGATATTATTATATCAGCGGCTTTGTTGTTAAAAGAGAGTTGAGGTTTTAATCAGACCCGGAGGTTGCAGATCTGTACCCAGCTTTTCATTGAATTTTTTGATTGTATAATCAGCCAGAATCGGGGTGTCCTTTTCATCATGCTGGTGAAGAAAGAAATAGATCTTATTTAAGCCCTGATCTTTCCAGGTGACTAAGCGCTCTATCCATGCATCTATACGACTAAAATCTGCGGGATGCAGGCCATTACCAACAAAACGAATAAATGCATCTGGTGTAGTTAACTCCATGTGAACACAATCCCTCCTGCCGGCTGCATCTGTTATGACTGAGCCTTTTTTAAGTGAATGCATCATATCAAAGAGGTCTTTTCTTGCAGCAGTATCCTGGTACCAGTCTTTATGCCTTACTTCAACAAACACATCAAAGTCTACAGGGAGCTTTTCAAGATAACTTTTAAGAATATCAAAGTTTTTGGGACCAAAATTATCACTCAATTGAAGGAATGCCGGGCCAAGAGTATTTCCAAATTCTGAAATACTTTCCAAATACTGAGAGGTTAGCTCCTCTGCATCCTTCAATCTTTTAATATGACTTATGCTTTGGGTAAACTTAGGAAAAAACTTAAAATCTGAACGGGATGCTTCTGCCTTTTCCCGCCAGGTATTTACCTGTTCTTTTTTCGGCATACCATAGAAAATAGCATTCAATTCAATGCTATTAAAGTGCTTCACATATTCTGCAAGAAAAGCTGCTTCTTTTGTTTTAGGCGGATAGATCAATCCAACCCACTCCTTTCTGCCCCATTTTGCACAACCAACATATAAATCAGGGCTTGCAGGTTTCGTTGCTTCCTTAAGAACCTGTGTTGTCAGGCTTGTATCAGCAGGGAGAGTAAAATCTACCAGGGGGAATTCATTATCGGGCAAGCGACCAAAATCCATAATATTTGAGGGTTAATATGATCAAATATACAGGGTTAAAATCGCAGGTTCTACAGAAACTAAATTATAATTTCACCCAAATATAAGCTGTCAGACTGCCGGCTTCTGTCGGCAGCAATGAAGGCCATATACAAATGAATTACTGATCCGGGCTTAAAATCTTTAGGCAAAGTTAGTTGATCAGAACCTGCTTTTCTGAATTGTCCGATGAGTTTATAATAAGCCCTTTTAGCTTCGATATTGTAGGCAAGCAGCATGACCTGATCATGATCAAATGATTGATCAAATCCTTCCGGATTCCAGGTAAAAATTAACTCCCTGGGAGCGCTTAAATTAAATGCTGCATTGTCAGACATTGGAAGTTCTCCGTAACTAACTTTCATCAATGCAGGATCAATAACAATAATATTATCAACTACCTTCAATACATTTTTTAGCAAATATGATTTGGCAGACACAAAACCTTCGGATCGCTCATTGTATCCTTTAAAGCCTACGCGCACGAAACTCAGCAATGGTTTAAGCCATACCTGAGCGGCTGCAAATTTACGACGGTTCAGTGCTTCTTTCTGACTAATTGCCCTTGTTCGATTTTTGTATGGCCCCTTTAAATAGGGTACACCATTTCTTGAGGATCCAATAACTGTACCTACTTTTCCAATGACAGGACCTAAAAGACCAGCTGTTAATCTTCCCATAACAAAAAGATAATATATTGAATATAAGAAGATTAAGGTAAAAATACAAATGAAAATATAATTAAATACAGGTTAAACTATAATGAATAACAGATTTTACCCCTGTTCTATCCCTGTTTTATCCCTCTTTTATCCCTGTTTGATCCCTGTTTTATACGAAGAAAGAGCAACAAAAAAGGGAGCTCGAGGCTCCCTTTTCTTAATAATTATGATAGATCTATTTTACTGAATCAACGACAGCTTTAAAAGCTTCAGGATGGTTCATAGCCAAATCAGCTAATACCTTACGGTTTAATCCGTTTCCTTTTGCAGTTAATTTACCCATTAAAACAGAATATGATAGTCCGTGCTGACGTGCACCAGCGTTAATACGCTGAATCCACAAAGCTCTGAATTCTCTTTTCTTGGTTTTACGGTCACGGTAAGCATATTGCAAACCTTTCTCGACTGTGTTTTTAGCAACGGTAAAAACCTTGCTTCTTGATCCCCAATAGCCTTTGGCTAAATCTAAGACCTTTTTTCTTCTTCTTCTTGACGCTACTGCGTTAACCGAACGTGGCATGTTGTGTTGTTTTTTGGTAAGCGGTGTTCCTGGTAAGAAACTTTAAAACCTGATACCTGGTTAAATTAATTTGTTAATTATTTGCCGATTGTAAGCATACGTTTTACGTTGCCCATATCTGCGTCAGAAACTAAACTTGTCTGACCTAAAGCGCGCTTACGCTTGTTGCTCATCTTGGTTAAGATGTGGCTCTTGAAAGCGTTCTTTCTTTTGATTTTACCTGTTCCAGTAAGCTTAAAACGCTTTTTTGCACTGGAGCACGTTTTCATTTTTGGCATAACTCTATTATATTTATTTGTCTATTATTTGATTTGTCTATAATTCTATTTGTCTATTTGTCTATGATCCGATTTGTCAGTGGTAGTACGCCATAATTGACAAATCGACAAATCCGATAGCTATCGGATGACAAATTGAATTATTTTTTCCCTGCATGCTTCGGAGCTACGGTAAGGAACATACGCTTACCTTCTAATTTAGGTAATTGTTCTACTTTACCAACATCTTCCAATGCCTGAGCAAATTTTAATAAAAGGATCTCTCCCTGCTCTTTGTAAACAATTGCACGGCCTTTGAAATGAACATAAGCACGTACTTTTTCTCCATTCTCAAGGAAACCAATCGCATGTTTCAGTTTGAACTGAAAATCATGATCATTGGTATTAGGTCCAAAACGAATCTCTTTAATGACCGTTTGTTTTGCATTGGACTTAATTTCCTTCATTTTTTTCTTCTGCTCGTAGATAAACTTGTTGTAATCAACAATCTTACATACAGGCGGAACTGCATTCGGGGAAATCTCAACAAGGTCAAGATCCTGTTCGATAGCCATAGCTAAAGCTTCTCTGAACGGATAAATACCAGTTTCCACGTTATCACCAGTTAAGCGCACTTCAGGCGCTCTAATCAAATCATTGATCTTATGTTCTGCTTCTTTCTTTTTAAACGGAGGTCGTGGTCCTCTGTTAAAGCCTGGTCTTCCTAATGCCAAATTATATTTACTTAAATTGTTATTTCTTTAACTAATTGATTACTAAACTCTTCTATCTTCATGCTGCCCACATCTCCCTGTCCATGTCTTCTAACAGAAACCATGCCTTCATTCATTTCCTTCTCCCCGATTATGAGCATGTAGGGAATCTTTTTTACTTCAGCATCCCTGATTTTACGGCCAATCTTCTCGTCACGGGAGTCAATCAAGCCGCGAATATCGGAATTATTAAGCGATTCTAAAACTTTTTTTGCATAATCCTCATATTTTTCGGAGATAGGAAGGACGATAAATTGCTCGGGGGTTAACCATAAGGGAAATTCTCCGGCACAGTGTTCGATCAATACGGCAACAAAGCGCTCCAATGAGCCGAAAGGTGCTCTGTGAATCATTACCGGACGGTGCTTCTGATTATCGCTTCCAGTATATTCCAGTTCAAAACGTTCAGGTAAATTATAATCAACCTGAATAGTGCCCAACTGCCACTTTCTGCCAAGCGCATCCTTCACCATAAAGTCGAGTTTTGGTCCATAAAATGCGGCTTCTCCAAATTCAATAACAGTTGTTAAGCCCTTTTCTTCAGCTGCTTCAATGATAGCTGATTCCGCCAACTTCCAATTCTCATCTGTACCAATATATTTTGTTTTATTTTCAGGATCACGGAGCGAAATCTGTGCAGTGTAATTATCAAATCCTAATGCCTTGAATACATAAAGAACCAGGTCAATAACCTTCTTAAATTCTTCCTTAACCTGATCAGGGCGGCAGAATAAATGTGCATCATCCTGAGTAAAGCCACGAACACGGGTTAAACCATGTAACTCACCACTCTGTTCGTAACGGTAAACTGTTCCAAACTCTGCATACCTGACCGGAAGATCCTTGTAAGAACGAGGTTTGGTTTTATAGATCTCGCAGTGGTGCGGACAGTTCATCGGTTTTAAAAAGAACTCCTCTCCTTCCTGCGGTGTTTTGATCGGCTGAAATGAATCAGCACCATATTTTTCATAGTGACCTGAAGTAATATAGAGGTTCTTATGGCCTATATGTGGGGTAATTACCTGCTCATATCCGGATTTAACCTGTGCCCGCTGAAGAAAATTTACGAGCTTTTCTCTCAGTGCTGTACCTTTTGGGAGCCATAAGGGCAATCCCATACCCACCTTATCTGAAAATGCAAACAGCTCCAGTTCTTTACCCAATTTACGGTGATCACGCTTTTTTGCCTCTTCGATCATATGAAGATAATCAGTCAGCTCACTTTGCTTTGGATAGGTTACTCCGTAGATACGGGTCAGTTGCTTTCTGCTTTCATCCCCTCTCCAGTATGCACCTGCAACATTCATTAGCTTTACAGCTTTAATAAATCCTGTATTCGGAATATGTGGTCCGCGGCACAGATCAGTAAAATTTCCCTGGGTATAAAAAGTAATTGAACCATCACTAAGATCTTTGATCAGATCCAGCTTATATTCATCATCCTTTTCTGTAAAATATTTAATGGCATCAGCTTTGGAAACTGCCTGCCTTGAGAAATCAGATTTTTGTCTCGCAAGTTCAAGGATCTTATCTTCAATCTGCTTAAAATCATCGGATGAAAATTCCCGGTCACCAAAGTCGACATCATAGTAAAACCCGGTTTCAATTGCCGGACCAATACCAAACTTGGTACCCGGGTATAATGATTCGAGAGCCTCTGCCATTAAGTGCGCAGATGAATGCCAGAAGGTAGCTTTTCCATCCTGATCATTCCAGGTAAGTAATTTCACCGTTGAATCTGATTCTATCGGACGGCTCGAATCCCATACTTGTCCGTTAACCTCTGCTGCTAAGACATTTCTGGCTAATCCTTCAGAAATTGAAAGAGCGATTTGATGTGCTGTGATTCCCTGTTCATATTCACGAACAGAGCCATCAGGAAGGGTAATCTTGATCATCTACAAAATGATTTATATGTTATAATTTAAAATATTCAAATGATCACCTACAAAGTGATCTTCAATTCAATGGCAAAAATACGATAATTTAAGGGATTTATCATGCATAGATTAATGTTATAAGCCTGAAATAAAGTCAACCTAATAAGCCACAATAAACCCTGAACAATCACCTTTTAATCATCTCCCCGTATTCGGGATGGACTTTAGGTTTGGATATTTTAAGTAAGAACGAGCTAATATGCTGGCGCATATTATTAACGGACAAATTAATCCACTATTAAAAAAATACATATATTTGCTGCATAAACAACGACAAATGTTTTCAAAAGCTTGTGAATACGGGATTAGAGCAGCAATTTACATTGCTGAGCAATCGCAGTTAGATAGAAAAGTGGGACTAAAAGAAGTTGCAGAATCAATTGATTCTCCGATAGCTTATACTTCGAAAATTTTACAACAGCTTTCCCGTAGCAAGATCATAAACTCAGAGAAAGGCCCCAACGGCGGCTTTTCTATGGATAAACAAGAGCTTGATAAGGTAAAATTAAGTACAATAGTTATGGCAATTGATGGTGAAGAAATTTATAAAGGTTGCGGATTAGGTTTGAAACAATGTAACGAAAAAATGCCCTGCCCTGTTCACGATCAATTTAAACTGATTAGAGACAAACTAAAAACAATGTTAGAAACTACAAGTGTACAATCATTAGCAGTAGATTTTGAAAAAGGATTAACCTTTTTGAAACGTTAAAAAAAATTTAATCATATAGTGGACAATTTTATCCAATACATATAAGAAATGAAAATAGAGAACATACTTAATGAATGGGGAATTATCATTACCATAATCCTAATTGCTATTCCGGTAATTGTTGCTTCAATAATCGTTATCTCAAGAGCTAATACTGTTGTAAATAATTACTTCAAGAAAAAGGAATTAGAAAAATTCAATGAATACATCAAAGATTTACATCCCGAAGAAATACAAAAGTTGGAGCAACGGAAAAAAGAACTTGAATTTGTTCTTTCTAACAATGAATTAGCAGGTGAAACCGCTCCTATTGATACAAAAGGGCTAATAAATCATGTGAGTCAGGTGGAGACTCTTCGATTTATTGAGCAAAAGAAAAAAAGCCAGCCAAGGCCTTATATTGAACCTCAATTATCCAAACTCATTTTATGGTATTTAGGCTGTGCTACTTTTTGGTTAGTATTGGGAACAACAGTAGGCGAATATCTCGGAATAAAATTCGTAGCACCTGATGTTGACCATTACAGTTGGCTGAGTTTCGGCAGACTCAGGCCAGTTCATACCAATGCTGTTTTTTGGGGCTGGGCGTCTTTAGCAATGATGGGTCTGGCGTATTATGTAATTCCGAGGGTAAGCAATGTCCCAATTGCAAGCGTAAAAACAGGCTATCGTTCACTCATTCTTATCAATGCTTCTATTATTATAGGCAGCATCTGTTTAATGGCTGGAATAAATAATGGCGGTGGAGAATACAGAGAATACATTTGGCCGGTAATGGCATTATTTGGCATTGGTATCATTATTTCATTAAGGAATTTTTTCAAAACCATTGCTAAAAGAACAAGTAAAGAAATATATGTATCTAACTGGTATATAATATCAGCAATGATGTTTTTATTGGTAATTGCCTTTGTTGCTTACTGGCCTGGTTGGCAAAGGGGTTTAGGAGAAACTATTGTACAGGGCTATTATATGCATCAGGGTGTAGGCATGTGGTTTATGCTTTTTAATCTTGGACTGATGTATTATTTCCTGCCACAACAATTAAACAGACCGATCTACTCTTATAGCTTAGGTATTTTAGCGTTTTGGACCCAAATTCTATTTTATACCCTAATCGGAACACATCACTTTATTTTTAGCGCGATTCCGTGGTGGCTACAAACTGTTGCCATCGTTGGGAGCGCAGGAATGATTATACCTGTGGTGGCAGGTACAACAAACTTTTTAATGACCTTTAAAGGCTCCTGGAATAAACTTTCAGATAGTTATACCCTCCCATTTTATTTGATAGGCATTATATTTTATTTCACAGGTTCATTACAGGGAACAGCAGAAGCATTCCGTTTCACCAATTTGGTTTGGCATTTCACAGATTTTACTGTTGCCCATTCACATTTAACCATGTATGGCATTATTTGCTTTATGCTTTGGGGGTTTATTTACACAGTCGTTCCAAGACTAACTGGCAATGAACCTCCACAAATTACAGTTGGAGCACATTTCTGGTTGGCATTAATCGGATTGTTGTTTTACTCATTTCCTTTAATGTATGGAGCAACACTCCGGGGCTTAATGTGGATGGATGGAAAACCATTTATTGAAAGTGTGGAACTGATGGCTCCTTACTGGATGTGGCGTGCCATTGGAGGTTCGTTGATGTGGCTATCACACATTTTGTTTGCATATAATTTTTATGTAATGGTAAGACGAAAAGAAGAAATAGAGATACCTAAATCACCAACAGACATCTTAAAAGCCAAACTGGAATTAGACAAACAAACTATTAAAAATTAATAATCAAAGAAATGGAATTTTTCGATAATCATAAAAAACTATTCAGATCAGCACTCGGTTTATTCCTTCTGTTAACACTGTTTGTTGTTATTATTCCTGCTCTAAATAACCAGGAAAACAATGCCCCATTGCCGAATTATGTACCCTTAAGTGAAGAAGCAAACCTGGGAAAGAAAAGTTTTATTGCCAATGGTTGTGTAGCTTGTCATACACAACAGGTACGGAATGTTGATATGGATAAAGTGTGGGGTAAGCGACCCGGAGTTGCTGCTGATTATGCAGGGATCATCCGGACAGATTTCTGGCGAAATACTGCAACCTTAATGGGAACAGAAAGAACAGGTCCTGATTTAACTAATATTGGCACACGACAACCTGGTTTAGCATGGAATTTATTGCACCTCTATCAACCGAGAACTGTGGTTGAAAAATCTATAATGCCGGCCTATCCCTGGCTCTTTGAAATTAAAAATGAAGTTGGTAAAGATGAAGTTGAAGTCATCGTTCCGGATGAATTCAGAAAAGGCATAAATGGCAAAATTATAGCTAAAAAGGAAGCGCTGCATTTAGTTGCTTATTTACAAAGTCTGAAACAAACACCATTACCTGTGGGGAAAAAACCAATAGATTTTTTATACAAGAAAAAAGAATCTCCGGTAATGTCTGATGGTAATAATATGAATCTTCCTGATGGTCAAACACTATACACGCAAAACTGCGCAAGTTGTCATCAGGCTAATGGGGAAGGTTTGAAGGGAGCTTTTCCTCCATTAAAAGGAAGCTCAATTGTACTGGACGATAATCTTGAATTGTTTGTAGATATAATTATGAGAGGCTATGATGCCAGAGAAGAATTTGCAGTAATGAATGCAGTAGGGACCGACAATAATTTAAGTCCTGAAGAGGTCACTGCAATCATTAATCATGAAAAAACCAGTTGGGGTAATAATGCCAAAACAGTAACTGTTGGGGATGTTAAAAAAATAATAGATTATATCAAGGCGGCATCAAAAAAATAGTTCATGGATTTATTGCATTATAAAAACCGATGCAAAAAAAAATAAATAATAATTTTTAAAGAAATGAAAAATAAAATAAAGAGTATTATCATCCTTTTTCTTGCGTTTTTCGCATATAATACAGCAATTTCCTGTCCGGTTTGCGAAAAACAACAACCCGAAATAACTCAGGGATTAACACATGGTACAGGACCTGAGAGTAACTGGGACTGGGCAATCGTTGCTGTAATTGGTCTTATTACTTTACTGACACTTATTTTTTCTATAAAATATCTTATCAAACCAGGTGAAAAGAACATTGACCATATAAAACAATTAATCTTATCAATTAATGAAGATGAAAGAAGATAAAAGTAAAATAATGTTATTTATTGATGATAATGTTCAACCTATAGCAGAGTTATTAACCCCTGTACAATTTGAATTGGATACCAGAAAGCTAACTGACGGTGAACACATTTTAAAACTTGTCAGCAAATCGCCAACAGGCAGAGAAGGTATTCGAAAAATAAAATTTATAGTTCGTAACGGTCCGGCTATTGCGGTTGAAGGATTAAGCGAAAACGGTGAAGTTGATGGTGTCATCCCTTTGATGATAAATGCTTACGACAAAGGGAATCAAAATAAATTTATTATAGAAGGAAGCGAAACTCCACAAAGCGTTCCGAATTGGTTGTGGATTTTATTGATTGTCTTTTTCGCCTGGGCAGTATTTTACCTGATTACTAATTTTAGTCTTTAAACTTTGACGAACACATCCCAATACTAAGGAGACTAAAATAATGGCAGTTTACCTTTGACGATACCATGGTAAAACTATTGAAACTCTATTCATCAATTAATGCCTGAGATGACACTGGATAATTTAAATGATTAAATAAAAAGTACTGAGGCTTGAGATAGCCCTATTGCTCAATAGCCCGGTGCTTTAGCTCCAGGTAAGTATCAGGTTTCCGGATCGGGCCAGTCCGAACGGAGTTTATCCGGGCGGGCTTCAGCCCATAACTTATAGCCATAGCAAAAAATCATTGATTACGCTATACTTAATTTAACGCTGGCCTCTCTTAAAAGGACAAATTACATAGAATTGTAATTTTATAAGTATAAAAGTACTTTAATACTTTTATTGTATTAAATTTGAATCGTAAACTAATTCAACACAAAATGGAAATCCTTGAAAACAACTTTATTAATGTTACCCTGATCGAACCAAAATTAAAACACCCAACAATATTCAGGGTATTTGATGATCTGAGAGCTGGAGAAAGCTTGACTATACACAATGACCATGATCCTAAGCCAGTCTATTATCAGCTACTTGGTGAGCGTGGAGATATCTTTATCTGGGAATACCTTGAAGAGGGTCCAGAATGGTGGGATGTTAAAGTTACCAAGCGGGAAGATGGACAGGAAACCATTGGAGAGATCGCCGTAAAAGACCTGCGTAAAGTTGAAGTATTCAAAAAATACGGAATTGACTTCTGTTGCGGCGGTAAAAAAACAATAGCGGAGGTCTGTGCCGAGAAAAATATTGATGCAACGAAAGTTCAAACAGAATTAAGACAGATCGAAACTGAGAACAAGGCAAGCAATATTTCCTATAATGACTGGGGCTTAGATTTTTTGGCTGATTATATTGTCAATACACATCACCATTATGTCAGGAAGTATTTACCTGAACTAATGACCTATGCTTCAAAAGTGGCACAGGTACATGGTGCACAGCATCCAGAGCTTATACCGATTCAAAAGCTGGTTGCTGAGATCAATAAAGAACTTACTGAGCACCTGGAAGAGGAAGAGAATGTATTGTTTACTTATATTAAAAAGATTGTTGAAGCCAGAAAGGGTAGCCTACCCTTAGTTAAACAGGAAAAAGATTTACCCGGTTTAATAGATGAGCTTGAAAAAGAGCATGACCAGGTTGGACGTGCTTTTGATCAGATTCGCGAACTGAGTAAAGAATATACATTACCTGCAGATGCCTGTGCAAGTTATAAATTGTTGTTTAAAATGATACAGGAGTTTGAAGATGATCTGCACCTGCATATTCATTTGGAAAATAACATCTTATTTCCAAAGGCTATTGAAATGGAAAAGGTTTAAGATAAGGGATTTAAATTATGAGATCCGAATTATTTGTTAAAATTCGGATCTCTGAAACGATCGGCTGATAGTCTACAACCAATTAATTAATGTATTTTTTGACTTACTTAAATTTCACTAGAACCCATGAAATTCAAAAACATAGTATTCTTATTGTTCGTTTTCATATTCTTTGCCTGCAACAATACAGGCTCACCGGGTAATGAAATTAAAGACACTGCTGCTGAAAAAAAGGAACTTAAAGAACCGGCACAAGCTTTAACTCTGAACAATGGAGAGAAATGGCAGGGCGATGAAAGCACCCGCAATCATGTAATGAAACTTTCAAATATATTCAGGGAATTTAAGGCTAAGAGCAGATCGGGAATTTCTGATTACCAATTGCTGGCTTCAGAAGCCAGGGAAGAATTGGACGGACTAATCAGGGACTGTAAAATGAGCGGACCGGATCATGATGCGCTGCATCTGTGGCTTGAGCCTGTATTAAAATCAACTGCTGATCTTAAAAATGCTAAGTCGATGGAAGAAGCCGAAGTGATAAGCGGAGCAATTATTGAGGATATTGATAAATTCAACACTTATTTCAAATGATACAAATCAATTCCCAGACTAAAATTGCTGCCTTAATAAAAGGCCATCCGGATGCATTGGAAGCAATTGTTACCTTAAGCGCGGATTTCAAGAAATTGCGTAATCCGGTTCTCAGGAAACTTATGGCCGGCAGGACCAGCATAGCTATGGCTTCAAAGATTGGCGGATGCAAACCGGAGGATTTCTTTGAAATATTGAAACCTCTCGGCTTTGTTTCCGACAATTCAGTTCAGGAACAGGATCTTGCATTGCAAAAATCTCTGAAAGAATTTGTAAAGGACATTGAAACCGCCCATATTATCCCTTTGGATGTCAGGGCGATGCTTGCAGAAGGCAATGACCCGCTAAAACTAATTCAGACAAAAATCAAAGAGCTGAAGGAAGGCCAGGTATTGAAGATAATTAACACCTTCGAACCTACTCCACTGATTAAATTATTGGAAAAGCAAGGTTTTGAATCCTACGTTGATTTAATTGAAAAGAACCTGATTGAAACCTATTTCTACAGAAACAAGGTGGCAAATACCATACATCAAGCTAGCCCTGAAGGAGTCGATGCTGACTGGAACCAGCTTCTAAAACAGTATGAAAACAGAATGATTGAAGTTGATGTACGGCATCTGGAAATGCCCGCCCCAATGATGACTATTCTGAATGAACTTGAAAAACTGGAACATGACCAAGCATTATACGTTCATCATAAACGCATTCCGGTATTTCTATTGAGTGAACTTAAAGACAGAAACTTCGAATATCGAATCAATGAAATCAGTGCGAATGAAGTGTTTCTGTTGATATTTAAGAAATAATATGTTAGCAGGCGATTCAGCTTCGGGATTACAGCAAACAACTTCTCATAAGGTCGTGCTCCCCTTCTATGTTTTTGCGGCAGCTTCTTTTTTAATATCATGCGCCCTGCTACTGCTAAATACGGATATTATCACACAGCATTATTTTAATCCTAAAACCCTGGCTATAACACATCTTATGGCATTAGGATGGGGAACAATGATCATTCTTGGCGCCAGTCACCAGTTGCTCCCTGTACTGATTGAAGGAAAGCTTGACAGTTATTTACTTGCCATATTATCCTTTATTTTTGCTGCAACCGGCATTCCGCTTCTTGTATGCGGATTTTATCTGTTCAATACCGGACTGATTCTGCAAACAGGTGCTATTCTGGTCAATGCTTCTGTGATTTGCTATTTTCTGAATGTTATCGGAAGTATCATAGAAAGCAAAAAATACAATATACATGCCTTTTTTATTGCCACAGCCTCACTTTGGTTATTCACAACGACCTTTTTCGGGCTATTGCTAGTTTTTAATTTCAGCCGTTCATGGCTGCCTGAGAATTCGATTGAATACCTGTCAATCCATGCCCATATGGGCCTTGCAGGATGGTTTTTATTGTTGATTATTGGGGTTGCTTCGCGGCTGATTCCTATGTTCCTGATCTCCAAATATTCAAGTCCTGTAACCTTGTGGTGGATTTTTGCCCTGATCAATATCGCCCTTTTTGCTTTTATAATTTTAAAAACCTCCGGGGCTTATCCCAACTTATACTACAGCCCGTTTTTGCTTGTGCTTACGGCATTGGTTTTATTCGGGAATTATAACTACAGAGCTTATAAAGCAAGGATCAGAAAGCATGTAGATGAGCAAATGAAAATTTCGCTGTTATCAGTTGCCATGTTGCTCCTGCCCTTACTATGTTTAATGGTGGTTATATATTTCATCAGGGAAGATTCAAAACCGAACATTGTATTGTTATATGGATTTTGTATTTTCTTTGGCTGGATAACTGCATTAATTATAGGTATGACCTTTAAAACATTACCTTTTATAATATGGAATAAGGTTTATCATTCCAGATCAATCGGAAAAACCCCTGCACCAAAAGAATTATTCAGCGAAAATCTTTTCAAAGTCATGGGCTTGCTTTATCTTACAGGCTTTATACTGTTCGTGGCGGGCATCCTTATATTAAATGATCTGTTTTTGAAAGCCGGTGCGGCAATATTACTGACATCAGCTATTTTCTATGTAATCAATGTACTAAAAACGGTATTTCATCGGGTCAAAGAATAATGGAGGTATTAAGTAATAATAATCTTTACTGCAGTGCAGCACTTGCCGGACTTTACGATGTGTTTGATCCGGAAATTGGATTAAATGTGGTTGATCTCGGACTGATCTACCGGATAGATTTTAATGATGAAGATAAAACAATACTCGTTACAATGACCCTGACTACACAATTTTGCCCGATGGGAGAAAGTATCACTGCTGATGTAAAGCAATCGCTTAGCAATGCTTTTAAGGACTATCAGATCAGTATTAACCTTGTATTTGACCCTGCCTGGAGTCCGGATAAGATCTCACCTGAAGGCAAAGAATATTTAGACCGTTAGAAATGTTAAGTTATACCTGTAAAACAGCGATAAAAGCCGTTATTTATCTGGCATCCAGGGCTGAGGAGAGTGATAAAGCCGGCATGAAGGAAATTGCGGGGCATATTCAAGCGAGTGAACATACTGTAGGAAAAATTCTCCAGGCATTAGCAAGGCAGGGTTTGATAAATAGTACCAAAGGCCCATCAGGCGGTTTTTTTATCAGTAAAGCACAACGTGAACAGCCAATAAGCAGAATCGTAGAATCTATTGAAGGAGATCAGGTTTTTAAAGAATGTGGCCTCGGTTTAAGTAAGTGTTCAGCCTCACACCCATGCCCTATTCATGACGATTATAAGGTTGCACGGGATCTGATAGAAAAATTATTCAGGGAGAAAAAAGTAAAAGATCTTTGCGACCCTGTAAGTAATGGGCTGGCGTTCCTGATTGGATAATATGTCAAGCGAATATTAATTTCAATATAATATGCTCCTATATATTTCGTAAAAGTCTTTCCTGGCCAATTTTCAAATGAAGGCCCCTGTTTTAGGGCACGTTAAGGTTGATATCGATGATGGTAATAATAAAATAAAGGGTTTTATTCTAACCTGATAATTGTAATCCCGATTGGACTTTTTTCAAATGACCCAGAATGGGTCAAATGTTTATAGCATACGTTAACACGAAATCCCGACCCTGAAGGGGTCGAATGTATTGGAAGCTCTCACATACGACCCTTTCAGGGTCGAAAAAAGGTAAATTATGGCATTTCTATAAACATACGACCACCTTCGGGGTCGAAGAAAAAAATTTATCCAGACGTTATTAATTGTAGAAAAAGGCTGTTGCCATGCTCAGATTATACATTCCCCCATCCACTGGCCAGAACATCAGCAATATGCATGGTTTTTAGCTTGAGATTATGCTGATCAATATAAGCCTGAAGGTTAATTAAGCAGGATGCATCGGTTGAAATTATGTAATCCGCCTCCATTTCAAGCGCATTATTAATCTTTTGCTCGGCCATAGCACTGGAGATAGAATCAAATTTGACTGCAAATGTTCCTCCAAAACCACAGCAAACATCCGTATCCTTCATCTCAACAAGGTCAAGGCCATGCACCTTACTCAGCAATTGTCTGGGTTCGGCTTTAATATTGCATTCCCTTAATCCTGAACAAGAATCGTGATAGACCGCCCTGCCTTCTAATTCAGCACCGAAATAATCTTTCTTCAGTATATTAACCAGAAAGCCAGAAAGTTCATGAATATTGTTTTGAATTGAGCGGCATTTATTATGTACTGTGGTATTCGTAAAGAGGTCATTAAATGAATTCTTTACCATACCTGTACAGGATGCAGAAGGAGAAACTATATAAGTACTTTCTGAAAAATCATTCAGGAATTTTGCTCCAACCACTTTAGCTTCCTCCCAAAATCCTGCATTATAAGCCGGCTGTCCGCAACAGGTTTGTTCTGCATTATAAATTACCTTGCATCCTGCTTTTTCAAGAATTTTGATCGTATTAAATGCAGTCTGAGGGTACAGCTGATCAATGAAGCAGGGAATAAATAATTCAACATTCATATTCTAAAAATAGATTTTATCCGGAGGAAGGGAATGCTGCTAAATTCCGAAAAAAAACTATACTGAATGCAAACTATCTGTTTTTTTTGACTTTATAAAAAAGATAGAGAAAAGGATCAATAATCCGCATATAAAAAATCCGGCAAGACTAATAGCCGAATATCGCATACTTTCGGTAAACTCTTCAATATAGGCAAAACTGAAAAGGCCAATAACAATCGCAATCTTCTCAGTTACATCATAAAAACTAAAAAAAGATGCAGTATCTGGTGTATTTTCAGGCAAAAACTTAGAATATGTTGATCTGGATAACGATTGTATCCCTCCCATTACCAATCCCACGACAGCTGCAATTACGTAAAATTGGGTCTCATTCTGAATATAATAGGCTGCAACACATACACCAATCCAGATAGTCAGAACTACTATAATAACCTGGATATTACCGTATCTTTTTGCAAAAAATGACATAATCAATGCCCCAATGATTGCCACCAGCTGAATAATGAGAATGATCGCAATCAATTTTGAAGTACCAAGTTTCAATACTTTCTCCCCAAATCCCGCAGCAACAAGCATGATTGTCTGTACTCCCATTGAGTAAAAAAAGAATGCGAACAGAAATCTTTTTAGCAGAGCCATGGATTTTAGCTGATTCCAGACTTTAAGAAGTTCCTGAAAACCATTTTTAACAGTACTTTTTGTAATCTTATCGTAATTGGGACTTCCGGCAGGTAACTTCCTGAATGGTATCTGAGCAAAACCTATCCACCAGATACCTACCAGAAGAAAGGATAAACGAGCAGGCAATGAGGCGTCAGTTATACCAAAAAGTTCAGGTTTTAAAACAAAAATAAAACAGATGATCTGAAGTAAAACACTGCCGATATACCCATAGGCAAAACCTTTGGCACTAACTCTGTCCTGTTGATCAATTGTGGCAATTTCGGGCAAATATGAATTATTAAACATCACTCCACCGATATATCCTATTGCAGCTAATGTGAAACAGATGATACCAAGTTCAAGTGTTTCAAGTTTAAAAAAGAATAATCCTGCACAGGAAATACTTCCTATGTAGGTAAAGACCTTCATAAATATTTTCTTATTTCCTCTAAAATCTGCGATTGAAGATAATACCGGAAGTAACAAGGCCATAATCAGGTAGGCTACCGACAGCGCATAGTTTGAAAGTGCTGTGTTAGTAAAAGTCCTGCCCATGAAAACTACCTTGTCTCCAAATTCCTCAGTGGTAGTGATTATTGTATAATAAGCAGGGAAAATTGTAGATGTAATGACCAGATTATAAGCAGAGTTAGACCAGTCGAACATGGCCCAGGCTTTAATTGTCTCTTTGTTATTTCGCATGGATATGGGCTGTAGCAAATCATCAGAACAAGTCCAATATTGCTTGTATTAATTTAACAAGGAGCTTAAATTAATAATTTATTTAATCTGAGCGAAATTAATAAAAGTGGATAGCAATGAGAATCAATTAATGCTTCTGACTACTGAGGCACCTGAATTATCTTTTTCAATTTTAGAAGGTTTTCCTTTATACTCCACTTCACTGGCACCATGCGAATTAACTTCCAGTGAGTTTAATACGTTAATACGTGATTTGCTTGCTCCTGTACTGTTAATCTGGTATTCTCCGACAACAAAGTCAAGAGCTTCAACAGAACTGGATCCGGTCATATCCAGATCATGACTTCCTGCCTGCCCTTTCAAAACTATTTCAGAAGAACCACTTGAAGATGTCCTTAATGATTTTACGTTCAGATCGAGCATCACTTTTGATGAACCATGAAGTTCCAGATCAAGCTCATTTAAGTTCAACTTTCCTTCACTCAAAACCTCAACAGAACCAGAAGACTCAATTTTTTGATAGTCTTTTGAACTTAAATAAATCGTAACCGGACCTGCATCACAAAAATTTCCATCAATATCAATTTTAAGCGTACTACCACTAAGCCTCGTCTTAATCTCGTCCTGAATATTATCATCAGCTAAAATTCTGACAGAACTTGTTGAATCCTGACTAAGTACTATTTTAAGAGAACCACTGGTCTCAACCTGAGTAAATGCTCCTATGTCTCTGCTCTCAGTAACCTGATTACCTGAGCCATTGATACAGTCAAATCCATTACAGGATGACAATAAAAGTACGGCTGCAGAAAGATAAGCTATTGAATTCAACGAAAAATTTCCCATGGTCTTTATTCTTTTGACAACACATGCAATAATTATGTTACAATATAATTAAATAAGAATTGGAAACTGGGATTTTAACTCAAATTTTGGCGCTAAAGCCCATTTACAAACCATCATACACCTCCAGCTAAAGCTGCTGGCTATTACAAACAGGCGAGAATTTGTAAAATTTCTAAGGGGAATATTGGTAGGTAAATGGTGATTTGCAGGAATGTGGAGATTTTATTCCAATATTTTAGTACAAGCTATCAACCTTTTAAATAATAAAACTCCCCATTTACTTTTATCGTTCCGGCATCAAGGAGTATTCTGATCACTTTGAGTCTTTCATTAGAATTACCCGTATTTATAGCTTCCATTAACTGGTCGAGATGAGAGGGACTTTTGCTTAATTCATTCAAAATTTCCTTTATAATTTCATCAGTCTGGCTATCCTTCTTATTCAGCTTTTTATTTTCGATACAAACATCACACACTCCGCAAACCCTGGCATGAGTTTCGTTGAAATAATTGAGTAATTGCTGACTCCTGCATTTATGATTTTCGGCATAGCCAAGAACTGCCTCAACCTGCGATTTATGAATCTGATAGCGATCAGCATGATATTTTCTGTCAATATACAGATGCTGCGAGTCGGCCCGGGGCTTTATAAAATCAAGATGAGGTTTATCTGTTTGTGGTATATATGTAATTACCTGTAGTTCATGCAGTTTACTTAATATTTTGACTGTTTCGGCTCTGCTTATACCTACCCTTTTGGCGAGGTCGCTTTCCTTTATGCCTACCAACTGCTCAAAAATACCTGCATAAGATCTTAATAAAACCTTAATAAAGTGATCGTATGTTGGTTGACCGACCTGAAATCGATATAGATCCTCATGCGCTAAGAGCACCTGAACTCTTGAGGGTAAAAAGACAGTTTCGCTAAGGGCTATATACTCATCATGCTCAAGAAACTTGAACGCATGTATGGTTCTTACCGGATCCAGCTTAAATCTGTTGCAAAAGTCTGCGAGATCAAATTCTAAAGAAAGTCCTTCCCCTGCCCCGTAGGCGAGCTGGTAATAATTTCCAAGATGATGGTAAATTTGCTTAATCTCATCAATTGAAGGATATTGCTGATCCAGTCTTTTTGTAATTAGTGCTTTGTCTGCGTTATTATACAATAAAACTGCATAAGCCTTTTTCTCATCACGACCACACCTGCCTGCTTCCTGATAATAGGCTTCAAGGCTTTCTGGCAGATCCAGATGGATTACAAAACGGACATCTGCTTTATCGATCCCCATACCAAATGCGTTGGTGGCAACCATTATCCTGATCTCAGAATTCTTCCAGGCAGACTGCTTTTTCATTCTTAATGGAGTATCAAGTCCGGCATGATAAAAATCACTGCTAATGCCTTCAAGATTAAGCTGTCTCGAAACTTCCTGAGTTTCACGTCTGTTTCTGACGTAAATAATGCCAGAGCCCTTTACATTCCTTACAATTGAAATAAGCTTTCTAAACTTATTTTCCTCATTATAAACCAGATAACTCAGATTTAAGCGTTCAAACGATTTCCTGAATACCTGCCCGTTCTTAAAATTGAGTTTTATTTGAATATCTGCAGCAACACGCTCTGTAGCAGTTGCAGTAAGTGCAAGCACCGGAATCGCGGGATGAAGTTCCCTTAATTCGGTTAAATGAAGGTAAGGTGGTCTGAAATCATAACCCCATTGTGATATACAATGCGCTTCGTCTATTGCGATCAGATTGACCTTCATATACCTGATACGCTCTCTGACAAGGTCTGATAAAAGTCTTTCAGGTGAAAGATAGAGAAACTTAATATCCCCATAAATACAATTATCCAGGGCAATATCAACCTCCCTTTTTCCCATACCTGAAATAATTGCAATTGCCTTTATACCCTTGTCTTTAAGATTCTCGACCTGATCCTTCATTAGGGCAATGAGTGGCGAAACGACTATGCAAATACCAGGCTTTAAAAGTGCCGGAACCTGAAAACACAGCGACTTACCCCCACCTGTTGGCATAAGGGCAAGTGTATCTTTACCCTCAAGAACTGACTGAATAATATCCTCCTGCAATGGCCGGAATGTTGAAAAACCCCAGTATTTAGAAAGGATAGATTGAATTGTCATTATTGTTCTTCGGGTTTAGATCATTTATCACAATAAAATCAAGAAATCTTCATTTAATAGGTGATAAACTCAAAACTATGAATATTTACTAAATTGCGAATCCAATTGAACAATTACATGAAGAGAGCACTTATACTTACTTTTATAGCTTTGCTGGCTTCCCAGCTATCTGCACAGCAAAATCCAAAATGGAATGTTGAAAAACCTACAGGACCGTCGAAATCATTAAGCTTTCAGACTAATGAGGGTACCTGGATGAACCTTGATCTTAGTCCGGACGGACAAGTGATCGTTTTTGACCTACTGGGCGACATATATAAAATGCCGGTAACGGGGGGAAAAGCAACATTGCTTGCAGGGGGTATGGCCTCAGAAGTACAACCCCGATTTAGTCCTAATGGTAAATATATTTCCTATACCAGCGATAAAGATGGTGGAGATAATATCTGGATCATGAACACGGACGGTTCAGGTAAGCGGGCAATAACCAAAGAAACATTTCGATTATTGAATAATGCGGTCTGGACTCCTGACAGTGAATATTTAATAGCCAGAAAACATTTCACAAGCGGTCGTTCATTAGGTGCAGGTGAAATGTGGATGTACCATATTGCCGGAGGTGGTGAAGGGGTTCAGTTAACAAAAAGAAAAAATGACCAGCAGGATGCCGGTGAACCTGAAATTTCACCTGATGGAAAATACGTCTATTTCTCTGAGGATGTCAGTCCGGGTCCTTTATTTCAGTATAACAAAGACCCGAATGGTGAAATTTACAATATCCGAAGACTTAATCGTGAAACAGGCATCATTGAAACTGTTGCCGGAGGCAGCGGGGGTGCTATGCGTCCTCAGATTTCACCCGACGGTAAGTTTCTTGCATTTGTCAGAAGAGTGAGGCTGAATACAGAATTATTTATACAGGACCTGCAAACAGGTGAAGAATGGTCGGTTTATGATGATCTTACACATGATCAGCAGGAAGCCTGGGCCATTTTCGGACTTTATCCCAATTTCGCCTGGACCCCCGACAGCAGAGAAATCATTTTTTACGCAGAAGGAAAGATCAGAAAACTTGAGGTATTGACTCAATATCTGTCTGAAATTCCATTTGAAGTGAGTGTTAATCAAACAATCACTGATGCCCTTCATTTTGAACAGAAAGTATTTAATGAAGAATTTTTAGTTAAGATGATTCGTCAGTTAAGTACATCTCCCGATGGAAAAAAAATTGCATTCAATGCAGCCGGATATATCTATTTAAAAGATCTTCCAAACGGAAAACCAATTCGTATCTCAACTGGAAATGAATTTGAATTTGAACCTGAATTCAGTCCAGATGGCAAATCCCTGGTTTATGTAAGCTGGTCAGATGATAACCGCGGGTCAATCATGAAATATAGTATCCCCGACTCTTCGTTTATGAAGCTCAGTACTGAAAAGGGTTATTATTACAGTCCGAAATTCTCAAACAAGGGGGATAAAATTGTTTATAGAAAAGGGGTAGGAAATGATGTATTAGGGTATGCATTCGGGAAAAATCCGGGAATCTACATTATGCCGGCTAATGGAGGAACAGCTACCTTAGTTCTTAATAATGGTATTCGTCCTTCTTTTAATTCAAATGACAGCCGTATATTTTTTCAGAGTTCTGAAGCTGAAAAAAAAGCACTGAAAAGCATGGATTTGAATGGCGGAAATATCAGAACCCATTATACTTCCACCTATGCAAATGCTTTTAGTCCGAGCCCAGATGGCAAATGGATAGCATTTACTGAACTTTTCAATGTTTACATTACTCCCTTTGCAAATACAGGAACGGCATTGGATCTGTCATCCACTAATAAATCTCTGCCACTTACTAAAGTGAGTAAAGATGCCGGAACCTATATTCACTGGAGTAAAGACTCACAACGATTAAACTGGACCCTTGGTCCTAAATATTTTTCAAAGGATATCAATAGTTCTTTCGGTTTCCTGGCAGGCACTGAGAAGGCAGCAAAATCTGACACTTTGGGATTAGATATTGATCTGCGTTTAAAATCTGATCTTCCTGAGGGCAAAATTGCCATTACCAACGCCCGGATTATTACGATGAAGGGTGATGAGGTTATAGAAAATGGTACGATTGTGATCGACAAAAACAAAATAACAGCCGTAGGAACGAATTTAAATATTCCCGAAGGTGCCAAAGTCATCAATGCGAGCGGAAAAACCATTATGCCAGGTATTATTGATGTTCATAGCCACCTGAGAGCCAGCTCTGATGGGGTTAGTCCTCAGCAGGACTGGAGTTATTATGCTAATCTTGCCTTTGGAGTTACCACTTCCCATGATCCATCTGCGAATACAGAAATGGTATTCAGCCAGGCAGATATGGTAAGAACGGGCGCAATGGTCGGACCGAGGGTTTATTCAACAGGAACGATACTTTATGGTGCTGATGGTGATTTTAAAACAGTGGTAAATAGTCTTGATGATGCCCGATCAGCACTGAGAAGAATGAAAGCTGTTGGGGCCTTTTCTGTAAAGTCCTACAATCAGCCAAGGCGGGATCAACGTCAGCAAATAATACAGGCTGCAAGGGAATTACAGTTAGAGGTTGTTCCTGAAGGCGGATCTACCTTTTTTCATAATCTGACTCATATCCAGGATGGACATACCAGTTTAGAACACAATATTCCTCAGGTTCCTTTATTTAAAGACGTAAAGGCATTATGGAATAAAAGTACAACTTCATATACCCCTACTCTAATTGTAAGTTATGGTTCTCAATCGGGTGAGAACTACTGGTACGACCGTACCAATGTCTGGGAAAATGAACGACTCTTAAGTTATACACCAAGATATATTGTTGACTCAAGGTCAAGAAGAAGAACCACATCCGAATTTGCAGATTATGGGCATATCAAAGTTGCCAGAGCTGCGAAAGAACTGTCAGATGGCGGAACTAAAATAAACCTGGGAGCACACGGACAACTTCAGGGACTTGGAGCCCACTGGGAGTTATGGATGTTTGCACAGGGGGGCATGTCGTCTCTGCAAGCCATCAGAAGTGCCACATTGAATGGTGCTGAGCATTTAGGCATGGCAAAGGAGATCGGCTCACTGGAGACCGGAAAACTGGCTGATATGCTTATTCTGGATGCAAATCCTCTTGATGATATCAGAAATACCGAAAAAATCAAGTATGTAATCATCAATGGCCGCGTTTATGATACCGAAACGATGAATGAAACCATCAGCAGGGAAAAAGCACGCAATCTGTTTTGGTGGCAAATGAGCAGATCAGAAAGTTTTAGCATTCCAATGGGAGATGTTGAAACTTATACTTTCACGCATCCGGAATGTGATTAAAAAACTGATTAAACGCAGACAGGGTTTAAAACCCTGTCTGCGTTTTTAAATATTCTGCGCAATAACAAAACCGCCTGACCAGGCCCATTGAAAATTATAACCACCAAGCCATCCGGTCACATCTACACATTCCCCTCCAAAGAATAAACCGGGCACCTTTTTAGACTCCAGTGTTTTGGAGGATAATTCATCGGTAGCCACTCCTCCCCTCATTACTTCGGCCTTATCGTAGCCTTTATCACCAGCAGGTTTAACATCGAAATGATGGATATACTGATCAATTTTCTGAATATCTTCTTTTGTTAATGATGCCAGATTCTTCTCAACAGGTAAGAATTTTGAAAGTGCATCCGAAAATTTCTTTGTGAACAGGTCGGATAATAATCCTGAAAGGGTTTTACGGCCATTGATCAGCTTCTGGGTCTGAATAAGTTCTATAATCTTATCGTTGGGCAACAGATCGATCGAAATATGTTCTCCGCGCCGCCAATAAGATGAAATCTGAAGGATAGCCGGACCACTTAGGCCCCAATGAGTAAACAATATATTTTCTTCAAAACTGATCCGGTCATTGGAAACCCTGCTGAATATCGAATTACCCGAAAGCTGGGCATACCATTCAGCATCTTTACCGGTAATTGTTAGTGGCACGAGTGCAGGCGCTGTTTCGGTAACCTTTAGCCCGAATTGCCGTGCTACCCTGAGGCCGAAATCAGTAGCGCCCATTTTCTGAACAGGAAGTCCGCCTGATGCAATTACTACCTTTGGTACCCTGATCTCCTTTAATTTCCCTGCCCTGGAATAGATGATCTTAAAGTCTCCTTCTTCTGTCTTTAGAACTTCCTTCACTTCTGCATTACAAATGATCTGCTGATCAAGGTCAGCACAAAGTGACTCAAAAACCCGCACTATATCCTTTGCATTATTGCTAAGAGGGAATAACTGTCCAAGTGTTTTTTCTTTCCCCAAAATACCATTGGCCTCAAAAAAAGCAATGGTGTCTTCCACTGTAAATTGAGAAAATGCAGACTTACAGAAATGCGGGTTCTCTGAGATGAAATTTGATTCACCAGAGTATAGATTTGTATAATTGCAGCGGCCACCTCCTGAAATCAGGATCTTGGCTCCAATTTTCTCATTTTTCTCAAGAACAAGGGTTCTTTTACCAAGATATCCTGCCTGAACTGCACACATCAGTCCGCAGGCACCCCCACCAATAATTACAGCATCAAAATTATCTCCCATACTCATTCAGGTGGTAAATATAAAGGCTTATCCTCAGGAAAACTTATTCTTTAATGCTGCAAGCTTAATGGCTATATCGGTTTCAGGAGCAGCTTCCTTCTCCCTGGGCTTTTTAACATAATTTACAGTTGATTGTTTTGGAGCAGGATTATAATTTTGTTTTGGCCTTGGCTCCGGCTTATTTTCTGATTTCATTGAAAGTGCGATACGCTTTCTATTCACATCAACCTCAGTTACCCTGACCATCACTTTCTGGCTTACCTTGACCACTTCATTAGGATCTTTAATGAATTTATCGGCCATCTGACTCAGGTGAACCAGTCCGTCCTGGTGAACACCAATATCAACAAAAGCACCAAAAGCTGTAATATTTGTAATAATTCCGGGCAAAGTCATCCCAACATGAAGGTCGGTAATTGCATTGATGCCATCAGAAAAACTAAATGCTTCAAATTGCTCCCTTGGGTCAAGCCCCGGCTTTGCAAGTTCCTTTAAAATATCATTCAGGGTGGGCAGACCAACAGTTTCGCTGACGTAATTCTGCAATTTAATTCTTTGACGAAGCTGATCATCTTTCATCAGGTCTTCCACTTTGCAGTTCAGATCTTTAGCCATTTGTTCAACAAGCGCATAGCGTTCGGGATGCACCGCACTGCTATCTAGCGGATGTTCAGCGTTCCTGATGCGTAAAAATCCTGCTGCCTGCTCAAATGCCTTGTCACCAAGTCGTGGAATTTGCCTTAGTTCGGATCTTCTTTTAAAAGCCCCATTTTTATTGCGGTATTCGACAATATTTTGTGCCAGTTGCGGACCAAGCCCTGAAATATAAGCCAGAATCTGCTTTGAAGCAGTATTCAATTCTACTCCGATCGAATTCACACAACTGATCACGGTATCATCCAGTGAGGCCTGTAATTGATTCTGATCTACATCGTGCTGATATTGTCCGACCCCGATCGATTTTGGATCGATCTTTACGAGCTCTGCCAATGGGTCCATTAAGCGACGGCCAATAGAAACTGCTCCCCTGACAGTGATATCCTTATCCGGAAACTCTTCTCTCGCGACATCAGATGCTGAATAGATAGAAGCACCGCTTTCATTAACCATAACTACAACAATATCAGTTAATTGTAGTGATCTAACAAAAGTTTCAGTTTCTCTGCCGGCAGTACCGTTTCCAATAGCAATAGCCTCAATTCTATACTTTTCGACCAGAAATTTTATAGTTTTTGCGGCTTCCTTAGCGGCCTCAGCTCCGTTATGAGGATAAATATTGGTATTCTCAATTAACTGTCCCTGATCATCGAGGCAAACAAGCTTACAACCTGTCCTGAAGCCTGGATCGATAGCCATTATACGTTTCTGGCCAACCGGTGCTGCTAACAGCAATTGACGGGCGTTTTCCGCAAAAACCCGAATTGCCTCTGTATCCGCCTGTTTTTTGGTCATTAAACGGATCTCTGTTTCCATAGAAGGTTTGATCAGACGCTTAAATGCATCGGCAGCAGCTTGGCGTACCTGTTCTGAACAAGGGTTTGATCCTTTTATATATAAGTCCTCCAGGATTCTGATCGCATCGTCTTCAGGTACTTCTATATCAAGTGTGAGAATAATTTCCTTCTCGGCCCTTCTTAAAGCTAATACCCGATGGGAAGGTGCGGTTTTTACAGGTTCTGTCCAATCGAAATAGTCTTTGTACTTCTGCCCTTCAATTTCCTTCCCTTTAATCAATTTAGAATGAAAAGTACCCGCCTGTATGAACAATTCACGCATTCTGCTTCGAAGTTCAGGCTGCTCTGCCATAAACTCCGCCAGAATATCCCTTGCCCCGCTCAGTGCGTCCTCAGTATTCAATACTCCTACCTCCTCATTGATGTATTTTGAGGCTTCTGTATCCAGTTCTGTGCTATTCTGACTCATTATGAAATCTGCCAAACCTTGCAATCCCTTTTCTCTTGCAACCGAAGCTTTGGTCTTACGTTTTGGCTTAAACGGCAGATAAATATCCTCCAGGATAGTCATGGTTTCAGCTTCCATTATTTGTTTCTCAAGTTCCGGAGTTAGTTTCTCAAGTTCTTTCATCGATTTCAGAATCGCTTCCCTCCGCTTATCAAGCTCCTCGAGCTGCTGCTTTCTATCGCGGATAGCCGCAATCTGAACCTCGTCAAGGCTCCCGGTTGCTTCTTTCCGGTACCTTGCTATAAATGGCACCGTTCCCCCCTCATCAAGTAGTTCAATGGTTACTTTAACCTGCTTCTCAGTCACTGACAGTTCATCAGCTATCTTTTTATATTTATTCAAAGTCATATTCAATCAGATATTCCCTGCGAATTTGATGCTATCTATTCTCATTTCAAAAAAAGCTTATCCACAATTTTGAATTATTAATCACTATTTTCCAATAAAAAAAATATGATTGATATCAAAATTAGTCCGCCTTTGCGGCGGAAGGGCACTTACTTTTCCCTGCAGCTGGAAAAGTAAGCAAAAGAGCCGCGGCTTCCCGGTATTTGTTGTAAATCCACACTTTTTCACTATCGGAGCAATCCAAGCCGTGTTTTTGGCAGTCTAAGTGATGAATGAAACTGCAACACTTCTCCGGATTGCTTAAGGGCAGTGATCTATGATTGTCAATGCTGGGAAAAAGTGTGCCTTTCCTGCCAAATCCCGGAATGCCGGTCCCTGCAATCGGCAATACCAGTAATTCATGAACGGTTGCATGCCAACGCACTATTCCAAAGACCGTTCATATCAAATTGGATGAACCGAAGAACGATTCAATCCTCAGTGCCAGCAAATTCATAAAACAGTTTCCCTTTCTTTTAAAAAGCATTACCGAGCATAGGGATTGCGGATCATATCTGGAATGCATTCATATTGCACAAGCCGCAAGACCAGCGA
>NZ_DASWXT010000129.1:0-91314 GCF_036405355.1 Daejeonella sp.
ATTTGTTGGGCAAAGACGAAAGAAAAAAACTAATCCAAGACTGTTACAATCAACTTGCAGAAAACGGTTTTATGATTTTTACAGCAATAACTAAACAAGCCCAAACATACAGACAAGGAACACTCATAGATATAGACAGATATGAAATGTTTGGTGGAGTGAAAATTTTCTTTTACGACAACGAGACTATAAAAGAAGAATTTGGTAAAGCAGGATTATTTGATATTTCAGAAGTAAGAGAGAACTATCCTTTTTACTTGATAAAATGTAGAAAGAATGAAACGAAATGACAAAAGAATAACTGCCCATAACAAGGATTTTATGAAATTGGGGCAAAATTGCTAAACTTGAACATTAGTATTTCTAATCAACATTTGTGGTTTATAGGACATTTTTGCCTTGAAATACCCAAATCACAAAGCCCCAAACCGTCAATCTGTCTAAAAATCCCTCTTCGTTTCCCATATATTTTAATAAATATTGACCCTTGATTTTTGCGCTTCTGGATAAATTCCAATATGAAATTCATCACGTGAAAAGGCAGAAATCAGACGGATTTTTTTTGTTTAGAAATACATTGCTCATTCCCAGCTTAGATTATGGTAAATCTTCCGCAGGGAAAACCATGAGCTGGCTCAGCGCCTCATTCTCACCCATAATGATGTAGTTTCCGTTCTGTGAAGTTGCCAATGAAGCGATCTGGAATCCGCGCCAGTTAATCCCCTGTTCCAGTCCGGGACTAATCATTTTGAACTCGGGATTACCGAGGTCACGGAAGCCCTTTTGCTGATGATAACTAAAAAGATGAGCATACCCGGGAGAGGCCCCGGCAATACCGTACAGCATTCCATTTTTTCCGGGGGTCATAGCCATAATGCGTGGCATCATAATGGGCTTGCCCAGGTTTACAATTGTTTGCTTAAGCGGATCAAGCCGAAACAATTGCCCGTCGGCAGCATTGCTGCCATAAATAGTGCCCTCAGGCATTTTAACCCAGGAATCGATGCGCCCCATGGCTTCACGTCCCCATACAAAGGGCAGTTCATCTTTCAGAACTGAAAACGATTGGGTGGCCGGATCGAAACAAAACAGTTTATTGATAGCCCTGCTTCCATAGATACGGCCCTGCTGATCAATAACCAGTGCACGCCCCAGGTAATCCTCCGGTTCCAAAGCAAAAGAATGATAGGTGTCAAGATCTTTTTGAGATGGGGCCGTTTGATCGTATATCTGTTTTTTACCTGTTTTGAGGTTAAATGTGAAGAATTTGCCGGAAGGATGTACAATTCCGTAAAATTCGTTTTTTTCCGGATTGAATGTCATAGCAAAGATTCCCTCACCAGCCACAGGTTCGCCCAGATCCTTAACAGTAATCTGACCCTGAAGGTTTACCTGAAGTTCAATTATATGTCCGCCCAGTCCGGTTCCGGGCTGAGGCATGGTACCTGCATAAAAAACGTTTCCGGATTTTGCTCTGCTAAAACCGGTTTGGATACTCAGCTGCCCCTTTACAACCTGATCCAGTTGTGTTACCGCTATGAGTTTACGCTGCGAAAGTGAACTCGTGAACAACAGGGGCGACAATCCTTTTTGTGCTGTTGTACCACCCAGAATAAAATCACCCGAAACAGTAAGAGAACTCATTGCGTTCTGATAAATTGGCATCCTCAGTTCATCTGTGTTTTCAAGTGAGGCTTCTACAGCGAAGCTGCCTTTGGGATTAAAGAATGTATACTGTGCGCTCGCAATAACAGGAACGAAGAATAAAGCAATCAGGGAATAAATAATTCGATTGTACATACTATTTCACCTCCTTTTCAGGGTTAAACTTTATTAAAAAGGGTACACTGCCGTTTTCGCTTCTGTCGGGCCTTTTGCGGCCGGCAAAATACATGTTACCATCCCTGTCCCGGATATCAGAACCCGTTACTTCTGTTAAGCGCCCAATAGGAAAGTCTAAAAGAATGTTTGCCTTGCGTTGTTGAGGATCGAATTCAATCAGTACCGTTTTGTCTTTCCGCACATAATTGCCATGACCGCCAATTACATAATAGAGTTTACCATTCAGACCTATATTTAAATTAGGTACATACGGCTTCCACTCTTCTCCTTTGGCCATATCATACACACCACCCAGATCTTCCCATTTGCCGATCCCTGTTTCCTCCGGATAGAATGCCACCAGTTTAGCACCATAAGTAACCAGATAGATGGCTTTTTTATCGTGATCTTTTGCATAAGCAGTAATACCTGTTACGATTTTTCCACCGGGAGTGCCCGGAAAGGCAGGTAAACTTTGTTTTGCAAAAACCAACTTGCCGGTGGATTTCTCATATTTTACCAGGCGTTGTCTCCAGTCTACGTAATAACAGTTGCCCCACCAATCGGTAAACAGCACACGGGGCACATGGGCACTGCCCAGGCGGCCGGCATCGTGCAGCAAGTTTTTTTGGGGATCGTATACAAGAAAGTGTGCCTGCGGATAACTGATGCCATAAACAAGACCCGATTGCATATCCACTTCTACATCCTTGATGCTTTCATATTGCATCCCCATTCCTAAATTGGTAAGCTGCTTAGTTGCGGGGTTCCACTTCATTAAAAAGCCCCCGGCATAGCCATGTGGGTGGTTCATCAGATACTCTTGTCTCGACTCGCCCCCATCGGAAGAGAAATAAATCTCACCATTTGGTCCGGCCACAATTTTGGAATGCATTTTTCCCTGCCATTGAAAAGGCCTCAGGTGTCCCAGATCACTGAGGAAGCCATGTAACTGGATTTGGTTCAGAGCAGGGTCATATTCATAAAAACCCACTTTATCAGCATGATTTGTTACACCTACATAAACATTGTTATTGGCGGGATTATACCCGATAGAACCCCATGTAGAATGGGCCTCTGGAAAATCAGGATAGTCAATAAATTTAATATTCCGTTCCGAAATGGATTTATTCAGGGAAGTATCCTGATAAGCAAACAGACTGTTAGCCTGAACTATTAACAGCATTATAAAACAAACAATACGCATTTGTAAAAGCTTTAATAATGAAACGATCTGAAAGATAAAGAAAAAATACTGTTTTAAAATCTTTTCAGCTGTTTGACATGTTTCCGAAGGTCCTGTAGAATAAACAAGATAATGGGGGGTTTTAAACCTGCTTTGATCAGTATTTCCTAATTACACTCTATATAAAACCTGACATGTATTTATCACCTTCTGGTATATCCAAAAAAGGTTTAAATTTATTTGCACTTAACAAACCCTACAATTCAAGATTTGCAAATAAATTGAACATGAAAAAACCTGCTTCATACATCCTGATCTTAATCCTTGGCCTTGCCGCAGGCATCTTCATCAGTCAGAATGAAACGATATGGAATGTGCTGAAAAAACCATTCAGCAATACCTTTACCCCTTTTGATGATACCCGCAAAAGCACCTGGGATACCGATTTTAAAGTTGTTGATATACAGTCGACACTGGATAATTCTTTACAAAAAGCCTATTTCTTTAAATCTAAATCTTCTTCACCTAAGCCATTGGTGGTGAGTCTGCATAGCTGGAGCGGCAATTATGAACAGAAAGATGAACTGGCAGCACTCTCCAAAACAAAAGACATTAACTATATCCATCCCGATTTCAGAGGGGAGAACTGGACCAAGAATGCCTGCTGCAGCGATCTGGCACTGGCCGATATTGATGATGCGATCGACTATGCTATCAAAAATTCCAATGTTGATCTGTCCAGGATCTATGTTATAGGTTCAAGCGGAGGTGGTTATGCTACTTTGGCAACTTTCATGAAATCAAAACATTTAATCAGACGCTTTTCTGCCTGGGTTCCGATTTCTGATCTTCCTGCCTGGTATGCTCAAAGCAAAATCATGGGTACAAAATATGCACAAAACATATTGGATTGCACAAGTTCTAAGGACAGCCTGAATATGGAAATTGCGGTTAAGAAATCTCCTATTTATTGGGAAACCCCGGTAGAAAAATTGAACACAACTGAATTTCAAATCTATACTGGCATTTATGATGGAATTCAGGGCAGTGTACCAATTACTCATTCGATCAATTTTTACAATAAAATATTAAAAGATAAGCTGGTAAGTGATAGTTCAAATCATGTAAGTGATTCTGAAAAACTATACTTACTGGAATACAGAAAGGCCCTTGGCGAATTCGGAAGTATTGGGGGCAGAAAGGTATTTCTGAAAAAACAATCCGGCAATTTAGGCCTGACCATTTTTGAAGGAAATCATGAGATGCTGACTGAATACGCATTTAGTGAACTCACAAGAGAGTAGGCTGATTGTTTTTTGACTTATTTACAAAAAGATGTTTTTACATTTTTTACACAATTAACTCTCAATATTCCAATATCTTCGGTATTTAAAAAATTAAACTAATCATAAGATCATGAAGAAAATATCAACCCTGTTTACTGCAATATTATGCAGTTTCATCACCCTGAATGCTGATGCTCAGCTTCTCATGCCACAATCGAGCAGTTCCCAAACCATTGTGCAGGAATTCGGACTTGGAAAAATAACTGTTAAATATTCACGCCCCAATATCAAGGGAAGAAGTATTTCGGCCGACCTTGCACCTTATGGAGAAGTATGGCGTACAGGCGCAAATGATGCTACGGTAATCAGCTTCAGCGATGCTGTTACACTCGAAGGAAATGCTGTTTCCCCTGGTGAATATGCATTATTTACAATCCCCGGTAAAGACGAGTGGACTATTATTTTGAACAAGGAAACCAAACAATGGGGCGCTTACAGTTACAAACAATCAGAAGATGTTTTGCGTTTCAAAGTTAAAACCGCCAAACTAAAGGAGAAAGTAGAAACCTTCACAATCTCTTTTAACGATGTGACTACCTCAACAGCTAGGCTTGATTTAATATGGGGCAATATCAGAGTCCCGGTAAATATGACAACAGATGTTGATTCGAAAGTAATGGCCGGAATTGATGAGGCTATGAAAGGAGATAAAAAACCATATTATCCTGCGGCAGTTTATTATTTTGAGAATGGCAAAGATCTGGCTAAGGCATTGGAATGGATCAGCATAGCAGAAGCTGGAGATCAGAAAGCACCCTGGTTTAAATACCAGAAAGCCCGCATCCAGTTAAAAATGGGAGATAAAGCCGGTGCTGCGCAAACTGCCAAAGCCGGAATTGAGGCTGCCAAAGCAATGAACAATGCTGAATACATCCGCCTGAATGGAAAGATTCTGGCTGATGCTGGAGGGCGCTAGTTATTAACCTTATTTTAATAATAAAGCCTTCCCATGGAAGGCTTTATTATTAAAAGATTGTCTGATTATCAATTCATTTAGAATACTTTACTATGAAATGGGCTTTCGCAATACAACGCAAGATCCGGCTGGCCATCGTTCTGGCTATCATGATGCTCTTTGTCATCCTATTTAGTTTGATGGAGTCATACAATGTGAGCGCGATCTCTAAATCATTCAACTCGATTTACGAAGACAGGCTTATTCCGGCGGTTGATCTCTACGCTATTTCAGGTCATATTCATACCAAACGCAATAAACTGGTAACTTTCCTGTTTACCGGAAAGATTAGTAGGGAGGAAATTAGTCTTGCTCTGAGTTCTTCAAATAAACAATTGGATTCTTTAATCAGTAAGTATGAGAATACTTATCTGGTTAAGGCAGAGACCAATCACCTTCAAAATCTCAAAAAAAACCTCAAAACTTTTGAAAGGGATGAATTACTGCTGATCAATGCCGCTTCAGAAAATAAAGAGCTGGCAAAAACGCTTTATCTGAATACTACGGTACAACTTTATGATGAACTGGATAAAGATTTGATCGAACTGACGAGGGTTCAATCTGAAATAGGTAAAGAATTACTGGCGGAATCAGTCAAGAGCCAGTTGAGTTCCGACTTTATTTCCAGACTTCAGATTATCATTGCAATTATTCTGGGGCTGATCATAATGATCCTGATTCTTACCGACAAACAAGTTGTGCTTAAGCAGGAGAAATTTAACTTGAATTGATTGATCTCTGAGGGTGAGCTAATTTAATTTTAAGATTCAGTAATAATAAACTCAAATCTTATTAAATAGTTAATACCTCACCACGTGCCCCGCATCTTCAATAGCCCTGATGATCTCAACTTTTAACAGTGTATCAGGGCAGGTAACCTCAGCTCTTCCTCTTTCTGTTATGACATGAGTGATCCCAAGCTTTTTTATGGAGTCAGACACCTCCTGCTGCTTGTGCATGCGGGTCATCGTTGGAATTTCAAATAATACCGTTTTCATTTTTAAAATAATTGAAAGCAATTATATCTAAGACGTTGAGCATAAGTCAAATGCTACAGTCCGGATGAATTATTTGCTTAGATTTTATTCAATTCACTTATTTCTTCAGCAGAGATAGTGATACCATCCAATATCCGTACAGGAACCGGTACTAAAGCAAACTTTGCTTTGATAAGGCCCAGGCTCTCAGGCACTTCATTTATCGCAGTCTCTTCCCAAACCTTTGCCGGAACTGGCACATAAAAAGCTCTGTCATCTTTAGCTAATTCTTCAGGAACTTCTGACTCAGGATTTCCCCAAACAAATTCAGCTACCGGTACTAAAGCCGATTTAGCTTTTACAAATTTTAAGCTCTCAGGAACATCAAGTTCATTTGTAGTCCAGTCACGCGGTGATACAGGAACATAAGAATGCATGCAGTTTGTTGAATGATCGTCCATGTGCTTTACATTTGAGAACGATTCAGTATTCAGGAACAGGATAAATAATGCGATTAGTGTGTTAAGTATTGTTTTCATAATATTTTCTTTTTTTTCTTCAAATGTATAGCGGATATCAGAGCCGGCATACAGGAATTAGGCAGGTAAGGCTGAGAACTCGGTGAAAAAGGGGAAAATATCGGTGAAAACGGAAATTGATTTTTTTACCGTTGGATGGGAATGGGAAATCGATACCAGGAATCCGTAATTCGTAATTGATAACTCGTAATTGGAAATGGGAACCCGATAGCTATCGGGTAGGGAAAGGGAATCCCGGCTTTTAGGAAAGCAATTTCTGACGAAGTAAGAATTCAAGCTGATCATTGGAAACAGCCAGCTTACTGTTCATTTCCTTGATCTCTTTATTTGCCTGATATACTTCAAAAGCCTTTTTTATGGTTTCATTGAGTTCCTGCTCACTCCAGGGCTTACTAAGATAATGGTAAATTTTACCTTTATTTACCGCATCAATAACCGCATTCATATCTGCATATCCGGTAAGGAGGATTCTGACAGGATCCGGATACTTTTCAATGATCTTTTCAAGAAATTCGATACCTGTCATATTGGGCATACGCTGATCAGTGATGATAATTTCAACTGGCTTAGTTTCTAAAATTTTAATTGCAGCATCTGCACTTGAAGCAATCAATACATTATATTTAAGCCGGAAAGTTGCCTTGAAAGAAACAAGGTTATTTTCTTCGTCATCAACATACAGTATATCGATCTTTTTATCAGACATTTGTTACAACATTAAAATTTTAGCAAAAATAAGTATAAATAATAAAAAGCTTACCATTTATCAAGTAATTTATACTTCGTAACATTTTTTTATTGAAATTATCAAATAAGAATACAGGCATTCTTCCTTAGGATAATGCTGAATATACCATCTTAAAATGGAAATAGAATTTAACAACGGCAATCCGGTAGTCAGATTAAGAGCTTTCAGGGCAATTGATGATCGCAGATCATGTGAGTTGTTTGTGGAGGGCCATAAACGGGTTTTAACTAGCATTGGAGTTGAAAAAGTAACATCTTCCAATAACGAGTGGATGGATAATCCCGCTGCATTCGTTATGATTGTGGAATCGCTGGATAAGCAAAATATTTATGGAGGAGCAAGGATACACGTTGCAGGGGGATCTGAGCCACTTCCTATTGAACAAGCTACGGGAGCACTAGATCCTTCCATTTATGATCTGGTATGGCAGTATGCCCAGAAAGGTACCGGAGAGGGTTGCGGACTATGGAATTCGAGAGAAATCGCCGGTTATGGTATCGGCAGTATATTTCTGACAAGAGTTGGGGTAGCCATGTCCAGACAAATTGGTCTTGATTCACTATTTGGTCTTTGTGCTCCATATACTGTAAAGATGGCCCAGAGTGTAGGTTATGAAATTGAGTATGGAATAGGAAACAATGGCACTTTTTATTATCCAAAACTCGATCTTGTTGCCACTGTATTAATTCTGCGCGATCTGGAGAACCTGAGTGCGGCAGATGATGAGAACAAGGAAGCCATCATATCATTGCGTGAAAATTTAAAATGCGTGCGCATTGAAGAGCTCCGGAATAAGAAAATTGAAATCCACTACGATATCGAAATACCTAATATGGATAAATGGGATTTACAGGCGACTATTGCAAATGCTAAGAAATTAACATCTACCAAAAGCATTGATGAGCAAAACATCAATTTGCTGTAAATCTGTTTTAAAATTTGCCAATATCTGGTATTTTGGTACATTAAACATTATTACATTAACCTGATCTAATCTATGAATACCAGGCTTTCTGAGCTGATAAAAGCATCCGGACAGATGCAGCTTGTTTATAAACCCGTATTTCTCAGAATAACTGACCCACTAGAAAGAATAGCCCTAGATCAGCTGATTGAGAACCAGGTTTCCTTTTTTCATGATGAAATTTATGGCCAGTTGCAGGAACTGGTAAAAATGAAAAATCCGGCAGTGCGTATAAAACCTGAAGAATATCCTGAACTGATTCAAAAACATTTAGGAGGCCGGGACATACATTCTTATGGAGTATGGGTTTATTATCCCTGGAGCAGGCGCCTGGTTCATATGCTGGATGAGGAAGAATTTATTAAGGTTCGCAGCAACCGGAATCAGTATAAAATAACCCTAAAAGAGCAGGAAATACTAAATACGAAGCGCATTGGTATTATTGGCTTGTCTGTGGGTCAGTCCATCGCTTTAACATTGGCGATGGAACGTGGTTTTGGGGAACTCCGTCTGACAGATTTCGACACACTCGAATTAAGCAATCTGAACCGTATCCGCTCGGGTGTTCATAATCTTGGCATACCAAAGGTGGTAATCACAGCAAGAGAAATCGCTGAAATGGATCCTTTCCTTAAAGTTATCTGCTTCTTTAGCGGATTGAACGAAGAAAATATGGATAGTTTCTTCAGTGATAACGGGAAATTAGACCTTTTGGTTGATGAATGTGATGGTTTGGATATAAAAATACTGGCTCGTTTCAAGGCAAGGGAACTTCGGATTCCGGTTATTATGGATACCAGCGACCGCGGTATGCTTGATGTAGAACGCTTTGATCTGGAACCAAACCGGCCTATACTGCATGGAACCATTGAAAATGTTGATCCACAAAACATTAAAAATTTAAGTACCGAAGATAAAATACCGGTAATGCTACAGATGCTGGGGGTTGAAAACATCTCGCTAAGGGCTAAAGCATCAATGATAGAGGTTGAACAAACGATCAATACCTGGCCTCAGCTTGCAAGTTCTGTTGCCCTTGGAGGTGCAGTAGGGGCAGATGTCAGCCGGCGGATTCTGCTGGATCAGTATCATGACTCAGGACGTTATTACATCGATCTGGAAGAACTCATTGCTGATAAAGAAAAACATTCTGATGATAAAAAGGTAACAAGATTAAACCCTTTCAAGCCATTAAGGGTTGAAGAACTGGAAGCGATTGCATCCAAAGCACTTCCAGCATTAATGCCTGATGATATTTACCCTGATAAAGAAAGTATCAGCAGCATGGTAGCGGCAGCAGCAGCAGCCCCCTCAACAGGAAACGACCAGCCCTGGAAATGGTATTATAAAAAAGGTACTTTATTTCTTTTTCACGATGAATTCAGGTCCCATTCCTTCGGTGATTTTCAGAAAACAGCCTCCTTCATCACCTTTGGAGCGGCATATGAAAACCTGTTTGTCCACGCTTTAAGCTTGGGAATTGAACCTTATTATTCATTCTTTCCTGACAAATCTTCAGAAAAGCTAGTCGCCTCAATCCGATTCAGGAAGCTAAATCCAAACCCTATCAGTGATCTGTTGAAGCCCCTGGATCAGGCAATATTCAAACGCCATACAAACAGAATTATAGCACCGAAAGCCGAAATATCAGGCGATATTTATAGCAGACTGGCAACATTGGCTGAATCTATACCGGGTGCAAAAATCAGGTTCTTTACTGATGAAAATGATATGAGGAGTATGGCCCGGATTATCGGAGCCTGCGACCGGATGCGATTGCTTCATCCTGAGGGACATTACGACTTTGTTCATCGTGAAATGCGCTGGACTCCTGAGGATGCGGAAAAAACACTTACCGGCATAGATATCCGAACTTTGGAGCTTGGAAATTCATTGATGGCTGCGATGGGCGTGATCAAAAGCGAAAAAGTAATCGATGCTGTAAAGCAGTTTGGAGGAGGAAATGCCCTCGGAATGCTCGCAATGCGTACGGTATCTACGGCTTCGGCATTATGTATGATCAGCATCCCGGGATATGAACTGAAAAATTTCTTTGAAGGCGGCCGTTCTATGGAAAGATTCTGGCTTGAGGCGACAAACCTCAATCTGGCTATTCATCCGGTAATTTCCCCGCTCTATCTTTTTTCGCGTATTTTGCATGGCAATGGTGAGGGACTCGATGAAAAAAATATCAAAGAGCTTCAGTATTTAAGAGAAGCTTTTAATAAAATTGCCGGCACCGGGAATAACGATGCAGAAGTATTTCTTACAAAGATAGCCATAGCGAAAGAGCCTGTTTTAAAAGCTCACCGCTTGCCTGTTAAAGATATTCTGAATTTTGACGAATAGCTCAATGAACAATGGATTATTCAGCTTTGAAATATTAAGAATGAAGAGGTACTACTGGATCTTTCTTATTTTACCCCTGCTCTGTTCAATGGTGGCTTCTGCCCAGGAGCCAGTCGTTTTTAAGGGTGCCAACCTGGTTATTGGTAATCATGTATCCATTTTAGAAGACCAAACGAATAGCTTAAGTATAAAAGAAGTTGTCGATTCAGATGCTTTTGTACCCTCAGATGTGCCTATTCCTAACCTTCAGTTAAGCAAGTCAGATTTCTGGATCAAATTCAGCATAAAAAATGAAAGTGATCAGGATCAAATCTTACTTGCACTTGAATACCCTATGCTTAGTACCTGTGAGTTCTATTCAATGGCAGATGGATATGTTCAGAAATTGAGCTATGATGAGGCATTTTTCAAAAGAAAATATAAACACCAGAATTTCATTTTCGACATTAATCTTGCCAAAGGAAATACTTCTGTTTATTACCTGAGGGTAAAAAGTTCAGAACAGATGGTACTTCCGATGATCATCGGTTCGGAAAAAACCATAATGGAGAAACTGGTTACGAATGACCTGGCCTGGGGAATTTTCATTGGTCTGATTTTGGTCATGGTTGTCTATAATTTCTTTATCTGGCTTTCGGTTAGAGACTCCAGTTATTTTTATTATGTTTTTTACAGTTTGTTTGTCGGGCTCACACAGGTTACGCTTAGCGGATACACCTATCGCTTCATTCTTTCTGATTCTCCCGGATTAAACCATCTCAGCATTATTCTGTTTGCCGGCTTTGCCGGAGTTACAGGCAACCTATTTATGATGCACTTCCTGCAAACCAGGGAGAATACCCCCAAACTTCATAAAGCAACCTATGTTTCAATATTTATTTATAGCGCGGCAATAATATTACGATTACTGGGCTATGATCAGGCAAGTTACAGGGCAATTGATATTGCGGCTGTAACCACTGTATTACTTACTTTCACTGTAACGATTTCCTTATCATTAAAAGGGTATCGTCCGGCAATTTTATTCCTGCTTGCTTTCAGTTTATTTTTTACGGGCTTATTATTATTTGTACTTCGAAATGTTGGAGTGGTTCCATATAATGACTTTAGTAACTATACCAAAGAAGGTGGTATTGCATTAAATGTGGTCGTATTGGCATTTGCTCTTGCCGACAAGATTAATACCTTTAAACGTGAAAAGGAAAGATCACAGGAAGAGACATTAATGGCATTAAAGGAAAACGAACGGATCATCCGGGAACAAAATGTAATCCTTGAAACCAAAGTAAATGAACGTACCCAGGAACTCAGTCAGGCAAATTCAGACCTTAGCCAGACACTAATTGATCTTAAAGAAGCAGAAGGACAATTGGTAGAAGCAGAAAAAATGGCATCACTTGGACAGTTAACAGCGGGTATTGCTCATGAAATCAATAATCCTATTAACTTCGTTACATCCAATATCACTCCCCTTAACCGGGATGTTGATATATTAATTGACTTTATTGAGGAGATGGAAAAGATAGGTTTATCTGATCTGTCAGTCGAAGAAAAGAAAAAACAAATTGAGGAGCAAAAAGAGGAGCTTGATTATGATTATTTAAAACTGGAAATATCACAACTGCTTAAAGGGATACATGAAGGAGCCTCCAGAACTTCTGAAATTGTAAAAGGATTGAGGGTTTTCTCCCGTTTGGATGAGGATGACCTTAAGAAAGCCAATATAAATGATGGGCTTGACTCAACATTAATTGTGATAAATAACTTATTGAGTAACAAAATTAAACTGGAAAAAGTATACAGTGATATTCCAATGATTGAATGTTACCCGGGTAAACTCAATCAGGTATTTCTGAATATTATTTCAAATGCGATTTATGCAATTGATAAGAAGTTTGGCGACGAACAGGGCGGTATTTTAAAGATAAGTACCAGCAATAATGAAAAAAGCATATTCGTTAAAATAGAAGATAATGGTATTGGAATGGATGAGATTACAAAGAAAAAGATCTTTGAACCCTTTTTTACCACAAAAGATGTTGGCGAAGGAACTGGTCTTGGGATGTCAATTGCTTATAATACGATCAAAAGACATCAGGGCGAAATACAGGTTAACAGTACTCCGGGCCTTGGAACAGAATTTATTCTGGAATTGCCAATAATTCTCGATCTTTCAGCAGAAATTTAAGTGGAAAAACAGGAAAAAATAAAAATTCTTTATGTTGATGATGAGATTAACAACCTGACTGGTTTTAAGGCATCATTCAGGATGAATTATAATATCATGATTGCCGTGAATGCGACCGATGCAATGCAGCATTTGAGTTCTCATCCGGATATCAGGGTTATCTTTTGCGATCAGCGAATGCCCGGAAAAACCGGAGTTCAATTTTTTGAAGAGATCAGAAGCCGTTATCATAAACCTATCAGGATATTGCTAACGGGCTATACCGATATCGATTCAGTAATCGACTCCATAAACCTTGGTAATGTCTTCAGATATGTAAAAAAACCCTGGGCAGATGATGATATTCTTGGTGCTATCAATGAAGCCAATAAATTTTATGTCTCTAATTCACTGCTCGCTGTAAAGAACGAAGAATTACAACGGGCTTATAATGAGCTTGATAAATTTTCATACAGCGTTACTCATGATATGAGGGGGCCGCTATTGAGTGTTCTTGGCGCCATTGAAGCTGCCCAGCATATGGATGATATTACTGAGATCAGGAAAATGCTGATGATGATGAAGGATTCAGTCAGAAATCTGGATGACTTTATTCAAAGTATTCACGATTATTATAATCTGAACAGGGGCGAACTTGAAATTAAAGAGATCGATTTCAATGAATTGGTTGAAGAGCAAATCAAAATCTTTAATTTTACTTACCTGATGAGTGATGTCACTTTTAACACAAATATCATCCAAAAAGAAACTTTCAGAGGTGATGTTTTATCAGTTAAACTAATTCTGAATAATCTTTTGTCCAATGCTTTTAAATATCAGAGAAAAGATAATAAGAATAAAACCGTTGATCTGAACATACTGGTTGAAAATGGTTATGCAGAAATTGATGTTATCGATAATGGTGTAGGTATCGCCGAAAATTACCTTGGCGACATTTTCAATATGTTCTTTAGGGCAAGTACACAAGATGTTGGTTCAGGATTTGGTTTATACAATGTAAAAGCTGCAGTAACTAAATTAAATGGAAAAATTACCGTAGATTCAGAAATAAATAAGGGAACACATTTTAAGGTTCTGGTTCAAAATAAATGAGATGTCTGCTCAGATTCCAAACTTTATTATAATTGATGACAGCCGGCTGGACTGTTTTATAGCCGAAAAGATCATACAGAATTCAGGAACTTACTCCAGTGTAAAATCTTACATGGAGGCAACAGAGGCTTATGAAGCAATAAAAAATGGGCTTATTGGAGATGATTCAATCATCACCATAATTATTCTGGATATTCAAATGCCTGTGATGAATGGTTTTCAATTTGTAGAAGTATTTGAAAAGCTCCCTAAAGAGATTCAGTCAAAATTTGCAATTTTCTTATTCAGCTCATCAATCAATGAGAATGATAAGAACAGACTTGACAATTATCCTTCTATCATTCGCTTTTACAGCAAGCCCATTTCTAAAGACACTGTTGCCCAAATGATTGAACAGGTCTGATTTCTGTATTGATTCGCCATTATTTTAAACCCAGCACACTAAGTCCCTGCTCAAAGATTACATCTACTGGTATTCCCTTTTTACTCAGCCTATCGAGATCTGATTGGAGATCATTCTGAACAACCGCCATTTCCTTCTGAACCTTTTCAACAGCGGCCCTATCGCCATTCCCCTGAAGTGTTAGTATTTCTCTGCTCAAATCATTCATCGCCAACTCAAACTTTTCATAATTTACTTTGTACCGGCCTTTTGCTGTTCTCTCAAATGCACCGTTCTTATTGAAGAAATTAAAACAAAGCATATTGGCTTTTCCATGTGCTTCACCGGCACCAAATCGAACCGAACGTAGGATACCGGCCATGAAGGTTGTATAATAATCTTTAATATCCCCTTCAAGTTCACCCTTCTTCAGTAAACTACTCACCATATAAAGTCCCAGAATATCAGCTTTTCCTTCTTCCAGCCATGAATACTGCTCCTGTAATGCCTCCCTCACAAAACCTTTGCCATTTATTGTAGATTTTATCCCCAAACCATGTGCAACTTCATGGAACATTACATTGGCAAAAAAAGCCTCAAAACTAAGATGACTTTGCTGACTTTCATCAATTAGCTCAGCCGCTATAGGCAGCATGATCTTATCGAACTTCGCCCGCATTGCGTTCTTTAATTGTGAACGCCTGGTGCCCTTTTTCTGCTGAATCATTTCATCATTCGGAAGGTTAACAGCAATAGTCTTTCCGCCTGAATTACCATCACCTGCATAATATACCACATCAAATGCTGCTAATTGTGAAGAGGTTCCCGGGGATTCCTTTTTATAGGCCGCATCAACCGGTAGTCCTCTTTGAAGTTCTGGCAACATGGCCACGTATTTTTCGAGACGTTTGCTCCACTCCCTGTCTTTTACCAGTACATAACTCTCAAAAGCAGCACGCGCATTGAATAATCCATCTTCATAATTTTCAATCGGGCCAATGATGATATCAAGTCCGCTATTGGTCATATCCATCCAGGCAAAGTCACTGGGCATATAATTATCAGTAAGAAAAGCCTCTGCTCTTAAAGTCAAATATTTTTTGAGCTGAATCTCCTCGGTGATCTGAGCCGCCTGTAAAAGTAAATCAGCCGCCTTTTTAAGTTCATCCTTAAAATAAACACTGTAAGGAATGGATATCAGCTTTCCTGATTTGTCCCTCTGCACCATAGAATACAAACCCTTTTTATCAGAAACATCTGATTTTTCCAACTCTTCACGGGTCATATCTGAAGGATAAAAGCCTGAACCTAATGGTTTATCCTCTATTCCCTTGACAAAGGGCTTATTGTCATTCAAACGATCCCAAGGACCGTAATTGATCTTTATAAATTCTCTGGTCTTTTCATCCTCTACAGCCGAAAGCAAACTATCTCGCTTAGGATAGGTTTGCATCCAAAAAAGTTCATCCATTATCTCAGCTGCCCTGATTAGCAGTGGTAAAACTTTACGTTCACTATTGCTAAGCTTTTCAATATCTGTATTGAGCCTCACCTTAGCATAAATTGGAAGTCTTTCTGCCACATAAGTTTTTAGACTATCATTTTCTTTCGAAATATGCTTATCTGAATTGTTTGTACAGGAAGAAATAAAGATTAAAGTCATAGACCCCAAAATCAGGGTCTCTTTTAAATTAAAATTCATTTTGGGTTAGTTTAAGGAAGAATAAATATAGTAAAAATATGATTTGGGGTCCTAAAACCTGCATTTCTGTACCCTGGTATATCTATACTTCACTATATTGAGAATTAAACTATCAGGTATGAGCATCAATTCAAGAATATGTTCATGAATTTCAACTCAAGCTGACCTATTCTAATTATCTTACTTTCGGCTTACAATCGGCTAATAATTAGAGCAATAAAGTGATTAGATTTGCCGAAATATCGTACATATACATTATTGCTCTATTTATACTATATATTTAATTAATGCTCTTTTCGAAAAATGTACTGCTATTTGGTTTTCTGCTTTTTTTCTGCTCGTTCAGTGTAAATGCTCAGGATAACTATACTATAAACGGTGTCGTAAAAGATTCCCTTTCAGGTGAAACCCTGATTGGAGTCACACTCAAATTTACTGCTGCAAGCCAATCCGGCACAAGCACCAATGCCTATGGTTATTACTCCTATAAACTTAGCCCGGGTGAATATAACCTGAGCGTAAGTTATATTGGCTATAGGTCCATAAACAGGACGGTCAGTATCAATTCAGATCTCCGGCTCGACCTTAATATGGTCCCTGAAAACATTCTTGAAGAAATTGTGATCATTTCTGAAAAAAGGAATGACAATATTGTCAATGCTCAGATGGGTGTTGCTAAGATCAATCTGAGTGAAATCAGGAATGTTCCGGTTCTTTTCGGAGAGCGCGATGTTCTGAAAACCCTGCAACTGCTTCCGGGGATAAAATCGGCAGGAGAAGGAAACAGCGGATTTTATGTTCGGGGAGGTTCAACCGACCAGAATCTGATTCTGCTTGATGAAGCACCCGTTTACAATGCTTCGCACTTACTCGGCTTCTTTTCTACCTTCAACTCTGATGCAATTAAGGATGTCAGCGTTTTTAAAGGAGGAATGCCTGCACAATATGGCGGAAGACTTTCTTCTGTTCTCGACATCAGAATGAATGATGGAAATAAAAAGGAGTTTACTGCCGAAGGAGGAATTGGACTTATATCATCCCGATTAAAAGTTGAAGGCCCGCTGATTAAAGACAAAAGCTCTTTTATGATCAGTGGCCGCAGAACTTATGCCGACGCTTTTCTGGCTCTTTCAAAAGATAGTTCCATCAATAAAAATACCCTCTATTTTTATGACCTCAATGCAAAGGTTAATTATCAGATAGACGATAAGAATACGCTCTACCTTTCGGGATATTTTGGCCGCGATGAACTGGGACTGAGTGAAACTTTTGGTTTCGACTGGGGCAATGCAACTTCAACACTTCGATGGAATCATTTATTCAGCAATCGCTTATTTTCCAATACTTCCCTGATTTACAGTAATTATAATTATGTGATTGAGAACTTTCTGGAGGAGAACAATTTCAGGGTGAATTCTTCCATCAGGGATATGAATTTAAAGCAGGACTTTCAGCTGGCTTTGAATAATAGCCACAACGTTCGTTTTGGACTCGATTTGATCCATCATACGATTGCACCAGGAAATATAACAGCAAGCGCCACATCAAGTGTAAACGAAGTAACTATTGAAAAACGTAAGGGAAATGAAATAGCAGCCTATATCTCTGATGAATGGGAAGTAAATGATAAATTCAATTTGGTTTATGGATTAAGAGCAAGCTCATTCCTTCTTTTTGGACCGGGTGTTTTTCCTACTTTAGATAAAGATGGAATTACAACTTCATCCAAAACCTATACTTCCGGTCAGCTGGTAAGGGCTTATTTTAATCTTGAACCCCGTATTTCTGCAAGCTATCAGTTGAATGAATTTTCCTCATTAAAAAGTTCCTATACCCGCAATACTCAGAATCTGCATTTGATGTCGAATTCAACAGCCAGTTCCCCAACTGATTTATATATCATGAGCAGTAATAATGTGAAACCAGAAATCGCCGATCAGGTCGCCCTGGGATATTTCAGAAACTTCAACAATGATAATTATGAGTTTTCTACGGAACTGTATTTCAAACAGATGCAGAATCAGATTGATTACAGAAGCGGTACTGATCTGAGAGGTAATACCAATGTTGAGGCAGATCTGCTTTTTGGTGATGGAAGGGCCTTTGGGATTGAACTATTCCTTAAAAAACGATTTGGCAAATTAAATGGCTGGGTGGGATATACACTCTCAAAAACTGAGCGCAAGTTTAATGACATAGATCTGGGTAAATGGTTCAATGCCAAACAGGATCGCACCCATGACCTCTCTTTAGTAGGTATTTATAAAGCTACTGAAAGATGGACTTTTTCATCAACTTTCGTATTCAACACCGGAAATGCAGTTACTTTTCCGGCGGGTAAATATCAGCTAAACAATAAAACAGTTTATTATTATCCTGAACGTAATTCTGACAGAATGCCTAACTATCATCGTCTGGATCTGTCGGCTACCCTTGAGGGTAAACCAGGCAGGAAATTACAGTCGAGCTGGTCATTTGGCATTTATAATTTGTATAACCGAAAAAATGCGTACTCCATAGATTTCAGGGATGACCCGGATAATCCAACCAGAACTCAGGCTGTGCGCACAACACTATTCGGAATTATTCCTTCAATTACCTGGAATTTCAAATTTTAATCATGAAAAAGTATACTCAGAATTTAAGACTAAACCTTTGCCTGATTATCAGTGTAATACTTCTTTCTTCTTGCGAAAAGGTGATCGATCTTGAGCTAAAAAATGCAGATCCTTTGATCGTTATAGAAGGAACCATCAGCAATCAGAGTGAAAATCATTTTGTAAGAATATCGAAAACAATTCCATTTGAACAATCAGCAAGTTTTAATGGGGTGAAAGGTGCACAGGTTATACTTAAGTCATCAGCAGGGCTCTCAATAGCCTTTACAGAAGTAACCGAAGGAATTTACAGAAGTCCGCGTTTGAGAGGAACACCGGGTCTCACCTACACTCTTGATGTTCTTGTTGAAGGGAAGACTTATTCTGCAAAATCAACTATGCCCTCTCCAGTAATTCCGGATTCCGTTGGTTTCAAAACACTTTCATTCTTTGGAAATTCAAATATATACCCTACGGTTTATTATAAAGATCCTCCAAAAATTCAAAACCAGTACCGCTATATTTTAAAGATCAATGGAAAACTACAGGGTGATCTTGTTTTTGAAGACCGTTTTAATGATGGAAACGCAGTTTCTGATGTGATTATCTACGATGGTGAAGATGATATAAAATCAGGAGATATTGTTGACATAGAAATGCAATCTATTGACCGGAATGTATTCAAATACTTCTATGCCCTCAGCCAGATAGGCGGAAACGGTGGACCTCCGGTGGCTCCGGCAAACCCGGTATCTAATTTCAGTAATGGAGCATTGGGCATTTTTAATGCCTGTACAAAATCAACGAAATCTGTTGTTCTGAAATAAGGAGCTCAATGATATCAGATTATGGTGATTGTCAGATTTGAGAGCTCATCGTCAACAGGAATTTGACAAGCCAGTCGGATATCATCGATCCCCGGTGCTATTCTGTGAAGTGTAGTCTCCTCATTTCTCAAAAAAGCAGAATTCTCTTTCAGCCCACCAATCCTTACGATACAGGTTCCACATCTTCCCATCCCCCCACATTGCCCAAAATCATCTGTAAATAATCTGTCCTGTATCAGGCATTTCAAATCCCTGTACTCACCAGCATAGGTTTGTATTTTATATTCCTCGGATGAATATAAAATAGTAAGTGATATTTTCCATACTGCCTGAGCCATATTTAAACTATATGTCAAGTGCTACTAAACTCTGGTCGTCAATTCCTGCTCCAGTTGTACTGCCTTAGGGAAAAGGATATTATTCTCAAGATGTATATGGGTGTGAAGATCCTGCTCATAATCCTTAAGCATTTCAAAGGCAACCCTGTAAGTGGTACAGCCATCTGCAGGCGGAGTATATCCATTGCTCATTTCAGAGATTTCCCTGAACCTACCGCCTTCAATTTCATGCTCATTCATCATCATGGCTATTGGATTTTTAACAGTCATGAAATGGGGCTCATCAAATGCAACATTCTGATTATCAGATAAAACCAATTGCCTGATAAACGGAAAAAGAATATTCTCTTCCTTTTTCATATGCGAGCTGAGTTCTTCTGCAGATGCCAGGAATTCCTTATATATCCCAAAAAGTTCAGGATGCCTTACACCATGAACCTTGCAGAGCTTTTCCAGAAAAAAAAGTAGCTCAGGAATTTTTTCGGTCACGTAGCGGTGATGTGTTTTTTCTATATAATCAGCCAAAAGATCTATTGGCCATTTATTATAGTCCATGGTAGACGACTCCTTACTCTCTAAAACCGATATTAATTCCTTCTCAACTTGCTGAGGATCAAGTGTTTTACCTTCACAGGCTTCTGCAATTGTTCTGTTGCCTTTACAGCAGAAGTCGATACCAAATTTTTTGAATACGCTGGCTGCTTTGAAGTTAGCCGCAACCAATGAACCAATGGTGGTATTACTAATTGTCTCCATTTTTTATATATTGAATAAATAATTGTTCAAAGGTATAAAATAATCTATAAAAGATAAATTTATCTTTTATAAAATTTCCTATATTTGTCAAATATTAACTGAAAATGAATAAAAAGGAAGACATAAGGGGAATAGATGATATCAAAATTATGGTTGATGTGTTCTACCAGAAGGTTCGTGAAGACGAATTACTGGCGCCTATATTTAATTTCAGACTCTCAACACATTGGGAACCGCATCTTGAAAAGATGTATACATTCTGGAATGCAGCATTATTCGGTGTAAAAGGATACAATGGTAATCCATTCATCAAACATGCAACAATGGAACTCGGGGAAGAACATTTCGAACGATGGATGAACCTATTCAGCGAAACGGTTGATACTCATTTTGAAGGGCCTGTGGCTCAAGATGCCAAAACAAGGGCAGGCATAATGGCAAGTATGTTCATGCATAAAATTGAACAGATCAAACAAAATTCTACCAGGCCAATATTCTGATTATCAATGATTTCAAAAGCTTGTCAATACGGAATACGTGCAGCTATTTTTATTGCCTCCAGGCATAGTGATGGTATAAAGCTTAACATTAAACAAATAGCCTGCGAAGTTGATGCACCAGAGGCATTTACAGCTAAAATATTGCAGGTACTTAATAAGCACCACATCATAACCTCATTAAAGGGACCTTATGGTGGTTTCTTCATTGAGGAATTTCAACTCGAACAGCCTGTTATAAATATTGTGAATGCAATTGACGGTTTGTCGGTTTTCAAAGAATGCGGACTTGGTCTGAAACAATGCTCAGCTTCACACCCATGCCCCATGCATGATCAATACAAAATAGCAAGAGATGCCCTTCAAAATGCATTTCAGAAAACAAGCATTCGCCATCTAGCACTGCAGGTAAATGAGGGTAGCTCATTCATCAATAACCTGGTTTTAAAAAATTAAGGATTTTCAGGCGAGCAAAACAAGATTTTACCGAATTATAATTTTGTAAATTGCGGGATTTAATTTACTCAAGCAATGCTACAAAAATCCATACAGCTATTTTTCTGCGGACTGATTCTGGTTGCAATGTCCTGCTCTTCAGGACCATATGGGCCAACCAACAAGACCTATAAAAGTAAAACAAAAGAATTGGGTAAAACAATCAGGACTACACCGCTGAATCCTACGGGTCAGGATTTTGTTGGAACAACCAATTTTGGACTCAGAAAACCAAATTATGTGATCATTCATCATACTGCCCAAAATTCCACTGAGCAGACCTTAAAAACATTCACTACACCAAAAACTCAGGTCAGCGCCCATTATGTAATTGGCAGAGATGGCGTGATTTATCAAATGCTGAGTGATTATTTAAGGGCATGGCATGGAGGGGCTGCAAAATGGGGAAATGTGACTGATATTAATTCTTCATCTATAGGAATAGAACTAGATAATAATGGCTTTGAGCCATTTTCAGAAGCGCAAATCAATGGCCTTTTAACTGTCCTGGCCAACCTTAAGAAAACACATACTATTCCCGCTGCAAATTTCATCGGACATTCAGACATAGCACCTGGCAGGAAAGTGGATCCCAATATTACTTTCCCATGGAAAAAGCTTGCAGAAAATGGATATGGGCTATGGCAGGATCAGGTACTCACAGATTCAGTTCCAGAAACATTCAACCCAATCGAAGCACTAAGAATCATTGGATATGACATCAAAAATCCAGAGAATGCCATTAAATCATTCCAGCTTCACTTTGTGCAGAAAGAATTGACAGGTATTCTCAACGAAGAGGAAAAACAAATTCTCTTCAATCTTTATAAAAAATACCTGTAATATTCAGATCAGGATTTTTGAGATTCTTTTGCCCAGGTATCTTTTAATGTGACTGTCCGGTTAAATACCGGTTTACCTGGCGTTGAATCACTGTCGAGGCTAAAGTACCCCTTACGAATAAACTGATAACCACGGCCCGCCTCAGCATTCATCAGATCAGGTTCGATAAAAGCATTGCTGATCACTGTTAAACTATCCGGGTTAATGTAATCTTTGAAATCACCGTCTTCATTGGAAGGATCCTCTACCCTGAACAATCGATCATACAATCGTATTTCTGCTGTTTGTGCTGATTTGGCACAAACCCAATGTATCGTTCCCTTCACATGAATTCCACTGGTATCAGTTCCGCTTCTTGATTCAGAAATATAAGTACAATGAACTTCAGAAACATTGCCGCTTTCATCCTTCACAAAACTATCACAGCGAACAATATAAGCATGCTTCAGACGCACCATTAAACCGGGACCCAGACGGAAGTATTTTTTAGAAGGCTCTTCCATAAAATCATCCCGTTCAATCCATAGCTCAGAACTAAACGGAATGTGACGGAATCCATCACCACCTTCCATCTCAGGATTATTTTCACCCTCCATTACTTCGGTCTGTCCTTCAGGATAATTGCTGATTACAAGTTTTAATGGCTCAAGTACGGCCATCCTTCGCCATGCACTTTTGTTCAGATCCTCACGGATACAGAATTCGAGTAAACTCAGATCTATAAGATTTTCACGCCGGGCTACACCAATTCGTTCACTAAAGTTTCGGATTGAAAGCGGCGTATAACCACGGCGGCGTAAACCACTGATTGTTGGCATCCTTGGATCATCCCAACCACTTACATGATTTTCATTCACCAGCTGAAGTAATTTTCTTTTACTCATCACTGTATAATTCATGTTCAGACGGGCAAACTCATATTGCTTAGAAGGAAAATTATTTAATTTTTGGATAAACCATTCATAAAGCGGTCGGTGCGGAACAAATTCAAGAGTACAAATAGAATGGGTAATTTCTTCAAGCGAATCAGACTGTCCATGGGCAAAATCATACATTGGATATATGCACCATTGATCACCAGTGCGGTGATGATGGGCATGTTTTATACGATACATCAGCGGATCGCGCAGGTGCATATTGGGTGAAGCAAGATCAATTTTTGCACGTAATACCCTGGCTCCGTCGGGGTATTTCCCCTCCTTCATCTCTCTGAAAAGCTGCAGATTTTCTTCAATGCTCCTGCTGCGGGATGGTGTAGGTTTTCCGGGTTCGGTAGGTGTCCCTTTGGCAGAGGCAATTTCCTCAGCCGATCCATCTTCCACATAGGCTAAGCCCTGTTTTATTAGTTCCAGGGCAAAATCATATAGCTTACCAAAATAATCTGATGAGTACAACTCCTTATCCCATTTAAAACCAAGCCATTGTATATCTTTCTTTATGCTGTCAACATATTCAACGTCTTCGGTTGTAGGGTTGGTATCATCAAACCTGAGGTTCGTTTTACCATTATATTTGGCTGCGATACCGAAGTTCAGACAAATTGATTTAGCATGTCCGATATGCAAATAGCCGTTTGGCTCCGGAGGAAAACGTGTCAGAACGCGCCCGCCATTTTTGCCATTCCGAATATCATCTTCAATGATCTCTTCTAAAAAATTTAATGATCTTTCTTCACTCATATACAGATTTCGAGGCTGCAAAAATAAGAAAATTTATTTGCGGGGACAGCTTATTCGTTATCAGGGCAATTCCAATCGGTTCCATAAACGAAATGAAGTATACAATTCAATTTTCTTCTTACTTTTACATAATATCAATTATGACAGAATCCCTAAATCGCCCCATTCGGGTATTGGTAGCCAAAGTCGGACTGGACGGTCATGACCGTGGTGCAAAAATAATTGCAAGCTCTCTTCGGGATGCAGGAATGGAGGTGATTTATACCGGACTCCGTCAGACCCCGGAAATGGTTGTTAATACCGCCCTGCAGGAAGATGTTGATGCAATTGGCGTTTCCATTCTTTCGGGCGCCCACATGACTGTTTTTCCAAAAATCATTCACTTTATGAAAGAAAAGGGACTTACAGACGTTCTTGTCACTGGTGGAGGAATAATACCTGATGATGATATGAAAACACTTCATGATCTGGGAGTGGGTAAACTTTTTCAACCCGGTACAAATACCGGAGAGATAGTGTCTTACATCAAAAAATGGGTGTCAGAGAACAGAAAGTTCTGATCCCAAATTCTTAATTCAATAATCGGGCAAAGATCAGCCATAATTATAATTTCTTGAATAATGAACTATTCTAACCTGCTCATCGAAAATCGTGAACGAATTTTATATATAACAATCAATCGCGAAAGCAAACTAAATGCACTTAATAAAGCCACATTAGCCGAACTCCATGATGTAGTTACAGGGTCAACCCATGATGATGAGGTTGGGGGGCTGATAATAACCGGGGCCGGACAAAAGGCCTTTGTTGCCGGGGCTGATATTTCTGAATTCGCTGATTTTAATGCCGACGAAGGAAGGGAACTTGCCCGTGAAGGACAAATTAAGGTCTTTGATGTCATACAAAACCATTCAAAGCCGGTTATTGCGGCGATAAATGGCTTTGCATTGGGTGGCGGGCTTGAACTCGCTATGGCCTGCCATATCAGAGTAGCAGCAAGCGGAGCTAAGATGGGTCTGCCTGAGGTAAGTTTAGGGCTTATCCCTGGCTATGGTGGCACACAAAGGCTCACTGAACTTATAGGAAAAGGAAGAGCTATGGAAATGATCATGACTGCTGATATGATCAATGCTGAAGAAGCTTATAGAACCGGACTTGTAAATCATGTTTTTGAGTTTGATGAACTTCTTACAAAGGCTGCTGAACTCATAAAAAAGATAATGACCCGCTCCCCCTTTGCAGTAGGCTGCGCTATCAGAGCAATCAATGCGGCTTCGGCAGACGGTATTGATGGTTATGAAACAGAGATTTCAGAATTCTCCAATTGCTTCGGATCAGAAGATTTCAGAGAAGGGGTAGCAGCATTTTTGGCTAAAAGGAAGGCAGAATTTACCGGGAGATAACAAAACCAAAATTCAAAAGTGTAGAAAATATTTCCCAAATATGATTATTTTGCTTAAATTAGCAATATAATCATCTAGTTATCAGCCTCTCGGTTTACCTATATATCCATGAATAAAATATTAATAATCGATGACGAAATAAACATCGGCCTTCTTTTATCAAAGTTTCTGACCAGAAATGGATTCGAAGTAAAAACAAGTACTAACGGAATCAGTGCTTTGGAGTTAATGACAAAGGAGGAATTTGATCTGGTCCTTTGTGATTTTCGACTTGAGGACACCGATGGAAGGGAGATGTTAAAAAAGATCAAAACTTCCTACCCGAATACCGGAGTGATTATCATCACTGGTTATTCGGATATAAAACTGGCTGTAGAGTTAATTAAAATGGGTGCATTCGATTATATCTCCAAACCCTTGTACCCCGATGAAATACTAAATACGATCAATAAAGCACTTGAGGCTCAAAAAATAATTAATCAAGCTGAAACCAAGGAACCTGAGACAGAAAAAAGAAGAGAAAGCATTGGAAATGTGATTCCTGAAGAATTTGTAACCGGAAAAAGTCCGGCTTCTCTTGAATTAATGAAACAGATCAAACTTGTAGCTCCAACCAACTACAGTGTAATACTTAATGGTGAGAGTGGGACAGGTAAGGAATCGGTTGCAAAAAGCATTCATTTTAATAGTCCCAGAAAAGATAAGCCATTCATTGCGATGGACTGTGGTTCCCTCACCAAAGATCTCGCAGGAAGTGAGTTTTTTGGCCATGAAAAGGGTTCATTTACAGGTGCTTTGTATACCAAAATTGGTCATTTTGAAATGGCAAACGGCGGAACATTATTCCTGGATGAGGTTGGAAATCTTTCTTATGAAATTCAGGCAGCATTATTAAGAACTGTTCAGGAACGTAAAGTAAAACGAATTGGAAGCACGAAGGAAATCGATCTTGATGTCCGTATCCTTGTTGCCACGAATGAAAACCTGAGTGATGCGATTCAAAAAGGCCGCTTCCGGGAAGACTTATTCCATCGCTTCAATGAGTTCAATATCACCATACCCCCATTGCGCGATCGTGGTAAAGACATCCAGCTTTTTGCAGAACATTTTTTAAAAGAGGCCAATGCTGAATTAAACAGAAATGTCACAGGCTTTTCTTCAGAAGTGATAGATTGTATGATGACCTATAATTGGCCTGGAAATGTACGCGAGTTAAAAAATGTGATTCGGCGTGCAACCCTGATCACTGAAGGAAACGAAATACAACTCAAGGCTTTGCCACTCGAAATCTCAACATTTGCAAAAGCTTCAGCACTTGAGAGCAGTTTTGGCTCAAATGTTGCTGTCAATCCAAACAAGCATGATCTTAAAAATGCGGCTATGGAAGCAGAATATGAAACCATTTTGAATGTATTGAAAGAAGTGAATTTCAATAAGACAAAGGCTGCTAAAATTTTGAATATAGACCGAAAGACACTTTACAATAAAATGAAAGCGATCAATCTGGACTAATATAAAACAAAAGAGTAATCAGATAAACCCGCTTCAGCTTTAGGCGGGTTTTATTATTTTAAATCCCCTCTTAGGGCATCAACAGAAACGAATATGTCGATATACAGCTATAAGCAAAGAAATGACATAGTCCTGGCCATCCTCATCATTTTAGGATGTTTCGTATTGTATAGCCTTAGAACAATAGCCGGCACCTTACTTAGCACCATTGTACTTTATACTCTTCTCCTTCCGGTTTACAATTTACTGGTTGAAAAATATAAGATAAAAGATCGGATAGCTGCAACTCTGATGATTCTGTTATCACTCCTGGTAATAGTGCTCCCATTCTTAATGCTCAGCCTGATGGTTATTGATAAGATCACTGAATTTCAGGCTGATCCAATGCGAATGATGGTCATTATGCAAAGGATTGACGATTTCATTGGCTCCAAATTAGACCAGCCTCATCTCCTCGATAAAGGGATGGCAAAACTCAGTCAATTTGCCACAGAATTATTTCCATCGTTGATTAGTGGTGCGTTTAACATTATTCTGGGTCTGGTAATTATGTATTTTTTGTTATATTTTATGATGGTACAAAGAAAGGAATTTGAAGCAGGCTTGCTTAAATATGCTCCTTTCCGCGAACAGAATGCTTTAAAATTCGCAGAGGAATTAAAGAATAACACCTATTCCAATGTTCTCGGTCAAGGTTATATTGCCATCGTGCAGGGCTCGCTTTTAAGTATTTCATTCTTCATATTCGGAATCAGTGATCCCATCTTTTGGGGGGTAATAGCAACATTTCTCTGTTTTCTTCCGGCGATTGGAGCGCCTCTTGTATTTGTTCCTGCGGCAATAATTGAATTAGCCAATGGAAATGATACTGCTGGCTGGGGAATCCTGCTTTTTGGCTTTATTGTGATTACCAATATTGATAATGTCTTGCGTTTGATCATTGCTAAAGGGATTTCAAACACACATCCAATCATAACCGTAGTTGGCGTGATTATTGGTATACCTATCTTTGGTATACTAGGACTAGTATTTGGCCCGTTATTATTATCGTACTTTATGTTAACTATCCGGATTTATGAAACAAGTAAACTGGCAACAGAAAGACTTGAAAAATTGAGATCGGGTGGAAATGAATAATTTTTAGATGTATATTGATAGTTGAAAGAATTGTAAAAAACCATTTATCTGTAATATTAAATAATTTAACCATGAAAGATAACTCGAAAATTTTATTCGCACTGCTTGCCGGGATGGCTGCAGGAGCAGCGTTAGGAATATTATTCGCCCCGGAAAAGGGATCAGAAACCCGTGATAAACTAAGTGATTCTCTGAAAAATCTCGGAGATAGTATTAAAGACCGTGCCGCCGAAGAGATTGAAAACCTGACCGAATTTAAAGAAAAGGTTGTTGAGAATATCAGGTCAAAAATAAGGTCGGCAGAAGATGATTATACCCAAGCCAAAGTAAATGTCAGCAATATCGCTGATGATGCAGAACGCAAGTATAATAAGGTTAAAAATTCTTAAATTTTTCAACGGCATGGAAGAACAGGAAGTTGATCCACAAAATATCATTGAGAAAATTAAAGAATATATTCATGTTCGAACAGAGCTATCTGTGCTCAGTGCTGTGGATAAGGGATCGCAATTGTTTGCCGGTTTGCTTACCGATGGCCTGGTTCTGGTACTTACAGTTCTTGCCTGTTTATTCGGCAGCCTTGCCCTCGGATTTTATCTATCCGAAGTCTTAAATAACACTTATGGCGGTTTTTTAATCGTAGCAGGTATTTATTTACTCGGGGCTGTAATTTTGAATTCCATTAAAGAGAAATATTTGGAGAAACGGATCATTAATTTAGTGATTGAAAAATTTTTCAAGGATAGAAATGAAGAACAACATGAGAACAAGGATTCAAAATAGTGACGATCTGCGGGCCGAAATTCTTCGTTTAAGGACTGTACGTTCTGAGATAGAGGGTGAATTAAAATTGGAAACTGACAGAATTGCCAGCAGGTTTCGGGTGCCTCTTATGCTATTCAGTAAAGTTAACGATTGGGTTAGTCCAATGTTTAAGCCAAACAGAAATGAACCTGGCAGTTTACAGCAGGACTGGGTAACCAGTATCTTTCGAGTTGGTTTGCCGGTAGTGATGAATAAATTTATATTCCCTAAATCAGGATTTCTGCTAAAATCAGTTGTCGAATTGCTTTCCCAGAATACTGCAAAAACAGTAAACAAGGATGTTGTAAGCGATCTGATTAATAAATTTTCAGAATGGATAAAATCAACTAAAAGAAAGAAAAAACAGGAGCCGGGAATTGATGATTATGGAATTCCCCCTGATAGTGAAACTTATTAGAAAGAACTTCCCAATTGTATTCGGGAGGTTTTTTTATGCGTAGTTCTTTATGAAATCATCATAAACCTTCTGGATGCCCTGTTCGAGATCAACCTCATGCCTCCAGCCCTTACTATGTAACTTCGAAACATCCAAAAGCTTACGGGGAGTACCATCAGGCTTGGAAGGATCAAAAACCAAATCACCTTTAAAACCGATTATCCTTTTAATTAACAAAGCCAGTTCTTTAATAGTTATGTCCTCACCGGTTCCAACATTGATCATACCCGGCTCATCGTAATTTTGCATCAGATAATAACAGGCATTTGCCAGATCGTCAGAAAACAGAAACTCACGCCTGGGACTTCCGGTTCCTAAAATAGTAACATGATCTGCAGAATTTAATTTTGCCTCATGAAATTTTCTAATCAGAGCCGGCAAAACATGTGAATTTTGTGGATGATAGTTATCATTAAAACCGTACAGATTGGTAGGCATAACAGATATAAAATTACATCCATACTGAGAACGATAAGCTTCACACATTTTAATACCTGCAATTTTTGCTATCGCATATGGTTCATTTGTAGTTTCAAGTAATCCGGTCAATAAATATTCTTCCCTGAGCGGCTGGGGTGCATGCTTGGGATATATGCAGCTTGAGCCCAGAAACATTAACTTCTTTACCCCATTCAGATAAGATTGATGGATTACATTATTCTGTATTGACAGATTCTCAAATAAGAAATCGGCCCTGAAGGTATTATTAGCAATTATTCCCCCAACTTTTGCTGCCGCAAGAAATACATAATCCGGTTTCTCTTTGAGAAAAAAATCAGTCACAGCTTTCTGATCTCTCAAATCCAGTTCAGATGAAGTACGCGTTAAAAGATTAGAATAACCTTCTTTTTCGAGTTTTCTGAAAATGGCAGAACCCACCATTCCACGATGACCTGCAATATATATTTTAGATGCTTTTTCCATTATTATAGAGTATGCAAAGATAAAACTATTTTTACTGGCATTTTAGATTAGAAATGGGTAAGGATAAACTTCGTCGCTTTGCAGAAATCACAGCCTTTGAAAATGTCATAGAGCTTGAAGATGGAAAAGTATTAAAGGGCCAGTGGGCCAAAAATCATTTTAAAAACAATAATCCCCTCATTCTTGAACTGGGATGTGGTAAAGGTGAGTACACTGTCAATCTTGCACGGCTGTTTCCTGAAATTAATTTTATTGGGATAGATTATAAAGGAAACCGCATCTGGAGAGGTGCAAAAACCGCTATTGAAGAAAATATTTCAAATGTTGCCTTCCTTAGAATTCAGATTGAAAATCTGCTGGATTACTTCTCTGAAACTGAAGTTTCGGAGATTTGGATCACTTTCCCTGACCCACAGCCACAGATAAGCCGGGAGAAAAAACGACTGACTTCTGTCCGCTTCCTGGATATGTACAAAATTGTTCTCAAAAAGCAGGGTCCGGTGCATTTAAAAACAGATAGCGACCTTTTATATATCTTTACTCTTGCAAAAATTAAAGAGCTCGGTCTTATTACTCATATCAGTACAGACGACCTTTACAAATCCAACTTTGTTGATGATATACTTTCAATCAAAACCTATTATGAGAAAAAGTATCTTGCAAATGATAAGAATATAAATTACCTGAAGTTTAGTTTTGAGTAAATGGACAAGCTTAGTTTCTATGATCAGGTCTACCAGGTTGTAAGACTCATACCAAAAGGAAGGGTAAGTTCTTATGGCGCAATAGCCTCTTATCTTGGAACAAGGGGCTCATCAAGAATGGTCGGCTATGCAATGAATGCTGCACATACGACCTTTCCCCCGGTGCCTGCCCAAAGGGTAGTGAACAGAAATGGTTTGCTCACCGGTAAATTCCATTTCGGCTCAGTAGACATGATGCAACAATTACTTGAAAATGAAGGAGTTAAAATAGAGAATGACAAGGTTGTTGATTTCAAAAACATATTCTGGGATCCTGCAATTGAGCTTGAACTCTAAAAAACCGACTTAGCCTTCAAAATATATTTGCTATAAAATATGGGAAAAATGATCGATGAATTCAACAGCTACCGTACCCGGATGAATGAACGCATTATGGATACTGCTGATACTAATATCAAACGTTTCATTGCGCTCGATACAACAACCTATGCAGATGGCGCACTGAATGTTAAAACAAAAGAAATGCTCGGTCTGGTAGCCTCTATGGTTTTACGCTGTGATGATTGCATTAAATATCATCTCGGAAAGTGTCATGATGAAGGGGTGAGTAATACTGAAATGAATGAGATCTTTATGATTGCAAATCTGGTAGGAGGTTCTATTGTTATTCCTCATTACCGGAGAGCTCTTGAATATTGGGAAGAGCTTAACAGCAATTTATCCTGAACCATATCGCATTTTGTTTGAATTAACAGAGGCCTTGTAATTATAAATAAACCAAACCTTGAATCCAGATCAAAATATCGTCAGATGTGCCTGGTGTGGCACCGACCCTCTTTATGTCAGATATCATGATGAAGAATGGGGTAAACCTGTTTATGATGATCAGACTTTGTTCGAATTTTTAATTCTCGAGAGTGCACAGGCAGGGCTTAGCTGGATCACTATCCTGCGGAAGCGTGAAAATTACCGGAAAGCGTTTGCAAATTTTGATGCCCTGAAAGTTGCCGCTTTCAGCCAGGAGGATGTAGAACGCTTATTACAGAATGAGGGAATTATTCGAAACCGGCTAAAGGTTAATGCTGCAATAAGCAATGCCAGATTATTTTTGGGAATTCAGAAAGAATTCGGTTCCTTTTCCAATTATATCTGGGGATTTTTACCAGATAAAAAACCAATTATAAATAAACTAAGCAGCCATAAGGACTTGCAGCCAAGAACTGAACTTTCAGACCGCATCAGTGCAGATATGAAAAAACGGGGCTTCAAATTCTTTGGAACAACTATATGTTACGCGCATATGCAGGCTACAGGAATGGTAAACGACCATATTGAAGGCTGCATAGCCAGATAAATTTTAGAGGGTATATTCCCGAAATTCAATACTGATAATGAAAAAGCTATTTCTCTTAGATGCATTTGCCCTGATTTACAGAGCCCATTTTGCATTGAGTAAAAATCCGAGGTTCACATCCGGGGGTCTGAACACCTCAGCCATAATGGGGTTCACAAATACACTGCTGGAGGTTCTTAAGAAAGAAAATCCCAGTCATATGGCCGTGGTATTTGATACCGATGCACCTACTGAAAGGCATACTGATTTTACAGCGTATAAAGCCCACCGACAAGCAATGCCAGAGGATCTTTCAACTGCCATTCCTTATATCATCCGCCTGATTGAAGGATTTAACATCCCGGTTATATTTTCTGATGGATACGAAGCCGATGACCTGATAGGAACTCTTGCCAAAAAAGCAGAAATCGAAGGATTTACAGTCTATTGCATGACACCAGATAAAGATTTCGGACAACTCGTTTCCGAGAACATTTTCATTTACAAACCTGCCCGGATGGGAAATGGTATGGAAATTCAGGGTGTAAAAGAGATCCTTGAAAAATGGGAAATTGATCATGTTGAACAGGTAATCGATATTTTGGGTTTATGGGGCGATGCAGTAGATAATATCCCTGGTATTCCGGGAATTGGCGAAAAAACCGCAAAACAACTAATTAAACAATACGGTTCAATCGAAAATATCATCAGCAATAGTCATGAACTGAAGGGGAAACTTCGGGAAAATGTTGAAAATTTTGCTGAACAGGGTCTTATCTCAAAAAAACTCGCTACCATCATGCTGAATGCACCAGTAGATCTTGATGTCGATGCTTTGCACGTTGATGAACCCAATCGGGATGTACTGGAACCCCTTTTCGCAGAACTGGAGTTTCGTACACTTGGAAAAAGAGTTTTTGGTGAAGAATTCAGCATTGCCGATGTAAAATCCAGCCCTTCTTCCGGACAAATGGATCTGTTTGGAAATCATGAGGCGCAGGAGCCTGCTGATTCAAATAAAAAGGAAGAAAAAAGCCTTCCGCAAATGCCGCTAAGTTTCAAAAACATCAGCAATACTGATCATAATTATCAGTTAGTTGATAATGGAGAGAAAAGAAGCAGCCTCGTTCGCTTACTCAATGACCATAGCTTTTTCTGCTTTGATACTGAAACCACCGGACTTGATGCCAACAATTGTGAACTTGTTGGGCTTTCATTCAGTGTTAAACAAGGTGAAGCATGGTATGTTCCGCTTCCGGCAGACCAGAATGAATGTAAAACTATTTTAAAAGAGTTTAAATCTGTTTTAGAGAACCCGCTTATTTCTAAAATAGGTCAAAATATTAAATATGATATTCTGGTTCTTAAATGGTATGACATCAACATACAGGGTGAGCTTTTCGACACCATGCTTGCTCATTATCTGATTGACCCCGATTCGCGTCATAACATGGATCTGCTGGCTGAAAATTACCTGAATTATAGTCCTGTGAGTATTAGCACCCTTATTGGCGATAAAGGTAAGAATCAGGGAAATATGAGGGATGCTGATATTGAAAAAGTAAAAGAATATGCAGCAGAAGATGCTGATATAACCCTTCAGTTGAAGACTGTATTCGAACCCATCCTCAAATCAGTCAATGCCTGGAAACTGGCAGAAGATATTGAGAATCCCCTGATCTATGTTCTTGCTGATATTGAACATGAAGGAGTAAAAATCGATCAGGGCGCATTAGTGGAATTTTCCAAAACACTTGAAACTGATATCCGGTCATTCGAAAGAACAATTTATGAAAAGGCAGGTGTCAAATTCAATATCGCCTCACCAAAACAGCTTGGTGAGGTTCTGTTTGATAAACTTCAGCTTGATCCGCAGGCAAAAAAAACCAAAACCGGACAATATCAGACCGGCGAAGATGTTCTCCTGAGGTTGGCCAACAAAAGTGATATTGTAGCTGACATTCTTGATTTCAGACAATTACAAAAACTGAAATCCACTTATGTTGATGCTTTACCCCAGATGATCAACCCGAAAACAGGTCGCATCCATACATCCTATAACCAGGCAGTTGCATCAACGGGTCGTCTCAGTTCAAACAATCCCAATCTTCAGAATATTCCCATCCGCACCGAGCGTGGCAGGGAGGTCAGAAAGGCATTTATTCCAAGAGATAATGAACATGTTTTATTATCAGCAGATTATTCCCAGATCGAACTAAGGATTATTGCCGAGATCAGTAAGGATGAGAACATGATGGAAGCTTTTATAAACGGACTGGATATTCATACGGCAACAGCCGCTAAAGTATATGGAATTGCATTAGAAGAAGTAAATTCAACCCAAAGAAGGAATGCAAAAGCCGTAAACTTTGGAATTATTTATGGACAGTCAGCTTTTGGGTTATCACAAAATCTCGGTATCCCCAGAAAGGAAGCAGCAGAAATTATTGAAAATTATTTCAATACCTACCCCAATATTAAGAAGTACATGAATGATACCATGAACTTTGCACGTGAAAATGGGTACGTGGAAACCATTATGGGCAGAAGACGTTACCTCAGGGATATTAATTCGGCCAATCAGACTGTTAGGGGCTTTGCGGAGCGAAATGCGATCAATGCACCGATCCAGGGATCGGCAGCAGACATGATTAAGATTGCGATGATCAGGATTCATCAGGATATAAAAGATCATAAACTGGGCTCGAAAATGACGATGCAGGTACATGATGAATTGGTGTTTGATGTACTTATTCATGAAACCGAGATTATGAAGGGAATCATTACCGAGCGAATGAAAAATGCGATTAAAATGGAGGTCCCAATTCTGGTTGAGGTTGGTGAAGGCCGAAACTGGCTGGAAGCTCATTAATTAAATCACAGTTTTGCAGAATTTGAATATCGGCTGATATTTTGTTATCTTATTCCATTAGATTAACACATTAAGTTTTGTAGTTTACATTTCTTAAATTCAGTTTTCAATATTCCTTTATGAATGTCATTCACCTCAGTGCAGAATGCTACCCGGTTGCCAAAGTCGGCGGACTTGGGGATGTTGTTGGTGCGCTGCCCAAATACCTTTGTGAAGCCGGAATAAATGCCTCAGTAGTATTGCCATATTACGACCGCAAATTCGTTCAGGAAAACACTTTTGATATCATATTCAAATCAACAGGAATACTGGGATCTAAAACTTTTAAATACAATATTCTCAAAGAAAGGAACAGAACTCTGGGTTTTGATTTATATCTGATTCAAATACCCGGCCTGCTTGATCGCCCTGAAATATATTGCTACCCTGATGAAATAGAGCAATTTATTAGTTTTCAACTCTCATTCTTAGATTGGATCAGTAAATCCGATCAGAAACCTGACATTATTCATTGTCATGATCACCATACCGGACTAATTCCTTTTCTGGTTTCACATACAATTGCATACAGCAATCTGGCCTCTATTCCAACTGTTTGCACGATACATAATGGACAGTATCAGGGCTGGTTTGGCTGGGATAAAATTTCTTATTTACCTGCCTTTGACCTGAATAAAGCCGGACTTCTGGACTGGGGGAACTGTATTAATTCCCTGGCCGCCTCTGTAAAGTGCTGCTGGAAATTTACCACAGTTTCGCCAAGCTATCTGAAAGAACTATCAATCAATTCGAATGGTCTGGAAAAATTGTTTCAGATGGAAGAAGCTAAAGGATCTGGAATAATTAATGGTATAGACACCCTTGTTTGGAATTCGGAGACTGATCCAATGATCTTCAAAACCTATTCGCTAGATAGCGTTAATGCCGGCAAGAAAGAAAATAAAAAGCAACTCTGCAAAGAGTTTGGACTGAGCAGTTCAAAGCCACTGGTTGTATTTATCGGAAGGCTGGTTGGTGAGAAGGGTGCTGATTTGCTTTCAGAAGCTATTGCATCTTGTCTGGATACCTATAAAGGAAAACTAAATTTTCTTATTTTAGGTTCAGGAGACCCGAAAACTGAAAAGGAATTAAAAGATCTTTCTGTAAAATATAAAAAACAATACGGAGTTTATATCGGATACGATGAAATGCTTTCACATCGAATCTATGCAGGTGCTGACTTCCTGATTATGCCATCAAGAGTAGAGCCATGCGGCTTAAACCAGCTTTATGCGATGCGATATGGAACTATACCTGTTGTTCATAAAACAGGGGGGTTAAAAGATACCGTGATCGATTTAAAAGAGGCGGGAGGCTACGGACTCAGTTTTGATGAGCTGAGTATACAAAGCATAAAAACAGCGATCGGAAGAGCCTGTGAGGTTTATGAGGATACTGAAAGAATGACTCTAATAAGAAAAAAGATAATGTCACTTGATTTTTCATGGGACAAATCGGCAGAAGAATATATTAAACTATATAAAAGCTTGAGCAATGATTGAAATGAATTCTAAAGTACTATCTGTTGTCCTGGGTGGCGGACAAGGTTCCCGCTTATATCCTCTGACTGATACCCGCTCAAAACCGGCTGTTCCAATTGCTGGAAAATACCGATTGGTGGATATTCCAATTTCAAATTGCCTGAATTCAGGGATTGAGCGAATTTTTGTTTTAACCCAATTTAATTCTGCTTCCTTAAACAAGCATATTAAAAACACTTATCATTTCAGTTTTTTCAGTGAAGCATTTGTAGATATTCTCGCAGCTGAACAAACACCGGGTAACAGTACCTGGTTTCAGGGCACTGCAGATGCGGTCAGGCAGAGTCTTGGTCATATAGTACAGCACCAATGTGAATATGTTCTGATTCTTTCAGGTGATCAGCTATACCAGATGGATTTTGGAGATATGGTCAGAAGCCACGAAGAAAGTGGGGCTGAGATTAGTATTGCAACTATACCTGTAAACGCAAGAGATGCAAGTGATTTTGGCATTCTGAAGGCTGATAAAAATAACCTGATAACTTCCTTTATTGAAAAACCCAAAAAGGAACTTTTGCCTGAATGGAAGTCGGAAGTTGGACATGAACTCAAATCAAAGGGCAAGGAATACCTGGCATCAATGGGTATTTACCTTTTCAATAGAAAGTTGCTATTAGAATTACTGGAAAATAATACGAGAACAGATTTTGGTAAAGAGATCATACCCCAATCCCTTGAAGATCATAAAGTAATTAGTTATAAATTTGAAGGTTATTGGACTGATATAGGAAATATTCCTTCCTTCTTTGAGGCAAATATAGGCCTTACCGATGATATCCCTGAATTTAACCTTTTCGATAAAAAATCCATTTATTCGAGGGCCAGGATGCTTCCACCATCCAAAATATCTGGAACAACTTTAGAGAAGACAATTATTGCTGACGGATGTATTATAAATGCAAGCAGAATAGAACGTTCGATTATTGGAATCAGGACTCGCATTGGAATAGGCACCACAATAGTTAATAGTTATGTTATGGGTGGAGACCGCTATCAGACATTGAATGAGTTAAACGAAGCCCTTGACAAAAAACAACCCATAATGGGTATTGGCGAAAGATGCTACATTAAGAATGCTATCATTGATAAAAATTGTTTCATTGGCGATGACGTCAGAATTAATGGAGGAAATCATCTCGAAAACGGGGATTTTAAAACTCATACCATTAAAGACGGTATTGTAGTAGTCAAAAAATTAGCCGTAATTCCAAATGGAACAGTAATCTGAAAAGGAAGAATAAACAGGTAATACTATTTCCCGAACAAATTGCCGAGGCCTCCCATCATGTCACGGGTAACTGCCTGCATTTCTGTTTGGCTCACATTATCTGCCTGAGCTAAGACCTTATTTACTGCTGCTGCGAGCAATTCTTCGAATTCTTCATGATCAGCTGATCGTAAAAACTCAGGATCAATTGAAACAGCTGATATATGCTTATTGGCGGTTGAAGTAATTCTGATTTTGCCCCCTTCGACTTCGGAAGAAACAGAAATTAAATCTAATCGCTTCTTTATTTCCTCAGCCTTTTGCTGGGCCTGTAATAATTTATCAAACATAAATTAATCGAAATTTAATTAGTCTCTATAATTGACCTGATGATATCCGGAGATAATGGCTTGGAAATAAAACCCTTAACAGCAACATATGATTTTGAGCGAATTAAGTCTTTTTCATCAACCGAAGAGGAAACAATAAAAACCCGGATATTTTTTTTGAACTCCTTAATAAGCGTTTCAAAAGTCTCGAGAAAATCCCATCCATCAAGTACCGGCATATTCAGGTCAAGAAGTATGACATCCGGGAGTGCTTCCTTATTATTTTTGTTCTCTTGTAAAAAATCAAGTGCCTTTTGAGCATCTGTATAACTGAAATACTCATCGAACAGATTATGCTTTGATATCATGATCTGAGCTATACGCTGATGAATCGGATCATCATCAATAATAAAAACTCTGCTCTTCAAATCCATTTAGGCAAGTTAACCATATTTACAGGCAAAAAAAATGATCTGCTGATTTCTTTGTTTAAAAGAACTTGTGAACTAATCCTCATCATCAGAAACTGAACTTTGTCCGTTTCCTGAATAGGCACTTCTTCTTACAATTGGCATACCCGCAACCTTATAAAGTTCATCAAGTTTCAATAAGCTTCCATTTGTAAGATTAGTTAATAAGATAATCGTAATATCCTTATTCACCTGTCTTAAATAAATATTCCTGAAACCATGCCACCAGCCTGTATGATATACAACTTTATTTTTACCATTCTCGAAGGTCCGCCAACCATAACCATAATTAAAATGCCCTTTTTGCATCACATTATGAGCAGCATAAACCGAATCCATAGTCGCAGGCTTCAATAATTTGGCTTTTCTCATAGCCCTGTCAAATAAATAGAGATCATGTATGGTACTGTATATTCCTTTATCGCCAACAGGTCCATCAAGAAAATTTTGCGCTACAGAGCGGCGCCAGTTTCGGTCATGCCCAACAACATCCACAGGAATTTTGTCAAATTCAGCCTTGGAATACACTGCGGTATTCTTCATTCCAAGCGGTTTAAAGATATTCTCCGCCATAAATTGAGAATATTTTTGGCCGCTTACCTTCTCAATAATCGCGGCCAGAACCATGTAATTGGAATTATTGTAATGAAACCTTCTGTTTGGTTTGGAGTATGGATTAGGCTTGTGTTCAGCAATTAGCTTCATCACATCCTGATTGGTAATTCCCGGACGCTCATCTTTCTTTTGTGCTTTCCAAAGATCGTCTACGAAATAAACATAATTCATCATACCCGATTTATGGGTTAAAAGAAGCTCAACCGTAATACTATCGTATGGAAAATCAGGGTAAAACTCCTTTACATTCTGATTTAGTTTTAGCTTACCATCTTCAACTAGCATCATAATAGCAGTAGAAGTAAATGGTTTGGAAACTGAGGCGAGCTCAAAAACTGAATTAATCTTTAAACTGTCCCGATGAAGATGATCAGCCCAGCCAATGGCTCTTTCATAAATAATCTTTCCGTTCTTAGCTACCAGCACATTGCCATTAAATCCTGATCTCCTGTGAAGATTTGTAACAATTTCATCTATACGTTTATCAGCTTTTCTTGGGTCATAAAAAAGAACAACACTATCTGGCACTTCTTTTTCAAGAATTTTACTCTTTCTTTTTTCTGATGGATCTGAACTACAGGCCTGTACTAAAATAAAAAGTACAAACAATGCTAAGCTGTTAGGGAAATATTTGATCATGAAACGTATTTGGTATAGATTTAATGCTGAAAATTAGAAAATATTATAAAAAGGCTAATAAAAGAGTTATAAACACCGGAGTATAAATTGTTCAGATTGTTACAATTTAGATCGTAAAATCTAAATTATTGCCCCTGATTCAAGGTAAAAAAATCTAAATTTGCAGCATAACAAAAAACCTGTTCCAATGACTTACAGAGTAGAACACGATACTATGGGCGAAGTTAAAGTGCCCGCAGATAAATACTGGGGTGCCCAAACCGAGCGTTCAAGAAATAATTTTAAGATTGGTCCGGAGGCCTCAATGCCAAAGGAAATAATAGATGCTTTTGCCTATCTGAAAAAAGCGGCTGCATACACCAACACCGACAGTGGTATTTTAACACCAGAGAAACGCGATCTGATCGCAAAGGTTTGCGATGAAATACTGGAAGGTAAACTCGCCTCAGAATTTCCTCTGGTTATCTGGCAGACAGGTTCCGGTACCCAGTCCAACATGAATGTAAATGAGGTTATCGCAAACAGGGCCCATGTTCTTCAGGGAAACAAGCTCGGTGAAGGAAAGACTTTTGTACATCCAAATGACGATGTAAATAAGTCGCAGTCTTCAAATGATACCTATCCAACTGCTATGCATATTGCAGCCTATAAAATGGTAATCGAAACCACTATTCCGGGCATAGAAAAACTTCGCGATGCTCTACATCTTAAAGCTGAAAAATTTAAAGAGGTAGTTAAAATTGGCCGTACTCACCTTATGGATGCTACTCCATTAACTTTAGGACAGGAGTTTTCGGGTTATGTTTCGCAATTAAATCACGGATTAAAAGCCTTAAGAAATACTTTAGATCATTTGTCAGAACTGGCACTGGGCGGAACTGCCGTTGGTACAGGCATCAATACCCCAAAGGGATATGATGTTAGTGTTGCCGCTTACATAGCCAAATTTACAGGCTTGCCCTTCATCACTGCTGAGAATAAATTTGAAGCATTAGCTGCACATGATGCAATCGTTGAAACTCATGGTGCATTAAAGCAAATCGCTGTTTCACTAATGAAAATTGCAAACGATATCCGAATGCTGGCCTCAGGCCCACGTTCAGGTATTGGCGAGATTCATATTCCTGACAATGAGCCCGGTTCCTCCATCATGCCCGGAAAAGTAAATCCAACCCAAAATGAAGCTGTGACTATGGTTGCAGCACAGGTCATGGGCAATGATGTTACGATCAGCATTGGTGGTTCAAATGGCCATTACGAGCTGAATGTTTTTAAACCGGTGATGGCCGCTAATTTCCTGCAATCGGCACGCTTAATAGGAGATGCCTGCGTATCTTTCACCAATAATTGTGTGGCAGGAATTGAACCGAATTATGATGGTATCAAGAAACACCTTGAAAACTCTTTGATGCTTGTTACTGCACTTAATCCTCATATTGGTTATGAAAATGCTGCCAAAATTGCTAAAACAGCCCTAAAAGAAAACAAGTCACTGCGTGAAGCTGCCATTGGTCTGGGTTTATTGACTAATGAACAATTTGACCAGTGGGTCCGCCCCGAAGATATGATTGGCGGATTAAAATAATTAGTATACCTCTCCTTCGCCATTGGCCCGGGAGAGGTATTTATAAATTCAAAATGGTAAAAAACGCCGGTATTTTCTTTTTTGCCTTGTTACTGCTGGCTTCAGCCTCCTGCAAATTCAATCCTAATCTGCAGGGTAAAGGCACAGAAAGTATTCAGGGAATATGGGAAGAGGATAGCGTTGATTACCAGAATGAAAGGCTACAATATTCCAGACATCAATTTCGTTTTACCTGTGATTCTGTTTATCTAACGATAAAAACTTTCGCTAAGGTAAATACCTATCCCGACTCCTGTTTTAATAATGGAACCTGGACCGAGTACGCTAAAGGAACTTATCTCAGCAAGGGGGATACCCTGATGCTGACAACAACTTTTACAAAATCAAATTTCAAGCAAAAAATCTCCGGATGTTACCGTGTTGGTCAATATCTTCCGGCATTTATTATCCGAAAAAATACAGCTGATAGTTTATATCTTGAAAGCCTAAAACAGCATTTGAATATTAAATTATCCCTTAAAGAAAAAACGGTCTGTATTCAGAAACCGCTAAACTAATTCATTATGAAATTTAATTCTCTTAAGAAGGTATTTCTGGCCATTGTGCTGTTCTATCTGCCCGTTCAGGCTATGGCCTGGGGACTCCTTGGACATAGGGTAGTGGGTCAGATTGCAGAGAGCTATCTGAGCAGGAAAGCAAGCCGTGAAATAAAACTAATACTGGGGAATGAAAACCTGGCAATGGCCAGTAATTGGGCAGATTTTATTAAATCTGAACCTTCCTATAATTACCTTAATAACTGGCATTACATTAATCTTCCTGCCGGATTGAACGAAGAACAGCTTGATTTGGCGTTAAAACGCGATACCGTTACAGATGCCTATACTAAAATTCTTTTTCTGAGTGCCGAGTTAAAAAATAAGAACCTTGAACAGGATAAAAAGGTAGTTTATCTGCGTTTGCTGATTCATTTGGTAGGCGATCTCCATCAGCCGATGCATACCGGTCGTTTTGAAGACCTTGGAGGTAATAGGATTCAGTTAACCTGGTTCGGGCAAAACACTAACCTGCACCGTGTGTGGGATTCAGATCTAATTGATTCACAAGAACTTAGCTATACAGAATATTCGCGTTCCATTAATTTCATTGATAAAAATCAGTTGCACTCCCTCCAGTCGCAGGATGCAGCTCAATGGGTTAAAGATTCTTACCGCATCAGTGAAAAACTTTATGCAAAGGTAAATAATGGTGATAAATTGAGCTACCGCTATATTTATGATAACATTGAAATCGCGAATCAGCAAATGCTTAAAGGGGGAATTCATCTTGCGGCTTTACTAAACAGTATTTTTTCAGCTTAAGAGCCAATTTATGAAGATTTTAATGGTATGTCTTGGCAACATTTGTCGTTCTCCGTTAGCACATGGTATTTTGGAACACCTTGTCAGGCAAAAAGGTTTAAACTGGGAAATTGATTCTGCAGGAACCGGTAACTGGCACATCGGAGAACAACCCGACAGACGTTCAATTGCTGTTGCAAGAAAATATGGCCTTGACATATCAGGACAAAGCTGCCGGCAGTTTGAAATCGCAGATTTTGAAAGGTTTGACCAGATCCTGGTAATGGATTATAGTAACCTGAACGATGTGAAAGCTCTGGCCAGAAATGAGGAAGAACATAACAAAATCAGCCTTTTCCTCAAAAATACCATCGTTCCAGACCCTTATCATGATGATGATCAATTCGATCCGGTCTATCAAATGATAGAAAAACGCTGCAAAGAATTAATAGAGGAATTCGCTTCCACTATTTAAGCTAAAGGTCTTTTTGTACCTTTACACCATGGCAATCATCAAACCATCTATCCCGAAAGGAACCCGCGATTTTTCAGCAAATGAAATGGTGAAACGCAATCATATTTTTAATACTATCAGCGCAGTATTTAAAAAATATGGCTATCAGGAGATCCAGACTCCAACCATGGAAAATCTTTCTACCCTTACCGGAAAGTATGGCGATGAAGGAGATAAACTGATCTTTAAAGTTCTGAATTCAGGTGATTTTTTATCCAATGTACCCGCAGATAAACTTGAGGCTCGTAACTCACAAGGCCTGACTTCTGATATAAGTGAAAAAGCTCTTCGCTACGACCTCACTGTACCCTTCGCCCGCTATGTAGTGATGCACCGCAATGAGATCTCATTCCCGTTTAAACGTTTCCAGATCCAGCCTGTATGGCGTGCCGACAGACCACAGAAAGGACGTTATCGTGAATTTTACCAGTGTGATGCTGATGTAGTTGGTTCTGATAGTCTGATCAATGAAGCAGAATTCGTATTGATCTACCATGAAGCATTAAGCAAACTTGGCCTGAAAGATTTTACTGTCAAGATCAATAACCGTAAAATATTATCCGGTATCGCCGAGGTTATTGGAAAACCAGAGCTAATTGTTGACATGACTGTTGCGATTGATAAACTTGATAAAATCGGCTTTGAGGGAGTGACCAAAGAACTGATCGAACGCGGTTTTACCGAGTCAGATATTGAAAAACTTAAGCCAATAATTAACCTAAGCGGATCAAATGAGGAGAAATTAAACAGCCTTCGTTCAGTTCTTGCAGCATCTGAAACAGGTTTGAAAGGAATTTCCGAAATTGAAACCATATTTAGCTACATCAATCACCTCATACCTCATACCTCATACCTCATACCTCTGGAACTTGACATCACCCTTGCCCGCGGGCTGAACTACTATACCGGTGCGATCTTCGAAGTAAAAACCAATGAAGTGGCTATGGGAAGTATCGGAGGTGGCGGTCGTTATGACGATTTAACCGGAATGTTCGGACTCAGTGACCTTACCGGTGTAGGTATCTCATTTGGTGCCGACCGCATCTATGATGTTCTTGAGGAGCTAAATCTTTTTCCTGAAAGTACTTCAGAAAGTACAAAGGTACTCATCAGCAATTTTGATTCTGCAGCCGAGAAGTATGCCCTACCCCTGCTTCAGCAATTAAGAAACGCGGGAATCAGTGCTGAAATTTATCCATCATCAGCCAAACTAAAAAAACAGATGAGTTATGCGGATGATAAAAAAATACCTTTTGTTATCATCATAGGAAGTGAAGAAATGGAAAGCAGGCTACTCAGTCTTAAGAACATGAAAAGTGGCGAGCAGCAAAAAATTACTGCTGAACAAATCATAGCTTCTTTATCATAAGACTTACGAATTTACCTGGGCCCTATACTTTTAAAATTCGTCACCCGATAGTTTTCAGGTCGCTATTTTGTGTGGGATTGACGAAATCTACATTGCGCTTACCAGGGTGATTTCACAAATCAACGCTATTTGATATTCTCACCCAATGCCCTTAAAAACTCTTCCGGTATCTCCAGATGCGGAATATGCCCTGAATTACTAAACTCGATCAACACAGACCCCGGAATTTTAGATGCAGTTTCTTTGCCCAGCTGATTGTAAAGCCCATATTTCGCCTGGTCTTCAGGCTTAAGTCTCGCTTTACCCACAATAGTTTTATCCTGAGTGCCAATCAAAAGCAATACCGGAACTTTGAGCAATGGAAATTCATATACCACCGGCTGTTCATAAATCATCTGGGCAGTTAAAGCCGATACCTTTGCATAACGTGGAAACTCAGAACTTCCGTTCACTCCTGAAGCTATACGAACCAGTTCATCATACTCAGGCTCCCATTTTACGAAATAGGAGGTTTGATAATATCGTTTAACACTTTCAGGCGTAGTTTTAAGCTCTGCCTGATACATAGCTTCCGGACTTGCATTGGGTACAAATCGACGGTAATCCTCTAAACCAATTGGATTTTCAAGAATTAACTGTGCTGTTCTTTCAGGATAAAGCAAGGCAAAGCGACTTGCAAGCATTCCGCCCATAGAATGTCCCATCAAAACAGCCTTCTGAATTCCCAAACTGTCTAATAGCTGTCTGTTTAAGGCAGCAAGGCGGTGGAAACTGTAATTTATAAATGGCTTGGATGATTTTCCAAAGCCAATCTGATCAGGAACCAATACCCGGTAACCCTTTGCACTAATGGCCTTGATCACATTTGTCCAGTAATACCCTCCAAAATTTTTCCCATGAAATAGCATCAGGACTTTTCCATTCGGATTATCCGGCTTGATGTCCATGTAAGCCATACGTACATCCTGGCCTTCAATATTCAGTGGCAAAAACTTTACAGGAAATGGGTAGTCCACATTTTCAAGCGTTATTGACAGGCTTTGAATCTGTTGGGCATTTGCAAATGATGAGACCAACAAAAGAAAAAATAAAGACAATTTTCTCATAATCAAGTATTTAAAAATAAAAATAAATTATTCGCCGGGATAAAACTTACCCCGGATAAACCATTTGGATTTTTCTGCCGTATATGCTGTAAATCAACACTATTCGAAATTTAAACAATTAGAAACCTATAACACAACATTATTATGGAACGTAAAGACTTTCTTACAGCACTTGGCCTGAGCGCAGGTTCATTAGTTATCAGCTCATGCCTTGGTGCCTGCGGCAAAAGCGATACAGGTTCACCCGATCCGGTTACACCTACACCGACTCCTGGTGGCAAGTTAGATTTTACTCTTGATGTAAGCTCAAATGCAGATATAAATTCAAAAGGATGGACAATAATGAATAGTGTAATCATTGCTAAAAATGGCTCAAGCTACATTGCTCTTTCCTCTGTTTGCACTCATCAGGGAAACCCTGTAACATATAATTCAGGTAGTAATAATTTTCCTTGTTCATTAACAGATGCTGCTCATGGGTCTGTTTTTGATTCAAATGGTGCAAGAGTCCAGGGACCGGCAACTTCTGCTCTTAAAAAGTATAGCACTACTTTAACCGGAAGTTCCTTAAGGGTTTTTGAAGCCTAATCCAGACATAAATTCAAAACTATGAGAAAGATTTTCCTCTTAATATATTTAGTACTTCCATTCTCTGCCTTCGCACAGGAAGATCTTATGAAACTTGTTTCAGATAGCAATGAAGTATTTATCAGGACGGCCACCTTCAAGGCTACCCGAATTATAAACGGACACTCGGTTGAAACTGTCGGCAAGAACAATATGGATTTCATTATTTCCCATCGTTTTGATCGCATAAACCGTGGTTTTGAAGAATTTTTCGGACTAGATGCTGCTACAAATCGTCTTGGATTGGAATACGGAATCAATGATCGATTTATGATCGGACTTGGAAGAAGCTCATTTCAGAAAACATTTGATTACTTCGCCAAGTACAAACTGCTCAGACAAACTACAGGTCAAGGAAGTATGCCCCTCTCTGTCACACTATTTGGAGGATATGCAATACGAACCCAAAAAACTACTCCCCAGCTTTCAGGATCTGACAGAAGCAGTTATACGGCGCAATTCCTGATTGCCAGGAAATTCAGCGAAGCCTTTTCATTGCAGCTGAGTCCGACTCTGATTCATAGAAACAGGGCAGATATTTTCACAGACAATAAAACGGTCATCGCAACTGGAATAGGTGGAAGAATGAAATTGACCAAACGTACTTCCCTCAACGGAGAGTATAATTATGTTCTTCCGAACCAGATTGATGACAACTATAAGAATAACCTTTCCTTTAGTTTTGATCTTGAAACCGGAGGGCATGTATTTCAATTGCTTTTTACCAATTCATTCGGAATGACTGAAAGACAGTTCATTACAGAAACTGATGGGAGCTGGGGAAGTGGGGATATCCACTTCGGCTTTAATATTTCAAGAACCTTTTCTTTTGAGAAAAAAAGCAAAGCGAACCCATGAAAAACTATTTGATCCTAACGGTCTTTATTCTGACTTTTAATTTAGCTTCAGCACAAAATAAGCTTTATAGCAGTAATAAAACTGAATTTAGCTTTTTCTCTAAAGCTCCATTAGAAGATATCGAAGCGAAAAATACACGGGCGAATTCAATCATTAATCTATCAAACAGGGAGCTTGTTGTTCGCATTCCTATCTCTCAATTTCAATTTAAAAACAAGCTGATGCAGCAGCATTTTAATGAAAATTATATGGAAAGTGAAAAATACCCATATGCCACTTTCAAAGGTAAGATTATTGAAGAGCTGGATTTAAGCAAACCTGGAGTATATTCCGTTAATGCTAGTGGGACATTGAATATTCATGGTGTTGATCAGGAAAGGAAACTGAGTGGAAAAATAACTGTTGGCGAAAAGTCATTATTACTTGAAACACTTTTTGATGTTATGCTGATTGATCATAAAATTGAGATTCCGAAGCTGGTATTTAAAAAAATAGCAGAAAAGATCGAAGTAAAAGCGAATATCAGTTATTCACCATATACAAAATAGGTATCCCGCATTGAAGAATGCTTACTAACCAATTACAATCCAATTACAATAAAAAAAGCCAGTCGAATGACTGGCTTTTTTTGTTTAAATATCAGAACAAAACCTAGTTATCAAGCGGGCGAACGGTTGGTAGCACAATACTGCTTAAACGTGCACCTCCATGATGAATAGTTTGCTGAGCTACACGAACACGGTCGCTGCTGCCAAACGGATCACCAGTGTTTGGGTTGCGGTCAAACTGAGGGAAATTACTTGAAGTAATATCTACCCGAATCCGATGACCTGGTAAGAATACATTGGCAGTACCTGTCATTTCAATTTCGTATTCATAAACCTGATTAGGTGTAAGTAATTTGATCTTATCCAATCCTTCACGGAATCTGGCTCTCAAAATACCTTCCGAGATAGGCATTGCCCTGCCATCAGGATAAACATCTACCAGCTTGATCATCCAGTCGGTATCCGGCCCATCGGTTGCGGCGAATAACTTCATTTTCATCGGACCCGCAATTGTTACCGGACTTTTCAGAAATTCTGAAGTGTAGACCAGCACATCTTCCCTGCGCTCCAGCGGCCGCTGATCATATGGACCGGCCTGTGTTGGGGTACCGCAACAATTATTTCCGCCTAAGGTCATAATTGGAGTTTTTGGATCATAGGTATATTTATCACTTGCTGCCTTTTTAGGTGCCTCAAAACTTAATACTCCATCACCCCGAACAGAATTTGCATTTCCGTTACTGCTCAGATACAGGTTTCTGTACTGAGTTCCCGGAATCGGATAATCTTTCTCACTACGCCATTTATTGATACCCATATAGAACAACTGCACGGGATCCTCAAGATCTAAACCGTTTTTGATTCCTTTCAAATGATAATCATAGAACTGCAATTCCCTGTTGAACATCTTCATATTGGCAGTAGCACCAAAATCAACAGTTCCGAATGATTGTGAAGGGCCATGACCCCAGGGGCCAATAATCATCCGGGCACCGGCACGTGCTGCTGGAGTAGCAGCCTTATTTCTCATCCCGATATAACCATTAATAGTACCCATTAAAAAGATATCAAACCAGCCGCCATAGGTATGAGCGGGAACATTCATTTTAGAAAAATTCTCTTCATCACTAATTGACTTCCAGTAATCATCATAGCTCTCATGATTTATCCAGTCGCGATAATGCTTAACCGCATAACCGGCACTTTTCAGGTCACCATCCTTTAATGGCAAATGCCATAAAATATTTTCATACTTCAATTCTTCAGGAGTATAGGCTTCAGTATGCCAGTATTGAGGTAACATAATCCGGTTAGGCATACGAACAACGCCCCAGCCATAATTAAAACTTAAACGGAAAGCTCCACCCATGGTTAACCAGTTAGCATAGATATTGGTTGAGGCTACCCCTGGAAATGCTGCCACTAAATGTGGAGGAGTTGCACTCATTGCTGCCCATTGGTTATGACCCAGGTAACTTCCACCCTGAGTAGCAACCTTACCATTAGAGAAAGGCTGAGCTGCTGCCCACTCGATCACATCATAGCCGTCTTTAGATTCATCACGGAAAGGATCCCAGTTGCCCTCACTTTCGTAACGACCCCTGATATCGGCAAAGACCACAGCATAACCTTCCTGAGCAAATCTGATCTTATCCTGATGGCCACCGTCACGCTGTACACCATAGCAGGTACGAATAACAATGGTTGGGTATTTGCCAGGTGCAGCCGGCAGATAAACATCAGCATATAGTTTTACTCCATCACGCATCGTAATGGTTCTGTAACGTTCTATCTTTATTTCGTTATTAACAGGTTTGCGTAGTAATTCAGGAATATCATTCCTTTTTGCAGGCTCGGCACTGCTAACCATTTCGGAAATAAGCGCATTACTTGTATACATGTGATTTCGATTGTTCAAATCACCTGAATAACTATTGAATTGATTGCCAGTCCCCAATGGCTTGCCAGTCTGTCCCAGAGTGCCCAGAGCCCCTGAGAGAAAAACCGCAAATAGTAAAACCTTTAACTTGTTCATATTTTTTTCTTTAATATCCTTAGATAAATATGGATAAATAAGTTCAGGATTCCAACCCCAAAAACTCTGAAAATGAACTTTTTATCTATTTAAAAACAAAAGGCAGGTAAAGTCCGACAGATATATTACGTCCCTGATTGTAATAACCGGCATTCAGGTCAGCCTCATCTAAACGACCAGGTTTGAACCTGCTCAAATGATCGTAATAGGCCTTATTGAACAAATTATTTGCTGAAACGTTCACCCTTAATGGTTGTTTATTAAACATGAAGGTCGTTCCCATTGCAAGATTAACCAATGAGTATGCTCCTGTTGGGGTTTCAAAATTATCTACTCTGCTTTGTTTGAAAATATTATCAAACGCTATTGAAAAGTAAGTACTCTTCAAGCCTCCTTTAAACTCAGGCTCCAGTCTGATCTCATTCCTTAATACTGCCGCAGGAATAAATGGAAGGGCTCTATCGGTGGCCCTGTTCACTCCACGGGTATAAGAGAAGCTGTTTTCAAAATGAATCACCTCGGCCGGATGCAGGGTCAGGCTGGCTTCAATCCCTGATAAATTTGCATTATCCTGTACAAACCGATAAACCGGAAGGGTTTCAGTATCAACCACTATGGTTTCATTTCCAATCTGCCTGTTGTAGATATAATTATCAATATGATTGTTGAAAGCTCCCAGACTTGCACTGATCACATTATTATTATATTCGAAAGCAAAATCACCATAATAACTATTCTCCGGACTAAGATCATTATTTCCAACCTCATACCTGAAAGTTCCTTCATGAACCCCATCAGAACTCAGTTCAGCTATATTGGGCGAGCGGAATGCTGAACCAAGGTTGGCTTTAAAATTAAAATACTCATTAAACTCTTTTGTGAAACCTAAAGCTCCGCTAACATTGGAAAAACTGTTTGTGAAATTATTGAACTTCGGATTACCATCTTCCTCCATTTGATTACCGGTAATCTTTCGATAATCAAACCGTGCACCCATATTAAAGGTACTACTCTCCCATGATTTCTTGGCATAGGCGAAAAGACCCAATTCTCCGGATTTGTAATCAGGAATCAGTAATTCCTCAGCTCTGTTCACGTTATTTTGTGCCGAAGCAGACAATCCTATAACCGGCTCCCAGCCATTAGCCTCATTGAAGTAATATTTGAAATCTGAGCTGTATGTTTTTAGATCAAAAAAGAGGGATGGATTTATCCGGTCATCTTCCAGCTCTCTTCTTTGATTATTCTGATAAGCAAGAATGGTGCGCAATCTCCCACTACCGAGCAAAACATGGCTGTTCATTGCTACCTTATAATGTCTTATATCCTGAAAAGGAAGAAATAAGGTACGATCCTTTAACTGTTTATTTGTTAAAACTGAACCATTTTCATCTTCGAACATACCATCCGCATTTCTGGAAAAATCAGGCAATCCGATATTGTTTTGGAAACTGGATAAGTTTAAATGTGCATAACCCCATTTCTTGTTGAATCCAAGCTGCCCGCTAAAATTTGTTTCATTAAATCCTGTATTGGCTATTCTTCCGCCGGGAGCATCATAACTATAAGCACTTTTTAAGGAAGCCCTTGCACGCCAGATAAATCCATTGTTATTGCCCTGTAGCATTGCAGAGCTTCCGCTGAGTCCATTATTGCTTTGATAACTGGTCAACAATTCACCTCTTACCTGTCCTTCAGGAGATGGTAATGGCTCCAAAACATTAATTACCCCGCCCAATGCATCAGAACCGTATAACAAACTGGCTGCACCACGTAATACTTCAACCCGCTCGGCACTGTACTGATCTACTTCCATGCCATGTTCATCTCCCCATTGCTGACCTTCCTGTTTGGCTCCGTCAACCAGAGTGACTACACGGTTATAACTCAATCCCCGTATCACAGGCTTCGAAATACCTCCGCCTGTAGTAACCTGTGAAACTCCGGGAACCTTTGCAATTGCATCAATCAGATTGCCTGATGGCCGGTTAATCAGCTGATCTTTAGTTACAGCCGAAACCGCTGTACTATTTTTCCGATTGTCTGAACTGAAAGCTGTTCCGGTAATGACCACCTCTTTTGCTTCAATCACACTGGGGAAAAGTGCAAATTCAAGACTGGTCTTCTGCGAGAAATCTATCGTTTCAATAACTGTGCGATAGCCTAAATATCGAACTTCAACAAGAAAACGACCCTTTTCAGGGATATTATTGAATTTGAACTGACCGGAAGCATCAGTAACAACAGAGATTTTAAGATCCGGAATGGTAACAAGTACTCCGGGAAGGGTTTCTTTTGTTTGCCCATCAATGACCCGCCCTTCGACTGAGGCTAAATTTGCGTAAGAATTTGAAAAAGTGAATAACAATAAAATATATAAAATAACAGATTTCATTTCTATGGAATTAGAATAGTAAATAAACGGAATAGAACTGCAGGCGTAAAAACGCTGCATAACAATTAAAAAAGAATGAAAAAATTATTCCGTAGGGGGACCTCTCAGAGTAGAGAGGAGTTGTTCAACAAAGTAGGAGGTAACTTCATTATTCAGAAATACAGACATCATTGGTGATAATCTGATCTTTTCATAAAAGGAAGTCTTGGTGAAGGTTTTATCAATATGAACAGCACAAACCCAGCAATAATCGGCTTTATTCTGAACATTTACCTTTTCAGTACTGCTGGAGTTAAGCTGTTCTGATCCAGTAGAAACCGGAATCGGAGCGTGGTTGTGGAAGAAATCCAATGGAAGAAGTACAGTGGAAAAACTCAGTAATAGTATTACTGAAAAGCTTAATCCAAATGTCTTTTTAAATGCCTTCATTGCAGTATTCAACTCAAATTTACGAATAAAAGAAATTGTTTCAAAATTGCTGGATATAGAGGGAGTAACAATTTTATGGCGGATTACCTTCAAATAATTGGAAAAAGTATGACTCAACGATAGAAAAAACAAATTAAATTCAAAGAAAACAGGGATGAAAGACAGATGAAACTCGTATCTGTCCCTGTTTGATCCGAGTTTGATCCCTGTTTTATCCCTGTTTGATAACTACACTTTTCTCAATTAATTCACCTAATTCAAGACATCGTGTAAGATTGCTTCATACTCAATGATTGGAAATCTGCAATAGATATTATACGATCAAATCTGCAATAAAATAAAATTCACATTTTGAGTTTAATCTTATTAAATTCAATTATGATATCATTTATATTACTCGTAGTCAGTGTTATACTGTTGATTTTATTGAGTGCAAAGTGGCACTTACATCCATTTTTAGCATTGCTCTTTGTCGCATTATTCTTTGGGATTGTTTCAGGAATGGATTTAGATACCATCATTAAGTCAATAAATGATGGATTTGGAAACACCCTTGGTAAAATAGGAATCGTAATCGCACTCGGGGTTATTATAGGTGCATTCTTGGAATATTCGGGCGGGGCTTATAAGTTGGCGGAAATTGTGATTAAAATCATAGGTAAAAAAAGAGTGCATGAAGCCATGGGCATTGTCGGATTTATAGTCTCCATCCCGGTATTTGCCGATAGTGGTTTCATTATTCTTAGCCCGTTAAATAGAAGTCTCAGCAAAAAAGCAGGACTTTCAATTGTTGGAACTGCTGTGGCTCTTATTCTGGGTTTAATGATATCCCATGTTTTAATTCCTCCTACACCAGGTCCTATAGCGGCTGCAGGAATTATTGGTGCTGATGTTGGCCTGGTGATGCTCGTCGGACTAATTATCGGGATGTTTTCACTGATTGTGGCTATCCTTTATTCAAAGTATTATGCAGCCAGAACCTATATCGATCCGAATCCTGAATTATCTGAAGAGACTATTAATGAGAAAATAAAAAATGCACCTTCTGCAATCAAATCCTTTTTACCAATAATTACCCCAATTATCCTGATCATAGGCAAATCTATTATGGAATTTACGGTCACCGAGGGCGGGAAGGCAACCTGGTGGTTTAAAACAATTGGATTTATAGGTTCTCCTGTAATTGCCTTATTAATTGGGATGCTATTTGTGTTTTTAATCCCTAAAAAGCTGGATAAGGAAATACTTTCTACTACCGGATGGGTTGGAAAAGCAATAAATGATGCTTCTACAATCATAATTATTTCAGGAGCTGGTGGAATTTTTGGGGCAATCCTCCAAAACAGTGGAATTGCCACCACTATGGCAAATGGTTTATCAGGTGCAAACCTCGGTATATGGCTCCCATTCTTGCTTTGTGCCGCAATCAAAACAGCACAGGGCTCTTCTACCGTAGCACTGATTACTACCGCATCCATTGTTGCCCCGATGTTGCCTGGTATGGGATTCGATTCAGAAATCGAGAAAGCACTCATTGTTGCTGCAATCGGAGCCGGGGCAATGGTAGTTTCTCACGCTAACGACAGCGGGTTCTGGATCACTACCCAATTTTCAGGCATTGATGTAAAAACAGGCTATCGTACCTATACTCTGGGAACATTAGTGGTAGGGATTTCAACAGCAGTATTTGTTTATATCGCTACTTTTATTGTTTAATACAAGGCAAATTATTAATCCCGATTAAGCTTGATTCCAGTTCGAAAAGCCAAAGATATCTATGTACCAGTTCGAAATTAGAAAAGACAGTATCAAAGAAGTTAAAAAATCTATACTTATAAAACTAATAGTTCTATCATTGTTTTTATTGGGGGGTGTTTCCTACAGCTACTTTAAAAATCCTAACATTTATGTACTTCTTATCATAATTACAATTATGCTGTATGGGACAATTTCGGGGTACAATAAAGCTGTAAATCAGCAAATAATACTTTATGACAGCTAAATTCTAACCATTGATAGTGAATCGATTAAACGAGAGCAGTATGACACACCGGATGTTATTATTAAAACCTCAGATATAAGCAGAATTATTAAAAACCGAAATGGGAGCTATAGCATAAAGGGTAATTCACGGAGAAATACAATAGAGGTTCCATCCCAAATTGAAGACTATGAAAGGTTTGAAAATGTGTTATCAGGGATAAAGCAAATTTCAAAAAAGACAGGAATTCAATTTGAGGACCTGGGAATTATTTTGGTAGTATGTTCATTTGTTGCGCTATACATCACCAGGGACAAAATAATTACTGTTGTCTGTGCAGCTATTGTTTTTATAGCTTATAGTTATTCCTTCTTCATAAATCAACAAAATCAAAATATCGATAGTACAACGAAGAAAAGAAGTTGGTGGTTAGGGATTATATTTGCTATTTACTTCATCAAATCTGTATATAACCAACTAAGCTGACTATAATAGGCCTCAGCAACCCCCTAAACTTTATCCGGTTCACTTTCCAGTATTCCGATCTGGATCATTACTTCAGATTCCTTCACAGGAAACTCAGCATTGTTTCTAATAGTTTGAACTACTGCTTCGAAGAGATCCATATATTTTCCAACAGCAGATGGAACCAATTCAATAGTTTTTTCACCCTTTTCACTCATCAATGTCAGACGCCCTTCTTTACCTGCATCCTCATTTCCGAATCCGGGATCACCGGGTTTCATTCCGGCAATCAGCTGATCTTCCTGCCTATCGCAGAATGCCTTTACAAATGAACCCTTAGTACCATGAATGATAATACCCGGCTGGGGGTCGGCAACGAGGAGACTTGTGGTTATAAATACATTCAGTTGGTTTGGGTAAGTTAAGTGGATATGTCCGTAATCATCCACCAATGAATTCTTACGGTAAACGCCGGTTACTTTACGGTATGAAAGAGGCTCGCCGAGTATACAAATTGCCTGATCCAGTAAATGTGCAGCTAGATCATAAACAATGCCCGCAGCAGGAATTGGAGTTTCTTTAAAGACTTTCGGACCAATTTCTGCTCTGTAGCGATCATAGCGTAAATGCATTTCAATGATCTGACCAAGTTTTCCACTGTTTATGGTATCCCGGGTAACTTCAAAATCGCTCGAAAATCTTCGGTTTTGATACACCATCACCTTGCGGTTAAGTTTTCTTCCAAGATCAAAGATCTCTTTTGCCTCAGCTTGCGTTGGGGCGAATGGTTTTTCAACCAAAATATCTTTCCCAGCCATCAAGGCCCTTCTGGAATAATCTACGTGAGTATTACTTGGAGTATTAACAATAACCAATTCAATTTCAGGATCATTCAGAACCTCATCGAGGGTATTATAACTTTTAACATCCGGATAATCGGCATTTACCTTTTTGGTGTTGTGTTCAAGCACACCTTTAAAATGAAAGCCCGGGTGTACATGAACAAAGGGTCCGTGAAATAGCTTTCCCGACATTCCGTAAGCCAGTAAAGCAGTAACGATTGGTTTTTGCATGAACAAATATAGTATTTGAGGTGAAATTTCAAGGTGGCGAGGATTCTGTTAGTCCTGGTAAGCATGGCTTAGTCTTTTAACATCTCCTCTGGTCATATATTCCATTTTTTTACGGACTTTTGTACATGACCCCAGCAGAAATAAACGCCAAATGGAAAGTATTACAAGAGCAGATAGCGAAGGATTTTGATACAGATCTTCCCGATATGAAGGTCATGCTCTTTCTGATCGGTGTTCAGGAACTCGGCAAAGGTCCGGCAAAATTCAGTAAACGTCAGAAAGAAGAATTAATGCATATAGCCAACTGCCGCTTATTCAGTGAACTGGGTTTTTATGAACTCGAAGGCCTCGATCAGGATGGTTGGCCACACTGGAAACTTATTAAACCCATACCTGCCTATACCCTTCTGGAACAGGAAATGATCATGCGATCATTGATCATCACCTATTTTGATAGTATCTAATCCCTGAGAAATGAAAAAACTATCTGTTTTCTTACTGATATTTTTTGCCGGCTCAGTTTTCGCTAAACCCAAACATGATTTTGTAAAGATCAAAACCAGTAAAGGCGAATGCATCATCATGCTATATAACCAAACTCCTAAGCACCGTGATAATTTTCTAAAACTGAGCAGAGAAGGTTTTTATAATGGAACCCTTTTCCACCGGGTGATCAAAGAGTTTATGATTCAGGGCGGTGACCCGGATTCAAAGACAGCAAAACCGGGTCAGACATTGGGTGAGGGTGACTTGAAATATCGGGTGGAAGCCGAGTTTAGAGACAGCCTTTTTCATAAAAAAGGGGTCCTGGCGGCTGCCCGGGATAATAATCCGCAAAAAGAGTCCAGTGCCAGTCAGTTTTATATCGTTCAGGGTAAGAAATGGACCGATGCAACACTTGATGATGTTCAAATGAAAAGAATGAACGGGCGAATCATTCCCGAATCGCAGCGCAGGGTATATAAAGAACTGGGTGGAACACCACATCTGGATCAGAACTACACAGTTTACGGCGAGGTAGTTAGCGGCATCGAAATGATCGATGCAATCGCAGAGCTTAAAACAGGACCGTCTGATCGCCCTGCAGAAGATATTTCGATGATGATTAGTGTACTCAAAAAAAGAGAAGCAAGAAAAATCGAAAAGAAACTGAATCTAAAACACAATACACTTTAATTTTTATGAAGATTATTACCTATAATGTTAACGGAATTCGCTCTGCTTTAAGCAAGAACTGGCTCGAATGGTTAAAGGCCGCAAATCCGGATGTGGTTTGTTTGCAGGAAATAAAAGCCACTCCCGATCAGCTTACAGATCTGCTCCTGCTTGAGCAAATGGGCTATGAACATTACTGGAATCCTGCGGAAAAAAAAGGGTACAGCGGTACAGCCATTTTTACTAAAGTCAGTCCAAAACATGTAGAATACAGCTCCGGAATGGACGATTACGACCGTGAAGGACGCATTCTAAGAGCCGATTTTGAAGGAATTTCTGTGATGAGCACCTATTTTCCTTCCGGCTCGAGCGGAGAAGAGCGTCAGGACTTTAAATACCGTTTTCTGGAAGATTTCAGGGATTATTCCGATAAAATTAAACTTGAAATCCCAAACCTGGTGATTTCCGGTGATTACAACATTTGCCATAGGCCAATCGATATCCACAATCCCAAATCAAACGCAAATTCTTCAGGCTTTCTGCCGGCAGAGCGCGAATGGATGGAAGATTTTATCAATTCGGGCTATATTGATTCTTTCAGGCATTTCAATAATGAACCTCATAACTATACCTGGTGGAGTTTCAGAGCAAATGCCAGAGCTAAAAATCTGGGCTGGCGAATCGATTATAATCTGGTTTCAGAAAAACTGAGAGATAAACTTAAACGGGCGGCCATTCTTCCCGAAGCCAGACATTCTGATCATTGTCCGGTGCTTTTGGAGCTGGATATATAATTTTTAACAAGAGTGCTATAATGGAGAATGGATCAAAGTTTAAGAATTCTGTCTGATGTACATAAACCCGATTGAAGCGAATACCGGCCTGTGATTAAGGCCTGTGGAGTATAAGCGAAAAGCGGGGCTGGCTTTAAAAAGTTTCACATCAGCACATTTCCAAAGATAGAACCCTCAATTCCATCAAAGAACTATAATAAACCCAATCATTAAATTTAGTAATATCAAAAACAGGGGCTTTAACAAATCAAAACTCCCAGATTTTATCCGGACAAATACAAGCATCCATTTTAATATCAAACTCATTCAGGTCATAAATCTCTTCAACAGGATCGAAGTAAGATAAGCCGATCTTCTTTACATCAGGTCTGCAGGTCAGGAGAAAACGGTCATAAAAACCTTTGCCATATCCCGCACGGTTACCTAGTTTATCGAATGCCAAAAGAGGAATAAATACCAGATCGATCTGATTTGCTGAAATAATCTTTCCATGGATTGGTTCCGGAATATCAAATTTATTTCTGCCTAAAATGGTGTATTCGTGGTCATAAAGCACGTTTTCCATAAGCAGGTTTTTAAAATCGGTTCTGGGTATGACAATCTTTAAATCCGGGAAGTTCTCTTTGAAATAATTCAGAATAGAGAAGGTATCAACCTCGTTCCTCTTGCTAATAGGCAAAAAAACATGAACCATACGGTACTCCGACCAGTTAAAGAGTTTAACCTGATCCATCAGGGCATCAGTCAGCATCCAGTATTCTGAACGAGAAAGATTCTGACGCTTTTCCAGATATAAATTCCGAAGTTTCGCTTTATCCACAATACGAATGTAAAAACAATTCCGTCGAAATTTGGCTCAAAAAAAAAGGTCTTTCCATGATGAAAAGACCTTTCAAAAAAAATCTAAAAATTATTTTACTCTTTCAATGTATTCACCTGTACGTGTATCCACTCTTACCTTATCTCCCTGATTAACAAAAAGAGGAACGCGAATCTCAATTCCGGTTTCAACTGTAGCACTTTTTAAAGCGTTAGTAGAGGTATCCCCTTTAACTGCCGGCTCGGTATAAGTAATTTCAAGCTCTACACTGGTAGGTGCCTGTGCCATTATTGGCTCTTCGCTTTCAAAAGAAACAATCACATTCATTCCTTCTTTCAGAAATTTGGCTGCGTTTCCAAATAAGGTCTTTTCAATACTGAATTGTTCGAAAGTAGTATTGTCCATCACCACAAAATAATCACCTTCTTCATAGAGATACTGGTAATCACTGGTTTCAACCCGGCAAATTTCCACCTGCTCATCTGTACCCATTCTGGCTTCAACAATTTTACCTGTTTTTATATTTCGCAGCTTTCCGATGTAAAAAGCCCCTCCTTTACCTGGTGTACGGTGAATGATTTCATCCACAGTTACCAACTCGCCATTATAACGTAATATATTTCCTGATTTAATTTCTGAAGCTTTTGCCATAAGATTTTACTGATTTCGAGCCGCAAAGATATGGGCATTTTATTAATATTCCAATAATGCCCCGGGGTTAAATAGACAGGGCAATGTATCATTTAATGTTTTCAGCAAGGAACTAAGAAAAAGCACTATTTCATTTATAATCTGCTACATTCAGCTGATTCTTACAGAAACTATACTCCTGTATTTGATTGGAACATATGATGAGAATCCTATCTGCAGAATATTTTTCAACTAGCGAGAGGTACCATTCCAGGCCCTGCTGATCCAGATTTGAGGCTGGTTCATCCAGAAGAATCATATCCGTATCAGAACAAAAAGCCAGCGCAAGTTTTACCCGCTGTTTCATACCGGAAGAAAAATTCTTTATCGCTTTATGCTCAGAATGTTTCAGACCCATAAGGTCAATCATAAGATCACGATCAAGTCCGGATCTGTATTTCTTAAAGCGAAAATGAAAATCAATAAGCTCCCTTAATGTAAGCTCTTCGATGAGTTCCAGATAGGGTGCAGCCATAGATAAATACTCAAACACATTTTCCGGGTTGAGCAAAACACCTTCCCTTGTATAAGAAATTGTTCCTTCTGAGCTGCTCAGACTACCTGAAATAACTTGTAAGATAGTAGATTTTCCGGCACCGTTGGCACCCAGAATGGCATAAGAACTGCCGCTTTCAAAAACATAATTAACATCCCTGAAAATCCATTCGCGATTAAACCGGCGGCCAATATGTTCAAGGTGTATCTTCATCATGTTTAAATCCCTGTGGGATTCCGGGGTTTAGGAATTACCAAAACCCTTCATGACACCGCGGTTTGAGTTTCGGATAAAATCAATGATCTCATCCCTGATCTCAGTAGCTTCACGCTCGGTTTCAATAATATCCAGGGCTCTGGAAATATTATATTTTTTCAGGAATATGGTCCTGTAAATATCCTGGATCTCATTAATCTGCTCGGAACTAAACCCTCTGCGGCGTAAACCAACCGAGTTTATGCCAACATACGACAATGGCTCTCGACCAGCCTTGGTATAGGGAGGCACATCTTTACGCACAAGAGAACCACCTGATATAATCGAATGTGCACCAATTGAAACAAACTGGTGAACAGCAGAGGCTCCGCCAATAAAAGCATAATCCTGCACTTCAATATGTCCGGCAAGTTGTACTGAGTTTGCAATGATAACATTGTTTCCGATAACACAATCGTGAGCAATGTGAACATAAGCCATCAAAAGACAGTTTGACCCAATAGTTGTTGTATTTTTATCGAGTGCAGTACCCCGGTTGAGTGTTACACACTCCCTGATAATTGTATTATCTCCGATAGTAACTGTAGAAGCTTCCCCTTTATATTTCATATCCTGGGGAGGTGCTGAAACAACAGCTCCGGGAAATATACGGCAGTTTTTCCCGATACGGGCACCATCCATAATGGTAACATTTGAACCGATCCAGGTACCTTCACCAATAACTACGTCCTTGTAAATGGTAACAAAAGGTTCTATAACAACTGTTTCGGCAATCTTGGCCTGTGGGTGAATATATGCTAAGGGCTGGATCATACGCTTGCTTCGCTTTCTTTAACTCTGATTATTTGTGCCATCATTTCTGCCTCAACCACAATTTTTTCACCCACCATACCAACACCTTTCATCTGGCAAATACCCCTTCTGATTGGTTCCATTAAATCGCAGCGGAATACAATCGTATCTCCAGGTAATACTTGTGCACGGAATCTAACCCGATCGATCTTTAAGAAATAGGTCAGGTAATTACGTGGGTCAGGAACAGTACTAAGTACCAGAATCCCTCCCGTTTGTGCCATCGCTTCGATCTGTATTACTCCCGGAAGCACCGGTGCACCAGGAAAATGCCCTTTGAAGAATTCTTCATTCATGGTGACATTTTTAACTCCAACCACATGTGTTTTTGAAAGTTCAAGAATCTTGTCAATAAACAAAAAGGGTTGTCTGTGAGGCAAAATGTTCATGATCTGAACCACATCATACAATGGTGGAACGCTTGGATCATAAACCTGTACATTCTTTTTTGACCTCTCTTTTTTAATCTGGGATTTAATCTTCTTGGCAAAAGCAATATTTGCAGCATGCCCCGGTCTCGCAGCCATAATATGACCCTTCAGTGGAACACCAACTAATGCGAGATCACCGATCATATCCAAAAGCTTATGGCGTGCCGGTTCATTCTGATAACGTAATTCAATATTATTCAGGATACCTTCTCTGGCAACATCAATATCATCACGGTTGAAAAGTTTGGCAAGGTTCTTCAACTCATCTTTGCTTACCTGCTTATCTACGACAACAATTGCATTGTTCAAATCACCACCTTTGATCAGATCGTGTTTCAATAACATTTCAAGTTCATGGAGGAAACAAAATGTGCGGCAGGATGCAATTTCCTTTTTAAATTCTGAAAGTGTTGTTATTGCCGCATGCTGACTACCCAAAACCGGTGAGTTATAATCGATCATGCAGGTGAAGCGATAATCATCCAGGGGCATAGCAACCATCTCAACCTTGCGATCGGGTTCAGAATAATGAATATTATGTGGGATACTGTAATACTCGCGGTCTGCTTCCTGATTAACAAATCCTACATTTTCAAGTGCATCAACGAATTGGATAGAGCTTCCATCCATAATTGGAATCTCTGGTCCGTCTAGCTCCATCAAAATATTATCGACTTCTGTACCCACCAGGCTGGCTAAAACGTGCTCAACAGTATTTACGCTGGCTCCATTCTGTGTTAGGGTAGTTCCCCTTGAGGTATCGGTCACATTGTCAACATCGGCATCTATGACCGGAGTTCCCGGAAGGTCAATTCTTTTAAATTTATAACCATGGTTTTCGGGAGCGGGCTTAAATGTCATCCTTGCCACCTTGCCAGTATGTAAACCGACACCTGTCACAGAAACTTCTGATTTAATTGTTCTTTGTTTTACATTCATCGTATTAATATTCATCAGTCCGAATACTGATCACTTTAAACGGTCTTTAATTATGTTTTCAAGTTCTACAATTCGCTTTTCCAGCTCAGGCAAGCGCTTTATTATAACCTGCGATTTCAGGGAATCCCGGTAAGTCATCATTGGGAATCCGTTCCAGCTCATATTCTCTTCCTTTATAGAATTATTAACTGCTGATTTTGCTCCTATATTACTGCCGTTGGCTATACTTATGTGTCCAACCATTCCCACCTGCCCGCCAATCACACAATTTTCACCAATTTTGGTACTTCCTGATACTCCCGTTTGTGCTGCAATTACCGTATTTGCACCAATTTCTACATTATGAGCAATCTGAATCAGATTATCCAGCTTAACACCTTTGCGGATAATGGTTGATCCCATTGTTGCCCTGTCTATTGTTGTATTGGATCCTATTTCTACGTTTTCTTCAATGATAACGTTACCGATCTGGCTAACCTTTCGATAAACACCCTCACCCCCGTTCGCAAATCCAAAACCGTCACTTCCGATAATCGCACCGGAGTGAATAATCGAATTATCACCAATAATACAGTTAAAGTACACTTTAACGCCAGCATATAAAGTTACATTCTTACCAACAGTTACATTATCTGCCAGATAGGTATTAGGATAGATCTTGCTGCCGTCTCCAATCTTAACATTCGGGCCAATATATGCAAGTGCAGCAATGTAAACATCTTTACCTATCTCAGCACTTGGATGAATAAAACTGGGTTCTTCTATACCGGTTTTATTCGATTTTAAAAGTTCATCATATTTCTCGAGCAAAACCGAAAAGGCACTGTATGCATTCTTTACTCTGATTAAAGTTGCCCTGATAGGCTGGGAAGGCACAAATTCTTCATTTACAATAATAATTGATGCCCCTGAGCCATAAACAAATTGCTCGTACTTAGAATTTGCAAGAAAAGACAAGGAGCCCTGCTTTGCATCTTCTATTTTCGCAAGCTGATTTACTGTCACCTCAGGATTACCTTCTACAGTTCCTTCAAGTAAAATTCCAATCTGATGTGCAGTTAGTTGCATCGGGCAAATTTATAGCTTATATCTTAACGAACAAATTTTGAACTTATTCGCCTGTTTATTAATTGACATCCCTTACTTCTTTAACATAACAGAGTATATACTTCTGTACGGTTTTTGCCAGTGCCTCCAGATTGGAATTATCTGATGCTTTGGTAATATCCTGTATAGACCCATTTTTCATTAAAATGTTAATACTCCCGTCGCCAACATGGTATGCATTATTTTTTATTGTATCAGTAAATACGAAATAAGAGGTGTCATCGTCAGAAACCTCGAATTCATCAGTAACTCTCTCGGCCAGTTCATTTATCCATTCCACTGATGGTGGCTCATTACTGATCTCTACTTTATAAAGGTTTCTGCTGATCAGGTGATTACAAAGTGTTGAAAGGATAAGATCCTCATCGTCAGCCCAAACCTTTATTGATGTAAATATATCATTATCATCCAGTTTGGTAAATCTTTCTAAATTTCGGGGCTCATTTCTGAATTCTTCCCGGCTCACCGAATTCTTCAAAAAATAGGAAAAACAGGGACTGGCAAATAAATTCCTTCCCTCAAGCGATAGCTCTTTTGCCCTTTCGAGAATCTTTACAAGCATTTGCTCAGCGGCAATAACCGTCTTATGAAGGTATACCTGCCAGTACATCAATCTGCGGGCAATTAAAAATTTCTCTATAGAATAAATGCCCTTTTCTTCAACAACTAACTGATCATCAATAACATCCAGCATCTTTATGATCCTGTCAAAGCTGATTACCCCTTCAGAAACACCGGTAAAAAAGCTATCCCTGTTCAGGTAATCCAGACGATCAATATCCAGTTGCCCTGAGACCAGCTGATGTAAAAAAGTCTTTGGATAACGGTTGTTGAATATTTCAAGAGCCATGGTAAGCTTACCATCAAACTCCTGATTCAGATTATTCATCAGAAGCGCTGTGATATGCTCATGTGATACTCCATCAACAATGGTGTGCTCCAGGGCATGAGAAAAGGGTCCATGGCCGATATCGTGAAGTAAAATAGCAATCATCACCGCCTCCTCCTCCTCATAAGAAATAGCCTGACCTTTACTTTTTATTGTTTCAACTGCAAGGCCCATGAGGTGCATTGCACCAATAGCATGATGAAAACGGGTGTGTAAAGCGCCCGGGTAAACCAGGTGAGTCATACCCAGTTGTTTGATATAGCGTAACCGCTGAACATAGGGGTGCTGAATCAAATCATACACCAGTTCTGATGGAATTGTGATGAATCCGTAAACCGGATCATTAATTATTTTCTTCTTATTCAAGATCGGGAACCTTACGGCACAAAAATTGTTATTTTTAATGACAATTGAATGTATAAATAAGTTCGATGACCTATTAATTATTAATTTTACATTGAAATGCAGGAAACAACCATATTGTGGGCCGACGATGAAATCGACCTGCTAAAACCACACATACTATTTCTGAATGAAAAAGGCTACAGAATTACCACTGTGACCAATGGTAATGATGCTCTGGATTGTTTCAAAAAAGAAAACTTCGATCTGGTATTCCTCGATGAAAATATGCCAGGACTTACCGGACTGGAGACTCTGGCCAGAATTAAAACAATAGATCCTGATATTCCGATCGTGCTCATTACTAAAAACGAGGAAGAGTATATGATGGAGGATGCAATTGGATTTAAAATAGATGATTATCTGATCAAGCCGGTAAATCCAAAACAGATCTTACTCACAATAAAAAAACTGATTGATAATAAACGTCTGGTCAGTGAGAAAACATCTATGGCCTATCGGCAGGATTTCAGAACTCTGGGAATGACCCTGAATGAAAACCTGAGTTTTTCTGAATGGGTAGACGTTTATAAAAAGCTGGTGTATTGGGAACTTTCTCTCGAGAAACTTGAAGATGAAGGCATGCATGAGATTCTTACAGTACAGAAATCAGAGGCCAATGTTCAATTCTCAAAATTTATTGAAAAAAACTATCTAAAATGGCTTAAAAACCCTGAGGATGGGCCAATTACCTCAAATCAACTTTTTGTTAAAAAGGTTTTCCCATCATTAGAGCCAAAAAAACCGACTTTCTTCATCCTGATCGATAATTTGAGATATGACCAGTGGAAAATGATCAATTCTCTTTTGATGGATTATTACCGAATCGAGGAGGAAGATAGTTATTACAGTATTTTACCTACTGCTACTCAATATGCCAGAAATGCAATTTTTTCAGGATTTATGCCCTTGGAAATGGAGCGGCATTTTCCTAAAATGTGGCAGAATGATGAGGATGAGGGAGGTAAAAATCTGTTCGAAGAAAAATTTCTTGCTGAGCAGATTCAGCGTGTTATGCGTAAGGACTGCAAATATTCATATAATAAGATTCTAACTTTTGAGCAAGGGAAAAATATCAGTGAAAACCTAAACAATTTGATGGGTAATGATCTGAATGTTATCGTTTATAATTTTGTTGACATGCTTTCTCATGCACGAACTGATATGGCGATGATAAGGGAACTTGCAAACGACGAAGCAGCATACCGCTCTTTAACACTATCCTGGTTTGAGCACTCACCTCTGCTGGATGCTTTAAAAAAGCTTTCCCAGAAAAAAATAAAACTGATTATAACTACAGATCACGGCACCATCCGGGTAAAGCATCCAAGTAGAGTGATTGGTGACCGCAATACCAATTCAAATTTGAGATATAAACAAGGGAAAAATCTCGATTTCAATTCAAAAGATGTGTTTCACGTCAAAAATCCACATGAGGCAATGCTTCCAAAATTGCATATGAGTTCGAGCTTTATTTTTGCAAAAGAAGATAGTTTTTTCGTGTACCCCAATAATTACAACCACTTTGTTAATTACTTTAATGAAACATTCCAGCACGGTGGCATTTCGATGGAGGAAATGATTGTCCCATACGTAACCTACAGTCCTAAATAATCCATAATAACAATTATTATTGCTTTATAATTCGATCTAATGAACATCCGGGTCAATAACGAAGGAGAATTACATCAGGCGGCATCTGAACTGCTAAAATTTGCGGAAAAAGAAAAAGTCTTTCTGTTTGAGGGCGACATGGGCGCGGGAAAAACAACTCTGATCAAAGCATTGTGCTTTGTCCTTGGCATGAAAGAAACGGCAAGCAGCCCTACCTATTCAATAGTGAATGAATATGTCTACCCCGGGGGGAAAATTTATCATTTTGATTTTTTTCGCATCAAATCCCAGAATGAAGCTTTTGACATTGGTTTTGAAGAATATCTTGCATCAGGAGAATATTGTTTTATCGAATGGCCGCAAAACATATCCGACCTTTGGCCACAAAACTATATTAAAATAACGATCTCTGAGGGTGAAAATGGATTGCGTAATATCCTCGCAGACAAGGTTTAAACTGAATTATTCTGAATTAAGTCCTTCCTGTTTTAAAAATTTCGTACCTTCATTACCCTTATTAAAACCCGCATGATGAGTGAATTATCTGACATTGCAAAACAAGCCATGATGCAACCGCAGGAGGCGATGTTGGAGCTTAGAAACAAAAAGAACAACCTTTATATTGGCATACCCAAAGAGACCTCTTTCCAGGAAAACAGAATCGCATTAACACCTTTATCTGTTGGTTTATTAGTCCAACATGGACATGAGGTCGTAATTGAAGCAGGAGCCGGTCTGGCTGCAAACTTTACGGATAATCATTACAGTGAACAGGGAGCTCAGATCGTTTATGATAAAAAGGAAATTTACAAAGCTGATCTGATTATCAAAATAGCACCTCCCACAGAGGATGAAGTAGAAATGATGAAGATGGGGCAGGTTCTTTTCTCTGCCCTTCAGATGTCGACCATGAAAGCCGATTTTCTGAAGGCACTGATGAAAAAGAATATTACCGCACTTTCCTTCGAGTACCTACGTGATGAAGGAAATGTACTCAGTGTGGTCAGGGCAATGAGTGAAATTGTTGGAGCAACCTCAGTACTTATTGCTGCCGAATACCTGAGCAACGTATTTGAAGGTAAAGGCTTGATGCTTGGCGGAATAACAGGTGTACCTCCAACGGAGATCGTTATTTTGGGTGCCGGTACAGTTGGTGAATATGCTGCGCGAACTGCTATCGCTCTCGGTGCCGAGGTTAAGGTTTTTGACAGCTCCATTTACAGGTTACGCCGACTGCAGAATAATATTGGAAGCCGTGTCTTTACTTCGGTCATTCAGCCTGTAGTTTTACAAAAAGCCATTTGCAGTTGTGACGTTGCTATCGGAGCTATTCGCGCCAATCATGGAAGAAGTCCCTGCATTGTGTCAGAGGAAACTGTGAGTAAAATGAAGCCAAATTCTGTTATCATTGATGTAAGTATCGATCAGGGTGGATGTTTTGAAACCTCAAGTGTAACTAATCATACTGTTCCTACTTTCAGAAAATATGATGTAATCCATTACTGCGTTCCAAACATAGCATCGAGGGTATCACGTACAGCAACCTATGCTTTGACAAATATTTTCACACCAATCATACTCGACATAGGAGAAATGGGAGGAATAATGAACCTGATTTGGGAAAGACCCGGTATCCGCAATGCAATCTACCTCTATCAGGGAAAGCTTACCAATAAAGATCTGTCCGACCGCTTTAATATCCCAATGAAAGATCTGGATCTGCTGATCGTTTCAAACCGCTAATGAAGAAACTCCTATTACTAATTCTCCTGTTCGGATTTTTCGAAGCTTATTCGCAGATTAATAATCCCTATGGTTTACAGGTCATCAATGAGCATGCTAGTTACAAAAAATCGATAGAGGAGGATAAAAATAAGCAGCTTATTGAAATCAAAAAAAGTATCCCGGATATTAAACTGGACATCCGGTACGCCGGAAAAAATAATTTTGCTAAACAGGCTGTTTACAAACAGGCAAGGGCATTTGCGAGGCTTCCTGTAGTCGAAGCCCTTAAAAAGGTTCAAAATGAGCTAAAAAAATCAGGCTACGGACTAAAAATATTTGACGGATACCGTCCTTACAGTGTAACGGTCAAATTCTTTGCCATTGCCTCTGATAAGAGCTTTGTTGCGAATCCAAAGGATGGATCACGGCATAACAGGGGTTGTGCGATTGATCTCACCCTGATCGATCTGAAAACCGGAAAAGAACTGGAAATGCCAACTCCCTACGACAGCTTCGCTGCCGAAGCCGCATCAGATTTTATGAATCTTCCTGCCAATGTCATTCAGAATCGCGAATTATTACGCAGTACAATGGAAAAACATGGATTCAGGGTTCTCAATAATGAATGGTGGCATTTTGATTTTATCGGCTGGAAGAACTATGAGTTAATGGATATTCCTTTCGAGGATCTGTAAATTAACCGTTCCCGTTTATCCATTTTGCGAGAATTTCAAGCTCTTCCTTCTCATGGATACTGTTAATCACGATTCTATGAATTGCCTTAGCTTGTGGATCAGGATAAGGAAAGGAAGAAATGTTGATACCATTTTTTTTCAAATCAATTGCAATTTCATCATCCTGAAGAAGAAAAACCGGGAAATCATTGATGAAAAAGAGCTTTTTTGTTGATTCCAGCAGATCTGTAAAGAGCCTTAAATTTCTTCGCAGATTAAAAAGTTCCTGTGCATAAATCTCACCGGCATGTACAAAAGCATAAAGCATCCCGGGTGACGGGGGTGAACTTCCAACATAAACAGGTGAATTTCTCAGGTTTTTAATACCTGCAGAATTCCCAAGAATAAGGCCCGCATCAAAACCCAATGCTTTGGCCATCGACGCTATTACAAAGGTCTCAATATTGGTTAATTGTGGCAGTCTGCTGTAAATACCCTCTCCCTGATTTCCGGTAATTCCAATTCCATGGGAATCATCTATGAGAAGCACAAGCTCTTTATGGGGATCAATACGTTTTAACCAATCGAAATTATAAATTTCCGGTATCAGGTTGTTCAGCGAATTACTGATGATCATTACAGGCTGATCGGATCCATTGATCAGCTTGATTGTCCTTTCTATCCATTCCACAAATTTTATCCGTGGAGCTTTGGGTCTTCCAATCCAGAGCGCCGGATGGGTATCAGGAGCATAAATTAACTGATGAGTTTCAAAATATTGCTGAACAAGAAGTTGGGCAGCAAGATATCCGCTCGACAAGAAAATCGAATCTTCGGCACCGAACCGCCTGGCCGCTTCATTTTCGGCAATGGAAAAAATATCCAGTGTGATGTTATTATTTCTGGATGCCCCGTGGTTTATTCCGTAGATCTCAATACCTTCAAAAACAAGTTTTTTGAAAGCATCATTATGAGGCATCCCTAAATAGGCCGTGCCACCGAAAAATAGGCTTAAGCCCGTTCCTTTCTTCATTCTCCTTTTTAAACTTATTAATAGATGTGTCTATTTTACAATGCTGCTGTGATGTGATTTACCGTATTGCTGTGTTTTAAGTTCTGCCTTCCCTTTTGAATCAATTTTTAGCTCAAAGAAGAAATCATAATCATCATCGCTAAGAACAGTAAGGGGCCGTTGGGCACCAAAAGCCTCCAACAATTCAAGTACAGTATTCGAATGCCCAACAATCAAAACTTTATGCCCCCTATGTTTTGTTTTTACAAGCTCTGCAATGCCACTAAAATCGTGGGCATCGTAAGTCTGGATTTCTATATTGCTTTTTTTTGCTGAATAATAAGCAGTCTGGCTTGTTCTTTTATACTTGGTTGCAAAAGCTGCATCAAGTTTAATTTCCTTCAATTTACTGGCTAATGCCTCTGCCCTTTCCCTGCCCTCCACACTAAGTTCTGGATCCTGATTCTTGGGGTCAGAAACATCCTTTTCGGCATGTCTGACTATATAAATAGTGGTAATACCCGGTGCATCTGTTCTGCAGCTTAATGCAACTACAGCCAGCAATACTATAAGCCCGATCTTAATTTTGTTCATAATTCTGGTTATTGTTTTGGCGGGTTAATATGCATTGAAACCTATCAATAGTTTTTATAAATCTGCGTGATCAGCTTTTCCATCTCAGAACGTATTTCTGCCGTCGGCCTGGTAAAATTATTATTCATGAAAGAAAAAATCAGCTTTTTACCTGAAGATGTGATCAGATACCCGCTTAAATTATGATTGTTTGATAGGCTTCCTGTTTTAGCAAAAACATAAGGCTTATCTGCTTTAAAAAGATTTTTCAGTGTTCCAGTTTTGCCACCCTGGGGTAAGAGGTCAAAAAGACGGTCCTGATTTCCAACCTCATCATAAATTTTTTCACAGAGCCTAACCATGCTTCGTGGAGTAAACAAATTTTGTCGGGAAAGACCTGAACCATCTACCCATACTGCCTTATCCGGAAGATCAGTAAGAAAGTTCTTTTTAACATAATCGATCACTACTGCAGTATTCATTTCCATTCCCCTGCTGGCAGCAATATTTAGAAGGATTTGTTCTGCAATGAAATTATCACTTGGTAATAACATTTTTTTATAGAGTGTGTCCGCAGAAATACTGTTCCAGCTTTGGGTTTGTGCAGGTTTTGAAAAATTGATATTGCCTGAAAAGCTTGGAATGCTTTGTTTTAACAAATCTCCTAATAAATCATCTGACACTTTAAACGGAATTATCTGGTTAAATCCTGCAGGTGCACTTGAATTGGGCTGATGAAATATATTACTAAAGATTTCACGTTTGATACGGAATCTTGCCGGGCTTCCGGATGGGTCTGTATGCATTATCAGTTGCCCTCCTGTACTAAATACGGGGTAGCTTTGTAATCCAGCGGCATTTTTACTGAAACGAACCACATTTCCATACAGTGGCAGGTCTGACATCTCTGGCTGGTAATACTCGTTATAATCATCATAAGTCCAGCCAACACCATAAAAATCACCGGTAAATACGCCTCTTGCCCGATAAATCTTCTTTCCTGAAGTATTGAGTTTTTGCAATACCCGCTGCTCCTTAAATTGAGGATCAAGAAAGGAGGGATCTGCTGTACCCCAGAAGATTAATGAATCGCTACGTTCAATATATTGTAGTCCGGCAATAGAATCCTTCAAAAGCTTCAAGCCGGCATAAAAAGTAAATAATTTAGTGTTCGAGGCCGGAGTAAAATATTTATCATCATTCAGCCTGCTAATCATTTTCCTCTTGCTGAGATCATAAAGTGCAAAGCCTGTAAAATGATCATTTAGTACCTCTGAACTCTTTAGCATTTTAAGAATTTTTCGTCTAGGTATCGGTTTTGAAAAAGCAGCCTCTATGGTTAGAAAAGACAGAATAATTAATAATAATAGCTTTGTTTTCATCAGAGTAATTTAAAATCCGGCTGGGTATCGGAGACAGAACGCTTAATTTTTTAAAAATAGAAAAGAATTATGGAATGCTAAGCAGCCTTTGCTAATAAGATCTTTAAAAATAGAGCCCTGAATATTATATTATGACGTAACTTGTTATAGATAATTAAGTCTCAAAAACAATTTGGTTTCAAAGAAAGGGTTTTCATTGTACAGGATTTTCTATACAATAGCAATAATTATTCTATTTGCAGGAAATGCTTTTGCCCAAAAGTTCGAGTTCAGCGGAAACAGAAAAAGGGAAACCCTGGCATTCAGGATGATAAAAAACCAGATGGTTATCCAGCTCCATATCAACGGAAAGGGGCCATTCAACTTCATTCTGGATACAGGAGTAGGTCTTGTTCTGATATCTGATCCTAAATTAATTGACTCTGTATCTTTTCAAAACCTCAGAAGCATTTATATTACCGGCTTTGGTGAAGGCGAAAAATTAAGTGCATTCATTGCGCCTTCCGTTGATCTTCGAATAGGAAATACCATTGCAAAAAATATTCCGGCGGCAATTCTTAAAGAGGATATTTTTGAATTATCAAACTATGTAGGCATCCCAATTCACGGTCTGATAGGTTATGAGTTTTTTCAGAGTTTTGTCGTCAGGTTAAATTTTTTAACAAGTACTATCACTGTTTTTCAACCCGAAAAGGCTTATATCCCAAGAAAGGGTAACCGCATTCCGCTTAGTATAGAAGAAAGAAAGCCATACATTAATACCAATATTCAACTGAAATCAGGCAAAAAGCTCCCTGTAAAACTCATCATTGATACCGGTGCCGGTCATCCTGTTTCACTGGAAACAATGGACGGATTTCCATTTGAATTGCCGGAAGAACGTATAAGGGGCAACCTTGGAGTAGGTTTAACCGGGCCGATTGATGGTTATATTGGAAGAATCACATCTCTGCAATTAGGAAAATATACGCTCAATAATGTTATTGCAGCGTTTCCCGATTATGAAGATGCGGCTTCAAGGGTGTTTTCTATAAACAGAAATGGAAATATGGGTCTTGAAATCATAAAAAGATTTAACGTCGTATTTGATTACAACAGGGCAGCCATGTACATTAAACCTCTTGCAACTTTAAAGGATGCTTTTGAACATGATATGGCCGGATTGGAAATTGGTTCAGCCGGTGAAAATTATAAACGACTCATTATTACCAGAGTTGAGCCCTCCTCTTCAGCTGATCTGACAGGACTTATGAAAGGCGACGAAATTCTGGCCATTAACTTTAAACCAGTGTCAGAAATGTCATTATCCGAAATAGATACTATGTTCAGGTCGCGAAACGGGCGAAATTTTGTAATAGATGTGTTATTAAAGGATGGAAAAAGTAAGCGGAGGGTGATATTAACCCTGAACAAAAGGATTTAATCAAGTATTAAATTTATTAATCATTTAAATATTATTTATAGTCCTGATTACAAAAAGTGTTATTTATAAATTTTTTTGTACCATAATTATTCTAAAGATTATGGCTGATTAAATTTATTGTCAAAAAGTGCAAAAAAATTATAAATATTCACACCAATCAATAGATTTGTAAATTCCTCATAACCTAACCATTATATAAAATTCTATGACAATAAACTTTCGTCATTTGCGGTTCGCCGCAATATCGGCACTGATCTTTGTATCCGGACTTGATTATGTTCAGGCTCAGGATCGCAATAAACCTGCCGCACCGACTACTGAGCCGGCCAAACCGGCAGCTCCGGTAACTGCAACACCTCCCAAAACCGGTATCAGACCTTATAAAGAAGTCATCACTGATAAAGCAAAAACTGATAAAGGATTATTCAAGGTGCACAGGCTTGATGGAAAATATTTCTATGAGATACCGGACTCTCTATTCAACCGTGAAATGCTTGTTGTTACCCGTTACGCAAAAACTCCAACAATCGATGGAACTTATGGCGGTGAAGAACTGAACGAACAGATCTGGAAATGGCAAAGAAGAGATAAACAGGTAATGATCCGGATTCCTTCTTACCGCAATATTGCAGACAAAAAAACAGAGATGTTTGAGGCTGTTAAAAATTCAAATCTTGATGCCGTTTTATCTTCATTTGATATCAAGGCTGTAAACAAAGATTCCAATTCGGTGGTTATTGATGTAACTGATCTCTATGCAAAAGACATTCAATCCCTTGGTTTGCCACAGTCTATACGTACTCAGTATAAAATAACAACCATGGATGACACCCGTACTTTTATCGATACGATCAAATCCTTCCCGATTAATATTGAGGTCCGTTCATTAAAAACATACCGTGCTACAGATCCTCCGGGAGATAAATCGATCGGCTCAATGACTGTCGAGATTCACAATTCAATGCTCTTATTACCCAAGGTTCCATACAAACCTCGTTTTTCGGATGACAGAGTTGGATTTTTCGGACAAAGCCAGACAGATTACGGCCTGGATGAGCAAAAAGCACAGGTTACACGCTATATTCATCGCTGGAAACTGGAACCCAAGGATCCGGCTGCATACAAGCGTGGTGAATTGGTAGAACCTAAAAAGCAGATCATTTATTACATTGATCCGGCAACACCTGCTAAATGGAGACCTTATCTGATTGCAGGAGTAAAAGACTGGAATGCAGCATTTGAAGAAGCAGGATTTAAAAATGCAATCACAGCAATGGAAGCTCCTTTGAATGATCCCGACTGGTCACCTGAAGATGCTCGCTATTCTGTGATCCGTTATTTTGCTTCGAATATTGCCAATGCATACGGCCCTCATATTTCTGATCCACGCTCCGGAGAGATCATGGAATCAGATATAGGCTGGTATCATAATGTTATGAACCTGGTTCGGAACTGGTTCTTTGTTCAAACTGCAGCAATTAACCCTGAGGCCCGCAGCCCTAAATTCAGGGATGAGGTTATGGGTCAGCTGGTACGCTTTGTATCTTCCCATGAGGTTGGACACACTCTCGGACTTCCTCATAATTTCGGATCAAGCGTCGCATATCCTGTTGATTCCCTGCGTTCACCATCTTTCACTAAAAGAATGGGAGGAACAGCACCATCGATTATGGATTATGCACGATTTAACTATATAGCCCAGCCGGGGGATGAAGGAGTTATATTATATCCGGGAATTGGAGACTATGATAAATGGGCTATTAAATGGGGATATACCTGGTTTGATAACCAAACACCTGAAGATGATGCGAAAACATTGAACAAATGGACCATAGAAAGAGCCGGAAACCCTATTTATTTCTATGGTCAGCAAACAGGAAACCCAATCGATCCGCGTGCTCAATCCGAAGATCTGGGTGATGATGCTATGAAAGCTTCAAAATATGGGATTGCCAATCTGAAACGTATTTTACCGAATATAGAAAAATGGACATATGAAGAGGGTAAGCCATATGATAACCTGAAAGAACTTTACGGCGAAGTACTAAGCCAGTGGAATCGTTATATGGGTCATGTACGTTCAAATATTGGTGGCATCTATGAAAATGATAAAACCTATGAGCAAAAAGGGCCGGTTTATACACATGTTGCTAAGGCAAAACAAAAGGAAGCCGTAAAATTCATTAATGATCAAGCCTTTATGACGCCGGGCTGGATGCTTGATCAGAATGTACTTAACAAATTTGATAATGCAGGAATTGTTGACCGTTTAAGGAGAACACAAGTTGGTGTCCTAAATGGAATTCTTGATTTTGGACGTCTGAACCGGGTTATTGATAATTCTGTGAAAAATGGGCTTAATTCATATCCGATGAATGAATTATTTGCAGATCTGCGTAATGGTATTTGGTCAGAATTGAAAACCGGAGCCAATCTGGATACTTATCGCCGAAACTTGCAACGTGCCTATATCGAAAGGATGTCATACCTTCTGAATGAAAATGAAACTCCGGTACCGACGCAATTTGCAGCTTTTGCCGGACCACAGATCGATGTTTCACAATCAGATATCCGTCCGATGGCCAGACATGAACTTAAATTACTGGCAGTGCAGGTTAGATCTGCACTACCAAGGTATTCAAACCCGGTATTAAGGGCACATCTTGATGATGTTCTGGTTCGTATCGCTGAAGCTTTGGATCCTAAAAAATAAGAATCGCTTTTAACATAAAAGCCCTGGCAATTATTTGGCCGGGGCTTTTTATTTAATGAGTTTTGGTAAATTAGAACAATTTTTATTGATATGAAAATCTTTACAATTACCGCATTATTGCTGTTATTTATCACTGGAGGAATCTTTGCTCAATCTGATTCTCTGGCTGTGCTAAAAGCTGATTGGAAGAGAGAGAAAATAACATCTGGAGTTCGTTTAAAGACCTTCTGGTTTAATAAATCGCTCTTTAATTCTAATCAGAATGTAAGTATTCTGGAGATAAAACAAAAAAGAGGTCTCTCTTTAGATCTGGCCTTTGATAGCAAAATACTTCAAAAAACCAGTGATTTTGGCAAACAAAATAATGCCCTTGCAGCATTAAACGGGACTTTCTTTGATATGGCGAATGGAGGCTCTGTAGATTATATCCGTGCAGATGGCTTTGTAATCAATGAAAACCGTCTCGGGAAGAACGGTAATAGGGCCGGACATCAGGAATCTGCCTTGGTGTTCAATAGAGGGAAGTTGAGTATTGAAAAATGGAATGGGAAGCAGGATTGGGAGCAATCCCTTCAGGGAGATGATATTATGGTAAGCGGACCGCTCCTGATATTGAATCAGACTGCAGAAAAACTGGACACATTAAACTCCTTCAATAAAACCAGGCATCCCCGTACAGCTGTAGCGATAACAAAGAATAAGCGGATACTGTTAATTACTGTAGATGGCCGGAATGAAAATTCTGCAGGCATGAGCCTTTTCGAATTAACAAAGCTCATGCGCTGGTTAAATGCAGATGATGCCATAAATTTAGATGGCGGTGGATCAACCGCATTATGGATAAATAATTATATGGAGACCGGGATTGTCAATTTCCCTACCGATAATAGAAAATGGGATCATGATGGTGAGCGGAAGGTTGCAAATGTGGTGCTTTTGAAAAAAAAATAATCTCAAAATGGTCACATATGTGTTAATTATGTACCCAAGTCCCTGAATTACACCAATTATATTTATTTTTCGTTAAATTCATGTAAACTATCCTGTTGAAGTATTGAGTATGAACAAGCCGGAAGATAATTATGTTTATCTTATCAATAAAATTGATGGTTTTATACGAAAGTATTACCTGAATAAAGTCGTAAAAGGTTCCATCTTTTTGGCTTCATCTTTCCTTGTTGCCTACTTAATTTTCACATTTGCGGAGTACTGGGGTCATTTTGATCCAACTGTAAGAAGTATTCTTTTCTATACTTTCATTGCAGGCAATACATTCGTCCTTGCAGCCTATATCATACTTCCGCTTTTGGCGTATTTCAGGCTTGGAAATACAATAAGCCATGAACAGGCATCTGCTATAATTGGCAGACATTTTACACCTGTAAAAGACAAATTGTTAAATACCCTGCAATTAAAAAAGCTTTCAGAACTTAACCCGGAACAGCGCAACCTTATCGATGCCAGTATTAATCAAAAAGTTGCCGAACTAAGACCTGTTCCATTTACTTCTGCGATTCATATTAATGAAAACCGAAAATATTTGAAATACCTTTTAGCTCCATTGGCAATCATCATAATTGTTTTCTTTGCAGCACCGTCTATACTTAGTGAAAGTACAGAACGATTGATAAATCACAATAAAAGATTCATTAAAAAAGCTCCATTCAGTTTTGAAATTCTAAATGAGCAATTATCTGTTGTGCAGGGAGGTGATTTTACCCTCTTGGTAAAACTTACCGGTAATGAAATCCCTTCAGAAATTTACCTTGAAGACGGACTTAATACCTTCAAACTTGATAAGGAAAACATCATCCGTTTTAAATATACTTTCAGAAACCTTCAAAAAAACAAAAACCTGATACTGAAGGCTGGTGAATTTCGCTCAAAAGATTATGTACTTGAGGTAAAAGCCAAACCAACACTTTTGGATTTTGATGTGTTAATTGAATATCCAGACTATATCAGCAAAAGCAATGAGACCCTCGAAAACACAGGAGACTTAAGCGTTCCGGAAGGTTCACGCATCAGCTGGAGGTTCAGAGCGAAAAACTCCGACCAAATTGATGTGGTGATGGACAAAAAAAGCTTTCTTTTAAAGGAATCGGGAGAAAACCTATTTAAATTCAGTTTTAAAGCATTAAAAAACCTGTCATACAGCATCAGACCATTAAATTCAGAGGTTGCTGAATCAGAAGGTGTTTCCTATGAATTAAGGGTAATACCTGATCTTCTTCCAGTGATTGATGTGAATGAGCGGACAGATTCTGTTAATTCCAGGCTGCTTTATTTTGTTGGACAAGCCAGTGATGATTATGGTTTTTCAAAACTCAATTTCAATTACAAAGTGCTTTCTGAAAAAGCGGAAAATTATGAAAATTCGGAAATCAGATCTGTAAAACTTGATAAAAATGCCCTTCAGAGTAATTTTTTCTATGTATGGGATATTAACGAAGTGGCAGCAAAACCGGGAGAGCAGATTGAATATTATTTTGAATTATTTGATAATGATGGAGTTAATGGTCCGAAATCTGTTAAATCATCTATAAAAACCTTGAGATTACCATCTGAAGCCGATTTAGAGAAAAAACTGGAGGCAAACTCTGAACAGATTAAGAAAAAGATGGAAGAGGCGATCAAAAAATCTGCCCAGCTGGAGAAAGATACAAAAAGATTGAACCAGGAACTTCTGAATAAAAAAAGTCTCTCATTTGAGGAAAGAAAGCAAATCGAAAGCCTCCTGCAGAAACAAAAAGAGATTGATGAATTAGTTAAAGAGATCCAAAAGGAGAACAAGCAAAATTTAGCCGAACGGCAGGAGGAAAATGAACAGATTCTTGAAAAACAAAAACAAATTGAGGACCTCTTCAATAATGTTCTGGATGAAAAGACGCGCGAAATTTTAAAGAATATCGAAAAGCTTCTTGAAAAAAACAATAAAAACCTAACGCAGGAAGAGTTGTCCAAAATGCAGATGGACAATAAGTCGCTACAAAAAGAACTTGACCGCATTTTAGAGCTTTACAAACAGCTTGAATTCGATCAAAAACTTACCAATACGATAGAAAAACTGAGTGAGCTGGCTGATAATCAGGAAGAACTGAGTGAAAAATCACTGGATAAAAAGTCAGACCCAGAGGAACTAAAAGATGAACAAAAGCAGCTTCAGGAAGATTTCAAAGGATTAAAAGAAGATCTAAGCGAACTGGAACAAAAAAACAAAGAGCTTGAACAAAAGAATGATTTTGAAAATCAGGAAAAGGCAAAGCAGGAAATAGACAGGGAACAACAAAAAAGCTCTGAAAATCTGGAGAAAAAAGATCAGAAGAAAGCATCAGAAAGCCAAAAGAAAGCTGCTGCAGAAATAAAAAAGCTGACAAAAGATCTGCAGAGTATGCAACAGGAATCAGAGGAGAAGGAAAGCGAGGTTAATGCCAAAAGCCTTCGCGAAATACTTGATAATCTCATTACAAGCTCTTTTGATCAGGAAAAAACAATGCAAACAGTACGGCAAACCAATACCAGTGATCCTAACTATATTATTCAGAGCCAAAAACAGAAAGACATTCAAATAAATCTGAAAATGATTGAGGACAGCCTTTACTCTCTGAGTAAAAAGGTTCCCCAGATTCAATCCGTGGTCAACAAAGAAATTCAGACAATAAATTTTAATGTTGGAAAAGCGATAGAAAGTCTTGGAGAGCGCCGCACAGCCGAGGCAAACCGAAACCAGCAATTTGCCATGACTTCTATCAATAACCTTGCTTTAATGTTAAATGAAGCACTGGAGCAATTACAACAGGCGCAGCAGAATGGCAAACCAGGAGGAAAAGGTAAACAGAAGCAAAATCTTTCGCAGCTTAGTAAAATGCAGGAACAGTTAAATAAGAACATGCAAAAAGCAAGGGAAGATATGCAAAAACAGGGTCAGCAGAAAAGTGGTCAGCAGGGCAAAAGTAGCCGGGAAATGAGTGAGCAACTGGCGAAAATGGCAAGAGAACAACAGATGATAAGACAGGCGATGCAAGAGATCAATAAAATGGAAAATAAGGATGGAAAGGGAGCTTTGGGAAATCTGGATAAATTAATGAAAGAGATGGAACAAACTGAAACAGATCTCGTAAACAAACGAATACAACAGGAAACACTAAGCCGACAACAGGAAATTCTCAGTAAATTACTTGACGCAGAAAAAGCAGATCGGGAACGCGAACAGGATCAAAAAAGAGAAAGCAAAGAGGGTATTACACCAGCACCTGCTAATTCAATTATTTTGCAGGAATTCCAGAAAATCAAGCAAAAAGAAATCGATTTGCTAAAAACCGTGACCCCTTCATTAAATTCATTTTACAAAATAAAAGTGGGGGACTATTTTAAATATTTAAATTCGGGGGATAAATGAGTAAGCAGACAGAATTTTCAGATAATACTTCATTGTATACTCTGCAATTACCTTCCAGGATTGACAGTATTACCATCGTTGAAAATTTCATTGATGAGTTGAGTGCAAAATATGGTTTCAGCGATGAGCTGTACGCAAATGTGCTGACCTGTCTTAGTGAGGCTGTGATTAATGCTATTGTTCATGGGAATCGCGAAAGCTTAGAAAAAAAGGTATATATCAATCTCGAGGTTATCGAAGATAAGCGGCTTATTTTTACAATATCTGATGAAGGTGATGGCTTTGATTTTAATAATTTGCCCGATCCAACCGCTCCTGAAAATATTGAGAATTTAACAGGAAGAGGGGTTTTTATAATCAAAAAGCTTGCTGATCAGTGTATCTTCAATTCTAAAGGCAACGAACTCGAACTCCATTTTAAAATTTAATGGGCCAAATACCTATTAATTTCTTTACTGAAGATATATCCTTTAATTTAAAACAAAAAGGACTCGTCAGAACCTGGATCAGGAATACAATAATGACCGAAAAGCATAGACTCAGGCTTTTAAATTTCATTTTCTGCAGCGATTCCTATCTCCTGAATATCAATCAGAAATATCTGAAGCATGATACCTATACCGATATAATTACTTTTGACAATAGCGATCTGAAGCAGGAAATCGTCGGAGATATTTTTATTAGTCTGGACAGGATCAGGGAAAACGCTAAAGAACTTAAGGTAAATGAAAAAGATGAGCTCCATAGAGTGATGATCCATGGAACACTCCACCTCCTCGGATATCCGGATAAAGGTAAGTCCGCAAAAGCTCTCATGACAGAAAAAGAAGATCTTTATCTGTCAAAAAGAGCATTTTGAGTTTATTGCATCGGAACCTCGATGATCAATAGTCTGGAGTTTTCACTGAATTTAAACTCTAACGTTTCTGTATCGTAAACACCCATCGCATCACGTGTGTTTAACTGTGTGCTGTCCAATTCTGCCTTACCGTCAATCACAAATACATACGCTCCGTTTCCGGGATGCTGTATGTTATAGTAAGCTCTTGTTCCACTATCAAAGGTTCCAAGACTGAAGAATGCATCCTGATTGATCCACATTACATTCTCTCCCTCACGTGGTGAAACAAGTGTCAGAAATGAATTGTTTGCTTTCTCAAGGTCATACCTCATCTGGTCGTAACGGGGTTGAATATTTCGCTCCTTTGGAAATACCCAGATTTGGAGCAAACTTGCTTCCTCAGTAGAAGAACCATTAAATTCCGAATGACGGATTCCACTTCCTGCCGACATGACCTGTACTTCACCGTAACTGATATTACCCTCAGAACCGAGACTATCCTTGTGGGCCAGTACTCCCTTTAAAGGAATCGTTACAATTTCCATATTATCGTGTCCATGAGTCCCAAATCCCATTCCAGGAGCAATAATATCGTCATTCAGAACTCTTAACAAGCCAAAATGAACCTTTGAAGGATCATGATATTGGGCAAAACTAAATGAATGAGCTGCTTTCAACCAGCCATGATCCTGAATTCCACGATCTGTTGCGCGATGAATAATCTTTTTCATGTTTTTGATTTAAATTACATGTTTAAACATACAATATTAATTCCAATCTTAGTAATGCGTACCTTTGCAGATTAATAAGACAAATTAATGCCATATCAAGTCATTTTAGTTGGGGCAAGCGGACTTATTGGCAGTCACTTACTCTCTGCACTAATCGAATCTGCTGAAATATCAAGGATATTGCTGGTGCTTAGAAAGCCGCTTAACATTCCTATTCCTAAAGTTCAGGAATTGATCGTTAATTTTAATGAATTAGAGCACTTTTCTACTGAGATCAAAGGTGATATTATGTATAGCTGTCTGGGTACCACAAAGGCTGCGACTCCTGATTCGGGTCAATATAGAAAAATAGATCTTGAATATCCCTTAGAGCTCGCAGAGATTGGAATAAGAAATGGAGTTACGCAATTTCATTTGGTTTCATCGCTTGGAGCAAATGCATCAGCCTCTAACTCCTATCTTAAACTAAAGGGAGAACTTGAAAACGAACTAAAAAAACTATCCATTCCATCTTTACATATCTATCAGCCTTCACTCTTAACCGGAAAACGCAAAGAGTCCCGCCTGGTCGAAAAGTTTGCTATCTCTGCTTTTAAAGTAATTGACCTGCTTCTTATAGGCCCATTAAAAAAATACCGCAGCATCAAGGCAGAAACCGTTGCTCGGGCAATGCTTAATCAATCATTAAAAGAACTTAAAGGAACTTTTATATATCCTTCCATACAAATACAAGAATTAGCGTGAGCATTTTATCTACAGAACAATTAGGACATTCATTTAACGATAACTGGTTATTTAAGGACCTATATTTCGGCCTGAATAAAGGCGATCGGGTAGCACTGGTTGGTATTAACGGAACAGGAAAATCAACATTGCTCAGAATACTTTCAGGCATTTTACAAGCAAGTCTTGGTAAAGTTGTAACCGAGCGGGATCTGAGAATAGGTTACCTCGAACAGGACCCTCAATTCAGCAATCAGGAAACTATCAGCGATTTCATATATTCTATTGGAAATGAACGTCAGCAACTAATCCGTCAATACGAAGAGGCTGTAAATCAGGAAGTTCACGATGAAAAAGTGCTGAACAGACTAATGGATGAATTAAGTAATGCCAATGCTTGGGAGTATGAGTATGAAATAAAAACGATTCTGGGCAGGATGGGAATACAACATCTGGAACAAAAAATTGCTACCCTTTCGGGAGGACAAAGAAAGCGTCTGGCACTTGCTAAACTACTGATCGATGATCCTGATGTTTATATCCTGGATGAACCAACCAACCACCTGGATATTGAAACAATAGAATGGCTGGAAAGTTATATGACAAGCGGGCAAAAAACAATATTACTGGTTACTCACGACAGGTACTTTCTGGATAATGTATCTACCCGGATTATCGAACTCGACAGGGGTAAAATTCAAAACTTTAATGGAAATTACAGCTACTACCTGGAGAAGAAGGCAGAACAAAATGCTGCTGAAGATGCTACACTTAGTAAAAACACAAACCTGCTGAAAAAAGAACTGGAATGGATGCGTCGTCAGCCAAAGGCCAGAACAACCAAATCAAAATCAAGGATCGACTCCTTTTATGACCTTGAAGAAAAAACGAAGGGCAGAAATGTCAAATCATCTCTTGAACTAAGTGTTAATGTTTCGAGGCAAGGGAATAAGATCCTGGAACTTGAGCATGTAAGTAAATCATTTAATGGTAAACCGGTAATCAATGATTTCAGCTATACCTTTAAAAAAGGCGACAGAATTGGAGTAGCTGGTAAGAATGGAACGGGAAAATCTACACTGTTAAATATTATTACAGGAGCCATAAAGCCCGACAGCGGTAAGGTCAATGTGGGTGAAACGACTGTGTTTGGCTATTACAGGCAAGGTGGGCTCGAATTTAAAGACGATGAGCGTGTCATTGATGTGGTCAAGAATATTGCAGAATATATAACAATGGCCGATGGGAAAAATCTCACTGCCAGTCAGGTTCTGACCCACTTTCTCTTTCCACCGGCAAAACAATATGGTATGGTAAATAAGTTAAGCGGCGGTGAAAAGAAACGACTACAGCTTATGCGGGTTTTAATGAAGAACCCTAATTACCTAATACTTGATGAGCCAACAAATGATTTAGATATAGATACATTGAATGTACTGGAAGATTTCTTGCTTAATTTCCCGGGCATTTTAATGCTGGTATCACACGACAGGTATTTAATCGACCGCTTAACCGATCAGCTATTTATTTTTGAGGGTGATGGTAATGTTCAGATCTACTCTGGTAATTATACCGATTACAGGCTTGAACAGGAAGAGCCAAAAAAGTCGGCAAAACCTGAGAATAAAGCTACAGCAATAACCCCAAAATCCGAGACTACAAAAAGAAAACTAAGTTTCAAGGAAGAGAAAGAGCGTTCCGAACTTGAAATGAGCATAATAGAATTAGAGGAACAAGTAAAAGTTCTCACTTTAGAATTAAATTCAGGAATAACGGATCACAATAAACTAACTGATATCGCGAGCAAAATAAAGGATATTAAAGACAGGATTGATGAACAAACGTTTCGCTGGCTGGAATTATCGGAATAAAAAATGAATATGAGTACATCAGATCTTTTGGCATCCGCAGGAGTAAGCTTATTGCTCATTGCATTTTATCTCAATTTAAAGAAATTGATATCGACGGATAGCAAATGGTACAGCACCTTGAACTTAAGCGGGGCAGCATTGTGTGGGTATTCTTCTTATTTGGTACAATTTTACCCATTTGTTTTTCTTAATGCTGTTTGGGCGATAGCAGCTCTCATCTCTCTTTTTAAGCATGTTTCACGTGAAACAATTATTAAATAGTAATGATTATTTTTACAAACTCTATAGTTCCACGTGGAACATCATAAAAAATGTTTGATAAATACGATATAATAGTAGTAGGCGCCGGGCATGCAGGTTGCGAGGCAGCAGCGGCAGCAGCCAATTTGGGCTCAAGGGTTCTATTGATTACCATGAATATGGAAACAATAGCGCAAATGAGTTGTAATCCGGCTATGGGTGGTGTTGCCAAAGGACAAATTGTTCGCGAGATTGATGCAATGGGAGGATACTCCGGTATCATCACCGACAAAACTACATTGCAATTCCGGATGCTTAATAGCTCTAAAGGACCAGCGATGTGGAGCCCAAGGGCACAAAACGACAGAAAACGCTTTGCTGAAGAATGGAGACTAGCATTAGAACGCACTCCAAATGTAGATTTTTGGCAGGATACTGCCACTTCATTATTAATTGAAAATAATAAAGTATGTGGAGTAAGAACCTCCCTTGGTCTAAAAATCAGGTCAGAAGCAGTTGTATTAACAAATGGAACATTCCTGAACGGGATCATACACATAGGTGAAAAGAAATTTGGAGGTGGCAGAACAGGAGAAAAATCTGCAACAGGAATTACAGAACAATTAGTAGAACTGGGCTTTGAAGCCGGAAGAATGAAAACCGGAACTCCACCGCGGGTAGACGGCCGATCACTGGATTATTCCAAAATGGAAGAACAGTGGGGCGATCCAGATCGTGGAAGATTCTCCTATACTGATGTCATTTTACCAAAAGAGCAAAAATGCTGCTGGATAACCTATACAAATTCAGAAGTACATGAAACGCTCAAAGAAGGCTTTGAAAAGTCCCCAATGTTTACAGGTCGAATTAAGGGATTAGGTCCTCGTTACTGTCCCTCAATAGAAGACAAAATCAACCGTTTTGCTGAACGCGACAGGCACCAAATCTTTGTAGAACCAGAAGGATGGAATACTGTAGAGATCTATGTAAACGGTTTTTCAACTTCTCTACCAGAGGACGTACAATATAGGGCACTAAGCAAGATTCCCGGTTTTGAAAAGGCAAAAATGTTCAGACCAGGTTATGCCATAGAGTATGATTTCTTCCCTCCTACACAATTGGGACTTACCCTTGAAACAAAGAGTATAGCAAATTTATACTTTGCCGGACAGATAAATGGAACAACGGGCTACGAAGAAGCCGCTTGCCAGGGATTTATGGCTGGAATTAATGCTCACCTAAAAATAAATAATAAGGAAGAACTTATTTTAAAAAGAGCAGAATCCTATATCGGTGTATTAATAGACGACCTTGTCACAAAAGGAACCGAAGAACCCTACCGTATGTTTACCTCAAGAGCTGAACATAGATTACTGTTAAGACAAGATAATGCCGACATCAGATTAAGCCCCATAGCACATAAATTAGGTTTGATATCTGAAGAAAGACTGGATAAGGTAAATAAGAAAATAGAAAACGCTGATCATCTGGTGAGTTATTTAAAAAGCACATCAATAGGACCTGATGCGGTAAATGCTATTCTTGAAGAACAGGGTACACCGGGCATATCCCAAAATGTAAAAATGTTCCAGCTCATAACCAGACCTCAAATAGGATTTAAGGATCTTAAAAAAGCAGATTCCGTATTCAGTAATTTACTAAATAAATACGACAGGGAAACTGTTGAACAGGCAGAAATAAAAGTGAAATACGAAAGCTATTTTGAAAAGGAACTCGAGATAGTAGACAAAATGAAACGAATGGAAGATCAGACTATCAATCCTGAATTTAACTATCTTGACCTCGTTTCATTGTCAAAAGAAGCAAGAGAAAAACTGATGAAAATAAAACCAAGAACCCTGGGGCAGGCTTCGCGTATTTCAGGAGTATCACCATCAGATATTTCCGTTTTAATGGTTCATATGGCCAGATGATTGTTAATTATCTCATTATCAGAATATTAACATAATCTATGGCCGACTTTAAATAATAAGATATACGCAACTTTCTCACCTCAGTTAATAACTTTATTCCAAAAACATAGAAAATCGTCCACAAGGCTTATAAATGGCAAATAATAAAAAGAGGTTAATTTTCCTATCATCAATCGGGTTGTTTTGGCTGGCTACCTTTATATCGGGCTGTGCAAGTATGCAATCTCCAACCGGTGGACCAAAGGATAGTATTCCTCCGGGAATAGTAAATGAGGTGCCAAAAAATTTTACAAAAAACTTTGCAGTAAAAAAAGTTGAAATAGAATTTAATGAATTTGTAAAACTTAGTAATGAGTATACTGAAATTAGTATCTCACCAGCCATGGATATTCCTCCCGCCTTTAAAGTAAAAAAGGAAAATCTGGAAATCGAGTTTAAACAGGAACTTGAGGCAAACACAACTTACTCCATAAATTTTGGTAAGGCCATAGCTGATGTCAATGAAAGTAACATTCTTAAAAATTACTCCTACGTGTTTTCAACTGGTAATGAAATTGATTCACTTTCTATATCTGGAAAAGTAATTAACTCGCTAACAAAGGAAAAACTGAAAGATGTTACAGTATTCATTTTACCTGTAAGTCAGGATTCCTTATTTGGAAAAAAGAAAGCGAGTGTATTCAATATAACCGACACAGCAGGCACATTCAAACTTTCCAATCTAAGGGAAGATACCTATAAATTATATGCCTTACTGGAGCAAGGTGGCGATAGAATATACAACGGTCAAAACGAAGAGATTGGATTTCTTCAAAATTCCATCAAGCTAACAAAAGACACCAGTGGAATTGTCTTACAGGTATTCAAAGAATATCCCAACGTTTTTATGGTAAAAGATCGTCGCATTGAAGGAGATGGCAGAATAAATTTAACGTTTAACAGACCCGTAATTAATCCTACAATAAGCATAATTGAACCAGCGAACATCGATCAAAGCAAGACAGTTGAGTTTAGTATGACACGGGATTCGGCAACCGTATGGATACCTGAACTAAATTTTGATTCAATAGATGTTGTGGTTAACTCAGCGGGAAAAGCACTGGACACAGTTACACTCAGAAGAAATAAAAGAGATACTTATATTAAATCTCTTGTCGCATCTGATAACCTATCAGGAAGCAAAATCAGACCCGGTTCAGAATTAATTCTGAAGTTCTCATCCCCTATTCAGTCTTATCAGGAATCACAAATCACGCTTCTCGAAGACTCAATACCTGCAAAAGGATATCAGATAATTAAAGATCCAAATTCTCTTAGAACCTATAGCTTAAAATATCCCTGGAAGTTAAAAAAACAATATATTTTAAAACTTGGAGAGAATGCCTTTACAGATGTTCTAGGGACTAAATCAAAGATCTATTCAAAGAAATTTGAGTTGGATATTGACGACAATTATGGAAGCATATCCATAAACGTGAGTGTTCCCGACACAACAAAAACCTATCTGGTGCAATGGTTAAATGAACGGAAAGAAATCCTAAAACAAAATTCAATCAAAAGAAATATATTGCTCAACTATATAAGATACCCAACTGCAAAATATTTAATCCGTGTTATTTATGATGACAATGATAATGGGGAATGGGATACCGGAAATGTTAAGGAAGGAAGACAACCCGAAAAAACCTGGAACTTTGACAAAACAATCTCTCTTAGACCTAACTGGGATCTGGAAGAAAATGTGATTATTCCGGATCCTCAATAAACCATGTTGAATATAATTTATACTTCTCCGGGAGCTTATTCAGCATTTCGATTTGCTGATCTGTAAGAGGCTTTATCTTTCTGGCTGGTATACCTGCATACAAATATCCTGCTTCGCAAACAGTATTCTCAAGAACAATGGCTCCGGCAGCAATTATACAATACTCGTTAACAATCGTATGATCCATTACAATGGCACCCATTCCTATGAGTACATGATCATACAATGTGCATCCATGAACGAGTGCATTGTGACCTATTGAAACATTGTTACCAATTTCTGTAGCTGCCTTCTGGTAGGTACAATGTATTATAGCACCGTCCTGTATATTGGTATTATTACCAATCCTTATATAATTAACATCCCCTCTGATTACCGCATTAAACCAAACGGAACAATTATCTCCGATAATAACATCACCAACTATAGTACTGTTATCTGCAAGGAAACAATTAGTTCCAATTTCAGGAAAAACATTCTTAACAGGTAGAATAAGTGCCATAAAAAAAATTAAAAAACGGTATCATGTGGCTCCAGCGCATGAGGCTTATAATCGGTTGTATAATGAAGCCCTCTGCTTTCCTTTCGCAACATTGCTGATTTTATAACGATGTAAGCATTCTGAATAACATTTCGAAGCTCACATAATTTAACAGAAAGTGTTGTCTTCTTGTAAAAACTCTCGGTTTCTTCATACAATAATCCTAAACGTCGCATCGCTCTTTCCAATCTGAAATCAGATCTGACAATACCAACATAATCACTCATAACCTTTTGGGTCTCGCGAAGGTTGTGGGTTACCAGAATGTCTTCATTTGAAAGCTTAGTATCTGTTTCATCCCATTCGGGTATGCTATCAGGGATTTCATAATTTTTAAATACTTTGATCGCATCTTCATAAATCCTGTGAGCAAAAACAGGAGCCTCTAACAGCGAGTTAGATGCCAATCGGTTTGCTCCATGCAGACCGGTTGATGTACACTCCCCACAAGCGTAGAGCCGGTGTATTGACGATTTACCATCCTCGTCAACAAGTATACCACCACACATATAATGAGCTGCAGGAGTAACAGGAATAAGATCCCGGGTCATATCCAGACCAATACTTAAACATTTAGCGTAAATATTAGGGAAATGAGATAGAATATCGGCCTTATCGCGATGCCTGATGTCAAGATAAACAAAATCATCACCAGATTTTTTCATTTCAGCATCAATGGCTCTGGCCACAATATCACGGGGAGCAAGGGAACCTCGTTCATCATAGTTCTGCATAAACTCCTCACCATTCTTTGTTTTAAGTACACCCCCAAATCCACGAACAGCTTCAGAAATTAAAAAAGAAGGGTACTCTCCCGGATTATATAAAGCCGTAGGATGAAATTGAATAAACTCCATATTTCTAACCTTTGCTTTAGCGCGATAAGCCATAGCAATTCCATCACCTGTTGCGATAACTGGGTTTGTAGTGGTCGCATAAATATGACCTGCACCACCCGAAGCCATTAAAGTTACCCTGGATAAAAACTTTTCAACCTTATTAGTTGATGTATCAAGAGCATAAATCCCATAACATTCAATATTCTCAGATTTTCTGTCAACAAATTCTCCAATATGATGTTGAGTTATTAATTCAACCGCAAAATAATGGGTTAAAATCTCGATATTAGGATCGCTGTGTATCTGCGCAAGCAAAGCTCTCTCTATTTCAAAACCTGTTATATCTTTGTAATGTAACACACGACTTTCAGAATGTCCACCCTCTTTAGCAAGGTCAAATATCCCCTTATTGGTTTTGTCAAAATGGGTACCATATCTAATAATTTCATCAATACGTGCCGGCCCCTCTTTAACAACAATCTCAACTATTTTTCGATCGCACAGTCCATCCCCGGCAATTAAGGTGTCATCAATATGCTTTTCAAATGAATCCTCCTGTTTATCCACAACAACAGCAACACCACCCTGCGCATATTTAGTATTGGATTCATCCTCATTTGCCTTCGTAACTATCAGAACCTTACCGTATTTGGCAGCTTTCAAAGCAAAACTTAATCCTGCAATCCCGGAACCTATCACTAAAAAATCAACATTTTTCATGGATGAAAAATTATAAAATATTGAATATGAATAAACATGTTAACAAGCTCCTCAAAGATGTTAATTTAGTACTAATACTGGTTGATTAATTTATAAACAGACTGATAAATACTTCTAATAAGCCGAATTTACCTTATTTTTGATTTAGTTATAAGCAAAATATTAAGAGTATTCCACTTTTTACAAGGAAGAAAAACTAAACAAATAAAAT
>NZ_DASWXT010000130.1:0-4000 GCF_036405355.1 Daejeonella sp.
TAAAGTATTTTGCATTTATGTTGATGCACCTGTTTGTGATATTAAAAGCTGGCCGGGCGGATTGGGGAAAGGCCAGGGATCAAAAAACGACTGGGAGAAGTGTCTGAAAGCTTACGATCTGACAGAATTGTCTGTAAAGGACTTTAAAGGAATTCCACTAAATAATTGCCAGAAGCTGGCAAAGGCTAAAATTCCGATTATAAGTGTTTGCGGGGATGCAGATACGGTTGTACCCTTTGAAGAAAATAGTCTCAAACTGGCCGAAATTTATCGTGCTGCTGGTGGAAAAATCGAACTGATCGTTAAGAAAGGCATTGGGCACCATCCACACAGTCTTCAAGACCCGAAACCCATAGTTGATTTCATTTTAAAGCATACAAAGACTCAATAAATCTATTGGATTTTATTCCTGTTGATTTTGTAATAAAACAGAAATTATTTTATCTAATTTCTGACCTTGTCTTTAGAATAACAGCTTAAAATTTCATACCTGATTAACAATGAAACAAACCATACTCGGAGCAAATGGCACAATAGGCAAATTACTCGCTAAAGAACTCCTGAATTACACTCAAAATATCCGATTGGTAAGCCGGAATCCTGAAAAGATTAATGAATCTGATGAATTATTTCCGGCAGACCTGACCGATCCCAATATGGTTGATAAGGCAATTGAAGGATCTGATATTGTTTATCTTGTTGTTGGATTCGATTACAATTTAAAAACCTGGCAGAACAATTGGCCGAAGCTGATGAAAGCAACAATTGAATCCTGCATCCGGCATCAGGCTAAACTGGTTTTCTTTGATAATGTGTATATGTATGATAAATCTGCAATACCCAATATGACAGAAGATTCACCGATAAATCCGCCAAGCAAAAAGGGGCTGGTCAGAAAAGAAATTGCAGAAATGCTTTTCAAAGCTATAAAAGAAAAAAAGATAAACGCTCTGATTGCCAGATCTCCCGATTTTTATGGTCCGGGAAATCAAAATAGTTATCTGATTCAAGTGGTTTACAATAATCTGATAAAAGGAAAGAATGCCAATTGGTTTATTAATGGAGATAAAAAGCATTCCTTCATCTACACTCCAGATGCTGCAAAAGCATGCGCCCTTTTGGGGAATACCCCCGATTCATATAATCAGGTTTGGCATTTACCAACTTATGATGATACACTAAGTGGTCAGGAATGGGTAGATCTTTTCAACAAAGAAATGAAGACTGATAAAAAGCTCAATATTTTGCCCATGTTTCTTATCAGAATTCTGGGTATTTTTATGCCTTTCATGAGGGAAATGCCCGAAATGATGTATCAGTATGATCAGGATTATTTCTTTGATAGTACAAAATTTAAAAAACGATTTAATTTTACCCCTACCTCTTATCAAATGGGAGTAAAACAAATTGTAAATTCATAAGCAGGTTTTTTGTTTAAAATATTTCATCATAAAACATCGTAAAATCCAGCTAATGCTTTTAAACTTTAAAAAAGATGGAATATTAACTGTTTTTTTAACTTTGCCGCATAAATAAAAAAACATGAGCGATACCATCAGCCCCTGCCCAAAATGCAAATCTGAATTTACCTACCAGGATCAAGACCTGATGATTTGTTCCCAATGTTTCCATGAATGGGATCCGGCTGACGAGAACCTTGAATCAGAAAGCACAATTAAAGTGCTCGATTCTAATGGAAATGAGTTAAAGGATGGTGATTCAGTTATCGTCATTAAAGATCTCCCTGTAAAAGGAGCCCCAAAACCGATCAAAGCAGGCACAAAAGTGAAAAACATTCACCTCAGTGATGGCGACCATAATATATCCTGCAAAATTGATGGATTTGGCTCTATGGCTTTAAAGTCTGAATTTGTGAAGAAGGCATAAGAAATTAATTCCTGCATGAAACAACTCTTTCAGCAGAGGAATTTACTTTTAATCGGCTTTATTGCACTCAAATTTATCCTGCAATATTTCCTGATCAGTCCTGAATATGAATTGCACAGAGATGAATTTCTTCATCTCGATCAGGCTCATCATCTGGCATGGGGTTACCGCTCTGTTCCTCCTCTTACTTCATTGTTCTCAGGACTAATATTTCTGCTGGGAGGCAGTATGTTTTGGGTAAAATTCTTTCCGGCACTCTTCGGCGCTTTAACGCTGTTAATTGTTTGGAAATGTATTGAACAACTAAAGGGCAATCTATTTGCATTATGCCTGGGAGCAACAGGAGTATTAATATCAGCCTTATTAAGGTTGAATATGCTGTATCAACCCAATTCATTCGATGTTTTATGCTGGACAGGCGTGTATTTTATGCTGATCAGCTATTTCAATACTGAAAACCGGAAATGGCTTTATTATGCAGCAATAATCTTTGCACTTGGATTTCTTAACAAATACAATATTATCTTCTTATTGGCAGGGTTACTTCCGGCTATTTTACTTGGTAAAGAGCGAAAATTGCTTTTGAAAAGGGATTTCTATTTTTCTGTTTTGCTGGGATTATTATTGATCTTCCCAAACCTATTATGGCAATACCAAAATGACTTTCCGGTTTTTGCCCACATGAAAGAATTAGCCGAAACTCAATTGGTTAATGTTAACAGATTGGATTTCTTAAAAGATCAAATGCTATTCTTCACAGGCTCTATTTTTACGATTATTGCAGGTCTGATTGCTTTGCTCATTTATGACCCTTATCGGAAATTCAGATTCCTATTTTGGGCCATGCTCTTTACCCTGTCAATATTTTTAATGCTGAAGGCTAAAGCCTATTATGCTATCGGACTTTATCCAATTTATATCGCATTAGGGGCTGTATATCTTAGCCATATACTTAGTAAAAATCGCCTGAAATCCCTACAGGCAATTGCGCTGGCACTTCCAATATTATTTTTTATCCCGCTTTATAAACTCGCATTCCCCAATAAAAGTCCGGAATACATTGTTCAAAATCCAAAGCACTATCAGGAAACGGGGCAACTGCGCTGGGAAGATGGTAAGAATCATGCTTTACCACAAGATTATGCTGATATGCTGGGATGGAAAGAATTGGCCAAAAAAACCGATAGCTTATACTCATTAGTCTCTGATACTGACCAAACTTTGGTTTTATGCGATAATTACGGACAGGCTGGTGCAATAAATTACTACAGCAAAAAAGGAATCAGGGCAGTTTCATTCAATGCAGATTATCTCTATTGGTTCGATCTTGAACAAAGTTATTCCAATCTCATTCGGATCAAGGAATTCGATGAAATTGAAACTGAACTCAAAACCAGCAGCCCCTATTTTAATAAATCTTCTTTAGCGGATTCTATAACAAACCAATATGCAAGAGAATACAGAACCAAAATTTATGTGTTTTCCGGAGCCAGGATTGATATAAATAAGCGAATCCATAACGAAATTGAAAGAGTAAAAAAATACTGATCCGGGCAATTCTTAAAATCATCACTCTTTAGCTCATTTCTGGAAATCACCTGTTTTTCAATGATTAATTCCTTGTCACAAAGCGAATATCATCCCGCTCGAAATCATGGTATTTACCAATATATAAGATTTTCTGGATTCTGATTTTTGTCCTGTACTAAAATCAAAGAAAATGAAAAAAGAAATTACAATTCGCACATCTAATATCCTCTTTGTAGGCATTTCAATCTTCGGTCTGGCTTCTGTAAGCCTTTTATCTTTATTTGACCCACAGGCCACAATGGACCTGGTCAGGGTTAAACTTGATAATACCGATGCGATAAGTTCCATACGAGGAATTTATGGAGGTGTAGGAATGTCGATTATTTCAGGGCTGACTTACCTGTTGATTACTAAGATAATTCTGGCGATAAGATTCCTGACACTATTTTGGTTTTCCTATGCACTTTCAAGGCTGATCACTATCATTGTGGATGGTCCTCTAGGAGATTTTGGCAATCAATGGCTAAGTATAGAAACAGCCTTCTTTGTATTAGGAGCTATATTATTGTTTGTCAATCAGATG
>NZ_DASWXT010000131.1:0-11268 GCF_036405355.1 Daejeonella sp.
AAAACATGACACCTCTGTGCTGGGTAGCTGCAAATGCATTACCAACAGCTGATGCATCAAGTTCTGTCAATCTGGTTTTATCAGTATTGTATTCCTCAAACTTGTCGGTACAAGAAGAGATACCAATAGCTGTAACCAAGACTAAACTTGAAGCAATGATATATAATCTAAATTTTTTCATAATTTTTAATATTTATTAATTAAAACGATAAGTTTAAGTTCAAACCAATCTGACGGGTTGAAGGTAAAGAGAATCCTTCCTGACCAACAGATGTATTAGTAGAACCTGCTGTAGATTCTGGATCGAAACCTTTAGCCTTATTTACAATGAAGAATAAGTTACGACCTGTCAAAGATACAGAAGCGGCCTGGAATGGAGCCTTCTTAAATAAGTTTTTAGGTAATGTATAGCTTAGAGATGCTTCACGTAAACGAACGTTTGTTGCATCATAAGCCCAAACTTCACCTACAGGAGTATTACGACCACCTACAAACTTCCAGTATGCTTCAGCAGTTGTTGCAACTGTATTAGCTGCTCCGGCTGCAGTTACACCAGGGAAAACCATAGAAGCTCTTCCTTCTAATGTCTCAGCTACCTGACCATCAGAATAGATAATAGCATTAGTAAATGAAGTCACAGTACCACCTACACGAGCTGTAATTAAAGCATTAAAGCTAAATCTCTTGTAGTTGAATGTATTACTGAAACCACCAGTCCAGTCCGGACGTGAATTACCAATATCAACTGTAGTTCCAGGAGTAATCAAAGGCAATCCGTTTGCTCCTACTAAAATCTGTCCGCTAGCATTACGCTGGTAACCTCTGCTGTACATCTGACCTAATGGGAAACCTTCAACAGCGCGCTGGAATACCATGAAATCCTGAGTTAAGTTTAATGTCTTCAAAGTTGGAGACAATTCAACTAATTTGTTAACGTTTCTGGCATAGTTAAGGTTCATGTTCCAACGGAAATCGCCTTTAACAACCGGAGTAGCATTTAAAGTTAACTCCACACCTTTGTTATTAACCAAACCGGCGTTAACATACTCTGAACTCCAACCAGATGCCGGAGGAAGTGAAACCTGGAATAACTGGTTTTTTGTATCTGAAGAATAGTATCCTAAATCAAAACCTAAACGATCGTTGAAGAATTTAGCTTCTAAACCAATTTCAAAAGCAGTTGTTAATTCCGGCTTCAAATCAGGGAAAGGTTTTACACCATTTCTGTTAATGAAACCACCGTTACCACCCGCAGCAAAGTTGTATAACTGTGTTGTAAGGAATGCAGCAGCATCGTTACCTGTAGTTGCATAAGAACCTCTCAATTTAGCGAAAGAAACAGCACTTGGCAAAGTAAAGATGTTTGAAAGAATCGCAGAGAAACCTCCTGAACCAAATAAGTAAGACTGACTTGATTTTGGCAACGTAGATGCCCAGTCATTACGAACTGAACCTGAGATTGTGATCGCATTTTTATAGGTAAAATCTGCTGTTGCAAATACACCTTGTTTTTCAGTCTGAACAAATGAGTAACCATCAGAAGGAGCACGGCCATTTGAAGGAATAAACAAGTTATCACGGTTCAAACCTCCGGCGTTGGTAGAACGGAATTTTCTGTCAACGTGCTGAAGACTTGCTCCAAATGTTGCATCGACAGTTAATTCTTCAAGAATGTTCTCTTTGAAAATACCAATGACGTCAAAGTTGGTTTCAGTCACATCTCTGTTATCAGTCTGATAGTTACCGAAATCAGCAATAGTATAAGTGTCGTTATACCATTTACCTTCGAAAGCATCGATTGTTTTATCAATACCCGCGCGACCCATTAAACTTAATGCAGGAGTTATCTGATATGTTAATGAACCAAAGCCCATTACACGATCCCTAACATCATCAGAGATAATACGGTTTTTAGTCCAGAATGGATTCTCACCACCATTAGATCCCGGATTCCAGTAGTTCTGACGTAATTTACCTGAAGAAGGGTCAACATAGTCATACTTTTTAGCCTGCTCCAAAGAGATGTTACGAGGAATACGTAAGATGTGGCGTTGGTTGTTCTGATAAGCCTCACCAGTGTACTGTCTGTTGTTAATGTCTTGTTTCAGATAAGTAACCTTAGAATCATAAGACAGCTTAGGGCTTACTTTACCATTTATACGCAGGTTAAGGTTGTTTCTTACCAGCTCATTATTGTCAATGATACCGGTTGCATCAACTCTTGTGTATGCGAAATAGGTTTGTGCCTTTTCATTACCACCAGAAAATGCCAAAGTGTTTGACAATTGTTTTCCTGTAGAATAAAAATCTCTGTAGTTGTTTGGCTGTGGAGTCATGTTGTAAACTTTACCAGCATCAGCAGGATCGTTACCCCATAAAGCAACTGACTGACCTGTCATTTTTGGACCCCATGAACCTTCCTGAGCTCTGTTATAAACTCCGGCAGCACCCTGACCATACTCATTCTGGAAATCATAAAGTTCCATCATAGTCTCTATTTGAGAAGAGCTGTTGAAAGAAACTCCTGAACCTTGTTGGCCACCACCTTTTCTGGTTGTAATTAACAATGCACCGTTAGCAGCACGTGAACCATAAAGAGCAGTTGCAGAAGCACCTCTTAGTACAGTCATTGACTCGATGTTATCAGGGTTGATACTTGATAGACCATCACCACCATCACGACCACCGTTTCCGGTACCAGGACTGTAGTTTGAGTTATCCATTGGCACACCATCCACAACGATCAAAGCACCGTTATTACCAGTGATTGAACGATCACCTCTAAGTACAACGCGGGTTGAACCTCCAAGACCTGAAGAAGTACCTGCAACATCAAGACCAGCCACACGACCGATCAAAGATTTACCAACGTTTAACTCTCTGGCCTTTTCAAACTGATCAGTGTTAACTTTCTGAGTTGCATAACTCAAAACCTTCTGATCTTTTGTAATACCCAAAGCAGTAACAATTACTCCTTCAAGTTGTCTAGCGTCAGATTCAAGACGAACATTTAATGTTGTTCTTCCATTAACTGCAATAGTTTGACTTGCAAATCCAATGTAAGTGAATACCAATGATGCATTGGACGGCACAGAAATTGTGAAATTACCGTTAGCATCAGTGCTTGTACCCTGAGTTGATCCGCTTACCTTAATGCTTACAGCAGGAAGAGGCAAGTTGTCAGAGTCGGTAACCTTTCCGGTAACGCTGATATTCTGCGCAAACACATAGGTCTGGCACAATAGCAGCAATACGACTAGTTTGTAAACTTTTTTCATCATAATACTTTTAGTGTTAGATATAATTAATTAATTGTTTAACCAGTTGATAAGCAAAACTTATGGTTGAATTACATACCACTTGGCAAGACTAAAGTAATGCTTTTTTTTATTTTAGCAAATATTTAGCAAAGTGTCTTAGAATTATAAAATTTTAATATAAACTATTTTTAATTATCTAATTATCAGTTCGTTACAATAAAAATAAGGATTTCGAAAAAAAATATTAAACCAATGTGGAAAAATATTATTGGGACAAACTGTCGATTTTCGATCTAAATCGAGCCTTGAATCCGGGAAAAGCAAAATTTATAATAAGAATTTCGTAAAATCAATAATACTATATTATTGCATTTTGATCTTATTAAATAAGGTTCAAAAATCATTTGACCGATTCCTTCTTTGATGTCAACAAGTTAACTGATAAAACCGAAATAAGGATAGCTAGTCCAAAAAACTCTCTGGTCTCTTCAATCCATGGAGAAGATGCCTTCATACTTCCTGCTATATTTTCAGCCTGATGTTTAGTCAGCCAGCTTAAAACTCCATCTTTATCAAAGAACAAGTAGATGGCATATATAAAAAGGAGAATTATCCCGGCTAAGGTTAGCCGGGGATAATTTTGCTTCCTGATTGCAAAAAAGCAAATCATGGCCCCGAACAGATAGATTAAAATCCATAATGCAGGATCGGGATCATTATATTGAAGGCCCGCCGATATAACAAAGAGTATAAGGAATATGAAATTGAAAATTTTCATGATATTGTATTAACCCTCCTGATTACTATTTAGGTAATAAAGCCGGATCACCGGAGTCAAGATAAGACTCGTATTGTTTCAAAAGTGCAGGATCTTTTGGGCGGCCATAAATATCGCTTGATTTGTACTTTTGAAGGTCAAATGCTTTTTTCATCCATACATCACGTCTGCGATCCCGGGTTACAGTATATATTAATTTAGGTACAAACTGTGGTGGTATTGCCAGAATCCCATCCTGGTCACCGATTACCAAATCTCCTGGCATAATCACTGCTTTTCCTATTCTGATCGGAACGTTAATACCCGAAACGGTAGCATTGCTCAAAGGTCCGGGGTAGGTCCCGCGATAAAAAGCCTGCATCCCACTCTGCGATATATTCTCGGTAAGGTATATTCCACCATCAACAATTAAACCTGTTCCTGTAGTCTTCCAAATATAATAGGATAACTTATCTCCAACATAGGTGCCTCCCTGTACTTTGCCATATAAATCAACGATGACCAGATCATCCTTTTGAAGCATATCAATTGTGGTTCTGTTGTTCAGGCCTGTAAAATTGTTCTTATTGGCTTCTGATTGCATTCCGGCAACCAGATCCGGACGGGACGGCATGAATTGTACGGTAAATGCCCGTCCAACGAGTTTCTTACCAGGAATGATAGATTTCCAGCCATCTTCATACTGATTAGCATATTCTCTCGGAACAGATCCAATAGCTTCAACAACCTGAATATCCATTTTACGGATTGTATCAAGAATTGCTGCCGGTATCATCGGGCGCCCCCCCGGAAAACGACCATAAGGATTTTTTGCGGTAAAACTTATCATTTGCTCTTCAGTAAAATTATAAAGCTGAGCATTGGCCTGAGGTGTAAAAAATGGAAATGCAAACAATCCGAAAAGGATCAGCATTCGGTTATAACCTGATTTGAATATTTTTTTCATAGTATTCATAATATTTGACTATTTTCTAATTAACAATGACTTTTGAAGATTTTCGGGTCAGTAAATGAATAATTATCCAGGCCAGCAGATAGGTAACCCCGCAAATCGTGAATATAAGATTATAACCTCCTGTTAAGTTATCGGCTGCTTTGTAAACATCAAGCAAATAGCCTACGAATATCGGGAACAATATCCCCCCTATTGCACCGGTCATACCACCAATTCCAACAACTGAACTTACTACCTCTTTTGGGAACATATCCGAAGCCATTGTAAAGATATTTGTTGCCCATGCCTGATGAACTGCAACAGCCAGACTAATCAAACCTACAGCCACCCACTTATCAGTAACAAACTGGGCGATTGCGATCATGATACCAAGCTCCAGAACAGCAAACAACAATAATACTCCCTTTCTTGCTTTCAAGGTAGGCCATCCCCTCCTTATAAGGCTGGAAGAAAAATATCCTCCTGCAATACTTCCAACGGTAGTTGCGCCATAGATCAGTATCAATTCAGGACTGATTACCTTCAAATCAAGATTAAATGTAGTAGAAAAATAGGAAGGCAGCCAGAACAGGAAGAACCAGAAAATCGGATCGATCAAAAATTTACCGGTAACAAATGCCCAGGTCTGTGGAAATGTAAACAACCTTGTCCAGGAAATCTTAGTAGTGCTTTTTACCTGATCAGAAACATCATCCTTATCACTTTCGATATAGGCCAATTCTTCTGAACTCAATCTTTTCTGTTTTGAAGGAATCTCATACAGAATCCACCAGAAAATCAACCATAAAAAACCTAGGGCACCGGTAATCCAAAAGACCTCTTGCCAGCCATAGTTTTGCATAATTATTGGAACAAGAATCAATGCAACAACAACCCCTATTGCCGTTCCTGAATTGAAAATACCTGTCGCTAATGCCCTTTCCTTTTTTGGAAACCATTCGGCAACTGCCTTCATTGCGGCAGGAAAATTACCAGCCTCACCTATCCCAAGCGATAATCTGGCAATACCAAAACCCATTACAGATTTAGCAAGTGCATGGAACATTCCCGCCAAACTCCAGACAATAACTGCAACACTATATCCCATTTTAGTACCAACCTTATCAATAAATCTACCTGATACCAATAAACCAATTGCATATGCAAATGAAAATGCTGACATGATCTTACCAAAATCTGTTTCTGTCCAGCTGAATTCCGCTTCAAGCGTAGGTTTTAGCAAGCCGATGATCTGCCGATCCAGATAATTGATCACAGTACCTGTGAACAGTAATCCTACTATGATCCAACGATAATTTTTGATTTTTCCTGATGCCATTTTTGGTTGTTGGTTGGTTAGGTAATTTTCCTAAGTATAAAATGTTTATTAATAGTCAATATCCTTGAGTGTAATTTTCAAATGAACCCGTTTTTAGTCTTGGTTCCTGGCTCTTGGTTCTTGAATCTATGAATTAAAATGCTTGACATATTGCTTAAAGTGCTCCAATAAGCCATCCCAATTCTCATTCTTAATTAATTGTTTATCAAAAAGCTGTCCCCCTATTCCCAAACCGTCGGCACCAGCTTTCATAAATATCTCAATGTTATTCAGGCTAATTCCGCCAGTTGGCATTAGTTTAATTTTATTCAAAGGTGCTTTGACATCCCTGATGTAATCAGGACCCAATGCTGTAGCAGGGTAAACCTTGACCATATCAGCACCAAGTTCCCAGGCCTGATAAATCTCTGTGGGTGTATAGGCTCCCGGGAAAACCGGAATCTTCGATTTTACGCAGTTGCGTACAACCTCAGGATTCAGGATAGGTGTTACTATGAATTGCGCTCCCGCCTGCAGAGCCATTTTCAGATCCTCAGTACTGCAAACCGTACCTGCACCTACATTTAACCGACCTTTATACTGTTCAGCAGCATAACGAATAATATCCTCTGCAAAAGGAGTATTCATGGTTATTTCAATGGTTGTAAGACCAGCAGCATGGTAAACAGGCAGAATTTTCGCAATTTCATCAAATGTCAGATTCCTGATTATTCCAACCAGTGGCACCCTGGAGAAATCTTTCCAGGAAAATTCTTGATTATTCATTAGAGACGGTTTGTAGTGTATTAAATAGTTGAACCTGTCCGGCAATAGTTGCTTTGTCGATAAGGTCAGATTGAATAAAGCTTGTTTTCATTTTAAATGAAAGCATTTCTGCAGCAATTTTATAATGATCATAAAGATGCTTTCCGCTGCAGATCACCAGATGATCATAATTTCCTGAATAAAGCTCCCTGAGTTCTGTACCAATGAGCAATCCACTTAAATAATATGAATTCTGCTCTTTGCCGAACTTCCCAAAGAGCTGCATCGTTCTGACAGTAAATAAATTATGTAATAGTGAAGATGATCCCGAAACTTCTACCCCATGCTTAAATGCCTCAATACTAGATGGTTCGCTCAGACCTGAAGATTTACTCAAATCAATAGAATCCTTTAGTATACTGTGTTCGCTCAGAATATTAAAGATCTCCCCGGTCATGAAAGTCTTAAAATCAGTTACCTGCTCATCTTTTACGAAAATATGTTTAGAGTGGGTTCCGGGGAAAACAAATACAATTTGCTCATGTTCCTGTACAGAAACCTCATTTATTTTAATCAGGCCAATCAGTTGGGCTTCCTCCCCTCTCATCACATCCTCATAACTTTTCACTCCCGAAACCAGCACAAGATTTGCACCGGGGCCGTTAAAATTTTCATATATCTTTACTGATGCCTGAATGCCACTGATATTAAATGGAAGGTCAGCATAAGGAATTTCTTCCATTCCTAAAGATGAAGAGGCCATACCGGAAACAATAACAGGAATATTATCGAGGGACTTTCCAAATCTATTCCCTAGTTCAAGAATACTTGATTTAAGGATCTCAGAATAATAATCAAAGCGATTAATTTCAGTTTGTTCTTTCCATGACCTGAATGTACCTGCTACCCCACCTGAGGATAACAATTCGCCAACAACTTCATAAGTATATCTGTCAACCAGTCTTAACCTGAATGAAGTAGTTCCCCAGTCGCAGCATAATATATATTTATTCATTTCTTTTATTCTTTTCCTATGGGCGGTGTTATCACAGACTATTTGTATTTTCACATCTAAGGTTGAACTGGTTGGTAATAACTACAGCCAGAGGAAAACCAAAGTAGCAATGAGATTGCCGCGCTACGCTCGCAATGACAAACTACATCCCTGGCTGGTAATAACACTGGCAAGAGGAGCAACCCGACAGCTATCGGGTCTCAATTCTCACCTGTCACTGTCAACTCGCTAATCTCAATTCTCAATTACTTATTAACCCTCGTTTTAAACACCCTTCCCGAATCTCCTTTAATAATGTCATCTTCTGTAAATCTGCAATACAGGATATCTTTGGCGCTGGTTCTTTCACGGTCGAATACCACATGGATATTACCGTCAGGTGTTTGATCTGCATCAGGATAGGAAACGTTTTCCCTTCCATCCAGCAAAAGCTTATGTGGCCAGGTTTTGCCACCATCAGCAGATATAAATGCAGTCATATTATTACGGGTAGTGCTGTTGTTTGAAACCAGTAATAAATTTCCTGAAGCCAGTTTGCCAAGATAGAAACGACTTGATGTTGTTGGTCCGGAAGCTGTAAAAGGCTCAACAGCAGCCCATGTCAAACCATAATCTGAACTTGTAGTATAGTAAATTCCTTTTGTTGTTCTTACCATAGCCATCAGATTACCCTTATCTGAAATCTCTACAATCTGTGGTTCATCATGAATCCTGATTGAGTCTGCAATCTGTATACTTGAATAGTTTTTTATCGAAGCTAAATCACCTGATTTGGAATAATCCAAAGCGCGGATAAATGCACCATTTTCAGGGAATACTTTTCCTGAGCTATCACCGGGTAAAGGCTTGTCAACGTACACCGGGAATAGAGCAAGGTCTTTAGAAGCCAGATATAGCGGCTTATTACTCATCACTCCATCACTGATTCTTCTCGGCTGGCCGTGGGTAATTTTAGTACCATCCCAGGCAATCTCAAGGGCATTCACACCACCAAATCCATCCCATATAAGGCTATCTTTTGCACTACCATAGAATAAATGAAGCTGACCACTTTTATCCCTCCAGAAAGCCGGATCAAAGAACCTGTATTCAGGTAAATTAGGGTAAACTGCCAGTTGATCATTTAGCCAGGTCTCTCCTGCATCCTGACTAACAGAAAGAGTCACAAAATTTCCAGGCCCCGGGGCAGCTCCACCTGAATACCAGGCAACAAAGATCTGCTTTCCATCTGCAGATGTACCAATTGCCGGAACCTGCTCAAAATTTCTATCGGCTAACCTTGGGTCTGTTCCGGTGATAAATAAGGCTGCAGTATCCGAAGTTTCTGCACTTGATTCAGAAGTCTTTTTATTTGAATTACAACCTGAACTTAGTGTCCCAAGACTTGCCGCAATCAGTAAAGTAGAAAATAGTATGGTTTTCGTTCTCAATTTATTTAGAATTAGATGGTAAATTATCTTTTGTTTTTACATTCTTCTTGAAATCTGCATGATTATATCCGAGCTAAATATAATTAAAATTGGTCTATTGATCTGATTTGAGTAATTCTGACTGAATAATCATTTATACTTACCAATTATGTATTGCTCCATCCGGACTTTTTAAAACCGGATGAGGAAATTTCGTCTTTTCGGTTATTTCGATCACAAAATCTGCCTTCTTTGGATTGAATTTGACTCCAAGTCCAGGCGCAGGGTTCAAATATAATTTACCATTTGAAAAATTAAGGTAGTCCTCATTAAAATAGGCCGGTTTTTCAGGCTCTCCTCCTGCTAATTCCATCATGGCCCTTGCAGGACTGCTTGACCCTAATACATGTACTAAAGCGGCTGTAGATAAGGGCCCAGTAAAATGTGGGATCATTCCCACATAATGTGTTTCACACAGAGAGGCTATTTTTTTAAACTCAACTATACCACCTGTATTTGGCAAAGTAACCCTTGAGTAGTTGATCAGCTGCTGCTCAATCATTTCATTGATATCCCAACGGTCGCCAAACTGCTCACCGACTGCCAGCGGAACCTTGGTTAATTGCCTGAAGTTCCGGTACGCTCCGGCATTCTCAGATCTGATCGCATCTTCAACAAAATACGGACTCAGTTTTTCCAATTCATCACAAATCTTTATTGCTTCAGGAGTATCAAAGCGGGTATGCAGGTCAATTGCCCAATTCCCCTGCCCTCCAACTGCCTGATCTATTCTTTTACAGAAATCTATAGTTTTAGCAGCATTCTGAAAGAAATCAAAAGGCTGATCTCCATTTCCACCTGTTGGGCCAATCCTGTAAGATCTCAATCCTGCTTTCAGGCAATCGGTTGCACGCTCTTCCTCTGTTTTGGCTTTTGAGGCTCTGAATCCGGTGGCATAACATTCCACATAATCGCGTGTTGCACCACCCAATAATTCATAAACAGGAACGTTCAAAGCTTTCCCTTTGATGTCCCACAGGGCCATTTCAAGTGCACCAACTGCATGGAGTTTTTCCCTGCCGGGAGGATAGAACATGCCTCTGTAAAGATTCTGCCAGATATGCTCAATCCGGAATGGATCTTCGCCAATCATCATCTGAGCGCACTGCTCAATCATATCTTTTGAGCCGCCTTCACCGATACCTATTATTCCACTATCGGTCTCAATTTCAACAATTCCACGGGCCTGATTAAATAATGGCTTATTGTAACCCGGGGCGCTGTAATATCTTATTTTCTTAATTTTAATTCCTGAGGATGCCAGAGAATCCAATACAGGAAATCCCAGCATCATAGTTGCCGAACCAAGTGCAGCGGATTTAAGAAACCGTCTTCTTTCCATAAAGCTTATTTAGTTAACACGTTCTACATCCACAAACTGTACTCCTGTTTCTTTGGAATCAAATTTGAGAAATGCTTCAAATTTGCCTGAACCTGCAGGCAGTTCAATATCATCAAAAATTACTGAAGTTTTCCCTTCTGAGACCGGGGTATTCCTTTCAAGACCCTGATATTTTAAAAAGGCTAAGCCAGATGCCGGTGTTTTCTGAAAACGAAGAGTAATCCGATATCGGGCGGCTGTACTAAAAACTTCCCAATAACCACATTTATCGGTCTGATTAACATAAGCTCCGGGACCTCCCCAATCGAAGCGGGATAACTGCACATTCTTTTGAAATAGAGTTCCTAAATAAATCCGCTGAGGCCAGTCCGGACCACGATCCTTAAT
>NZ_DASWXT010000132.1:0-8575 GCF_036405355.1 Daejeonella sp.
GAAACTTTCGGAGCAGATCAAACGTTTCTCCTTGCTGATCAGCCATCTTACTTTCGGGCTTACCGCGGTAGGTGGCATTCTGAATGTTGTGATGTTGTGGAATATCAGGCAGCTATTTGCAATTGAAAATTGGAAAAAGGAGAATCATGAGGGACTGAAACAGGCTTTTGATGTTTTGGCCTCTTTCGAAGCGTTAATCAGTCTGAGTTCTTTGAACACAAATTATCCAGAATGGTGTTTTGCAGAAATCAATGAGCAGGAAAATTATACTTTAAAGGCCAAATCCATCGGGCATCCATTAATCCCATCACAACAAAGGGTTGATAATGACTATCTCCTTGATAACCAGTTGAAAATAGATATCATCACCGGCTCTAACATGGCAGGGAAAAGTACATTTTTACGTACTCTCGGAATAAATACTGTTCTTGCTCTGAGTGGTGCACCGTCTTGCGCACTATCAATGGAAGTTAGCCGGATGCTGATTTTTACCTATATGCGTATCCGAGATTCTTTAAATGAAAGCACCTCGACTTTTAAAGCAGAACTTGATCGCTTGCAGGCTTTGATTAAAATGCTGGATAATTCAGGTAAGGTCTATTTCCTGATTGATGAAATGTTGAGAGGGACCAATTCAGTTGATAAATATCTCGGGTCAAAGGCTGTTATCGAAAAGCTGATCTCACAAAATGCGGTCGGAATTGTTGCTACCCATGATCTGCAAATTGCCGGACTTGAGCAGAAATATCCTGATTATATCCGCAACTATTACTTTGATATCCAAATGGAAGCCGGTGAAATGAGGTTTGATTATAAGCTAAAAGTAGGAGAATGCAAAACCTTTAATGCTTCATTATTGCTTCAGCGAATTGGAATTTATCCTGAAAATCAGCATCAGCAGGATTAAGGATCCTGCTGATGCATGATCTATTATTCTTCAGCCAGGTTTTTTAATTGCATAAGCAGAGAATAGGTACCAGCAGTCACAATCTTCTTTGCACCGAGATCAGTTTTTACTGCAGTGAAGCCATTTTCTGTTCCATCAATAATGACCTCTGTCATTTCGTATGTTCGTGTCGCTTTTTCTAAAAAAACATAATTCTTTCCTTCGAAGTTGACTATACTTTTCTCAGGAAGTGTCTGCTCCCGATTGTCCTGCACAGTTATTTCTGCATTCATATACATTCCCGGTATCAGACTTTTATCAAATTGCTTAAAATGGCAATGAACCTCAGCAGTCCTTTCTGCTGAAAGATTGTTACTTATCAGACCAATTTCCGTTTCATATTTTTTGTCCGGGTTATTATTTGAGAAGGTAATTGCCTTTTGCCCCCGGCTTAATTTGCCGAGGTCTTTTTCAAAAACAGTCAGAGTCAGGTGAATATCCGAAGGATTAATTAATTCGATCAGCACATCCGATGGATTGAAATAGCTGCCTATATTTCCATTGACCCTGCTGACATATCCATTGATCGATGAACGGATTTGTATTTGCCTGCTGATATTATTTTCGCTCAGGCGATAAGGATCAATACCAATCAGCCTGAGCTTTTCTGCATACGCAGCAATTGCAATTTTCATACTTTTATATTCGGCTTCAGCCAATTGAAGTGCCTTGTCACTCCCTGCTTTTTCCTTATTCAATTCCTTTTGTCTGTTCTGTTCCTGTTCTGAATAGGCCAATTTAGCCTTTGTTACAAGATAATCCTGTTGTAACTGTATATATTGGGGATCTTCAATTATGGCAATCACTTGGCCCTTTTTTACAGTTGTCCCGGGAAGCATTGTCGTAGATTTCAGGTAGCCTCCGAGAGGTATGCTGATAGATATCAGGTTCTGTGGGGGAACTTCAATACTACCATTAAGCTTCAGAATATCAGAAACAGTCCTTGTTTCGGCTATTCCTGTTTTAATTGCTGCATTTTTGAACTGAGCTTCTGTTAGTGTGACCAAGTTCTGATTAACACTCTCTTTAGTCTTTGTAGTTTCTGTGTTCTCTGTTCCGCAGGATATTAGAACTGTACTGATCAGATAGATACTGTATAAGCGGATCAGGTTTTTAAGTACTGATATATTAAGGTTCTTCATTATAGTTTTGTGTTAAATTGTAGGTATTCAATTTGTATAATACTTTCATTCAGGCTTTTCACTGCGTCCAGATATTCACTATCAATTGTTAGTGCCTGCTGATTAAGAATTGCCCATTCCAGGTAATTGATCTCTCCGGTACGGAGTTGCCGGCTTAATGTCTGCTTTATTGTAGCAGCATTTTTTAACCCTGTTCCTTCAAAATAGCTCACATCCGCTTTATTCTTTTTGAACTGTGCCAGTGCATCGAGATATTGTTTGTGCAGAGTTTGTTTTTCACGTTCAAGTGCGGTTTGGGCTATAGCTTCATTGACCTTTGCTGCTCCGGCTCTGGATTTCTGAGCTTTGCTGAAGACAGGAATACCTATTCCGGCCTGAAAAGAACTGTAGCGGCGACTATTGTTTAAATCAGTTGCATCCCGTATACTTAAATTATTATATCCAAATGAAAGGTCGGGGAGAAGCTTTGCCTTTTCCAGTTTTGTCCCAGCTTCAGCAATAATCCTCTCTTGCTCCATTATTTTTATTGAGGGATGTTGTTCGAGATGATTATTCTCAGGATTAAGGGGTTCAGTAAGCTTGAATGGCCTGTTATCCGGTTTAAAGTATGTCTCAGAATTAATAAGAAGGCCAAACCGGGTACTTAGTGTTTCTCTGTCCTGCATAAGCTGATTCAACTGAAGCTGAATCGCACCTTTTTGATTCACGGAAATTGTGCTTTCAAGGATGTTGCTTTCACCACTTTTTAGCCGGACTTTACTTACTCTCATGAATTCAGCGTACATAGTATCAGTTCTTCTTAATAACTGTTCTTTTTCCTCCAGATATTTGAGCAGATAATAAACCTGAGTTACATTTTTTCTAAGCTCAGCAATCTGCAGTTCCCCTGCAATAAGACTGTTTTTCCATTCCTCTTCGTACACAGTTTTTTGCCGGCTGTAAACTGTTGGGAAGTTAAAACTCTGACTCAGACTTAATCGGGAATCCCGGTAGGTGCTGTTAAAATTACCATACTCTGCAATTAATTGTGCCTGAGGAAGAGGGGACGCTGTGCTGATCATTTGGTTCCGAAAATTGGCTTTCAAAATTTCCTCTTTCAGAATCAAATTGTTTTTAAGGGCGCTATCCAATGCGGCTTCGAGACCAATCGGAATCTGGGCATTTGAATTTTGGCCCTGCGAGATTAGAAGTAGAAGTAATGCCGCTATTGCATGTTTTTTCCGTGGTCTGAATCCTTTTTCAAACTGAATATATAGCACTGGCAATACAAACAGGGTCAGGAAAGTTGCAACAAGTAAACCTCCAATCACTACCGTAGCTAAGGGCCGCTGCACTTCAGCACCTGCACCTGAACTCAAGGCCATAGGCAGAAATCCGAGTGAGGCCACGAAAGCGGTCATGAGTACAGGTCGTAAACGTGTCCCTGTGCCTTTGAGAATGATTTCGCGGATATCGGCTTCGCCGGAATTTTTCAAGCGGTTGAATTCAGCTACAAGTACAATTCCATTTAAAACAGCGATTCCAAACAGGGCTATAAAGCCAACACCTGCACTGATGCTGAAAGGCATCCCGCGGAGAGCCAGTAAGAATATTCCTCCGATTGCCGAAAGGGGAATGGCCGTATAAATCAATAAGCCCTGTCTGATTGAGTTGAAGGCAAAATAAAGAAGGAGGAATATCAATGCCAGTGAAACCGGTACTGCAATCATCAGACGATCTTTTGCGGCATTCAGGTTCTCAAAAGAGCCTCCGTAAGTAATGATATATCCGGGAGGTAGTTTAATGGCTTCATCAACCTTTTTGCTCAACTCATTCACAATGCTTTCAACATCCCTGTCCTGTACATTAAATCCCACAAGAATCCTCCTTTTTGCATCTTCTCGTTGAATCTGATTAGGACTATCCTTCAGACTTACATCAGCAAGCTGGTATAATGGGATTTGTATCCCATCCGCCGCAGGTATTAATAGTTCCCTGATATTTTTCAAATCCTGTCTTTTCTCACTTGCCAAACGAACTACAAGATCAAACCGCTTCTCACCTTCAAAGACCTGGCCACTTACCTTGCCAGCAAATGCTGAATTGACTACCTCATTTATTTCCTTTATGCTCAGACCGTATTGGGAAATTGCAGGACGATTATAATCAATCACAATCTGAGGAATCCCACTAACAGTTTCAACATACAAATCGCTGGCTCCCTCAACACTGCTGACAATAGTTCCAAGTTTTTTGGCATAAAGCGAAAGAGTGTCGAGGTTTTCGCCAAATATCTTGCAAACAACATCCTGCCTGGCACCGGTCATCAATTCATTAAACCTCATTTGTACAGGAAACTGAAAGCTTGTTGTTACACCCGGAACCTCCTGGGCTGCTTTTGTCATTTTCTCAGACAATTCGTCAAATGAACTTGCCGAAGTCCATTCACTCTTGTCTTTTAGTGTAATTATCATATCACCCATATCCATTGGCAGGGGTTCTGTAGGAACTTCGCTGCTACCAATTTTGGTAATGACTTTCTCTATTTCAGGGAACCGGGATTTTAGAATATGAACAACTTTCTGAACGCTTTCGATGGTGGTATTCAGATTACTTCCCGCAAGTACTCTTGTTTCTACTGCATAATCGCCTTCCTCAATAGACGGGATGAATTCCCCACCCATTCTGGAGAGCAGAAAAAGGGCAATAATGAATAAACCTAAGGTACTTAGGATAACAACTTTGGGAAATCCCAGGACTCTAATCAATGTATTTTTGTAAGCACGTTCGATCTTAAGCATGATGCGATCCGACAAATTTAATTTCTCCTTTTTATCGCGACTCAGAAAAATTGTGCTCATCATTGGGATATAAGTAAGAGAAAGAATGAATGCACCAAGCAAGGCAAATGCGACTGTTTGTGCCATGGGTTTAAACATTTTTCCTTCAATACCTTCGAGAGTGAATATTGGAAGGTAGACTATCAATATGATAATCTGCCCAAATACTGCACTGTTCATCATTTTTGAAGCGGCACTTTTAACCTCATCATTCATGTTATGTCTGCTGAGTCTGTTTAATCCCATAAACTTCCCGGAATGGGCTAACTGATGCATTACTGCTTCAACAATGATTACCGCACCATCCACAATCAGACCGAAGTCAAGAGCGCCTAAACTCATAAGGTTCCCGCTTACCCCGAAGATGTTCATCATGATTACCGCGAAAAGCATGGAAAGCGGGATTACTGAAGCCACCAGGAAGCCGGCCCGCAGATTCCCAAGAAAAACGACCAACACGAAAACAACAATCAATGCACCCTCCAATAGATTGGTTTTAACAGTGCTGATCGCATTATTAACCATCTTGGTCCGATCCAGGAAAGGTTCAATGATCACACCTTCAGGTAATGACTTTTGGATCTGTACAATTCGTTCCTTGATATTATCGATTACCACATTACTGTTTCCACCCTTAAGCATCATTACTATGGCTCCTGAAACTTCACCCTGGTCATTATAAGTTAATGCGCCGTAACGTGTTGCATGGCCAATCTGCACCTTAGCTACATTTCTGATAAGCAGTGGGACAGCACTTTTGGTGTTCTTGATGCGGACATTTTCAATATCTTCTGCACTATTGATCAATCCCTCACTTCTGATGTATAATACTCCTTCGTGTTTTTCAATATAGGCACCTCCGGTATTCTGATTGTTATTCTCAAGTGAACTGAATACATCATTTATGCTTATTCCATATGACTGAAGTTTATTAGGGTCAATAGCAACTTCGTATTGCTTCAGTTTACCTCCAAAGGAGCTTACCTCGGCGACACCTTTGACACCCAAAAGTTGCCTTCGGATGATCCAATCCTGAATAGTACGCAGTTCAGTAATGGAATACTTTTGTTCATATCCCTTTTCGGGACGGACAACATATTGATAGATTTCCCCGAGTCCGGTAGAAATAGGGCCCATTTCCGGATTACCGATACCTTCAGGTATTTGCGATTGAACCTGTTGCAGACGTTCTGCTACCTGCTGCCTGGCCCAGTAAATATCAACATCATCGTTGAAAACAATTGTAACCAGAGAAAGGCCGAAACGGCTATAGCTTCTGATTTCCTTTAATCCGGAAATATTACTGTTCGCCTGCTCAACAGGGAAGGTCACCAATCTCTCAATATCCGTGGCTCCGAAGGATGGAGCAATAGTAATTACCTGTACCTGATTATTAGTAATGTCGGGAACAGCATCAATGGGTAATTTGCTGAGCTCATAAGTTCCATAGAGTATTAGTACTATGGTGAATAAGCCAACAATTAATTTGTTTTTTATCGAAAATCCAATGATCTTATTTAGCATGAAAAAATAATTTCAGCACTCAGAAATGAATGCAAATACAAAATGAGGCATACCTTTAGGGTATCCTTATGAATATTAGTTTAGGAAATGGAAGTAAATCAGCTGAATTTTGGTGGTTGCCAGATTCGGTTCAGGCAGGCTGATGGAATATAAGGTTCTTTATACTTTACAGTATTAGAGGATGAAAAAGTTGAGAATGGTATCAATAGGAGATTATTTCCCGGATGAGGGATTCCAAAACTGAAGGATGAAGAACTGGATCCGGGATCCTGTGATTTGAAGGGTAGCTGACTGTCGCGATCATTGTCCTGATCATTGCCATCGTCGGCATGATAATGCTGATAAAGAAACTTATAGAAGGTAATTGAATTATTATCTGCTTTATGCTCTGCGAAATGTGAAATCAGTACAGGCAGTCTGAACAGTTCGCCGAGGCTTGTGGTCGCAGCCAGATAAAGGATGATATAAGTTATAACAGCAGATTTTCTCAATTCGAATCAATATTTCGAGCCATAAAGATTGCTAATAATTTAAGGAAGTACAAGTATCAAAATTGGTACATGATTTTTTTTAAGATGGGGATCAGTAATTAAAGTCTTTCTCGTTTGGGATGTTTCGGGATGATTTTCTTTTGAAAACACTGAAACTTAATGAATTTCATTCCAATCTGACTTTATATAGTCATTGCTATTATTCTATTCAATAACTGTTTACTACAAATGAAAATTAATTTCTTTATTCTTATTCTTTAAGATTGATGTTTTTTGGAATCAGCTCTCTGCGAGGCAGGTACCTATTATTGATAATTTTTTTTTACATTTAAAACAGAATCTAAAACTAATTTAAATTGTGAACAATGTCTAATTCTTTCAATCGCCGAAAATTTTTACAGGCAAGTGCTTTTGCAGGAGCTGCTTCCTTGTGGTCATCTTCTTTAAGTGCCGAAACTTTAATTGATGTCAAATCCTCTGATATTGGCAAGTCAAAATGGGATCTCGACACCCCGGCTCTATGTGTCGATCTTGATAAAATGGAAAAGAACATTAAACATGTACAGACCCGGTTGCAGGGTACAGGTACAGGTGTTCGTCCGCATGTTAAAACACATAAATGTCCGGCCATTGCAAAGATGCAGGTTGCTGCTGGTGCAGTAGGAGTGTGTGCGGCAAAGCTTGCAGAGTCGGAAGTGATGCTCGCTAACGGAATTCAGAATGTATTGATGACCGGAGTTAACATCTCAGTATCGAAGATCAATCATGCAATGGCATTAAGAAAGAAGTATAAAGGCTTCATTCAGGCGGTAGATAATATGCAGAATGCGAGGGATCTTCAGGATGCTGCTAAGGCTGCAGGTATTATTGCAGATATTGTTGTGGATCTGGATGTGATTAATAGATCTGGTATAGCTAATGGGCAACCGGCATTAGAACTTGCCCAATATGTAGACAAAGCGCCCAATTTGAAATTCCGTGGTGTACTGGCATATGATGGAGCTGTTCAACATGTTGAAGGTTTTAAGGCTCGTAAAGCACAGGCATTTAAAACTTTTGAACCAGTTGTTGGGAGTTATGAACTGATGAAGAAATCCGGTTTAAATATGGAGATCTTCAGCGGTGGTGGTACTGGTACTTATGATATGATGTATGAAATTCCTGGCTTTACTGATGTACAGGTTGGAAGCTATTTGTTTATGGATCATCAGTATATGATCATTGGTGGTGCAAACAATGAAAAAATAATGGATGATTTCGCACCTTCTCTAACAGTAATGGCGACCATCATCAACGATTCCAAAGCAGGGAAATATGTGACAGATTCAGGAGCAAAGGCTATGACATTAAATGTGCCACATGGAATTGTTATTGGAGAACCTGATTTTGATTATAATGCAGGTTCAGATGAGTATGGATCAGTAAAAATTATCAATCCCAACAAAACTTATAAAGTAGGAGATAAATTCGAGGTAATCGTACCACACTGTGATCCTATAGTCAACTTATATGATTTCATGTACGGTATCCGGAATGGTAAGGTTGAAAAGATTCTGCCTATTCTGGCGCGCGGGAAATCGCAATAGAATTTAGTTGACAGTTGACAGTTGACAGTTGACAGTTGACAGTTGACAGTTGACAGTTGACAGTTGA
>NZ_DASWXT010000133.1:0-24213 GCF_036405355.1 Daejeonella sp.
AAATGAAGCAAAAAGCTAAGGAAAGAATGAAACAAAGGTCAGAACACAGACCTGGCATGAGAAAGGGTTAATAATTCCTTGATTCGTTTCTAATAAAAGCGGCCCAGTTCAGGCCGCTTTTATTATTTTTAACAAAAAAAAACAAAAATCGTGAAGGACATCAACACTTTCATTTCAGAATGTCTGCAGCAGCGTATTAAAAATCATTCTCTGCGCACTTTAAAACCGGAGAATTCAATGGTTGACTTTTGTTCAAACGATTACCTGGGTTTCTCGCAATCAAAAGAATTAAAAGCCCTATTTGAAAATGAATTAAAGAATTATCCGGATTATCGCCTGGGTTCAGGTGGATCAAGACTATTGGCCGGGAATCATAGCTTTACCGAGAGTCTTGAACATAAGATCGCAATTTTTCACGATGCAGAAAACGCACTGATTTATAATTCAGGCTTTGATGCTAATGTTGGTCTGTTCGCATCCCTTCCGCAACGAGGTGATACGATTATTTCAGATGAATATATCCATGCATCTATAATCGATGGAATCAGATTAAGCCATGCATCCCGCTTTGTTTTCAGACATAATGACTTTACCAGCCTGGAACAAAAATTAAAACTGGCAAAAGGAAAGATATTTATAGTTGTTGAAAGTGTGTATTCGATGGATGGAGATGAAGCTCCACTGAAGGAAATAGTAAAACTTGCAAAGCAATACCATGCTGCACTCATTGTCGATGAGGCCCATGCCATAGGAATATTCGGAGATTCCGGCAGAGGTTTGGTAAATGAACTTGGACTTTGCAATGATGTATTTGCAAGAATAATTACCTTTGGTAAAGCTCTGGGTACTCATGGTTCCGCTATACTAGGGAGCAGCCAGCTAAGATCCTATCTGATCAATTTTTCAAGAGCTTTCATTTATACCACTGCCGCACCATTCCTGAACCACCTCTCAATTCAGTGCGCATATGTGTACCTCAAAAGCAGAGATCATCAATCAGATATTCAACAGCGAATAAAATTATTCAAACAAAGTATAAAATCAGGGGCCAAACTGCTGGATAGCAGATCAGCCATACAAATTATTGTAGTTCCCGGAAACGATAAGGCAAGGGAAGCAGCCAGGCTCATACAGCAGGAAGGTTTTGATGTCAGAGCCATCCTAAGTCCAAGTGTTGCAACAGGATCAGAGCGACTGCGTATATGCCTGCATAATCATAATTCAATGACAGAGATTAAAAATCTTTGCGAACTTTTAAACCGTATACTTTGAGCCCACGTCCCATTTTTATAACAGGAATAGGCACAGGCGTTGGTAAAACCATCGTTTCAGCCATTCTGGTACAAAAACTACAAGCAGATTACTGGAAACCTATTCAATCAGGTGATCTGGATAACAGCGATACAGCCCATGTCAGAAGTCTGGTATCAAACAAAACAATAACATTCCACCCCGAGACATATCAGCTTACCCAACCCTTCTCTCCGCACAAATCAGCTGCATTAGATGGTATATACATTGATCCGGAAAAAATTATATTACCAGAAACAAATAATCAGTTAATAATAGAAGGTGCCGGCGGATTAATGGTCCCACTGAATGAGAACTTTTTAATGATTGACCTGATAAAAAAGCTGGATGCAGAGGTTATTCTGGTATCTAAAAATTATCTGGGGAGTATTAATCATACCCTGATGTCGGCAGGGATTCTGAAAGGCAATGATATTAAATTAAGCAGGCTTATATTTTCAGGAGCACAGGATCGGGATTCTGAAACAATCATCAGCAAACATTTGCAAATCGAAACTTTGCATATTCCATATTTTGATGTTCTGAATTCGGACATAGTATCATCTTTCGCGGAAAAAATGACCTTGTAAGAGAGTCTTCCAATCCTAAAGGGAACTACCCTATAAAAAAAAGGTCCTGAGTTTAACTCAGGACCTTTTTTTTTATAATAAGCTCTAAAACTTAGAAACCAGGATTTGGTACTAAACTCTTGTTATTATCCAATTCACGCTGAGGGATTGGAAGAATAGTCTTCTGACCTCCATAAGCAGCTAAAGGATTATTTGCTCTTAGGTTTTGCTTATATCTAAGCATATCCATTCTTCTGAAACCTTCGAAAGCAAGTTCTTTTCTTCTTTCAAGAAGAATAGCATCAATCAAAGCTGCCTTGGTTACAGGAACTTTGATACCAAGACCTGCTCTGTTTCTGAACCAGTTCATAATATCAATTGCTTCTGCATTTGGCAAAGCATTTGACTGTGCCAATGCTTCAGCAAGGTTCAGATATACTTCAGTAATTCTGATTACCGGTGAGTTATCTGCATTGTTCACAGCATCAGGGAATTTAGATGTAAATGTACGGTTAAGTTGATCTGCAGCTGCTCCTGTACGTTTTAACAAATAACGTTTGTCACCAGCTTCAGCTTCATAAGCTGCCATTAAAGCAGCTGAGAATGGAGCATCACCACGACCACCTAATGGTGCCGGAGTATAGAAAGATGCCCAACCTCCTGAACCTGTTCTTCCATTATCTGTAGCAGAATTCTGGATAGTGAACACATCTTCAGCGGTATTTTTATCATAAAAAGTATAATCAGTTGCCCGGGTGTAAGGACCTGTAATTGCAGCCCTTGCAGCTGTGATTGCGTTTGCCCACTCTTCGCGGTAAAGATATAATCTCGACAATAATGCATTGGCTGCACCTTTTGTTGCACGACCTCTTGTATCAGTACCTGAAGCATGGCTTGCAGGTAATGCTGCAGCAGCTTCGGTAAGATCCTTTTTAATCTGATCGTGAACCTGATTAACAGTTGCTCTTGCAGGGTATGTAATAGTTCCTGTAAAATCATCAATAACCAATGGCACACCAAGATTAGTTCCTGTTGTTACCTGAAATGGCTGAGCATACATATTTACCAGTTGTAAATAAGCCAAAGCGCGTAAAAATTTAGCTTCTCCAACGAACTGGTTTTTCTCAGCATCAGATAAACCTGATACACTCGGGATATTGGCAATTACTTTATTAGCACGTGTAATAACACGATAGTGCTCTTGCCAAATCGTAGAAACATTTGAATTATTGGAAATGGTTGTGAAATCCCTAAGTTCCTGAAGTGTAGGGAATGAACCTACAAATTCCACGTTATCACCCATATACTCTTCAATCATTTGCGGCATTCCACCGTAAAATTCTAGAGTCTGAGCAGTACTGTATATACCTAATACGGCACTTCTTGCAGTAGAAGGACTACTGAAGATAGTCTCTTCAGTCAAATCCTGCTCTGGTGTCAGCGCTAATTTACTTTCACATGAACTCAGTGAAAATGCAAGTGCTGAAATTGCTATTATATTTTTTATTTTCATTATTTCTTATATTAAAGTCCTAAGTTGATACCAAAAGTAACAGATTTAGCCTGCGGCAAAGCAAAGAATGATTCACCCATGATAAGGTTGCTTGCTCCGTTAGCAGAAACCTCTGGATCTGGTCCTCTGAAATCTTTGTTCTGAATAGTCCATAGATTTTGGCCTAAGACATAAATCCTTGCAGAACGCAATACTTTAGTTTTACCAATAACAGATGCAGGCAGGTTGTAACCAAGTGTCACAGTCTTCAATCTTGCATAAGATCCATCCTGTAACTGATTAGTTGATAACTGATGAAAAGTAGAACGGGTTGGGCTGTTTAAACGTGGTGCAAATGCCTGATCACCGGCTGCTTTCCAGTAGTTTAACAGATCTGTACTTTTATTATATGAACCTGTTGCGAAGTTTTCAGTAAAACGTAAACCGTCAATTAAGACTTTGTTACCATAAGCAAAATTAAAGAATGCACTCAGGTCAAATTCCTTGTAACGTAATGTATTAGTGAAACCACCAACAAAATCAGGATCTGCATGACCTGCGATAACACGATCAGCAGCAACCGGAGTTGTTGTTGGAGTACCATCTTTTTTCAACCATTCAGCATCACCTGTGGCAGGATTAATTCCTTTGTATCTGATCAGGTAGAATGAGTTTCTGGATTCACCAACAACTGCTCTTTGAGCATTAGACCCAGTTATAAAATTTCTTCCTTCTGGATCTCTATTCTCAGGTAATGACAGTACTGTATTTTTATTGAAACCAATATTGAAATTAGTTGTCCATGAGAAATTTTCAGTCTTAACATTTTGAGTACCTAAGGTAACCTCAAAACCTCTGTTTCTCATTTCACCCACGTTTTGAGTTGCTGAAGCAAAACCAGTTGTGAATGGATAAGGAACACTGGCCAACAAGCCTTTAGTATTCTTGTTGTAATAATTTAATTGCAAATCAACTGCATTGAATAATCTGGCGGTAAGACCAATATCCATTTGCTCAGTTTCTTCCCAACCTAAGTTTGGATTGGCAACACGTGCAGGAGTAGATGCAGAAGCATCATTATAAGCAGCACCGGCACCGAATGTTCCCAGATAGTCAAAATAACCAATCTGATCATTACCTGATATACCAAAGCTACCAGTTAATTTCAGGAACTGAGCAAATTTACTAGCCTTGTTAAAGAAGCTTTCATTCGATAAAATCCATCCGGCAGAAGCTGCATAGAAAATACCATACTTCTTATTTGCACCAAAACGTGAAGAACCATCTCTTCTAACAGTACCTTCTAAAAGATATTTATCAGAATAAGAATAACCTAAACGAGCAAACTGAGACTCTAATGCCCATTCTGAACCTTCTTCAGAAGCAGTAATTGGAGTAGAAGCAGAACCAAGATTTGGTAATGCATCACTAGCAAATCCTTGTCCTTCAAATAAACCAGCGGTATATCTTGAAGTTTCGAATGAGTAACCCAATAATCCGGTGATAGAATGATTCTGTCCAATGATTTTATTGTAGTTTAAGGTATTTGAAGTCAGCCATTTATTGTCTGAACGTCTTGAGATATATCCGTAACCATCTGGTGTAAATAAATCGACCTCACGATATTTTTCATCAAACAGGGCATTATCAATACCCCAGTCAGTTTTGAATGTCAAACCGCTGATGATATCAACTTCTGCAAAAGCGTTACCTGTATTACGGGTAGAATTTAGCTTATTGAAACCTGTAGCTTCAAGACCTAAAACGTTTTGAACAAAACCTGTATTCACAAAATTTCCGTTAGCATCGTAAGGCATAACATATGGAAGCTGTAAATAAGCAGCTGTTAAAGGAGCATAAGTACTGTTTTCAGCACCAATACGGTCTGAATTAACTCTTGCTAAATTGTAGTTTAAACCAACTCTAACCTTTTCACTGATGTTGTGGTTAAAATTGAAACGTCCTGATAAACGCTCAAGATCATTTCCTACAGTGTAACCTGACTCATCAGCGAATGTACCTCCAAGGTAGAATTTAGTTTTATCATTACCACCTGAAGCACTTGCGTTGAAATTGTTCATTTTTCCTGTTCTTACAACTGCATCAGCCCAGTCAAAGCTGGTTGTAGGATAAGCAGGAACTGCAGTATTATTTGCTACCAGATAATCTCTGCGGAAAGTTCTCCACTGATCAGCAGTCATATACTTCAGAATATCAGTAGGCTGAGATGTTCCATTGAAGTAATCAATATTGATTTTAGTAGCAGAATTATTTGCACCAGACTTTGTCTTGATCAAAATAACACCATTTGAACCTCTTGAACCGTAAATAGCAGCAGCAGATGCATCTTTAAGTACAGTCATACTCTCGATATCATTTGCATTGATATTCAATAATGGGTTCAATCCTGCTCCTGCGGGAGCACCTTGTGTCTGAGTGTAATTTCCAGTATTCAATGGAACACCATCAATTACATAAAGTGGCTGACCACCTGCTGTTAAAGAAGAACCACCACGGATAGTGATTTGTGAAGCAGCTCCCAATAGACCTGATGAATTCACCATGTTCACACCGGCCGCCTGACCTTGCAAAATTTGCTGAGGACTGATAATTGGAACGTTTTTGAATGATTCAGCACTTACTGATGAAGTTGACTGAGTACTCAAAGCGCGACTCTGTGCACCATAACCTACTACAACAACTTCAGAAAGCAGTTTTGCATCGGTCACTAAACGCACGTCTACACGACTTCCTGAACCAATTGTAATTTCCTGTGATACATAACCAATGTAGGTGAATGTCAAAACAGAGGCATTTGCAGGAACACTTAAGGAGTAATTCCCTTCAGCACCTGTAGTTGTACCCGCAGTGCCGCCTTTAACACGTACGGAAACACCAGGTAGAGGGAGGCCGTCATCAGCTCCAACAACTCTACCAGTGATAGTCTTATTTTGTGCTATTGCGCTGGTAACAGCAAACAAGCCAAATAATAAGAAAGCTAGTAATTTTCTTTTCATTTTTAATATTGTTTAATTAGATAATTGGTTTTGATCCGCAGACACGGACATTAGGGCGCAATTATAAGTGTTCTAACACAATATTCGTGTATTCTAACTGTAACTTTAGAGTAACAAAAATGTTGCAAACATGAGACTTGAAATCCTAAAATCAAGTAATTAACCCAATCGTCGTATTTGAAAATATTTCCAGCAGCAATTTATTCCAGTAATTTGTAAAAAAATTAAACTCTTAATGAGTAACATGGATTGTTACAATGAGTAAAAAATCATTGCAATTTGAAAATAAGCTGAAAAACTTCTTTTCCGGTCAAAGAAAATAAGCGAAAAATCATTCCTAAATTTGAGCCGCACTATATTACTGAATACTAAGATTCTACAAAATCAATATGCAAACAATTTCAGTTATCGGCTCCGGGACAATGGGCAATGGTATCGCTCATACTTTTGCCTTATCGGGTTATCTTGTCCACCTGGTAGATATTTCAGATGAAAGTCTAAAAAAGGGGATGGAAACCATCCATAAAAATCTGGATCGTCAGATTGCTAAAAACCTTATAACCGATCAACTGAAGCAAAAGGCCATCAATAATATTAAAACTTTTACTGATCTGGCAATAGCGGTACATGACTCTGATCTTATCATTGAAGCTGCAACAGAAAACCAGGGAATTAAACTACAAATATTCAGAGACCTGGATCTGTACTGTAAACCTGAAGCCATTCTTGCATCAAATACTTCCTCCATATCAATTACTACGATAGCCTCGGCAACTAAAAGACCGGATAGAGTGATTGGGATGCACTTTATGAACCCAGTGCCTGTAATGAAACTGGTTGAAGTCATCAAAGGATACTCAACTTCTGATGAGGTTACAAGGAGTATTATGGAACTATCTATAAAACTAGACAAAATACCCGTTGAGGTAAATGATTATCCCGGATTTGTTGCAAACCGAATTTTAATGCCAATGATAAATGAGGCTGTTTATACCTTGTACGAAGGTATTGCGGGTGTTCAGGAGATAGACTCGGTTATGAGGCTTGGCATGGCTCACCCTATGGGACCTTTACAATTGGCTGATTTCATAGGGCTTGATGTTTGTCTCTCTATAATGAACGTTTTATATCAGGGCTTCGGGAACCCAAAATATTCTACTTGTCCCTTGCTCGTTAAAATGGTAACCGCTGGTCAGTTGGGAGTTAAAACAGGAAGTGGATTTTATGATTACTCAAAAGGCTCGAAACAACCGGAGGTTTCACAAAAATTTATTAAATAAATCAGGTTAATTATATGTTATCCATTACCTATTTCCAGTAATTGACCGTTATTACGAAGGAGGCCCGCCTGACCAGACGGGCAGGCACGACTGAGGAATCTGTTTGAAACTTAAGATTCATTGAGTATTATCTTAAATCCAAACCACCTATAATCCTAACAGATTTCTCCACGCATCTCAATTATTAAAAATGGAATAATACTACCCGCGTGTTCGAAATGACGGTAAATTGTCAACTGTCAATTCTCAACTTTCAATTGTTTACATTCTTGCAGGCACCCTTATCCCCAGCAAAGCCATTCCTTTATTGATTACATCTGCAATTGCAGCCGCAAGATCAAGTCTAAAATCCCTGACACTTGTATCTTCTGCTTTGAGTATGCTTTCCTCATGATAGAACTTATTAAAAAGTTTAGCGAGCTCAAAAACATAATTTGCAATATGCGCCGGACTATACTCCTTTGCAGCTGCCGAGATAACATCAGGGTATTTACTAAGATTAACGATCAGATCTCTTTCCAGAATGGTTAGTTCCAGTGAATGATCATTTGACAACCTGTTCTCATAATCTGCTTTTGCCAGTACAGAACGTATCCTTGCATGGGTATATTGAATAAACGGGCCTGTATGCCCCTGAAAATCAATAGATTCATTCGGGTCGAACAATAGTCTCTTTTTAGGTTCTACCTTTAAAAGGAAAAACTTAAGTGCACCTAAGCCAATCATACTATACAGATCGGCCTTTTCGGCTTCAGAAAATCCATCTACTTTTCCCAATTCTTCTGTGCGTTCCTGTGCAGTCCGGATCATATCATCCATCAATTCATCCGCATCAACAACAGTTCCTTCCCTGGATTTCATTTTACCGGAAGGAAGATCCACCATCCCATACGATAAATGATATAATCCCTTAGCCCATGCCTTCCCTAATTTCTGCAGAATTAGAAACAAAACTTTAAAGTGATAATCCTGTTCATTTCCAACCACATAAATGGACTTATCTACTTTAAAATCATCATATTTTAACTGGGCAGTTCCAAGATCCTGAGTTATATAAACAGAAGTTCCATCAGCACGTAAAACCAGTTTCTGATCTAGTCCGTCTTCAGTAAGGTCTATCCAAACTGAACCATCTTCCTTTTTAAAGAAAACACCTTTTTCAAGCCCTTCATCGATGATATCTTTACCAAGTAAATAGGTGTCAGACTCATAATAATATTTTGCAAAATCAACTCCAAGCTGATTATAGGTCTGTTCAAAACCTGCATATACCCATGAATTCATCCTGGACCACAATGCTTTCACCTCCGGATCACCAGCTTCCCAATCCAGAAGCATTTTCTGCGCCTGCCTGATCACAGGAGCATTCTTCTTAGCATTCTCTTCAGTCTCACCTGCTTCCATCAGATCAGCAATCTGCTTCTTATATTCCTGATCAAAAATCACATAGTATTTACCCACCAAATGGTCACCTTTAAGACCGCTGCTTTCAGGTGTCTCACCATTACCAAATAACTGCCAGGCAAGCATTGATTTACAGATATGGATTCCGCGGTCATTGACCAGATTTACCTTAATCACTTCATAGCCATTTGCCGAAAGTATTTCTGCGACAGAATACCCCAGTAAATTATTACGAACGTGCCCAAGATGCAGGGGTTTATTGGTATTAGGGGATGAATACTCGACCATTACCCGTTTTCCATTGGCTGGATACTGGCCAAAACCTTCAATCAGTACGTTTTTTAATAACTGATCAATCCAGTAGGAGTCTGAAATGGAAAGATTCAGAAAACCCTTAATGACGTTAAATGCAGTCACTTCCTGAATATGCTCCTTCAGATATTCACCAATCTCAGCACTGGTTTCTTCAGGTGATTTCTTTGAAAGTCTTGTAAATGGAAAAGTTACCGCAGTTACCTGGCCTTCAAACTCCTTCCTGGTTTCCTGAATAACGATGCTATCTATTCCAATCTCTGATTGATAAAGTACTGAAACAGCCTTTTGAATATGTTCTGCTATGGTATTTTCTATTGTCATCTTCTATGGGTATGCACCCTGTAAATTTAATCGTTAATTAAAGCATTTGTTGCCCGTAATAAAATCTCAAAAGCATTTTCAGCCATAAGATTTTCCCGGTCAAGCGTTGGATTTACCTCCACCATCTCAAACCCGCAAACTTTTTCACTACACATCAGTCGGGCAAGTAAATTGCCGGCTTCTCTTTCGGTAATACCATGTGGTACAGGTGTTCCGGTGCCTTTTGAAATAGCGGAATCCAGTGCATCCACGTCAAATGAAACATAAATCAAGTCGCAGTTTTGCAGATATTTCAGCGTATCCAGTGCTACCCGCTCCACTCCCCTCTTTCTAACCTCTGATGGCGGGAAATTCTTTACCTTATGTTTCTTCAGCAAATACTGTTCTGGCGACTCAGAATCACGCATAGCAATATAAACCAGGTCACTATACTTTATTTTGGGAGCAATATTAGCCACATTCTTTAACTGATACCAGTAATTCACAGTCTCCTGATCCAGCACATTGATCTTTGACTCAATATTATCCTCATCCAGAACTATTGCCAGCGGCATTCCATGCAAATTTCCTGATGGAGTGGTATAAGGCGAATGAATATCAGAATGAGCATCGATCCAGATTACGCCAAGCCTGCTTTTGGGGAAGGCTTTGCGGATACCTGAAATAGTTCCCGCTGAACAACTATGATCCCCCGACAATATAATCGGAAATTCTTTATTCTTCAGGGTCTTTGCAACTTCCTCTGCTATACGTTCAACCATTGTGAGTACCCCGGATACTCTTTTAGCAAATTGATTACCGGCAGTTTCAAGTAAAAGATGGTTCTCATTTGGTATTTCAACACTTTTGTACTTTTTAAAGTATCTGCTACCAAAATCGAGTGCAGCTATTTTTATTGCATCAACTCCCAAACTTGAACCACGCGTTCCTGCTCCGATTTCTGATTTAACTTCAATTATTCTTAGTTCACGCATGCCCCTTTACTCTTTGCTTTACAGATATGAACATGGGCCTAATATTTTTAAGCTTCGTATTATGTTCTATGCTATATGCTTTTTATATCTTTGCCAAAATTATAAAAAAATGCAGAGTTACGCGGAGTTTCTTGATTTAAGCGTGGGGTTCCCTCAGGATGGTTTTGACATCATTGATGATGAACTTTATTTCCATGATCTGAACCTGATGGAAATGATTGAAACCTATGGTTCCCCTCTCCGGTTCACTTATTTACCAATAGTGAGTAAAAAGATCCAACAGGCAAAGCTATTGTTCCAGGCAGCCATTGTGAAGAATAACTACCGGGGTGGTTATAAATATTGTTATTGTACCAAAAGCTCTCACTTCAGACATATTGTTGAAGAAGCCCTGCGCAATGACATCCACCTGGAAACATCTTCTGCCTTTGATATGCCAATGATCGATGCACTCGAAAAGAAAGGTTCATTGACCAAGGATATTACAGTTATATGTAATGGATTTAAAACTTTCCAGTACAAGCAGTATATCATCGATATGCTGCACGATGGATTTAAAAATATCATCCCGGTATTGGATAATAAAGAGGAGTTCAATATTTATGATGATGAACTGGATATTCCGTGCAGTATCGGCATGCGTATTGCTGCAGAAGAACAGCCTGATTCACAGTTCTATACTTCCAGATTGGGAATAAGAATGGAAGATATTATTGATTTCTACAATCACAAAATTGCCCCTAATCCAAATTTCAAAGTAAAGTTGCTTCATTTCTTTATCAATTCAGGGATTTCTGATACCCCATACTACTGGAATGAGCTTGAAAAATACACGATCCTTTACTGCAAATTCAAGAAAATCAATCCCGATCTCGATACGCTGGATATTGGTGGAGGAATGCCATTCAAAGATTCCCTTGCATTTGACTTCGACTATGAATACATGGTGAATGAAATTGTAAAACGAATTAAAGAGATTTGCGCAGAGCATGATGTTGTAGAGCCTGATATCATCACCGAATTCGGTAAATATACCGTTGCCGAAGCATCTGGTATTCTGTATAAGGTACTTGGAAGAAAACAGCAAAATGATCGTGAGAAATGGCTGATGCTTGATGGCTCTTTCATTACCAACCTGCCTGATGTTTGGGCACTGAATCAGAAATATATACTTGCCCCTGTAAATAACTGGGATTCTGAATACGAACGTGTAAATCTTGGTGGAATTACCTGCGATGGTCAGGATTATTACAGTCAGGAAGCCCACATGAATAACGTCTTTATGCCAAAAACCAGAAAGGTACAATACCTTGGTTTTTTTCATACAGGCGCTTACCAGGAAGTTCTGAGTGGTTATGGTGGGATACATCATTGTTTGTTACCTTCGCCAAAGCATGTAATCATCCGCCGTAACCGGGATGAAACATTTAATTTTGAAGTGTTTGGGGAAGAACAAAACAGTAAACAGGTTTTAAAGATATTGGGTTACTAGGCCTGTCACCCCGGGCTAGACCCGGGGCAGGGACTATTCATTAAAAGATGCATAAAATATACCTCCTTCTTCTATGCCTGCTCCCATTGATGTCTTGTTCTCAGAACAAAACATCTGAATCTCCTGCAGAAAAAAGCGACAGAATAATTCCTCAGCAGAATTTCACTACCCTGAAGTTTGAGGCTGAAGGAAAACCATGCATTGCCCTGATCAATAACCGTTATATCGGCTATAAAGAAAAATCAAAGTTTTCACTGTCACTTTTCATCATGGTGAACACGATTGATAAAAACAAGGATGGCCATCCGGATGAGAAAGAGACTGAAATTTTCAATTCTCTTCAAACTGAGATCATTTCAGAATTAAGTAAGGTTCTCGGCTCATATTGTTATGTCGGAACAACCACAATGCCTGGCTATCGTGATATTCTGCTGTACATTAACCCCGAAGACCGCGAAAAGGCAACTGATATTCTTAAAAAATTAAAGGAGAAAAATAGTCGTATAGATACTATTTCCTTTGAAGAAGATAATGAATGGGAAGCTGTAGCCTCATTTTACGAAGCTATTTCTCTTAAAAATTAAGAATCGAACTTATCCAGGAGTTTAATTAAGGTTGCGAAATCTTTAGGATATGGGGCTTCGAATGTCATCTCCGTATTTTCATCAATTTTAAAGGTAATCTGACGTGCATGCAGCGCAAAACGCTTCATGACAGGAAGCTCCTCCTGATCTTTACTAAGTCTGTAAGCCCGCTTAATCTCAGACAAATACACCGGTTTACCCCCATACATTTCATCACCCGCAATATTAGCCCTTTGTGAGGCAAGATGAATCCTTATCTGATGCATTCTGCCAGTAATCGGCCTGCATTCAACAAGGGTATAATGTTTATAATATTTTAGTGAATTAAAAATAGTTTCTGCAGGTTTTCCTTCCTGACGATTGATTGCTACATTTTTAGTACCGAGGTTCAGAATAGGCAGATCCACATGCAGATCCTCAAATATATGAGTACCATTAATTACAGCATGATACACTTTCTTTACCTTCCTGTGTTCAAATTGCATCGAAACAAACCGGTAACTCTCAGGATTTTTTGCGATAATCAGGACTCCTGATGTCTCTCTGTCTAAACGATGGCAAATCTGTGCATCATCAGAATATTGCTTAGCCATCCTGAGAAGATTGATTTCACCACCTTCCCTATCGTCCAGAGAACTTAAAAAAGCTGGCTTATTAACAATAATCAGATTGTTATTCTCAAAAAGTATAAGATCTTCGAATTTGGGGAACTTCACGTATGCAGTATTAGACTGCAAAAATAGGATTTTAATTTTAGCAGAAAGAGGCTTTTAGCTTTTACCTTAGGCTACTTTAATTCAAACTTGTACCCTACTCCCTTTACAGTACTCACATACTTATCACCAAGTTTTTCACGAAGCTTGCGAATGTGGACATCAATGGTACGATTGGTCACTACAACTGAATCCTCCCAGATGTTTTTAAGAATCACCTCACGGGTAAAGACTTTCCCAGGCTTTGATGCAAGAAGGTATAATAATTCGAATTCCTTTTTGGCTAGTACAACCTTTTCACCTCTTTGGTAAACCAGAAAAGACTCACGGTCGATAACCAAATCACCTATTTCCAACTTATTTTCAACTTCTATGTCAGATTGCACATTCCTTCGTAGAATAGCATTGATCCGGCTTGTCAAAGCCCTGGGTTTAATTGGCTTTGCGATATAGTCATCTGCCCCCACGTTAAACCCCGCAATCTCAGAATACTCTTCACTGCGGGCAGTAAGAAATACCATAAAGGTATTCTTGAAATCGTTCATGGTTCTGAGGATACGGCAGGCTTCGATACCATCCATTTTTGGCATCATTATATCCAAAATAATCAGATCTGGCAGAACTCTCTTAGCCTCAGCAACTCCTTCCTGACCATTAGAAGCAGTAAATACCTGATAACCTTCTTTTTTGAGATTATACTCAATTAATTCCCGGATATCTGGTTCATCATCTACAATCAGGATTTTATGCTTAGTGGTACTCATAGACAGATATTTTGATACAAAAGTAAACTCTCCATTACACTAAATCATTAAGCCTATATTAAGAAATTGTAAATCTTTATTATAAATTGACAATTTCTTGTGATCAATTTAACACTTTCTGAAGAAAATTCTGCAGTTCGGTGCCTCTTAAATTCTTTGCAACGATTTTCCCATTTGGATCCAGGAGAAAAGAAGCAGGTATTCCTTCAACTTTATACTGTATGGTCACTTTTCCATCCCAACGCTTTAATTCTGATACATGCGACCAGTTTAAACGATCATCCTTAATTGCTTTTAACCAGTCTGATTTATCCTCATCAAGAGAAACCCCAAGGACCGTAAAGCCTTTATTTTTAAATGTTTCAAATTGCCTGACTATGTTTGGATTTTCTTCCCGGCAAGGCGCACACCATGAGGCCCAGAAATCAAGCAGAACATACTTACCTTTGAAATCTGACAATTTAACCAGCTTGCCTTCAGTATTATTTAATTCAAATTCCGGAGCGATCTGACCCACGGAAACCGGTTTTAACCCTTCCATTTTATTGACAAAAGATTGAACCGCCTTATTCTTTGGAAAAACAGACCTGATTTCTTCAGCGTATGCAATCAGCTCAGCTTCGTATTTATTCTGATCGAGGGAGCTTGCTGCATAAAAGCCGGCAAGATTATTTTTATTTTCCTGAGCGAATTTGAAAGTAGTCTCAGAATACTTATCCATATTGGCTTGAAACTGCGGCATAAGCACATTGTAGATAGAATCTTTTGCAGCAGGATTTGCCTCAGTCATGGCTGCATAATCATCCTGGATTTTTTTATAGATTTTGCTGAAATCATTTCCTATCTGATTAAACTCACGTATTTTCTCTGAATCTTCTGAACCTTTAATTTCATAGGCATTGGTGGTATCAGCATAATCTGTCTTAAATTTTAACTCATCGCCATTCTTTCCTACTACAAGGAAATTCTTTTCACCTACAACAATAGTATAGAAATCAGGCTCTTCGGTAACCCGGCGGAACTTAAACTCATTGCTTTCATTCAAAAATGCTGAATCGATGAGCTGATCAGTTTCATACAGCAATACTTTTTTGATTTCACCGGCATTCTCTACCTTCCCCGAAATACTCAACTCATCATTATTTTTGCAGGAAACCGCAAAAACACTCATTGCCAAAATGGCTAAGCCAAAAACTTTTCTCATGCTTTACTTTCTAATATATCTATTACTAACTTACTGGCAATCTGCGGATTGATCTTTCCCTTGGTCTTTTTCATCAGGTCACCCATAAACAAACCAAGAACGCCTTTTTTGCCATTATGGTATTCTTTAATCTTATCTGGGTAATTACTCAGAACCTCTTCAATGAGCAAACCCAATTCATCATCAGCAGTATCAATCAATACCTGCAATGAAATAGCTGTCTCTTCTGCAGATTTTCCGGGGTTCTTAATCAGCTCAGGAAAAACCTGGTGAGCCGCAACTGAATAGTTAAGCTTGCCCTTGTCAATCAGACTGATAAGATCTGCAAGAACATCAGGCTTGACCGGAAAATCTTCAATATGATTGTGATTATCATGAAGATACGATCTCAAAGGCCCAATCACCCAGTTTGCTGCGGCCTTAAAATGTTGGGTTTTCGAACTTAGTTCATCGAAATAAACCGCTATCTCCTTCTCGGATGAAAGCAGGATAGCATCGTATTCAGACAGGCCGAAAACAGTAGTGTAACGTTCGATCTTTTTTGAAGGTAACTCAGGCAATTCGGCAGCCAAGTCATCAATATACTTCTGTTCAAGCACTAATGGCTGCAGATCAGGTTCTGGAAAATAACGGTAATCATTAGCCATCTCCTTACTCCTAAGCGGACTTGTATTACCAGTATCAGCATCAAAATTCAGGGTGTTCTGCTCAATATATTCACCTTTTTCTAAAAGCTCAGTCTGCCTTAAAAATTCATGATCAATTGCCCTTTGCAGGTTTCGAATGGAATTTAGATTCTTTACTTCACACCTGTTCCCGTATGCTGAAGCTCCTCTGAGTCTGACCGAAATATTAGCGTCACAACGAATACTTCCTTCCTCCATATTCCCATCACAGATATCCAGGTATCTCACCAATTTCCGGATTTCGGATAAATATGCTGCAGCTTCGTGTGCTGAACGAATATCAGGTTCAGAAACTATTTCTATCAATGGGACTCCTGCCCTGTTCAGATCAATCAATGAATCAAATTCATCCTGATCGTGCATACTTTTTCCGGCATCATCTTCCATGTGAATACGGTGGATTCGAATGCGCCTTGCTGAATGATCGTCTGATTTTACGTCAATAAAACCCGAATGGCAAATTGGCTGACTGTCCTGTGTGGTCTGAAAACCCTTGGGCAGGTCGGCATAAAAATAGTTTTTACGATCAAAATGTGTATTCAGATTGATACTACAGTTGGTAGCCAGTCCCATTTTAATGGCATATTCAACAACCTTTTTATTTAGTTTAGGTAAAGTTCCAGGTAAACCAAGACTTACCGGACTTATATGTTCATTGGGGCCACCACCGAAGCCGGCTGAATCAGTAGAAAATATCTTGCTCTCGGTTGATAACTGAACATGTACCTCAAGCCCAACTACAAGCTCATATTTATCAGTTAAACTATCCGCTATTGTCGTCATCTAAACTTTAATGGTATCTAAATATCGCACAAAGATAAGCAATTGATTACAGTTGAGAGTGAACATTGAGATTGCAATAAAAAACTTACGACGATATTATCCTTCCGGCAATTGACAATCTTCAATTTTGAACTATCAATTGTACTTAAATAAAAATGGCACGTTAATTGAATTTGAATCATATCTACTAATAACAAGAAATATGAAAAGAATAATTATTGCTATTGTAGCCGGATTTATCACTTTTTCAGGAGCACCGGTCAAAGCACAGGTAAGCGTAAATATAAATCTTGGGGCTCAGCCTGAATGGGGACCAACAGGGTACAATCATGTGGATTACTATTACCTGCCCGATATTGAAACCTATTATTATGTCCCAAAACGCCAGTTTATTTACCTTGAAAACGGAAGATGGTTGTTTATGTCTGCTTTACCATCCCGTTATCGCGGATATGACCTTAATAGTGGATATAAAGTGGTTATTAACTCTCCGCGTCCTTATCAGTACTTTACTTCTCACAAAGTAAAATACGCCAAATACAAAGGATATAATGGGAAACAATCCATTATAAGAAACAGTAATAGTTCAAGGTATTCAAAAGGAAATTCGGGCAAATCCCATTCCAAAGGAAACAATAGACATTTGGGTGGAAAAGGGAAACACTAATTAAAGTTGAGAATGGAGAATGCAGAGTGGAGAATGCAGCTAACTCTCAATTCTCCATTCTCAATTAATAAAAGTTTTTGCTTTCTCGAGTGCTTTTACAAGCCCGGAGCTATCCTTACCCCCTGCGGTAGCAAAGAAAGGCTGTCCGCCACCACCACCCTGAATTTCTTTAGCTAATTCACGCACAATATTTCCTGCGTTCAGATTTCTTTCTTTAACAAGATTTTCGGATACCATCACAGTCAGGCTTGGTTTTCCATCGATATCACAAGCCAAAACCAGGAAGAGGTCATTTACAAGGTCCTTTACGGCATAGGCAAGATTTTTCACTGCATCGGTATTGGGCAATTCAACCTGTGCTGCTATCAGATTAATACCATTGATCAGCAATGCATTTTTAACAAGATCATGCTTTAATCCTGCAGATCGCTCAAGAATAGATTTTTCAATTTCTTTTTTCAGACGACTGTTCTCTTCAAGTAATGACTCAACTGTTTTGAGAAGATCAGTTGGATTCTTAAGCAGGTCTTTTAATCCCCTTATCTGTCCATTCTGAGCATTAATATAATTCTCAGCCGCCTCAGCCGTGATTGCTTCAACCCTTCTGACTCCGGCCGCTACAGCACTTTCAGAAATGATTTTAAAATAGCCAATCTGTCCGCTTGATTTAACATGAGTTCCTCCACAAAGCTCTTTTGAAAAATGATCATCAAATGTGATCACACGAACATAATCTCCATATTTTTCGCCAAATAGAGCAGTTACACCTGAATCAATAGCTTTCTGATATGGCACATTCCGCTCTTCTTTCAATGGAATATTTTCACGGATCTTACGATTCACAATACTTTCAACTTCTGATAGTTCCAGATCTGTAAGCTTGGAAAAATGCGCAAAATCGAATCTTAGGTAATCTGAATTAACTAATGAACCTTTCTGATTCACGTGATCACCCAAAACCTGCTTTAATGCTGCATGTAAAAGGTGAGTAACTGAATGATTGTTTTCTGTTGCAGTTCTCCTCTTATAATCAACTACAGCATAAAACGATCCAGAAAGATCATCAGGGATTTCATCAAGAAAGTGAACAATTAATCCGTTTTCCTTTTTGGTATCTGTTACCGGGTATTCAAACAGACGTGAATGGTCTTCAAGTTTTCCGGTATCGCCAACCTGTCCTCCGCTTTCAGCATAAAATGGGGTTCTATTTAATACCAATTGATACTGATCTTTTCCCTTAGCTGTAACCTTACGATATCTCAGAACTTTACATTCCGTTTCCAGTTCATCATAACCGGTAAATTCAACCTCTTCATCTTCATTAACGATTACCCAGTCGCCGGTATCAACTGCTGTTGCGGCTCTTGATCGTGCTTTTTGTTTCTGAAGTTCCGCTTCAAAGCCTTCCATATCAACAGCCCAGCCCTTTTCACGGGCCATTAGTTCGGTCAGGTCGATAGGAAATCCAAAAGTGTCATATAGTTCAAATGCAAATTCTCCATTAATGATCTGATCATTGGTTTCGAAACGTTCAAAACGCTGAATTCCGGTCGCTAAAGTTCTTAGAAATGATATCTCTTCTTCCAGAACCACTTTCTGAACAAAATCCTGCTGCTTTTTAAGCTCAGGAAATATTCCGTCGAACTGATCTGCAAGAATTGGGACAAGTTTATTTAAAAATGGCTCCTTAAGATCAAGAAAGGTATAGGCATATCTTACCGCTCTTCTCAATATTCTTCTGACTACATAGCCAGCCTTATTATTGGATGGCAGAGTACCATCGGCAATACAAAAACTGATCGCACGGATATGATCAGACATTACACGCATAGCCACGGACGCACCCCAGCTCTCTCCACCCGGGACTGAATTTCCAACATAGGGCATGCGTGATTTTTCTGAAATAAATTGAATCATCGGCTGGAAAACATCGGTATCATAATTTGATGTTTTATTCTGTATTACCCTTACCAGACGTTCAAGTCCCATTCCTGTATCCACATGCTTCCCGGGAAGTTTTTCCAGAGAACCATTCTTCAGGCGATTGAACTGCATGAATACATTATTCCATATTTCTATAACCTGTGGATCATCCTGATTGACCAGTTTACTGCCGTCAATTTTAATACGATCAGCATCAGGGCGCATATCCACATGGATCTCCGAACAGGGTCCGCAGGGTCCTGTTTCACCCATCTCCCAGAAATTATCCTTCTTATTTCCTAAAAGAATCCGGTCTTCAGAAATATACTTTTTCCATATCTCGTGTGCTTCCTGGTCTTTGGGAAGTCCTTCTTTCTCATCACCCGCAAAAACGCTGACGTATAGCCGGTCCTTAGGTATTTTATATACTTCAGTTAAAAGCTCCCAGCTCCAGGCAAGGGCCTCCTTTTTAAAATATCCGCCTTCAGGATTGGCAGAATCACCAAAACTCCAGTTGCCAAGCATCTCGAACATCGTATGATGATAGGTATCTATTCCAACTTCTTCGAGGTCGTTATGTTTACCGGAAACACGCAAACAACGCTGCGTATCAGCCACTCTGGAGTATTTTATTGCTGCCTGACCGAGGAAAAGGTCCTTGAACTGGTTCATCCCGGCATTGGTAAACATCAGTGTGGGGTCATTCTTAACAACAATAGGCGCTGATGGTACAATATGGTGTCCTTTGGCAGCAAAAAAATCTAAAAAACCTTGTCTTATCTCTTTGGTGGTCATCCTGATTAGCTATTCTGCAAATATAATACAGATATGTGTTTTTTGAGGAGAGAATATGAAATAGCCTGTGGAGTACTGTTCAGAACATTTATGCGTTACAATTATCTAAAGCATTTTAATTTTTGCTTGCTTCAGTTCAAATTTATTAATTTTACAAAAGGAAAATCATCGGTATGCCATATAAGGAGCGCGACATAACAAAATTATATTACAGTATGGGTGAGGTAACCCGTATGTTTGATGTCAACGCTTCCCAGATTCGTTTTTATGAACGTGAATTTGAAATTCTCCAGCCCAAAAAGAACAAAAAAGGAAACCGCTTGTTCAGTGCCGATGATGTAGAGAACCTGAAGATAATTTTCAATCTGGTGAAGGAAAAGGGCTATACCCTGCAGGGTGCCAAAGATTATCTTCGAAGCAATAAAGCTGAAGTAAAAGAGAACCAAAAGGTGATCGACTCTCTTGAGCGCCTGAAACAATTTCTGCTTGAAGTAAAGGAACAACTTTAATGATGTCCGGGCAGGAAAAATCTGTATTAAATCCTTTGAGGATACTGTTCGTCATTAATCCAAAATCCGGACATGGTGGGGAGAAAAACCTTAAAAATCTAATTACTGAGAGATGCAAATCCGAAAGATTTGATTATCAAATCATTGTAATGAGTGGGGATGATAAAGAACTTATATCAAATAATATTAATCAATATAAACCTGATATTGTTGCCGCCGCGGGCGGTGATGGAACCATAAATTTAATGGCAGGAATACTTGCCAACACAGAAATTCCGCTTGCCATTATTCCACTGGGTTCGGCTAATGGAATGGCAAAAGAACTTCATATTCCCGGTAAGATTGAAAACGCTATTGAGATTCTTATCAAAGGAAAAACCCAGATGATTGATCTTATTAAAATTAATGAGAGAATCTGTATACATCTGGCAGATGTCGGACTGAATGCCCGGGTAGTAAAACGTTTTGAAAATGATGTAAAAAGAGGCATTCTGACTTATGCAAAGCACCTTTTTGGCGAAATGTTTCTGCTTAAAAAATATGTTTTCAATATTACCTGCAATGGTAAAACAATAAGAAGAAAAGGAGTGTCCATGACCTTCGCAAATGCTTCACAATATGGTACCGGAGCAGTGATCAATCCAAAAGGAATACTTGATGATGGTAAATTTGAACTCGTGATAATCAAACCTTTTCCACGAATCAAGCTATTATCTATTGCCTGGAAAATGTTCATGAACAGATTGCATACTTCCGATTATGTGGAGATAATCAGTTGTGATAAAGCAGTAGTTAAGAGCAGCAGAAAAACAACACTTCAGGTAGATGGCGAGGTTCTCGGCAAAGTGAAGGAAATATCAATCGAAAATATGCATAAGTCACTTCTGGTGATAGTACCTTAATCTATCTTATATTCATAGACCATTTTCCCTTTTTCAGAATCCGCATCAATTACCCAGGCTGAAATATAAACTGAACCTTCATTTTCAAACTTTAGTTTAAAAAATCCCTTTGCCTTCATGCCAAATTTCAGATTTTTTCCTGTCTGTAAAACATATTTAAGCTTTGAGCCGGCACCACTAACAATAAAATGATTCTGGTCTTTTGAAATATGCTGCAGATTATGCTCGTGTCCTGAGGCATAAATAATACCCGGATAGTTTTTAAATATCTCAATGAGACGTTTTCTAAGATGCCTGTAACGGGGATGGGCTATATCCTCTTTTGCTCCAAAATATTTTCTGTAAATAGGTAATAACGAACCCAGAATAGGCAGAGGAAAATATGCTTTACGATGGTAGATAGTGAAAGGAAATAAATGGTGCCTTAACTTATAACGGCCACCATGAATCGCATAACTGTAAACCGGTGCATGTCCGGCAATAATTATTCTCTTATCCTTATTACTTTCAAGTATAGTGATCAAATGCTTAAAAAAATCTTCTTCTGATTCTACTCTACAGCCACACTCTTGCCCAATAGGTCTGAAACCGGGTTGAAGCCACCATTGGGTGTTAATCAACACCAGTGTAACATTCGGATTAACATTAATCTCCGTGGGTCCGGGGCACCCATTAGTAGGGTACATCACGGATTTTCCAAAAAGCTTTTCCAGGTATTTCTCCTGTCTTAAAATATATTCGTAACCACCTTCCCTGCCCTTGTTCCAATCGTGATTACCTGAAATAAAGAGTACCTTACCATGATAATCCTTCAACGCTTCTTTGTGGGCAATTAATGCATTTTCAGCATCCTTACGGAGAATAGCACCTTCCGGTGGCAGGCCTTTAGGATAAATATTATCACCTAAAAAGATAACAGCAGAATGCTGACCTTTATCAAAGTGAGAACACATGGTTTCCAATACAGGATCATGTCCATGCCTGGCTACATTTCCTGTATCACCAATCAAAAAAATCTCGTAAGTCTTCTTTTCCTTAACTCCGGATTGCATTACTGATGGTTTAGTATCGGATTTTACCACTTTAGCTTCTCTTTATTCAAAAAGGCAGAAATTCCCTTTTTGCAATCAACAGATGATCGGGTTTCAACGTTCATTTTTACAGCTAAACTCAAACTATCTTCTAATGAAAGATCCTGAACGGAGTTAATAAGTTCCTTCCCAAGCGCTACAGAATTTGCTGAAACTGATTGAATAAAATTACGGGCAAAAGATTCAACTGCTTGGGCTATTTCCTCCTTAGGATAAATGAAATTGATTAACCCATAATCAGCGGCGGTTTGAGCAGCAATGAGTTCTCCGCTGAGGAGTAATTCTTTGGCTCTGCCTTCACCTATTCTTCTGAGCAGAAAGCAGGTTACAATTGCCGGAATAAAGCCGATCCTGACCTCAGTATAGCCAAATTTAGCTTCAGGCACTGAGAATATCAGATCACACACTGAAATCAATCCGCAGCCGCCGGCTATAGCATGACCTTCAACCTGTGCAATTACTATTTTAGAAGAACGATAGATTATTAAAAAGAGATCCTTCAATAGATTGGTATCTGTCAAATTATCATCTTCAGTATTGTTTTGTAAATGTTTTAGATAATCAAGGTCTGCCCCTGCACTAAATACCTCTCCATTGGCCTTGAGGACTATAACCTTAACATCATCATCAGCAACAGCAGTTTTAAAGGCAATTGTCAATGCAGATATAAGTTCCGGATTTAAAGCATTTCGCTTTTCAGGGCGGTTAATTGTAATACTCGCAATCCGTTCTGATAGTTGATATTCCAGCAATTCCATCGTTAATTCCAGTGTAATAAATCGGACCTGATTGATCAAAATTAACCCAAATTACTTTAGATTGATAATGTATGCCGGCGATTTCTTCAAAACATAAGTGGAAAGATTCATTTTGGCTGTTTCTGAGAGCCATGCCTTAATCTTATAATCAGAATTAGTCGGATCGATAAGAATTTTCTTAAACTCTATAAAAGTGTTGATATCAGCTAGCTTATGAACCGGATTATTGCTCAAAACAAGGATATCAACTTCTATTTTTTCATACGATTTCGGCAAACTGATTTTTCTGTCCCATCGAAGCACCCGGAACTTACCAAATTGCATAAAATTGGAATCTGACCAATATGAATCGGTTCTGACGGTAGAATCAATACTGAGCAAAGTGATATCAGAACCTCCCCTGCTTTCCAATGCCGGCCATATCGAATAAGAGAAAGTTCTGTCTGCAGGGTCAAAATCTGCCAGAACAATACATTTACTCCCTTTGGAATAAGCAATAGCAGAGCTGTTTCGAATACTGAAAACTATCAGTTCTTCCTTTCTAAAATCTTGAATCCGATCCAGGGAAATACTCATAAACAGTAACACGCTAAAGGTTATTGCTGTCCAAACAATGATTTTTTGCCTGAATTCAATCCAAAATACCATAGTTAGAATCAATGCGCAAAGCAGAAACATCT
>NZ_DASWXT010000134.1:0-7558 GCF_036405355.1 Daejeonella sp.
TCTAGGCGGTTGCTTCGCTAAAAACTTAAATCATTGTTCTAAATCGAAATGTCAAGAACATACCAGCTTATCTCACCGTTGGCTACTTATAAAAAATGCAACTAGGTAAAATCTGGTTTAGGTAGGTTGAGCAACAGCCACGAAGGCCAGAACCTCCTGCCCCTTAACTTAATGACATTGCCCTTCAGGGTCGGGATTACCTATGTAAATAATTCTATAAACATTTGACCCCTTCAGGGTCACAAAAAAAATTCCAACCTGGATTACAATCAAGAGGATTGAAAAATACCCTAAATCATGACATCATCCCTTTGGGGTCGAAAAACCAAAAATTTAACGCGATCCTACTGTATAAAAATACCGGACCTCCATCTTTAGATGAAGATCCGGAATATTTAAAATATCGGGCAAGCTGCTTTCTGTAAAACAGAAAACAAAACCCTTATTTATTGATTTTTAAAGCAACTGTTCCACCTGGTAATTTCACAGAAACCGTTTTCGAAGCCGCATCATAGGTCCAGTCTTTAACCGACTGACCGCCAACAAGTACTGAAGATGGTTTTCCGGATACCATCATTTTCACTGAACAGCCTTTCCATGATTTAATTTCTGCATCTATACCTGTAGAAACCAAAGCAACTGTACCTCTGGTTCCGGCATCAGTGTTTAATCCCAATCCATTACCTGATATAGCAGTTCCTTCATAGTAAATTTTCTGAAGAGCACCTGATCTGTCATAGCTCGCAGTAAATCGTTTTGCATCAGTTGTAAAACCAGCTGCTGCACCATTCTCGGTTCCGGTTCTGAAGAAACCGATATCAGAACCATTAGCATGAACCATTTTAGCACCTATCCATCCCGCTGCTTCCAGCTTAGTAGTTACAGGAGCAGGACCTGAAGAAGGTTTAGACTCCGGTAAAATAACTGCAAGGAAATTAACCTGATTCAGATCCGGCTTACTTGCCAGATCCAGGAATGACTCATAAAATGATTTACCTATACCAGCACTCTTATCATAAATCTTAGATGCAACGATCTCAGGACTCACCACATCCATCGTCAATTTAGCATTTGGACGGTCGATGATCATACGTCCTTTATCATAACTGATTGCTGTCTGATTGTTCTCACCCGGAGGAGCATGAAACAACCAGTCGTAAACATGGCCTTTCGGCGATTTACTTTTCACTTCATCAAACAGGAAAACAGGACCTGTCTTAGTGTAAAGTAAGGTGCGCGAATACTTCTCAAGTTTACCCTTGTACACTGAACTCAGCTCACTTTCAATTCCATCAGCATCTTTGCCATTAAATAAATGCTGTACTCTTGGCCATTCGTTAAGAGCTTTAATTCCATTATCGTAATGAGCAGGAGCCTGACTTTCAGGATCGTGGTCAACCAGCATGACGTTATGAGCAATCGCCTGGACGCTATAACTCAAATATTCCAGATTCGCATAATATCCCAAAGGACCATAAGCAGGATCGGTCAGTAAAGTCTCTCCATTTTTCATGATCTGGAAACTTCCCTGATCGTAATGATAGTGATTTGCATTTGGTCCAACTCGGGTACTCAATATCATAGATGCATCGTCCCAACCGGAACGCATCACCATACCCTGAGCGCTAAAGAACTTGGATGGAGGCAACGTTTCTCTCGATACCGGTGTGATATCATCTCTGTACCATACATAACTTAAATAACCACCTTTTCCGGATTCCCAAAATGGTTTTACATAACTATACAGGTATGGATTTTTTGTACGGTTTACCAGCCACCAGGAGTGAATCTGTCCGCCAATATCCACTCTTGATCCTTTAGCTCCACCACCATCACCATAATCCTGCATCAAACCATTTGAATAGCTCGCCTGAATAAGGTATTTGTAAAAATCTTTAAAAGCGGTAGTTGTAGAATAATCAACTCCGAAATTACGTTCCAAAGCAGGCAGTAATTCACCCATATCCCTGCTCGCCATATTCATATAGCCACTCTTCGGCTCACCATAACTACCATCCTCATAATAAGTACGGTCGATAAAGGTTTTAGTTTTTGTCAGGATACCTGAAATGTAAGGCTCCAGATTCGGATTGGATGGATCATCACCATAAATAGCGGTTGCAGCTAAACCCATACCACCTGCCAGTACTGCAATGTGATTGGTTTGGTTAGAAGGCATACGATTCATTTCAACCATGTCACGATGGAACATTTTCAAACCTTTTTCCATAATTGCAGTACGTACAAATGCACGTTCTGATTCAGAAAGCAGGTCGTAAAGCATATCATAACCATAAGCAACAGGCTTGATAGTATAACCTACCGGATAGTAAGTCCAGAACTTACGTTCAAGCATCCAGTCGGCATTCCATTTTTTGAACGAGCAAAGTTTAAGCAATGCTTTTTTAGCCTGCTCACCTGCTGCACGATCACCTTTAAAAGTATACTGGAAGCTGCCTTCCTCAATTACATTTCCAAGAGTTGAATTAGGGTTATTCCATAAAGCATAGGAATTGAAACCCACTGAAGTTTTTGAATGCGGTCCACCAACAAGGTTTTCGGCAGTCAGATCTTTTCCTTCATTAATTGCATCAACATTCACTTTCATGAAATCTGTATGTGCCAATGCATTATCAAGAATCTTTTTAGCAACAGGCGATTTTTCATTGGCCAGACGGGTTTTAATCTCATCAGCTGAGAAATATAGTCTCGGGTGACCATTTACCTGCTTACCCGGCATCAAAAAGCGTATAGCCCAGTTTACTGATCCGCCCTGGTTATCTTCACCTTTCAAACGAATCTCCCACTGACCGCGGGCATCCTTTTCTGAGAGTTTATACATTGCTGTATTTGCCCATTCCGTACCACTGCGGCTGAATGAAATATTATCCTTAACAATTTTTCCTTTACTGTCTACCAATGTACCTGTAACCTGTTTCAAACTTATATTTCCTTCAGGTGCAACTTTAAGACTGACATTATCACCATAGAAAAAGTGCTTATTCAGGATCGTTACATCGAACATATCCAGATTAGTTGAGCCTGGAGAAGTAGCAATAAATTGTCTGTCGCGCTCACCATTGATACTAAAATCATCCATCAGTATCGTATAAGTGTACAGGTAATTCACTATCGGATATGTTCCTTTCAGTGTGATTACCTGAATATGCTCATTAGCTCCCAGAGACTTGCCATCCAGCTTAAATGCTGAGATCGGCAGATCGAGTTCTAACCAGGAATTTGCTTTTGGATTATTAATCTTATGGAAGTAACGTTTGCCTTCAAAAGTTCCCAGAGAAAGTTCAAGCGACTCAGGATTACGATCACCCTGAAAATAAACCGCAGCTTTTACCCTGCTGCCGGCAATGGTATACATATTCAGACGTTTGGTAAAACCCTGATAGAGTTCAGTCACATCATGAGCCTTAAAAGGACGAGCCAGTGCGTATTTGCTGTCTTTATAAGTAGGCGATTTAACCGCAAAATACAGCGCATCAAAGGCTATATCCTGAGCATAGGGATAAGTTTCCCAGCCGAAAAGTTCACCGGTTTCAAAGTCGTTGAACAAAGTGTAGGGAGTCCTGCCAACAGGGTTTTGAGCATAAGCAAGATTAAGAATCATGCAAATGGCAAGCATTTGTAAAAGGAATTGTTTCTTCATTTGTATATAATTTGTTTTAAAAGGGTTCCACTTATCTGTGATTTTTGTTTTAATTCCTGCTAGTGCAGGTTGTCTGGTACATTAGATTTTTTTATAGCCAAGCATCCGCAGGACATTCTCTGACCAAACTTTTTGTTTTTCAGTCTCATTTATAGCTTTAAAAGCTCCGAGCCTTAAAAACGGCGAGGTATAATCCACAAAAGGAGTCTCTGTTCCAAATGCCAGTTTATCAACTCCGAAATTCTCCAGCAGATACGTTAAACTTTCACTATTCGGGCCTTTTACAACCACTCCGCTGCCTCTTGAGGTATCAAAAAGGACATCAGCAGCCTTCAGTATCTTAACAGATTCATCTGTTGTGGGTTCCTGTCCGTCAGTAATCCGGGCTTCAAGGATCATATATTTTGCGTCGGGCACTTTACTTACCAGAGCTGCAACATCATTATAACTAATTGCTTTGTCCACATCTAACCAGGACCGTTCCCTCAAATCAGTCATACGCAGAGGAATTGAAACCGGCATACCCAGATCTCTCGCAGCCTTAACCATTTCAACACAAGCCTCATCAGTCAGTTTGTAATGATGATAATGCGGAAAGATCCGGATCCCTTTCATTCCAAACTCTTTGTGGCAGGTCTCCAGTGCATCCCTCCACCATGGAAGAATCGGATTAATAGTCGCGAACAGAATAAAGCGATCTTTAAATGAGGCATCAGAGTTCAGTTCAGCAAATAACTCTTCATTTGCAATTTGTCCATCTACATAAAAAATCCCATTCAGATTGGATACTATTGCTTTATCCACTCCATAGGTATTCATACGTTTGAGCAGGTCTTTGAGATTATTCCCTCTTAAGTTGCGGAATGGCCAGTGACCAACGAATGCATTGATATCAAGCAACATGATTACCCGCCTTTCTCAATAAATTGTTAAAGTTTTCGAAGAAGATCTTTTTCCTGTCGGCCTCGCTCAGATCAGCCCATATAATTTTACCGACACCGGTTTCATAATTCATATCAGTAGCAAATAACAAACGATCTGCGCCAATATATTTAACCGCCATATCGATCATACCCTCATCACTTACACTCCCGCTCGTATCCAGAAATAAGGTTGGAGCCTTCTTTAAGATCCGGCACATATATTCCCAGTTACCACCCCCACCGATATGACCACAAATGATCATCGCTTCGGGATAGCGGTTCGCTATCTCCACAAAATCTTCAGGTACAGAGGAGTTTGGAGGATTAGTAGGTAAATATCCCGGGCGCCAGTTTCCGAGTGTCGTAACCCCGTGAAGCATCAATGGAATCTTATGTTTGATACAGCGCTCAACGATCGGGTAATACAGCGGATCAGAAATTTTAACCGCATCATAAAGTTCGCCAAGCATCACCATCCCATTGTCAACGCAGCGGTCGATCTCATCCAAAGCTTCCTTTTTAAATAAAGGATTTATATAACACTGTCCCATGATGCGCTTGGGATGCGACTTCATCGCCTGAATAATAATATCATTATTAGCGCGAATTTCTGCAACAGTTTTCCCTCCCGGAATCGAGCAGGCAGCTTTTGTAATACCAAGGGCTTCGCAGCTTTCATCTACCTGGGCAGCATTACTGCCCGACCATACATGGTTATGCGCATCCAGCTTTGGATATTTCTTTGCAGATTCCATAATGGCTTTCCAGCCATCTTTCTGAAAGGTATTGACAGCCTTTACAGTTTCTTCTTTCGAAGGAACATTACATAAAACACCCGACATGGAAGCACCCAGGAGACCAAGCCCGCTGGTACTTAAAAATGTTCTTCGGTTTAACCCAAAATCTGTCCGGTTCTTCATGAATAGAAGTATAAAATCTGTATTCCGTTCTTTAACTCATATACAAGACCGGTCAAACAGAAAAAGCCCCATTCATAAGATAAAATATGTTAAAAAATTGGAACCAGGCTGCATCATTGTCATCTGGTTCCAGGTTTCGATTCTAGCTGAAGGGAATTTCCAAATCCCCTGGTCCTTGGAAAACCAACCATAATCAAAACTTTAAAACAGCAATTTACTTCTGTAAAAAAATCAATTTTTGCAATCGCCGGAAACTCAAAGGAAAGTACAATCAGTTAAGGAGGGTCAACCGGGTGATCATTTTATTTTAAAAATTCTCTTTTCCCGATTCTTTAATGAAAAAACACTTAAACCAGTATTCCTATCTCGATTTTTGTTCTGCATCTAGCTCGGCTTTCCGTGCTGCTTTCTCTTCATCGGTACGGTTGGTGTTATAATAATTTTGACACTGACCGAGAAGTTTAACTAATGCATCCCCACGAATATCGTGCGACTTCTTCTCAAAATCCGTGTGTCCTTTATCGTAGCCCGGATGTTCTTTTAGTTTGCGTATATTAGCAAAGGCCGCATCGGCGGCAGATCTCACCTTCTGGCAGGCATCCAGCTTAGCTAATCGAATACTGTCATCCCCACGAGGTTCAGGAATTGCATGGAAAGCCTTTAAGCCCGATACCACTGCACTTATGTTTGAAAAAGGTACAACAACCCATAACTGTGCTTCGGCCTTGAATTCTTCAGATGTAAAGGGCGGGCGCGATCTTACTTCCGCATTTGCTTTTTCCTTCTTTTCGCTTTCCTTTTTCGCCCTTTCCATTTCCTTCACTTCCTTTTCCTTTACGCTCTGAACCCTTTCATCTACAGTCATCTCTTTCTCAGACTTAATTGCGGGCAACAATGCTTTGATTGAAGTGCGCCTGTGCATAACACTGCCTGATGTATCGTCTTGGAACTGTTCTAACCATTTTTCAACAGATTTCTCAAGAAAACCCAGTTTATTATTATAAAATTCTCGTATGATTCTAGCCCCTTTTTCTTTGCGAATTTTTAAATCTTCATCCGCCTTAGCATCTTTTTCTAAATCATTTACCTCAACTATTTGTGAAATGAGCTTTTCGCGATACAAATTACATTGCTCCAAACATTTATCAATCTCCTTCAGCAAATCATCCCTGCCGGCGAAAAAACCGGCATCTGTTTGCATGGCAAACTCCTTCATACCAGGCAGAATCTCAGCTGTGTCTGATGTATTGATGTCATCCCATTCTTCTTCTTCTTCCTCTTCAGTTAACTGCTTGGCATAATCAGCCCAAGTAATCGATGAAGGTCCATCTTCTTCTGAGCCTGCCTCCAGTTTCTGTCTCATAATTTCAGAACGCTTCAACTTGGCAGGGTCTTTCGCTTGCTGACTGTTATTGTCGCTCTCTTGCTGGTCTGTATTATTTTTTACTCTTTGAATTGGCTGTTGATTCGCCTGTTTAAGCTGAGGACTGTTATTAGCCATTTCCTGAAATGCTCTAAGCTGAGAAACCTGTGAACTAGCATTGGCCAGCTCCTGCATCTTTCTCTGCTCTATTGCCTCTGGTCTGTTATCTGCAAACTGAAAAGATGACTCACTGCCTCCTTCCTTTTGAGTAAGGCCATTTGAAACCGACTGGCTTTTATTCTCCCGGGTCTTGTCGGCGTGAGTGTTCATAAATTTTTCTATCCAATTCCTTTTGTCTCTAGAGTTTAATGTTTTCCAATGACGAGGTTCTTCTGAACCTCAAGATATAAAACTAATTTATTTAATAAAAGTTAAATGCATAAACGCTACTGGAATCTTATCAATTTTGTCTTTTTCTCTACTGCCCGTAGAGTTTCCAGCGATTGCTAAAATTGATTTTTTAGCACAACGTTAATTATTAAACTCATCGGATGACTTGGAGTCACTAGTGTCCGGGGAAAGTTTTTATTAAGGTTTAGCCCGGCAGCAGAATTGAAACTCTTGCCATATTTAGGAAAGAGGGTATTTTATTAATGATTGTTTATTTAAATCTCGGGTATAGGCGTATCGC
>NZ_DASWXT010000135.1:0-24453 GCF_036405355.1 Daejeonella sp.
GTACATTTCTGGCGCATGTTTGGCGCACAAGGAGGATTGAAACCAAAAAAGGCCCTAAAAGGGCCTTTCTACGTAGAGGGAACCGGCGAAATGTCGAACCTCTTGTCAGATTTTCAATCGATTATTTCGCTCCAGCTTTTCTAAAACTTTAGAAGCTCGTCTACAACTGCTCCTTTTTCATGCACGAGTATTTTAAAAACCTGATTTTTTTCATTCCTTACAAATTCAAATTCCAGATCCCGTTCTTTAATAAAAAACTTGTTCTTACTTTCAGGGTAGAGTACTGCATTGAATCCGGTGCCAGAAACTAATAAATTTGAGCCTTGTATTTTATAGTTAAATGTTCCAAATTTCGGGTTTTTATAATTGCCTTCGAACTCTTTTAGTTCGCCTTCTGATAATTTTATTTCTAGCTTTCTATTCGCAGGCCCATGGTCATAACTCAGAATATCAGACATTTTCCATTCATTGTTTTTTAATAGCCAAACCTGTGTAAACTTTGCAAGCCCGTCTTTTCTTTCTGGCTTGTTTTTTTCTGTTACATAAAAAACATGCTCTCCTGAAATAATTGCCCCATAAATAGTATTGCCGTTTCTCAAAGGGTAGACATGGACAGTTCCTTCGACGGCCTCTCTTCTTAGGTGTGGATTTTGGCTGCCACAGACATTGTCACGTATACTTGCAACTAACGCGCTTTTGCCATTGGTAATGCCGCCCTTGTCGTGGTAAAATTTCACGTCATCCGTTAAGAATAGCCCACCATCTTCAGGCTTACAGTCGTTGTAACTCTTCCAGAAAAGGCTGTCGAGGTGCAAAATCGTTGCAGTTACCTTTTTGTTGTCTATGCTTGTTGGGTCTGATTGGGCCGACACTGAATAGCTAATTGCGTTGAATAGTATTGCCATCAGGAGGCCTGCCAATGTGTTGTTTCTGATTCTTTTCATTGTTTTTTTTAATATCCGATTCTTAAGATTTGTTAGTCCGCTGTTCTATCAGGTAACTGGTAATTAAACCAATCCCTCCAAAAAGAAACATCATTGCGATAAATGCACCTTGTCTCGGTATGTCAAATTGTATGGCAACGAAATTGCCCAACAGTATCCCGATGGAAGTGCCAATCAACAACAAGCCAAAACGAAGGGTTGCTGACTGTGATGCGTTTTTATTGTTGAATACTTTAGGTGATAACCCTTTTTCTAGTAATGACATTCGTTCCCTAAAACGGTTCATCAGTAGTACGTAAAGGATAACAAAAATGGCCCCAATTGCTGCAATTGAAACCAAACAATCTCTTAATATTTCATCCATAATTGTATTTTAATTTGTGACCGTATGACAGGACTCGTCTTGTCTTGGTTACAAAGTTTCTTAAATGGGTAATTGTTATATCAAACGGATCGCTTGCGAATTAAATAGTCTTGTAACCGAAAATCAATGAGTCTTGTCTAATACAAAATGGAAAGCAAGGACGATCATATACTCATCGGCAGGATATCAGATGGTGATAGTTCCGCTTACCGATTTCTTGTAGATAGAAATAAGAAGATAGTTTACTCGATCGCTTTCAGAATACTAGGCAATAAGGAAGATGCTGAAGATGCTTCCCAGGAGAGCTTTATCAAGGCTTACAACCAACTACACACCTTTGAAGGGAAATCAAAGTTCTCAACCTGGATTTACACAATTACATACAGGACCTGTGTATCCCGATTGCAAAAGAAGTCAATAGATATAAATACAATAGATCAAGAAATAATAGAAGAATATTCCGACAGCACCGATAACCCTCATCAAGAACTGTCTAAAAAAGAAGTTAGGATTATTGTGAAAGAGTCCATTAATAAATTGCCCAAACTAGATGCCCTTATAATTACATTGTATTACTTTAATGAAAACTCTATAAATGAAATTGAGGAAATAACGGGATTGACGGCATCAAACATTAAGATAAAGCTTTTCAGAGCAAGGAAGATATTGGAACATGAACTTAAATTTCTGAATTAATATGAAAGACGAGATTTTCAAAAAGCTTATTCAAAGCATTGATTTAGATGAGCCTCGAGCTTCATTTACAGATGACATCATGAAAATGGTTGAAAATGAGGAAGAATTGTCGCTGAATTCTACTTTGCGCTCTGTTATTAAAACGGAACTTATAGTAGAACCGTCTTTTGACTTTTCTAACAGTGTAATGGCCGAAATTCAAACTCAGGAGGCAAAGGTTTCAGAGCCAATGATAACCCAAAAAGCCAAATCAATAATTCTATGTTTTGGAATCTGCTTGTTGCTTTTTGCTGTTATTAATTCAGCTTCAACCTTCCATTTACAAAAGAATTCTTATATCTCAAATTTTGATTTGAACTTTACCGATGTTGCTACAGGAATTATAAAAATTGCCATTTCTGTTTTTCCATACTTAATTCCCTTAAGTGTTCTGTTATTTATAGATTACCTTTTCAAGACAAGGCAGCGGCAGTTGAGCTAATGATTGATAGCGGTTGCCCTCAATTTCAATGGCTATCGAGTGGAGATCAAAAGGGACTAAAGCACTTGGACCAAAAGCCAGTTCAATCGAGAAATTAGGAGACCCAGCAGGAAACTCCAACCCCAAAGCCCCTTCAAACGCTAAAAAGGCATATTTAAATTTCTTTAAAAGTCAAAAACCCGCTTTACTTATCGTAAACCGGGTTTTGTAGGGGGAACGAGCGAAATGTCGAACTTTCATAAAGACCTTAAACAAATTGATGAAGTCTCAAATCAGCTGACAACGCACCCTTATCGAAGCCTATTGCATTTATAGTTTCACGATCAGCGCCTTATCTGGAATTTCCTATACATATCGTCATTTGGGCCCGCCGGGCGAAGACCACAGAGCCTAAGAGGCCTAGTTTGTTTCTAGATATAACTATTTTTGGTTGGAAAAAAGGGAATGAACATCCCGTCATCGTTCGTAAACTTTGGTAATAAAAACTTTTCATTGAAGGATGATGCAATTACCCGAATAAATGCAGCATCTGCAACAATCGAAATTTAGAGCGACCGCCCGCGTCATCTTGGATTTTCTTATCTGGAAGCGAAGAATTATAGCAGAAAAGGAAGTAGAAAATGCCTATAACCCAAAGGGAAGTCGAACACTGAGCAATTTATTTATTCAAATCTCCAGTTCATTAAGTACCTCAAACCTCTACTAAAACCTTGGATGTATGAATTGCCGTGATCATCATTAATATGATCTATCTTGAAAGCTAGTTTATTCATTCCACGAGTCTGATAGAGATGGTTCTTGAAAATGGCGAAATCTGCTTGCATATCAGAAGCTACGTCTTCCAGGTATCCGTATGCAACATCTGAGGAAGCCAAATAGAGTCTCTTACCGTTCAAATCACGATTTAACAGATTGCTACCCTCCTTGAAGATATGCTTTAAGCTAGGATCTATCGCTATGTATCCCTCAAATAGATTTGGTTCATTTAGCAAGGTGTAAACGGCAAACACTCCGCCATGAGAATGCCCCACTAAATACCGCGTCTCATTAGCTTTATAATTTTTTTGTATGTACTGAAAAAGTTCTGTTGAAAGGAATTTAGAAAACTTTTCTGCTTGACCCCCATAGCTTTGCGGTAGATAATCTCTGGAACGAGCTTCCTTCGTAGGGTTTGCAATTCCTACTAAAATAGCAGGCGGAATTTTAGTGGTAATATTGAAATACGTTTGAATGCTTTGAGCGATCCCAAATCGATATTCAGCATCTAAAACATAAATAACTGGAAGTTTAGTGTTTATTGTGTCGTATCCCGGAGGTAAGCTTATATAAAGATTTCTTTCTTCGCCAAGAATAGTAGACTTAATAGTTATGATTTGGCCTGTTTCAATAGCAATGTTCTTAGCTTTTACGTCTTGTGCTTGTAAGATATGAGTTGAAATACATGTCAAACAAAATGTAACAATTATAATGAGTTTATTCATATAGCTAGGGTTAAGTGTGCAACTATACGCTTTTAACAACAACGCAACTTAAAGTTACAAATATTGATAAAAAAGTAGTTTTATTCGAGATGTGGAAAAGTAATGCTTTTGGCATGAATCGGATGTATGTTAACCTGTTGGTGACGAGCATCGTAGTTCGTCCTGGGTAGATATCAAACTATTTTGTTAATTATGTGTGTGGTTTGACCCTTGCTGTTTGACAGTTAATCAGAGTCAGAGATGCCATTCTTAGTTTATGGGATCTAATTTTCATTTGTTGGAGCTTTACATAATTTTACTATTTTCAAGATCATTGTTGTTTATGCCTCTCTTATTATAGATCACCTTTTCAAGACAAGGCAACTGAAGATGAACTAATGAATTTCTAAAGCGTTCCTTCAGTTTCAATTGCTTTCAAGTTACAGATAAAAGGGATCTAGCCTTTTGACAAGAGTCATGTTTTTTTGAGGAATCAAGAGAGACCAAACGAGAAGGTCGAACCAAAAAGCCTCTTTTAAACAGTAAAGAAGCAACATCGAAATTTCTTGAAAAACAAAAACCCGCTTTACTTATCGTAAACCGGGTTTTGTAGCGGGGAGCAGGATCGAACTGCCGACCTCAGGGTTATGAATCCTGCGCTCTAACCATCTGAGCTACCCCGCCGGATTTGTTTTTTCTTTGAGTATAAATACTCTATATTGTGTCAAATCCCGAAATAATCCGGGATGCTTTTGGCACAAATTGTGTCATTTTTTATACCTGTTCAAAACAGAGTTGCAAATATAGAGGAAATTACTTTCCTTTAGAAAAATTGGTGAAAATAATTCACTGAAATATTAATAAAGAAGAGGAATGGCAGAAAAGATAAAGTTTAATGTAGAGTATGAAGTAAAATCATCTCCCAAAATATTGTTCGGATTTCTGAATGAACCCAATGGCCTCGCACAGTGGTTCGCAGATGATGTAACTTACAGAGATCAGGTCTATACCTTTACCTGGGATGGCGAACAGCAAAAAGCGAAATTGCTTTCCATTAAAGAAAATAAACTGGTAAAATTTAAGTGGATAGACGATGAGCCTCATTGTTATTTCGAAATGGAAATTGTTCAGGATGAACTAACCAATGACGTTGCTTTATCAATAACCGACTTTGCCACAGAGGATACCATTCAGGATCGCAAACTGATCTGGGATAATCAGATACAATATTTGATTAGTGTATTGGGTGCATAGAGATTAATTTTCTCTATTTTTACAATGTGAAGAAAGTACACTTATTGGTATTGAAGGCCTTTTTAAGGCCTTTTATCGTTACCTTTTTCATTGTTATGTTCATTTTGTTGATGTTATTTTTATTCAAATACATCGATGATCTGATTGGGAAAGGGTTTGAATGGTATGTAATCCTTGAATTGCTGGTCTACGCATCAGCAACCAATGTAGCTATGGCTCTGCCCCTGGCTATCCTCCTTTCTTCTATAATGACCTTCGGCAGCCTGGGCGAGAATTATGAACTGGTTGCGATCAAGTCTGCCGGAATTTCACTTCAAAAAGCCATGATGCCACTGATCATTGTGGTAGGAATGCTCAGCCTCGCCGCTTTCCTTTTTTCAGATTACTGGCTTCCCAAAGCAAATCTGAAAATGGGTTCCTTATTATATGACGTGCGGAATCAGAAGGCAGCATTCCTTATAAATGAAGGCATTTTTAATACCAGTATCCCCGGCTATGCAATCAGGGTTCAGAAAAAAGACCCCGACCAAACCCTTCATGACGTACTCATCTATGAACGAAATACAAGCAGTGGTAATATCAATACATTGATGGCTAGGGAAGGTCAGATGTTTACCACAGATGATGATCAGCTCCTGGTATTGAAACTAAAGGATGGTATTCGTTATGAAGAAAGTCCCGGCTCAGCCGGAACTTATAATCCACGCCAGCGTTTGATGCGGACTAAATTCAAAGAAACTGAGCAGCGTTTCGACCTTTCCGGATTTCAGATGAAACGTACTGATGAAGAACTGTTTAAGTCGAATTATGCAATGATGAATATCAGACAGCTTAAGTTTTATCTCGACTCCTTTAATGTGAAGGGCGACAGTAATCTTCGCTCCGCCTATACTGATCTTGCACAAATTGCAAAGGTCTACCGTGTGGATACGCTTAACAAAAAGACCCCGGTTAAACCCATGAAAACCTATAAGGATGTTCTGGACCTTATTCCTAATGACAGGAAAGTTCAGTCACTCCAAACTGCAAAAGATCAGATCAGGTCAGTAAAGGATGTATTAAACCGTAAACAGTTATTTGAAATGGACAATGAGGTCAGGCTTAGGGGCTTCCTGATCGAATTGAACAGAAAATTTACGATGGCGGTGTCATGTCTCGTTCTCTTCTTCATTGGTGCTCCTTTGGGTGCAATTATCAGAAAAGGTGGTTTGGGATTGCCAGTTGTCATGTCCGTTTTGTTCTTTCTGATATACCATATTATTTCAACAATTGGCGAGAAATCAGTCAAAGAGGGCTCACTTTCACCTTTTTTGGGAATGTGGGTCGCCATTATTTGCCTCTCACCCCTCGGGATATTCTTAACGTATAAAGCAACCGTAGACTCTGTTCTTTTCGATCTGGATATTTATAAGCGCTGGTTTAAACGGATATTCTCAAAGAAGGATGAACAGCCTGCCTGAATGAGTTTTTGAATTATTGCACTGTCCTGACCTATAAAGAATTGTTCAAAATTTCTGCTGCCAAAAAAATACCTAAATTTGCAATTATTATAAACGGGGTCATTGATCATATTTAATATCTAATCCTTTCTGAAACCGTTTTCCAAACAATTTTAAAATTATGTTTAATACGATTGAAGAAGCCATAAACGATATAAAAGAGGGCAAGGTTATTATTGTTGTTGATGATGAGGATCGCGAAAATGAAGGTGATTTTCTCACGGCTGCATCCAATGCTACTCCCGAAATAATCAATTTTATGGCTACTCATGGCCGCGGACTGATTTGTGCTCCTTTAACCGAAGAACGTTGTAAAGAGCTGAGGCTTGAACTGATGGTTGGGAATAATACCGCTGCTTTTGAAACCAATTTTACGGTTTCTGTCGATCTCATCGGGCATGGTTGCACAACAGGCATTTCAGCATCCGATCGTTCAAAAACAATAATGGCGCTGATTGATCCGAATACCAAAGCCGAGGAATTAGGTCGTCCCGGACACATTTTTCCGCTTATTGCGAAACATGGCGGTGTTTTACGCAGGGCAGGGCATACTGAAGCTGCTGTTGATCTGGCTACTATGGCCGGATTAGAACCTGCCGGGGTATTGGTAGAAATCCTAAAAGAGGACGGTGAAATGGCACGGTTGCCTGACCTTTTGATCATCGCAAAACAGTTTGATCTAAAAATAGTCAGCATCAAGGACCTGATATCTTACAGACTTAAAACAGAATCTTTGATTAAAAAGGAAGTATCTGTAAAATTACCTACGCAATGGGGTGATTTTGAGATGGTTGCTTATACACAAATCACATCGGGAGATCAGCACCTGGCATTAATCAAAGGTAGCTGGGAAGAAGATGAGCCAATTCTTGTGAGGGTTCACAGTTCCTGCATCACGGGAGATATCTTCGGATCTTGCCGCTGCGATTGTGGCCCGCAGCTTCACAAAGCCATGGAGATGATCGAAAAGGAAGGTAAAGGGGTAATCATTTATATGAATCAGGAAGGTCGGGGTATAGGACTTATCAATAAACTGCATGCCTATAATCTTCAGGAAAATGGACTCGATACGGTGGATGCCAATCTGCAACTGGGCTTTCCAATGGACCAAAGGGATTATGGAATTGGGGCACAGATCTTAAGGAGTCTGGGAATTAAGAAAATGAAACTGATGTCTAATAATCCTACCAAACGTTCAGGATTGATTGGTTATGGTCTGGAAGTTATCTCAAATGTTCCTATTGAGATAAAATCCAATATACATAATGAGCTCTATCTAAAAACCAAGCGTGATAAGATGGGTCATACCATCATGAAAAACAGCTAATTTAACAGTTACCGATACAAAATCATTCTGAGTTAAATTTAAATTATTGTTTTAGAAAGAAGGGGCTGTTTCTCTTGGGTTTTACCAGCCCCGTGTTCTGCCTTAATTTTTGCATAAGGTTTAAATGATATTATGAAATTCAGGGTTGCAAAAATCTATAGCTGGCACGGGTTTATTTAACAGGGCAAATGGTTCTTTTGCCGGGTTGCCCTTCCTGATGAAAAACAGCTCCGGGTAAAATAAACCTTGCCGGAGGAGGTATCTTCCGGCTATTCGGAATTTGATATTGAGGGTTATTTCTTGCCGGAAATACTCCGGAGGAAAGGACTGAACCAGCCTATAACACACAGGTATTGATTTCCAAAATCAAATCATTGTGTTTACACATGCCTTATCTGACCAATTCTAACCATATTTTTTACCCTTCTTTATACCGAGCTCAGGTTAATTTATTATTTTATTTCCGGTTCTTTTGGTTTTAGAGCCGCGGTGGTATCCCGGGGAATGGTATCCTTCTCTTTATTCCGATCTTCCTTTCTTTGTTTACCCACAAGAATACCTAAAAGTTCATTAAAAGTGTCGAAGTCTTTCCTGTAAACTAATCCAATAGCACTTACATATTCACTATTGCCGAGGTTGTTATTCAGGAAGCTGCGGCTATTGATCTTGTTTGATGCCCTGAGCACAAGGTCACCATTCTTTTTAATAAGGTAAAGAGCTTCCACATCACGTGCTACTGAGTTACCACCTCCAATTACATTGAATTCAGAGAAATTACCCCTGCTATTGGCACGGTCAGTAATACCGCCGGTAAGAATAAGTCTGTCGTTCAAAAAACGGAATGAGGCACTTGCATCATTTAAGGAACGAATGTTTAGATCCACAAAATTCAGGTTTAGCGATTGAGTCAATATCGTATTTAACTGGTTAAAGAATAATTCTGTTCCAGCACTGATAAAGGTAGAGGTGGCAAAGCCAAGATCTGCTGCTTTACCTGCCGCAAATGAGCGTCTCACGATCAAACTTAATGCCTGCTGGTTGGTATTGTTTACGTCACTCAAATAAGATTGTAGTTCATCCTTAATAGAGGCATCTGCAGGGAAATTAATATCGAATGAAATATTAGGTGTTAAAAGTGGCCCGCTCAGGTTCATAACCGCTTCTGCCAGAACACGTTGATCTATCGAAGGTCTGCCAGCAGCAGCATAAAGCGGACCCAGGCTTGTCCTTACTTCATAGAGTGCTTTCAGATTAATTGCCGCCTCAACCGGATTTCCTGTCCAGCGAATAGAGCCCCCCTCACTAATTTTGAAGATTTTATTAATAAAATCCTGAGCTGTAAATGCAAACTTCCCACTGTTAATATTGTAATCCCCATACATCTCGAAATCCCCAAGGCTGTTAATATTCAAACTTAACTGTGAATCCCCACGCCCTGTTAACTTACCAAGTTCGGTGAAGATATTAACCTCAGTATTTTGATCAATCTGTAATTCAAAATCCATGGTAAGCCCTTTGAATGAGGTTATTTTTGGCTTGTTAAGAGAGGTGTCTCTGGAAATAAAAGTAATGAAGTCGGTTTTACTTACCGTTGCGGAGGAATTCAAAGGGATATTGAAAACGGTACCGGCTTCTGTTTTTGCATCAATAATAATCCGCATATCATTTGTAGGCCCGTTAAAACTGAAAACACCTGTTCCGTAGGCAACACCAAAATAAAGCGGATTATCTTTTGCTGTAGTATTTAATGCCATGAAGTTATTGGCCACAATATTGATATGGATCTCCGGATTGTTGACGTTGGCCATATCTACTGTGCCATTTGCGATAGCTATATTGTCTTTATGGTCTCTGATTTTAAGGTTATTCAGCTTAATTACAGTGTTCTCAACCTGTATTTTGTCTGTTATGCGGTAAGGGGTTTTTAAATAATTAACTGTCATGCCTCCATCTGTCAAATTAAGGTTTCCATTAATTTGAGGTTTGTTCAGCTTACCAGTTACGGTTAGATCGGCAGAAACTTTACCATTCATGTTCGACACCAGATTTTTTAAGAAGGGTTGGAAAAGCGCCACTTCATTATCTTTCATAATGAGTTTCATATCCAGATTATTCTGATCGTCGCTTGCATTATAGGTTCCTGCAATATCCATTGTAGTTTCGCCATTATTCTCAACATTCATTTTAACATTGATCAGTTTGGTTGAATTATCCAATCCGGCGCTTAATGTCATATTTCCGACAGCCAGTTTATTATAGATCAGGCTGTCTATTTTAATCTCTGCTTCAACATTCGGGCTCGGTCCCAGGCCGGCAATTTTGGCATTCCCGTTTAGTGTACCATTCAGGGTAATTCCAAGAGGTGTTGTCAATGGATTAAATGTGGTTAGCTTAAAGTTATTGAAACCAATTAGGAGCTCATCGGCAGGATCTTTGGAAAGATAGCCATTGATGGTTAACATCTGATTATCCCTGAATAATTCGAAACCTGTAATTTTTGTGCGTCGCAGCAGACTGAATTCCTGATCCTTTGTTCGGCCATCATCAAAGCTAAAGCTAACCTTCTCCTGAATTTTCCAGGTCTGGTTATTGATAATCACATCTGAAGGAAGAATACTCAGCTGAATTCGCTGATCTCCATTGGAAGTAAATTCCACCAGTGAGTTTAAATCGAGTTGGTTAATCGCATTCTTATCCGACAATTTAACGTTTAGACTCAGGCTGTCGTTCTTTAAGATATTTGCAATGTTGACATTCTTGATGTACAGACTATCGGTAATGTCAACCCTGTCGGATGTGATGAAGATGTTCATTGCATCTGATGAAGTACTTTCGTCAATAATCAGGTTGTTGACCTTGATTTTATTGTATTGAATCAGTTTGATAAATCCATTCAGGTTCGCAGTATTTGAGTCTGAAACAAATTTTCCGTTAAAGTTTGCCTGCTCCGGAATTTTCAATTGTGGAGCAAAAAGGATACTGAGAGGCTCAAAATATTTAATCTTCAGGTTAAATTCAAAATTCTGTTTTCCGGGTTGAACATAAGTCAGGCCGAGAGAGGGAATATACTTGCTGGCAACTGATTTAAAGTAAGAGGGCAATGTTTTTAGATCGTACTGACCTTTAATACTTGCATCAAATATATCAGACTCAATATTTAGTGAACGGGTAAGTCCGGTTCCAATTGCTTTCAGATTCACCGAATCAATATCAAAAGAGTTTTGAGCATTGGTAAGATGGATTTTTGTAAGCTCAACCATTCCTTCAATATTTTCAAGATTTGAGCCTTTAAAATTGGTTTTCACATCCGCATCAAACTGAACACTGTCTTTGATCAGTTTAAGATTATGGAGGTTAGCACCCAATATGGAAGCACCGAAATTAAATTCAGGAAGGCTTTTGTTCAGATCTACTTTACCATCGAAATCCAGTTTCACATTAGGATCATTCACAATGATCTTTCCATTGAACACTTTGTTTACAAAACGGCTGTCAACTTTTATGTTGTTATATCTGTAATCCTTAAAATCAAAATATTTTACGTTAGCCTTAATTTGTTCCTGTAAGCTATTTATTTTAAAGCCTTTGCCCTCGATGTCGGCCGTTAAAGTGGTTCTTCCCAGATTTTTTTGGTCCAGCAAATCGCCCAGATTGAAGTCGTAAGCCTTAATATTCCCACTATAAGTCGGTACTGAAGCATTATTGATCTTCATGTTCAAATCAGTCACTACACGCCCAATACGCGTTTTAAATTCTCCATAGGCTATAAAATCATTGAGAAATCCTGTAAATCTGCCTTTGAAATTCACAGTTCCGAATTTTTCAATCATCTGAGGAATCATCGAATTCTTTTTCCCTGTGGCTCTGGAAATAATGAGATCAAGATCCTTTTTATTTGTTGAAACCTGATCAAAATCCAGATCGAGCATCATTTGTTTTATGCTCGGGAGTCCGGTAATTCTGAAGTCGCCCTTAACATAAGTAGCCTGCCCGCTTTGTATGATCAGGCTTTTTGCTTTCAGATTGTTTACATAACCTGAAATCTGCCCGTTAACTTGCAGGATAATCGACGATTTGGCCAGACTTGGAGAAAAATACGCAATATCTGAGCTATTAATCTTTGCGTTCTGGAGGTTTGTATTGAGAAATACTTTACTGGTAAAAGTGTTGAAATCCTTAAATTTTGAATATTTCAATAATAGATAATCACTAATTCTGCTATCTGAAGTTTCGAGCAAAAGTTTTTTGAACTCCATCTGAGCCGTGTCGATTGCCGCATCCGCAGTGAGATTCTTCAGATAAAAGCCGCTTTTCTCCCTGAAAGTCATATTTCGTATTCCGGCTTTCATCAGATATGATTTTGTATCGAGATCCAGAATCGTTGTACTCAGTCCGCTTAGCAGAATATCATTGAAGTTTATCCCTTTTACAGGATTGACATTATTGAAGTTTTTATACTTAAATGCGACATTATTTAAAACAATTTTAGCAAGGGTAATATCATATGGTTTTGAGACCTTTTTTTTCGTGGTTTTACCACTGCTGAAATAGTTCAGGATAAAAGTCAGGTTTGTCGTTTGATCTTTATATTTCTTTAAAAAGAACTTTCCGTTTTCAATTTGTAAAAGTTTTACACTAACCTTTCGTTCTCTCAGGGAAAAATAGTCTAGATCTACGGTGAATTTAGGGGAAAATAATAGCGTGTCTTTTTCAAGATCCTGTATATACAGGCTGTCGAGCACCACTGATTTAAAGGGCTTGATGTATAGCGACCCTAGCTCAACGCGGGTGTTCAGCTCCCTAGAAAGATAGCTGGCAGCTTTTTTAGCGACATAAGTTTGTACTGTCTTAAACTGAAGAGAAAAAACCAATAGCGTAAGCAACATTATAAATGTTGCCAGTATCCAAAGGGTTATTTTTAGCGCTTTTTTGATAAATTTGTATTTTAATTATTCAATTTAATATACGTTTTGGCAATCATCCTCGGCATAGAATCATCCTGCGACGACACATCAGCATCAATCTGTATTAATGGCAAAATCTGTTCCAATATCATTGCCGGACAACTTGTTCACCAAAATTACGGAGGTGTGATCCCCGAACTGGCTTCAAGAGTTCATCAGCAAAATATAATTCCCGCTGTTCATGAGGCCATTTCTGTCGCAAAAATACATAAAAATGATATTGATGCTGTAGCTTTTACCCGGGGACCGGGATTATTGGGATCACTTTTGGTTGGTACTTCCTTTGCAAAAGCATTTGCACTGGCAAATAATCTGCCATTGATTGAAGTAAATCATATGCAGGCACATATTCTGGCCCATTTTATTGAGGAGAATAAACCTGAATTTCCGTTTTTATGCCTGACGGTTTCGGGTGGACATACTCAAATTGTGTTGGTCAGGGACTATTTTGATATGGAAATTGTTGGGCAGACTACAGATGACGCTGCTGGTGAAGCTTTTGATAAAACTGCTAAATTACTGGGTTTGCCCTATCCTGGTGGTCCGCTCATTGATAAATATGCCAAACTGGGCAATAAGGATGCATTCAAATTTCCGGAACCTCAAATTCCGGGGCTTGATTTCAGCTTCAGCGGACTTAAAACTTCCATCATGTATTTTGTTCGCGACAGGTTAAAAGAAAACCCTGAGTTTTTACAGGAAAACCTGAATGATGTTTGTGCTTCAGTTCAGGACAGAATTATTTCAATTCTGCTGAATAAAATGAAGAAGGCATCAACACAATATCAGATCAACACAATCGCGATTGCCGGCGGGGTTTCGGCAAATTCCGGGCTTAGAGGGGCATTGATGGAGACTGCAGAATTATTGAACTGGAAAGTGTTTATCCCTAAGTTTGAATATTGTACAGACAATGCTGCGATGATCGCTATTGCCGGTTATCATAAGTATCTGAACAATGAATTTGTTGGGCAGGATATTGCTCCATTGGCCAGATTGCAGTTTTGATCATTTTGATAGCTGGTTTATAAATATTAAACACGAGATTTACCTATAAGTTTATGAGCGCATCAAGTATTATTTTCTTTTTAATTTTTTTAATCCCGCTAACCGGATTCCTGGTCTGGGTTATGCGTCAGGATAAGCGCAAGGGTAAAGTTGGTATGTTTATACTTGGCTTTATTGTCCTGGCAGGAGTGTGGTTCATGTACCTGATGACCAAAGGAAAATAATCTTTTTCTTTTAGGTTTAATATTGACAGGTTTTAAGCTTCGTTTTATCAGGGCATCCAACAATTTTTCGGATCAAAAAAAATTTGGTTTAGACTCTATTATTGCCGAATTTGACTAAAATATTTTCTAACAAACCAGATAAAATCAAGCGTTCAGGAGTTTAAATTTTGACGCGACTTATTGCCATTAATCAGCTACAAACAAATTATACACTAATGAAAAATTCAAAACCAGCTTTTTTTCTTCTATTTCTTATGCTTTTTGCAGGAGCTGCCATGGCACAGCCTGTTGAGCAGAATGTAAAAGTTATTATTGGTCCTGATCATCCGAACTGGGTTTACAAAGTTGGGGAAATGGTAAAGTTCAATGTCTCTGTACTCCAATATGGAAATCCTTTGAAAAATGTAAAGGTAGTTTATGAACTCGGGCCTGAAAAAATGAACCCTGAGAAGCGTGATTCAATGCAGCTTTCGAATGGAATAACAACAATTGCTGCCGGAACAATGAAAACCCCGGGATTTTATCGCTGCGTGGTTACTGCTGAAGTAAATGGAAAAAAGTATAGCAGTCTTGCGACAGTTGGTTTTGATCCGGGACAAATTAAGCCGGCTGCAGTAAGTCCGGATGATTTTGTTCAGTTTTGGAACAATGCCAAAGCTGATCTGGCGAAGATACCAATGGATGCCAGAATGACTTTGTTACCTGAGCGTTCTACTGAGAAAGTGAATGTTTACCATGTAAATATTCAGAATTTTCGTTTAGGTAGCAGATTGTATGGAATTCTTTGCGTTCCAAAAAAGCCCGGAAAATACCCGGCATTACTTCGGGTTCCGGGAGCCGGGATCAGACCCTATAACGGGGATGTGGCTACAGCAGAAAAGGGTGTGATCACACTTGAAATCGGTATTCATGGCATTCCGGTTACAATGGATCCGAGCGTCTATGCTAATCTTGGTGTAGGTGCATTGTCAGGCTATCAGGCTTTTAATCTGGAAGATCGTGACCGATATTATTATAAGCGGGTTTATATGGGATGTGTCAGAGCAAATGATTTTTTAACTTCTTTGCCTGAGTTTGATGGCAGCACATTGGGAGTGACCGGTGGTAGCCAGGGAGGCGCATTGTCAATTGTAACCGCTGCACTTGATTCAAGAGTTAAGTTTTTAGGGGCCTATTACCCTGCCCTTAGTGATCTGACAGGTTTCATGATTGGCAGAGCCGGCGGATGGCCTCATTTGTTCAATAAGGATAATGTAAATACCGGCAGCACTCCTGATAAAGTTAAAACTACAGGATATTATGATGTAGTGAACTTTGCAAGACTACTCAAAGTTCCGGGAATGTATAGCTGGGGTTTCAACGATGTTACTTGTCCACCGACTTCTATGTATGCATCATACAATGTAATCACTGCGCCAAAATCATTGTTCCTTGCATTGGAAACAGGCCACTGGATGTATCCTGAGCAAAGGGAAAATATGGAAAAGTGGTTGCAAAAGCAGTTGAAAGTAGATTAATTTAAGGATTAGAAAATTCTTTTTAGCAAAAAAAATCCCGCTTTATATAAGCGGGATTTTTTATTTATCCTCTTTCCTCGAGATGGTCGGCGGTTACTGTAGCCTTGATCTTGGCTTCGAGTTCGTCCATCAGATCAGGATTGTCTAACAACAATTGTTTAACCGCATCCCGGCCCTGGCCCAGCTTGGTATCCCCATAACTGAACCATGAACCTGCTTTTTTAATGATGTCGAAATCAACACCCAGATCAATGATTTCACCTGCTTTGGAAATTCCTTCTCCAAACATGACATCAAATTCTGCAATTCGGAATGGAGGGGCAAGTTTGTTTTTTACAACCTTAACCTTAACCCTGTTTCCTGAAACCTCATCGGTATCTTTTATCTGTGAAATTCTGCGGATGTCTAAACGCACTGAAGCATAAAACTTCAGGGCATTTCCTCCTGTGGTCGTCTCCGGACTTCCAAACATAACGCCAATCTTATCCCTCAATTGATTGATGAAGATACAGCAGCATCCTGTTTTGGAAATTGTACCTGTTAATTTTCGCAGGGCCTGTGACATTAAACGAGCATGCAAACCCATTTTAGAATCGCCCATTTCACCTTCGATCTCTGCTTTTGGAACAAGTGCAGCAACTGAGTCAATTACGATAATATCTATTGCTCCTGAACGAATCAGATTGTCGGCAATCTCAAGGGCCTGCTCGCCATTATCGGGTTGAGAGATCAAAAGGTTTTCGATATCCACTCCCAGTTTACTCGCATAAAATTTATCAAAAGCATGTTCAGCATCAATGAAAGCCGCTATCCCGCCTTTTTTCTGAGCTTCGGCAATGGCGTGAATAGCCAGGGTTGTTTTACCTGAAGATTCAGGACCATAAATTTCTATCACACGGCCTTTCGGTAATCCTCCAATACCCAGGGCAATATCCAGGCTGATCGAACCGGTTGAAATTGCTTCTATTGCTTCTACAGCATTATCGCCTAATTTCATGACGGTTCCTTTTCCGTAGGATTTTTCAAGTTTATCCAGCGTAAGCTGTAAAGCTTTTAATTTATCTGCGTTGCTCATTATTTTAGTTTTATGTCGTCAAATTTATACTAAATATTTTAAAATACTAAAAATATTATCAAAATATTATTTTAGCTTCTGTCAAAAATCAAGATATTGAATTAATCTCTCAAAAAATTATAGTAAAAATTATATCGCTTTAAATTTTTTAAGGGCTTTGGCTGTCTTGTCGGCTAGTCTTTTCTTTTTCAGTTCCTTAGCCCTTTTTAATTGTACTTTCTCTGCTTTAAGGAGAGCTGTTTCAGTCTGACTTTGTTGATAATATTTGCAAATTTCTGTTAGGGGGCAGTCGTGGCATTTTGGATTTCTTGCCAAACATATATAGCGTCCGTGAAGAATGAGCCAATGGTGGGCAATATGAATTTTGTCCTGAGGCAGGTAGTTTACCAATTGTTTTTCCACTGCCAGTGGCGTCTTTGCATTTCTGGTTAATCCTATTCGGTTCGAAACCCTGAATACATGAGTATCTACAGCCATGGCTGGCGCATTGAAGATAACCGATGCAATCACATTTGCGGTTTTTCGTCCTACACCCGGCATCTTTTGAAGATCATTAATGTCTGAAGGAACGATACTGTTGAACTCGGCGACTAGCTTTTTTGCCATACCCACCAGGTGTTTGGATTTATTGTTCGGGTAACTTACACTCCGGATGTAGTTGAATACTTCTTCAGGCGTAGCTTCAGATAAGCTTTCAGGATTTGGATACCGCTCAAATAGTTTCGGGGTTACCTGATTTATCCGCTTATCGGTACATTGAGCAGATAATATGACTGCAACCAATAACTGATAAGGGTTTTCATATTGCAGTTCAGTTTCTGCCTCGGGCTGATGAGATGAAAAATATTCTACAAAAGCTTTATATCTGTCTTTTATTAACACAGAACAAATATAAATGGATTGGCTGACCTTGCTTCATTAATGAAACAAAAAAACCGGTCCCCAGGACCGGTTTTTTTTCAAATTCTTACAATGACTTTGAATAATCCAGGATACTGCCTATTGTTTTTTCAGCGGGATTCCTGGCTAATGTGTTCAAATCTGATTTTATTGAGGCGTAGAACGATTGTTCATCCTCTCCAAGATCGTCAGCATTCAAGCTGCTTTCAGCTTTTGTTTTGGGTAATGAATTTGTTGCAGGGGTAGAAGTTTCTATCATAAGCGAATATTTTTAGAATTAAACGTAGCTGTAACAGAAATGTTTTGTGAGTCTGAAAATATTTTTAATTATTTTTCAAGCTTAATTCCCTGGTTAGCATCATTTTGCGCAAATTGTTCAGTGCATATCGCATACGACCTAAGGCAGTATTAATACTTACCCCGGTGATGTCTGAAATTTCCTTAAAACTCAAATCACCATAATGACGCATAATCAGCACTTCTTTTTGTTCTGATGGCAAATGATGGATCAGCCCCCTGAGATCCTGGTAAGTTTGTTCACGGATGATTTTGTCTTCGGTACTTTCATCATAGAACTTAATAACCTCAAAAATATCGAAGCCCTCAACTGTAGTAACCACCGGAGCCCGTTTCACCTTTCTGAAATGATCGATCACAAGATTATGGGCAATCCTGATTACCCAGGGCAAAAATTTCCCTTCTTCATTATATCTTCCGGCTTTTAGTGTATTGATAACCTTAATGAAAGTGTCCTGAAAAATATCCTCTGCCAGATAAGAATCTTTGACGAGCAGATAAATAGATGTATATATTTTAGATTTATGTCTGCGAATAAGCTCTTCCAGACTTGGCTCATGGCCATGAATATATTGATTTACCAGCTCCTGATCGCTAATCGATTGAATATTTATAGCACTCATACTTTAAATTCTCCTTAATGTAAATTCCCAAAAGATATTGAAGTAGAGTTTATTCGATAGCAGGTCTCCTATAATGATTTAAAATGTGCTGGTTAGTTTTCTCAAATGAAGCAAAAATTTTGCCAAAATCAAAGAATATTTGATCCGCCCTCGATATTAAGTACTTATAGCTGTATTTTTGCAGTCCGAATATTGAGATATTTTTAATATAAGTACGAAAAAAAAGCAGTTTGGAGTTTTAGAATGAATAAAGAGGCGGAAAAAGATCCTAAGAAGTATATTATCATTAAGGGCGCACGTGTCCATAATCTGAAAAATATTGATGTAGCCATCCCTAAGAATAAATTGGTTGTAATTACCGGGATGTCGGGGTCAGGTAAATCTTCATTGGCCTTCGATACATTATACGCAGAAGGCCAGCGCCGATATGTAGAAAGCCTTTCCTCTTATGCAAGGCAATTTATGGGGCGTATGAATAAGCCCGACGTAGATTATATTAAAGGCATCGCTCCCGCAATTGCTATTGAGCAAAAGGTTATTACCAGTAATCCCCGTTCAACGGTTGGTACTTCGACTGAGATCTATGATTACCTCAAATTGTTGTTTTCCCGAATAGGGAGAACGATCTCTCCTGTTTCAGGAAAAGAAGTGAAAAAGGATACAGTTACTGATGTGATCAATTTTATTTCTGGCCTGGAGCCCGGGACCTCAGTAACGGTTTTATGCCCTTTACATGCTCACAACAACCGGTCACTTAAAGAGGAATTGGCAGTATTATTACAGAAAGGCTTCACCCGTGTGATGATTAATGATCACTTATCTAAAATTGAAGAACTTTTGGATGATCAATCAAGCGGGAATTCCCAATCGGGTGCCGATGTAAATATAAAAATTGTTATCGACAGGGTGTCGGTCTCTGATGACGAGGAGACTTTAAGCAGATTGGCAGATTCTGTTCAGACTGCTTTTTTTGAAGGACGGGGGGATTGTCTGATTGAAGCGAAAGGTAGCATTCATTTGTTTTGCGATCGCTTTGAGCTCGATGGATTGCGCTTTGAAGAACCAAGCCCTAATTTTTTCAGCTTTAATAATCCTTTTGGGGCATGTAAACGCTGTGAGGGATATGGTAAGATCATCGGAATTGATGAAGATCTTGTGATTCCTGATAAAAGTAAATCTGTTTATGATGGGGCAATTGCACCCTGGAGAGGTGAAAAAATGGGGGAATGGCTTAACAAGCTGGTTAAGAATGCAATCAAGTTTGATTTTCCTATTCACCGTTCTTATAATCAATTAAGTACTGAGCAAAAGCGATTGCTATGGACAGGAAATGAATATTTCAGCGGACTTGATGATTTCTTTACTGAGCTGGAAACACAAACATATAAAATTCAGTACAGGGTGATGCTTTCAAGATACAGAGGAAAGACAAATTGCCCGGAATGTCTGGGAAGCCGTCTTCGTCAGGATGCTTCTTATGTCAAGATCGCCGGACATTCAATTACCGATATTGTATTAATGCCATTGGATAAGGCTCTCGATTTTTTTCAGAGCCTGGAGCTGGATGCAACGCAACTAAAGATTGCAAAGCGTCTATTAATGGAAATTACCAATCGCATCAAATTTTTGAATGATGTTGGTTTGAGTTATCTCACGCTTAACAGATTATCGAATACCTTATCCGGAGGCGAATCCCAGCGGATTAACCTCGCCACTTCTTTGGGCAGCTCACTGGTTGGCTCGGTCTATGTTCTCGATGAGCCTAGTATCGGCCTACATCCAAGGGATACTCATCGTCTGATTGAAGTATTACGCTCATTAAGGGATGTAGGAAATACTGTTCTGGTTGTAGAGCATGAAGAAGAGATCATGCATGCTGCCGATCATATCATTGATATTGGCCCTGAAGCAGGAACCCATGGTGGTAACCTGGTGTTTACCGGCAGTTTTGCTGAAATTTTGAAGGATGAGCAAAGTCTGACAGGGCAATATTTGAGCGGTAGACAATCCATCGCCATACCATCACAGCGCCGCAAATGGAGTGATTTTATTGAAATTAAAGGCGCCCGTGAAAATAACCTGAGAGAGGTCGATGTCAAATTCCCTTTGAATGTACTTACCGTAGTTTCCGGGGTGTCCGGTTCAGGAAAAACCTCCCTGGTTAAAAGAATATTACAGCCTGCGGTTCAGAAAGCGATCGGTAATTATTCGGGAGAACAAACAGGAGCCTATGATGCTATCGGCGGTGATTTCAATAAGATCGAACAGGTTGAAGTTGTCGATCAGAATCCGATTGGCCGTTCTTCACGTTCTAATCCTGTAACTTATGTCAAGGCATGGGACGAGATCAGGAATTTATTTGCTTCTCAGGGTCTGGCAAAAGCTGGGGGACTCAAGCCTTCTGCGTTTTCTTTCAATGTGGAAGGAGGGCGCTGCGATGTTTGTCAGGGCGAAGGTGAAGTGAAAATTGAAATGCAGTTCATGGCGGATATTTATTTGCCATGTGAAGCCTGTGAAGGAAAGCGGTTTAAGCAGCATGTGCTCGATGTGACCTATAAAGAGAAGAATGTTTTCGAAGTATTGGACATGACCATAGATGAGGCCCTTCAGTTCTTTGAGCATGAGCCAAAAATTCTTGCTAAGATCAAGCCTCTTGCGGATGTGGGTTTGGGATATGTGCATCTGGGTCAATCTTCGAATACCCTCTCAGGTGGAGAAGCGCAGCGTATCAAACTTGCCTCTTTCCTTGTTAAAGGAAACAACAGCAGCAAAACCCTGTTCATTTTTGATGAACCAACAACTGGTCTCCATTTTCATGACATTAAAAAACTATTGAAATCTTTCGATGCTTTGATTGTTCAGGGCAATACCATTATTGTTATTGAACATAATATGGATGTTATTAAATGCGCCGACTGGGTGATTGATATTGGTCCTGAAGGAGGAGATAAGGGTGGTACAGTTGTTTTTGAAGGAATTCCTGAAGACTTGATCAAAGAGAAAAACTCCTATACCGGCAAGTTTTTGAAGGAGAGGTTTAAAGGGCAGGCCTGAAGCTTATTCTTATTGTGTAAGAATTGATAAAAATTTTATCAGTTTAAATTTTTGGAAAACTATTGCAGTGGTTCTTTTGTAAGGGTAGACCGGTGCTCTGCTTTAGTTTTATGCGGTAAAATGGATGTGAATTCCAGAAATCCTGGTCGCAAAAAAGCTATCGCTGCCGCCCCGGTTTAGTTTACACCCTGCTTTTTTCTTTTGTCAGGCTTTGCAAGCGCATCAGGGATTAATTTGATTAATGAGAATTTAGCTGCAAAAAAATCACCATTGACCCTGCGATTTAAACGGGATCGAAGCGGCCGCCTTTTGCTGAATCAATTATGCCGATTACAATATAAATTCATGGCAAAAGCTACCTGCCTACCGCAGGGAGGTAGCTTTTGCCCGGTTACAGGAACTTGAGAGCACCAGCTTTGCTTTCCAAATTAGAATAAGCAATCTGACCTTCTCCTTAGTTAAATATTCTTCTGTAAATGAAAACGCTTGTCAAAAGCTTATAATCATCTGATTGCAAGCTTATTCTCTTTGAACTTCTCAATCAGATAATCTGCATAACGCAGAAAACCAAGATCCGTCAGGTGGGTTCCATCAACAGTACCCTCATAATCTGTTCCGATTGAGCCTGCTGCACTGATATAAATAAGATCTTTCATGCCCCCTTTTACCAATTTATCGAATTCTGTTTTCAAAGCCTGATTCTTCTCATTCATACTTTTCAGCAAACTGGCTTGAAAAATAGCCCGGGTATATTCCACATTTTCGACAAATACAATTGGTGTTTTTCGGTTTTTAGCACGGATAGTTTTTGCTAATGAGATAACACTATCAGTTACCTGTTTGGCTGTCATATTTGGCAGACAATCAATAACATAATAAGAAGCCTTTATTCCTGAAATAAGTTCAGCCATCGGCGGATCCATTCTTCCATTGCCGCTAAAACCAAAGTTAATACAGTCCACATTCAGCTTTCTGGAGATGATGCTTGTAAATACCATACCTGGTCTTGAAGCACAACCTCCCTGTAAAATACTGGTGCCGTAAAAAACAATCGGTAACTTTTTATCTGCTGCAGGCTTTGTAATTGTACTGCCGCTTTCTATTCCAATTTCCACTTTGGTAGTCCCATCGTAAAGTGGCAAATAAAGTTTAAACTCCCTTTCGCCGATATCAAGACCACTGATCAGGGAAGCTTCATTTTCTTTTGCTGTTGGTCTGCCTGTATTTACATAAGTCCATACTCCATTAACTTTGCAATACAAATCAACACCTTTTATGCCCGTTTCGGCCATATGGTTCATTTTTGTATCATTCAGCAAAGCCCATTTTACTTTTACAGAACTTGAGTTGGTATTAAATCTTATGGAGATTCCGGCAGAATTTTTTGACAGATCCCAAACCGGCTTTCTGACTTTATCCTTGTAAGATGCTGGTAAACGGTCGTACGGACTTTCTTTTTCGGATTCAGCAACTCCGGTGCCCTCGATTAAAAATGATTCTTTTCCATAATAGATTGTATTATCTTTTTTTGCAGGACTTTCCTGAGAAATGGCTGAAGTGCTGATGAAGCAGAGTAGAAGAAGGGAAATGAATTTACGCATGGTTTTGTTTTTTTCAAATGTGTGATTAAATATAGGATTAGAATGAATAAGGAGCAAGAAGCAGTTTAAGTGATTTTTATCTGTTATGTGTACCCGTTCAGGCAATTAGCTTTGATATTTCATCGAGATTGAATGTATAAACCATTATCTTGCAATGCCAAATCCATTTTGGTAAAAGAGACATGATCAGTTATACAATTTCATTATGAGTACAGAAGCTACAGACATAAAGCTGAAATTCTCATCGTATGAAATTTTTGTAATCCTGATCCTTACTCTGACTCAGTTTACGGTTGTCCTCGATTTTATTGTGATTTCCCCGCTCGGAGATCTCCTGATGAAATCCATGAATCTGAGTACCACTCAGTTTGGATTGTCGGTATCAGCCTACGCATTCAGTGCCGGATTTTCGGGCCTCATGACCGCCGGCTTCGCTGATCGTTTCGACAGAAAGAAATTACTTTTGTTTTTTTATATCGGCTTCATAATAGGAACACTTTTCTGTGGTCTGAGCCATACCTACCCTATGCTTTTGGCAGCCAGAATTTTCACCGGTTTATTTGGAGGCGTAATCGGCTCAATTTCGATGGCTATTGTTTCAGACTTGTTTCCACTCGAGAAGAGGGGCAGGGTGTTTGGCTTCCTGCAAATGGGATTTGGTGCCAGCCAGGTTCTCGGAATTCCATTGAGTTTATATATCGCGAATATATGGGGATGGCAATCGCCTTTTCTGATGATTGTAGGTTTGTCAATCCTGGTTTGGCTCTTTATTGTTTTCAAATTGAAGCCCGTTACTGAGCACCTTGAGCAAAAAAGTGAAGAACATGCGATTGCTCATTTATGGCAGACCCTGACTTTGCGTAAATATCGTATCGGCTTTCTTGCAACCGCATTTCTCTCTTTGGGCAGCTTTATGATGATGCCCTGGGGGAGTGCTTATGTGATCAATAATTTGAAGATTACGGCCCAGCAGCTTCCATTTATTTATATGGCTTCAGGAGTTTGCACCCTTACCATTATGCCTATAGTTGGGAAATTAAGTGATCGTTTCGATAAATTTCATCTGTTTACCATCGCATCAATGATTCTGGTCGTTGTAATCACCATTTATGCGAATCTCGGACCTGTTTCATTCTGGATTGTCCTGGTCATGAACCTTGGTCTG
>NZ_DASWXT010000136.1:0-10237 GCF_036405355.1 Daejeonella sp.
TCCAGTACATACAATGCGCCATCATTGCCAAACTGCATATCTACCGGAGCCTTAAACTTCAGATGCTCCAAAAAAGGCTCCATACTGAGATAATTTCCATTTTTATCCAAACTTACGGCCATTATCCAGCCTCTGATCCATTCATAAATGAATAATTTGCCATTATAATAATTGGGCAATTTATACGGTGCATCCGGAAAAAGATCAGCGTAATATACCGGCCCTGCCATTGCAGAAGCTCCACCATTGCCCAGCAATGGGAAGTTCTTAGAACTCTTTTTTCCATACCAGATCATCGCAGCTTGTGCAGGCGGCAATACCCGTTCACCTGTATTATTTGGAGAATCGTTTACTGGATTTGCGGGATCTTTTTTGGGACCTAAAGTTTTTGTTGCAAAATCATATTTAGGAAAGGCCTGATTATTTCCGAGAAAATAAGGCCAGCCATAAAAGCCGGGCTTACGGGCTTGGTTTATCTCATCATAACTCATCAGTTCCCCTTCCTCACCCATTACTTTGGTATCAGGTCCAACATCTCCCCAATACAGATAATTATTTTTTCTGTCGACACTAAAGCGGTAAGGATTACGGGATCCCATGATATAAATCTCCGGGCGGCCTTTCGGATTTCCGGGAGGGAATAAATTACCCTGTGGGATGGCATAAGTTCCATTGTCCAGGGGCTTAATCCGAAGAATTTTCCCTCTCAGATCATTTGTATTTGCTGCCGTAGCCTGATCATCTGCCAGGGCCCGCCCCGGACGCTCATCAACCGGGGTATAACCCTCTGTTTCTTCGGCATTGGTATTATCACCAGTCGACAGATAAAGTAATCCATTTGAATCAAATGAAATATACCCTGCCGAGTGACAGCAATATTTTCGCTGAGTTGGGATCTCGAGCAGAACCTTTTCTGAGTTTTGAACTAAAGCATCGCCAGTCAATTCAAATCTCGACAAACGATTTACAGCATGATCACCTGCAAGGGCATAATAAAAGTAGATCCAATGGTTCTTACTAAAATCAGGATCTATGGCAATACCCAGAAGCCCGTCTTCAATTCCGCTGAACACATTAAAGTTGGTAATGGTTTTAACCTGCTTTGTTTCTCTGTTATAGATTTTCACGCTGCCCTTACGCTCGGCAAGCAAAACATCATTATTCGGAAGAATTGCCATCCCAAGAGGTTCATCAAAACCCTGGGCTAGCACAATACGGGTAAAACGGCTGCTGTCAGGAATATTAATAGTTTTTGTACGGTTATTATCAGCAGTTTTACTTTCGGGTATATTCTTAGTGAATGAAAATACTGAGTTTTCTGAAATAAAACCGGTATTCCTGTTTGAGAAATTTAGCAATTTCCCTGACTTCATTCCCAGAGCACAGGACACAATGATTAGCAGGGTGAAAAACAGAAAGATATATTTCTTCATTAGCATAAATTATTCAAAAGAGGCAGAAAGGATTACACAAAATTAAAAGCAGAAATGAAATTCCATTGAAAAATAAAAAGCATTTAAAATTTAAATGCTTTCTTAAACAATTAAAATTCTAAGCAGTCAAATTAAGGGAGCAAAGCTGCAGTTTGTTCTGCAGAAGTTACTCCGGGCGCAAGTTCAATAACTTTAAGATTGCGATAGAAAATTTGGGCACCCTCAGATTCCAGGCAGAGATATCCCTTCTTCTGGGTGGATTTGCTGATACCGTTCACAAACTTTCCGTTAACAGAAAGCTTAATCACACCATCAACACAAACAACATCATAGGTATTCCATTCCCCCTTGCCTTTCACACGATTTTCGATCGACTTGCTTCTGTCGCCCCGTGGGTTATCTGCAACCGTTTTTACACCCTGCACACCAAAAAGTTCACCATGAACATAAGCAATTGGAGGTTTTACACCATTTCTGATATTCAGGTCAACCCACTCCAGGTCAAGCATTTGAATTTCTACTCCGTCTGGAAGCGGATTTGTTCCCACAGGCTTTGCACCGCTCCAGGCAAATACTCCTGAATTACCTCCTGCCTCCATATGCTTCCACTCAACATGCAAAATGAAATTTTCATATTGTTTCTCAGAGCGGATAACCCCTATCGGAAGACCTGTATTTGAAAGGGTTCCGTCCTTCATCACTTTCCAGGTATCTTTTGTTGTGTTAACATTAATCCATTTTAATTTATCCTCCTTGGCCTTTGATTTAGAAAGCACAGCATCCATACTTGTGGATGTACCAAACTCAAACAAGGTTTCCTGTGAAAAAGATATCTGGCTGCTAATCAGCAGAATATTAAGGAACATCAGTCCTTTTTTTAAGGGGTTATTCATATTTTGTTTTTTCAGTTTTAAAATCATTTTATATTTCTTTTGCTCCTCAGGAAATGTCTTTGCGAGGAGGCACGACGAAGCAATCCTAAGACTAAAGGATATTTCTTTCATTCGCTTTGCCTCTTTGCTCCTTTACGAGACAAACCCTATACCACCTTCGTCACTCCCGGTATTGCTGGCGGTGGAACCGGCCATTTCAAATCCCAATCGTACTTGTGAAAGTCCGGTCCAAGAACCTGATTAGAATTCATTGCCTGTTCCCAGGTAATTGACTGCCCACTGTATGCCACCATTCTGCCCAGAATTCCTAACATCGTACTGTTCGCCATCATTTCCCCATCGTTCATCGGCTTACCCGCTCTGATAGATGCAAATAGCTCATTATGCTGAGTTTGATACATATCTTTCTTTTCACCCTGATATTCCCAGTTGTTCTTTCCGCTGATCTTATGGACATTACCCTGATAAAAGGCAGTGCCTTCAGTACCTATGATTTCAACCGAATTTTTGGATGTGCATCCATCCTGCTGCCGGCAGAAATTATAGCCTTTAACACCATTGGCAAAATCAAATTCTATAGCAAAGTGGTCGTATATATTACCAAACTTTGCATCAACCCTCGACTGTCTTCCTCCGGTACCAAAAGCTCTAAGAGGCATCTGACTGCCAATTGCCCAAGTCATCATATCCAGATTATGCACAACCATTTCCACAATAAAATCTCCTGAAAGCCAGTCGTAATAATACCAGTTACGCATTTGATATTCCATATCAGTCCATTCCGGTTTACGCTCGAAATTCCAAAGGCCACCCCCATTGCGTGTAGAATTCACCATTTTCACTTCACCTATCTCTCCATTCTGAACCCTTCCAAACAATTCCCTTTTAGGAAGATCGTAGCGGAAAGTAAATCCGGAAACCAGGGATAAACCTTTCTCTTTAGCCATTTTGGCTGCCGCAAGTACTTTTCTAACTCCGGGAGCATCTACGGCTACCGGTTTTTCACAAAATATGTGTTTACCAGCATTAACTGCGGCAGTGAGTTGCTCTGGTCTGAATGCGGGCGGTGTGGTCAGTAGTACAACATCAACACCCGAATCAATAAGCCGCTGATAAGCATCAAAACCTACAAATCTGTTCTCTTTTGGAACTTTAACTTTATCGGGAACTGCCTTTAGCAGAATGTCATAGGACTGGTCCAGACGATCCTGAAATACATCTGCCATGGCAGTAAGTATAACATTAGGATCTGCTTTTAATGCCTGACTGGCAGCACCGGTTCCTCTTCCCCCGCATCCAATCAAACCAACCTTTAAAACATCATTACTTTTCGGGAATCCTTGAAGTGGGAATGCCAGATTTAGGCCGATCGTACTTCCTACAAGTACAGTGCCGGTAGATTTTATAAAATCTCTGCGATTTGTGTTTTCAGATATAGACATACCTTCCATTTTTTTATGATATAATAATAATGAATAAAATTTAACATCCACCGAAAACATAGGGTGAATGTTAAATTTTTGGTATGTATTACCTGATTTATCTGGTCGCCGATTTTTGTCTACTCCAGATAATCGAGATCTTTTGTAAATGTTTCCTCCATTTCATGCAATGCCCAGAAGGCTAAAACAAGACTCAGCGTAGCAACAGCTATCCCAGCATGAATCATTGAGCCATTAAAAATCCCTTTGAGATATTGAAAAAGAATTGACAAAGGAACTACTGCACCGCGTACAAAATTAGGCACCGTTGTAGTTACCGTTGCCCTGATATTAGTACCAAATTGCTCAGTGGCTATTGTCATAAATATAACCCAGTATCCCACAGAAAATCCGAGAAACAGACAAATTGTATAAAATACAAAAAGACTGATATCATGAAGCATAAAGTATGCTGATATTGAAATGATTGAAAGAAATAAATAGGTATAAATAACCTTGATTCGGCTTTTTAAAAGCTGACTCAACAAACCACTGGCTATATCCCCGAGGACAAGTCCGGCATAACAACAAGCCACCGCAGCACCTGCATTCACATCACCCTGTACACCAAGTACCTTTCCGAATTCAGGGGAGAGAGTGATCAATATCCCTACAACAAACCATAAAGGAACTCCGATAATGATACATCTCAAATATTTAATAAACCTCTCCTGATTTGTAAACAACGAAAAGAAATTCCCCCTGTTGGTATGATGGTTATTAGTTTTCCCAAACATTCCTGATTCTGCTACTCCAAATCTCAATAGCAATAATGATAAACCAAGTCCGCCGCCAATGAAAAATGAAGTCCTCCAGTCAAAATATTGCGCTATAAAGTATGCAACTACAGCCCCGCTCACACCAACCGCTGCTACAATTGTTGTTGCATAGCCTCTTTTTTCTTTGGGCATGATCTCTGCAACCAGGGTAATTCCGGCACCCAGTTCCCCTGCAAGGCCAAATCCGGCAATAAATCTCCAGAATGCATAAGCTTCTACTGTATCAACAAAACCATTGGCAATGTTGGCAACTGAGTACATAAAGATTGAACCAAACAAAACCGATAATCTGCCCTTTTTATCACCCAGAATCCCCCAGAATATCCCACCGACAAGCAATCCTATCATCTGAACATTCAGTAAGAAAATTCCGCTATCCGTAATATCCTGCCCTGTTAATCCAAGCGATCTTAAGCTGGGAACCCTCACAATACTGAAAAGCAGGAGGTCGTAGATATCTACAAAATAACCTAATGATGCTACAAGCACTGCAGCATTTAAGAGCTTTGTTTTATTTTCCATTTTTTGGATTGGTATTTATTTAGAGTTATGTTAAAAATGAAATGACGTTGATGGCATTGAGCAATCAGCTATGGGCAATCAGCTCTGCATATCACTAATATGATGGCTCACAGCTCATAGCTCATGGCAAAAACTAATGATCAATTACACTTAACTTAACATTAGTTTAAAACAGGAAGAAAACTACCTGGATATAAATGAGCACATGCCATATGAATTATTGAAACACTCTGCTTTACCGGAAGCATAACTGTCCAGGCCAAATCCGGAAGAATCTCTGTTCAGATATTTAATGATTTCCAATATGGAATCTAATAAGGACTGTTTTGTAAATAAATATGATTATTTACCTGCGGCTGCAATCTCCTTGATCGCTCTGACAAACTTATCTAGTTCAGGCAAACGGGTATAAACATGAGGAGTTACCCGTACACAACTAACATTCTCATATTCAATTGGCACTGTATGAATTTTATATCTGTTAAACAGAATTCTTTCGAGCTCTCTCGGTGCAATTCCGTCAATACTTACACCACAAATTGCACATGAATAGGCTGATTTAAGGGATGTTTTAATCTTCACTTTGGGAACATTTATCACACGCTCAGCCCAATAATTTTTTAGATATCTTACGCGTTCCTCTTTTCTTTTATTCCCTATGGCCAGCTGGAAATTAATTGCTTCGCCAATTCCCTGTTCGATAGGGAAACTCCGCGTTCCCAGGGTTTCAAATTTTCTGATATTTGTACCGCGGGGATCACCATTTGCCAGTAAAGGCCAGATTTTTGAAATTTTATCCTGTTTGATCCACATCATACCGCTGCCGATAGGAGCACTCAGGAACTTATGAAGTGAAGTAGCAAAATAATCACAACCTAAGTCAGGAATTTTAAAGTCTAATAATGCGAAAGAGTGTGCCCCGTCACATACAACTTCCAAACCATGACGATGTGCCATATCGCTAATCTTTCTAACTGGAAGAATCTGTCCTACCCAATTTATTACATGAGTAACATGAATAATTTTAGTTTTAGGAGTAATTGCATTTTCGAAAGCCGCAACAATTTCTTCATCATTTTCAACCGGGAAGTTAAAACTTAGTTGTTTGTAAACAATTCCATCCCGCATAGCTCTTTGTTTCCATGCATTCATATGGTTTGGATAATCCAGTTTACAACCAATCACCTCATCACCCGCCTTAAGATCCAGACCCAGAATTACTGTATTTAAAGACTCAGTAGCGTTGCGATTGATTACAATTTCTTCTTTGCTGCATCCGCCTAGTTCAGCCAATTTCTCACGTAATGGCTCTCTGCCCTGATCAAGAATTTCCCACATAAAGTAAGAAGGACCTTCATTAGTCAATTTATTATAACGTTCAACTGCTTCCTGAACCACCCTTGGCGAAGGACTAACACCACCATTATTCAAATTTATAATTTGAGGACTAACCGTATAAGCCTGTTGAATAACACTCCAATAATCTTCATCTGCAGCCACAGAAATTGGCGAAAGATGATTAACTCTGGAATTGGCTGATGAAATTTCTGCAGCGTGTAATTCATTAAACAAACTGTTTGCTGAGAAAGCTCCGGCCATTAAGCCTAGCTGCTGTAAGAATTGTTTACGTCCTGACATTATTTTTGGATGAAATTGAAGGAAAGTATTTTATTAAAATCTAAGATTAAAAACAAAAATCCCAAAAGTATATGATTCATAAAGAGTAGTTTGAACGGCTTTAAGCACCTTTCAAACCACTCTGTTAATTTTATTATTTTATGTACAGTTAATTGCCTTTACCATAATCCGGAGATTTCTTATCAAACCAAATTCTTTCGGCGTTCAGTTTAGCGATAGTAAAATCGTTAGGAGTGAATCCCTGTTCAGTCATGGCAGCAGTCCAGTTAGCCCTGTTAACTTGTCCCGGATCAAGTGTCCACCATCTTCTTGGAAGCACATCACTTATTGGTTCACGTGCAAGCAATGTAGAATTAGTTTTTGGGTAACCTGTACGGCGGGCAAGGGTAAATGCTTCGTTTGGCTCGCGGTAAAAATTCAAAAGCGACTGGATGTAAATTTTTTCCAGATCATTTGTTCCGTCCAGTTTAACTTTTGGATTCGCCAGCTGTGCATCAACCAAAGCATCAATGTTTGTATATGAAGTTGAGCCTGCTGCAACAGCGATCTCATTCATTGTCTTTGCAGATGCACGAACACCTTTATTATACCATTCGGCTGCAGTACCCTTCGTATTAACACCAGCACCATAGCCCTTTTGTATAAATTCAGCTATCTGAAAACAAACCTCAGCATATGAAAACAATACATCGATAACTGTACCAGTTCCTCTGTCCACTGTTGGTGCAAAGAATTTACGGTTAACAGTTGAAATCAGTTGATACCTGTTTGCACCTCCTGCATTAAGTGGATTTACAAAGTATGTACTTACAGCAGGATTAGACTGAAAATCAGCCGGACCGCCCTGATACATGATATTAGGGTCGGTAGTATTGATCCATGAAGGCAATACTTTATTGTATTTTGTCAGCGTATCTCTGAAACTTCCCTGCAAAGAATTTTTGTCATAATAGATCCCAAGACGTGGATCAGCGGATGACTTCAGAAATTCAATTGCTGTTCCAACCGCAAAGTGACGGCTGTAAATATCAATATTGTAGCCATCAACTCCGAAAGGGAAATAGGTAGGGTTTGCGTGAACCAACTGATCAGATGTAGAACTGAATGGACCAACAGCATCTGCCATTACCTCTTTGAAAATCTGGGTTGCCTTTGCAGGATCCTGATTCTGGTATCTGGCGGCAATTCTCAATTTCAAGGAATTAGCAAGCTTGATCCATTTGGTAACATCTCCTCTGAAAAAGACATCATTATCACCATATGAGACCTGGTTGCTGTTGGCTTTTTGCAGGGTAGTAATTGCATCTGACAATTCTTTTAACCAGGTAGTATATAAGGTTTCCTGATTGTCATATTTCGGACTGTATTTAGCTTCATCCCTGCCTTTATTGGCTTCGGTATAAGGCATTGAGCCATTCATATCGCTAACCTTTAAAGCCATCATTACCTGTGGGATATAGGTAATCGCGTTAATTTGTTCGTATTTCTCCTTATCTGCTTTAAGAGAAATTATCCTGCGCATCTCCACCAAATTTGGCAGAACACTTGAATAAAAAAGGTTATAACGACCATTTACTGCGGTAGTAGATACTGCATAACTTTGACCTGTCACTAATTGACATGCTGACAAAAAATGTGTAAACCCTTCATTCCAATATTCGCCACCGCGTGAAGTTTGCATTGGCACTAATGAGGAGGTAAAGAGTAACCTTACATCAACATCAGTAACAACATTTGGATTAACATTTACTGTATCAAAATCTTTAGTACATGAGCTTGTAAACAAGCTGGTGAATGCTGTTATTATGATATATAAAAATTTCCTTTTCATTTCTATCTTATTTAAAATGTGTGATAATAATCAATACTGATTATTAGAAACGGACCTTTAATGAACCGCCAATTGACCGGATCATCGGTAAAAATCCTTCTTCACCTACTGCTGAAGTTAAATTGGAATTTAACGATGCAGGATTCATATCAAAAGGTAAAGAGTTGTACAAATACCCCAGATCCCTGCCAATCACACTTACAACAATTCCGTTTACCTTAAGCTTGCTTGCAATGCTTTTTGGAAGATTATAGGATATTGCTATCTGACGAAGCGCAACCCAGGTACTCTCCTTTATCCAGAAGTCAGAAACACCTGTAGAAGAAGATGCATAACGATAGTAGAACTGCGGTGCATGTGTAGGCTCAACCAAACCAGCGGTATAAGCCTCTTTGAAAGTCATACCTCCCACATCTGCAGTAGTTCCGTTCGGCAAAGTGACCTTTTGACCTATTGGGAATACTCCATCGATGATCATCCCATCATCATAGGTAATTCCGTCATATTTACTAGTCCAGGTAATCCCTCCGTGCTCAGCATCTCTTCCAAATAATGTATTAGGAAGTACGCCTGTATGAGTTCCTGATCTTAAAGATGACATAGCCATATCTCCTCCGACTTTTGCATCAAACAAAACATTCATTGACCAGTTCTTATATGATAAATCATTGGAGAATCCACCTCTGAATTTAGCGTTGATGTCGCCGATATCCTGATACTTATTGCTTCTTTGAGGGAAAGCAGCACGAGCATCATTCCTCCAGGCCAGTACAGTCATTCCGTTTTTAGGATCCGCTGCATTTGCAGGATTAACATACTTTAAAGATTGAGTGGTAGATCTGATTGTACCATAAGACTTTCCAACAACAGCCCATGAACTTGCATCAAACGCTGCTCCACCAAGGAAGTAGTCTGATCTTCCTTCTGCAAGAGAAACGATTAAATTCTTGTTTCTTGAGAAAGTTAAACGGGAATTCCATTGAAAATTCTGTGTCTGAACAGGAGTCCCATCCAGAGAGATTTCAACTCCTCTGTTCTGAATATTACCGGCATTAATTTTAACTCCGGAAACTCCTGACTCAAGCGGTGTTGAAATATCCACGATCTGATCATAGGTATTATCCTGATATAAAGTAACGTCAAAACCTAAACGGCTCTTCAGGAAACGCATTTCCATTCCAATTTCTTTCGAAATCTTTCTTTCAGGCTTTAAATTTGGTGATAAAGTACTGCTTGAGCTGAATCCTGCACGAGTAGGCTCACCAGGTAGTCCGATAACCTTTCCTGCAAATCTATATCCCGGATTGATCACAAATGGATCTGTATCTTTACCTAAGGCTGCAATATTAGTTCTCAACTTTGCAAAAGATATGATAGCAGGAAGTTTGAAGGTTTCAGAAGCGATCCATGAAAGACTGGCAGAAGGATAATTGTAAAAATTATTTCCGGTTCCGTCTTTATATGTTAAAGCCGAAGACCAGTCACCACGCCATGTTGTAGCCAGATAGATCTGATTTTTATAATCAAAATCGGCACTTGCATAAACAGAATTGATCTTCTTATTATAGTTTACGCCGCCGCTGACAATTGGCGAATTTACTGAATTGGTAATAAAATAATTACCCGGAACCATTAGCCCGCCTGAAGTAATTCCCTGTGT
>NZ_DASWXT010000137.1:0-63537 GCF_036405355.1 Daejeonella sp.
ATAAAAGGCCTGGCAGGTGCTTCAACCAGAACAGAGAATATTTACTCTACAATGGCTTATCGCTTAGGCTTTCCATCCAATGATCTAACAGCGATCAGCGCAGGTAGTACAGCAGGTCTTTTAAACTCAGGCACAAACAGAAGAGCAACACTGGGATCATATTTTGCGAGAGTAAACTATGATTACGACGGAAAATATATGTTCGAAGCTAACATTAGGAGGGACGGTTCTTCAAAATTTGCAAGAGGGAATCGTTGGGGATGGTTCCCCTCATTTTCTGCAGGCTGGGTGATGAGCGATGAAAACTTCATGAAAGATATAAACTGGCTTAATTTCTTAAAATTAAGAGCATCGTGGGGGCAGTTGGGTAACCACAGGATCGCTGACTTCATGTACCTGCCTCTAATAACTTTAGGTCAGAATTATGCTTTTGGAGGTGCCAGTGCTACAGGTGCGGCTCAGACTACTGCAAACAACCCTGATATTACATGGGAAACAACTACAGAGAAAAATATAGGTTTAGATCTAAAGTTCTTAAAGAACAGAATTTCAGTAAGTCTTGATGCCTATGACAGATACACAGATGATATCCTGACTGTTGTACCTGTATCAGGAACATTCGGTCTTCCCGCCCCTACTGTAAATTATGGCGCCATGAGCAATAAGGGGATTGAAACGGAAATGAGGTATTCAAAAATGAAAGGCGAATTCCAGTTCGATGTTTCCCTGAATGGTTCTTACAACAAAAACAATGTAGAAAAATATTTCAGCAGGGATATTTTCGATGTTGCGGGGGAGGGAGGTGCAATTGTCAGGGAAAAAGGAACTCCATGGAACTCCTATATTGGATATGAGTGGGATGGCTATTTCATGAGCGATGCAGAAGCAAAGGCAGGAGCCGTTCACAATCCTAATGTTGGTGCAGGAGATTTGAAATTCAAGGATCAGAATGGAGATGGTAAAATTGATGGTAGCGATCGGGTGGTACTTGGAAATACTGTTCCAAAATTCACTTATGGAATGAACCTCGGATTCAGATATAAGGGTTTTGATTTCTCCACCTTTTTCCATGGTACTGAGGGTGTTTCCAGATACCTCAGAGTTCGTGGCTATATGCCATTTATGAGAAACGGTAAAGCATTGAGCATGCACCTTGACCGAATGATAGTACAAAACGGAGTGGTTGTAAAGCAAGGATATTTCCCTAAAACACAACTGGAAGGCGGAGCAGGAGGAAAAAATGTTGTTGCAAGTGGATTTTCAATACATGATGCCTCTTACCTGAGAATGAAAAACATCCAGCTTGGATATACTTTACCATCCTCATTAACAAAGAAGGCATTTATGTCGCGGGCAAGAATCTATCTGAGTGGCGAAAACCTGCTTACATTCACTAAGTTCCCTGATGGATATGATCCGGAGGCAAATAATACTGCATTCCACGGACATGTATTCGGAGGTGCTGCTGGCTGGAGTTACCCTCAGGTTAAATTCTACACAGTTGGTCTTAATGTAAACTTCTGATCAACAGTAACATTATTGAATTGTTTTAATATAAATTAAAGGTTATGAAAAGATTTAAATATATATTTTCAATGTTATTTATCAGTTTGGGCATGGTTTCCTGCACTGAGAAATATCTGGATGCCGTACCCAATGATCAATTAAGTGGAGCCACTTTTTGGAAAACAGAAAGCGATATTAATATGGCTTTAGCAGGTGCTTATCGGGGATGGGATAATGGGATGGATGTGGTCATGCGGGATGCGATGACCGACAATGACTATAGCTGGTTGACAGTAACAGGATACCAACAGGTTGGAAACGGAACAGTGAACCCACAAAATGTTACCATTGGTAATGGCGGAAGGGTGTTCAGTTATACACAAATCAGAAAATACAATTCCTTCCTCGAAAATATTGAGGGAATGACCATTGATGCGGCATTGAAGGATAAGTTAAAATCTGAAGTCCGTTTTTTGAGGGCTTACGATTATTTCCTGAAAGCCATGTTCTTTGGAGATATGCCTCTGATCACAAAAACTAATCCTTCAACAGAATTACCATCCCGTACTCCTGTTGCACAAATTCATACTTTCATTCTTGACGAGCTCGATAAGATCAGCAAGATACTTCCTGTACAAAATAACATCACTGCAAAAGGACATGTTACCAGGGGCTCTGCATTGGCATTAAAAGCCAGATTAGAACTTTATTTGGGCAAATATGCCGATGCCATGGCTTCTTCCAAAGCTGTGATCGACATGGGTGTTTATGAGCTGTATCCAAATTATGAGCAATTATTCTATCGTCAGAATAAAGCCAATAACAAGGAAGCCATCGCTGAGATTCAGCACATTCAGAATGATTATGCTACCTCTATTCCATGGCAGAGACTTCCGGCCTGGAAAGGTGGTTATTCTGAAAATGCAGTTTCCAGAAGTATTGTAGAAGAATACGAGACAATCAATGGATTAAAAATATCTCAGGATCCTGCATATGACCCAAATAAGCCATTTGCAAACCGCGACCCAAGACTCGCAATGTCTATTGCTTATCCGGGTTCTACCTGGTTTGGCAGAATATATACTGCACTGGATCCTCAATTTGGTGGAAGTTCAAATCCTGATTATTACCTGAATGATGGTTCAAAGGCCGCTCAAATGTCTAAAAAGTATCTGGATCCGGGAATTCAGAATGCTGAACGTCAGAATTTCGATGCACCTATTATGGTAATCAGATTAGCTGAAATGTATCTCACCTATGCTGAAGCAGCTGTAGAAAGTGGTCAGAATCTGGTTTTGGGACTTGAGTATTTAAACAAAGTCAGGACCCGCGCCGGACAAATAAATGCAACTGTATTGACCCGTGAACTGGTTCGCCGCGAAAGAAGAGTTGAACTCGCGTTTGAAGGTTTGAGATATTTTGACATCAAACGCTGGGACCTTGGGCCTACTGTGATGAATGGTCCATTTTATGGTAGTCGCTTAGGTACGGTAAATCAAACCACAGGTGATGTTACCTGGGGAACAAACTATATTCTGGTCGAAAACAGAACATTCTATCCGCTTAGAAAATATCTGTTACCAATACCACAATCGGAAATTGATGTAAACAAGAATATGACACAAAATCCTGGCTATTAATACAAAACATCAGTTAGAAGATAGTATTGTAAATACAAATGAAAGTAGCAGGATAATGAAGTCAGGTAAGATAGATTTGATAAATTCTTCATCATGCTGCTTCACAAATGGTATACTGAAATACAGACAAGCAGGATAAACCGATTTTATCGGTTTATCCTTTGCTAAATCTCATTCAGGAAACATAATTATTAAAATATAAAACCAAATGGAAAGATCAACCTTTTTAAAATCCCTTGCCGGTGTGGGTGCTACCACACTCGGAATGGGATCTCTGAGTTCATTCAAGTCGGATATTAACACAATCGATCCGGATGTAATGCCCTCCCATATTACAGGTATAGCACCAGATTTTACGAAAATCAGGGATGATTTTCCGAGGGTTAAACAGGAAGTCTATATGGACAATGCCTCTACCCACCCGATCAATATTTATACAGCAGCAGCTCTTCATCGTTATGCAGAGTGGGCCAAAAACGAAGTTGGAGAACCCTGGTGGCCTCTTTACTCAGATACAAGGCAGGAATGCAAGGATAGTTTTGCAAAGTTGATCAATGCAGATAAAGACGAGATCTCTTTCGCCAGGACTACTGTTGAAGCCGAAAACAATATTCTGAACGGAATGGATTTTAAAGGTGGCAATGTTGTAACCACAGACCTTCACTATTCTGCAAGCCTCTATAGTTATAAAATGCGTGAGCAGCGTGACGGTTTAAAAGTGAAAATTATTAAACATAATGACTGGCGTTTTGATGTCAAAGACTTTGAAGGCGTTATTGACAAAAACACAAAACTGGTTGCGATTACCCTTGTATCCAATGTTAATGGATTTTTGGTTAAGGATGTCAAAGCAATCAGTGATCTTGCTCATGCAAATGGGGCTGTGCTCTATGTCGATTTCATTCAGGGCGTTGGTGCGGTACCTGTTGATGTCAAAGCAATGGGTATCGACCTTGCAGCCTGCTCAACCTTCAAATGGCTGATGGGAAGTAAAGGCTTTGGATTTATGTATGTTCGTAAAGATCTGCAGGATACAGTAGTTCGTACTACTCATCATAATGGGGGAATCAGCTATAATTATGCACCCTGGACTGATAAAATAGACCCATCAAAACCGGAAATCAATTTCACCCCGGCTAAAGGCCCGGGAATTTACGAGGTAAGCTATCCTTCTTATGAAGGGGTTTCATGTGCCATAGCTTCCCTCAAATATATTCACGCACTGGGGGTAGACAATATCCGTAACTATGTTCGAACCTTAACCGATCGTCTGGCGAAGGAAATGCCCAAATTAGGCTACCCTACTATCACCCCTGAAGGAAATGAGAGCCCGATCATTGTATTTACTGCAAAAGATCCGGATGAGACGATGCGCAAACTGCGTGCTGCTAAAATCCATGTGGCCATGCGTTTCGGAAATAAACTCAGGATTTCCCCATCGATCTACAATAACCAGGCTGATATTGACAAACTGCTCAATACGCTTTCATAATGAATACATTTCAGGGAGGGTAATTTGAAATTCCCCTCCCTGAAATCTTGTGAAGATTCCTGTAATTTCAAATAAATTATAGGCTCATATCACAATAAGTTCAATTAGTTCCTTTTCATAATAAGCTATGAAAAATATAGACAGGCGTGAATTCTTATCTGGTCTTGCAATAGCAGGAGCGGGCTTAGCCTCATTTAGTCCGGTTCAGGTGTTGGCAAACAATCAATCACAAAAAATCACCCGGATTGGAATAATCGGGCTTGATACCTCACAGGTGACCATGATTATTAGTCATATCAACAATATTCCCGGACCGGGATACGATGTTGTACAACCCCTTTGGGATAGTTCATTCGAAGGATTCAGGGTTACAGCAGCCTATCCTTATGGAAGTAAAAAAATAGAATCCAGTATAAAACAAATCCCAACCTATGCTGGGAAGATGAAAGAAAATGGAGTCGAACTGGTAGACTCAATCCAGGATTTACTATCCAGGGTAGATGCAGTTATGCTGATGACATTCGACGGTCATCCGCGTGTTGAACAGGCAATGCAAGTGATAAAAGCTGGTAAACCACTGTTCATCAACAAACCTTTCGCGGCCTCACTAAAAGATGTTATTAAAATTATGGACGCTGCAAAAAAATATAATTGCCCTATTTTTTCCTCTTCACCAACAAGGTATTTAAAAGGCGCTCAGGCTGCCCGAAATGGTTCGATCGGTGATATTATGGGAGCAGATTCTTATAGCGGCTGTCCTCTTGAACCAACACATCCTGATTTCTACTGGTATGGAATTCACGGTATTGAAATTCTGTTCACTATAATGGGAAAAGATTGCCAGACTGTACAGCGCAGGCATACTCAAAATACAGATCATGTATTAGGAGTCTGGGACAATGACCGAATCGGCACGTATCGGGGAATCCGAAAGGGGAAAGTTACACACAGCGGAGTTGCCTATGGCTTAAACGAGATCCTGCCCGCTGGTTCTTTTAATGATGTTGGTCATCGCCCCCTGGTTATCGATATGCTTAAATTCTTCAAAACCGGCATTAGTCCGGTCAGTATAGAAGAAACTCTGGCAATACATGTATTTATGGAAGCTGCAGATGAAAGTAAAAGACAGGGAGGAGCACCTGTAAGCATGAAGGCTGTATTGGCAAAAGCACAATCGTAATAATTTGATTTAAAACTACTTAAGTAAAAAACCTGATCGAGCAATTATAATATTGATTTTATTAATCCGAATAATCCGATGAAACAAAAAATCCTAATCCTGAGTTGCCTTATTGTATTCAACTTTGTCATTACATCCTGTAAAAATGGTGCCATTGAAGTCACCGTTTCCGAAGGTACTAATATGGCTGCTGCATTATCACCAGATAAATCAACCCTGGCCGTTTCCCTTCAGGGAACAATCTGGACGATCCCTGCTGAAGGAGGGGAAGCGAAAAGCGTAACCGATGAAATGGGAGATTCTCAGGAGCCCGATTGGTCACCGGATGGAGAAAAAATTGTTTTTCACTCCTACCGGGATGGCACTTATCATATCTGGACGATCAACAAGGATGGCTCAGATTTAACACAGTTAACATCCGGCATATCGGATAACAGGGAACCGGATTGGTCGCCTGATGGTAAATCCATCGTATTCTCTTCAGACAGGAGCGGAAATTACGATATATGGCAAATTGATCTTTCAAGCAAGGAGGTCAGGCAGCTCACAAGCGATAAGGCAAATGATTCAAATCCTGCATTTTCCAACAGCGGAACCAAAATCGCCTTTGTTTCACAAAGGGCTGAATCCGGTATTTATATTCTTGAAAACGGAACAGAGAAACTGGCGGTCCCTGAAGCTATGCGTATTGCTGCACCTTCCTGGAATGCTGATGACAGTAAGCTAAGTTATGTGGCTTTCACTGGCAAAACTATGCTTTTTGATGATAAAAATACAAGTTATATCTATCTGGCTAACCTGAATGATGGCAGTACTGAACAAATTTCAACAGGGGATGAAGATCTGTTTCCTTTTCGAATTAACTGGGCAGCTGATAATAAACTAATATATACCGCAGATGGGCATATCAGGATAAGGACAATCGGTCAATCTTCAATTGAAACTATCCCTTTTGAAGCTACTTTTACCCTTAACCGTAAGCCTTACGAAAAGAAAAAATATGACTTTGATAATACTGAAGATCATAAAGCCTTGGGAATTGCAAGTCCGGTGGTATCTGATGACGGAAAGAAAATAGCTTTTGCAGCCAAAGGCGACATCTTTATCCAGGAAATTGATGGCAAACTTATACAGCTGACCAATGATTCTTTTGTAGATCTGGAACCCGACTGGTCGCCTGATGGCAATACTCTGGCCTATATTTCAGATCGGGGAGGCATCATGAATGTTTGGTTACATGATCTGAAAACAAATCAGAGTCGCCTGCTTTCCAAACAGATCATTGAGGATACATCCTACCCTACCTGGTCGCCGGATGGTAAAAAAATTGCCTATTATACCCAGAACTATATGAAGAAATGGGGCTATGGTATTCTTCATATTGCCGATGTAGCCAGCGGAGAAGTTAAAGTAGCCAATAAAACAGTTTGGGTACCCAGCAAACCCTCCTGGTCGCCTGATGGCAAGACAGTGGCTATGATGGCCTTAAAAGCTCATTCAACCCGTTTCAGGGAAGGCTTTAATAACTTCATGCTTGTATCACTTGAAAAAGACACTGCAATCCTGGTTAGCCCTGATTCAGAGAAGCCTCTTGGGATGCGAGTACAGAATGGACCGGCCTGGTCACCGGATGGAAAAACCATGGCTTATACCAAAGATGGTACGCTTTGGACTATCCCGGTAAACATGAACGGTGAAATTTCTGGTAAAGAGAGAAAACTCACTGATGAACTTGCTGATAACCTTAGCTGGACCGGTGATTCAAAAACTATAGTTTATATCGCAACTGATAAATTAAAACAGATTGATGTAAGCAGCGGAAAAGTAAAGGAAATAGCTATTGACCTTAAATGGAAGACCGAGATCCCGACTGAAGAATATATTATCCATGCAGGTAAGGTATTCAATGGCAAAGACAGTACGTACCAGGAGAATATGGATATCTACGTTAAAGGGCACCGGATCAGAGATATCAAGCCACATCAAAATCATAAACAAGGCACTAAAATTATCGATGCTTCAGGCAAGGTAGTGATGCCAGGACTCTTCGAAATGCATACCCATCAAAGTTCGAATGTTGGCGAAAAACTTGGTAAGATCTGGCTTTCATATGGTATTACTTCTGTCAGAGAGCCTGGGGCTGATCCTTATGATGCACTTGAACGCAAAGAAGCATGGGAAAGCGGTGTTCGTCCCGGCCCACGACTATTTTTTACAGGTGGATTAACTGATGGTACCCGCATAGCTTATGGACTTGCAAATAGTGTAACCGAAGCCAATCACATAAGAATGGAATTGGAAAGGGCTAAAAAACTGGGCTATAGTCTGATCAAGACTTATGTCAGAATGCCTGATTCCATTCAGAAAGTTCTTACTGAAGGTGCACACAAAATAGGCATTCCACTCTCCTCTCATGAACTTTATCCAGCCACAAAATACAATGTTGACGCTATTGAGCATCTTTCAGGTACCAGCCGCAGAGGTTATTCAATGCTGCTGGATGCCAATTTCAGAAGCTACCAGGATGTTGTACAATTGGTTGCTAAATCAGGAATAAATATCACCCCAACGGCATGCTTAAGAACAGGGTATTTCAGACTGGCTAAACAATATGATGAATTACTCAATGACGAACGAAACAGGAAATTTCTTACACCTGAATTTCTGAAAGGTCTGTACGCTCAAACCAGCAAGTTCGACTCCCTCAGAACGCCAAAAGCCGATGCCAACTATAAAGCACTTCTAAAAACAATCAAAGCGATCTCTGATGCCGGAGGTAGCATTACTGCCGGGACTGATGCGCCCTTTGCTCCATTTGGCAGCAGCCTTCATTCAGAACTTTGGGTATATGTTGATGCAGGACTCTCTCCTTTCAAGGCTTTGCAATCGGCAACCATACAGGCAGCAAGGGTAGTCGGCGTTGAGAAGGATTTGGGGAGTATCGAGGCAGGGAAACTGGCAGATCTCATCATCGTAGATGGAGATCCATTAAAAAGAATCCAGGATGCCATGAAGGTCAGAACATCAATTAAAAATGGCAAGGTCCACTCTATTGAATCCTTGCTGAATTAAAACCTGTTGACAATCACTTATTGTAAAAAGCGTAAATAATAATCGTTTAAACTAGTTAATCTATGTCGTTTTTAAAAATACAGCTCATTGCAGCCTTCCTAATACTATGTACATCGATTCAGGCACAAAATCTCATAATCAGCCGGCAGGAAATGATAGAGCTTACCCCAAAATGGACAGGAGAACGTTTCGCGGATGGGAGACCAAAAGTTTCGGACGATCTGCTTAAACGAATGAAAAGAGTCCCTCTGGAACAGGCCTGGGGAGTACTTAAGGCAGCAGGCTATTTACACCAATACGAGGGAAACTGGAAAAACATTAATGCCGGTGAAGTTTTGGTTGGACGGGCACTTACAGCACAATATATGCCCATCAGACCTGAAGTAAGAGAACAACTTGAAAAAGAGGGCAAAGCAGATGGCCACGTTGGCGACATGGTTTCCTGGCCAATCGATATGCTAGGCAAAGGTGATGTTTATGTCGCCGATTCTTATGGAAAAGTAGTAGATGGCCCGATAATCGGAAGTAACCTTGGGACGGCGATCCTTGCTAAATCAGGCAATGGAGTAGTATTTAACGGCACTGTAAGAGATCTGAGAGATCTCGAGGCAATGCCCGGTTTTACCTCCTTCATCAGGGGAGATCATCCTTCCCATCAGACAGAAATGATGCTTAAAGGTATAAATGTGGCAATCCGGATCGGCCCTGTAACCGTTTTGCCCGGAGATATAATTTTGGGTTATCTGGATGGGGTTGCCTTTATTCCGCCTCATCTGGCCGAAAAAGTAGTGAAAGTTGGAGAATTGGTGTTGGTAAGGGACGAATTTGGTCAAATCAGATTAAAAGAAGGTAAATATACTTCCGGACAGATCGATAACCGCTGGACAGCAGAAATTGAAGCCGATTTCGCGAAGTGGATTAGCGCCAATCCCGGCAAATTGCCCTATTCTCAGGCAGAAATGCAGGAATTGTTAAAGGAAAGAACCTGGTAACGCTAAAAAAACATTTTTTTATTTTTTCATCGATAAAAATAAAAGCCAGAAATATTGTCTGTCTATATAATCCATTAACAGATTTTAAATAAATTATTAAGATTAATTCTTTTTCCTAAAATCGGGCGGTTATATATTTTTACATTATTACTATATTAGTCTTTCGCTTTGATCGTCTACCTAATAGTATCAATGTCCTATTATCAAACACTGTCCGATCAGGAATTAACAGCTCTTTTGCATGAAGGGGATGAAAAAGCCTTTACCGAAATTTATGAACGCTACCATAGCCTGCTTTATATCTATGCTCATAAAAAGCTGAGTAATAAACAAGAAGCACAGGATATTATCCATGAGGTTTTAATCACACTATGGACCAGACGATTCGATTTTTCAATGCAAACCTCTCTTACATCATATCTCTTCTCGGCAGTCCGAAACAAAGCCCTGGATCTTTTTTCCCATAAAAAGGTTGAAGCAAAATACCTGGCATCCTTGCAAAATTTTATAGCAGATTCCGGAATCCAAACAGATTTTCTGATTCGGGAAAATGATCTGAAGACTCTGATAGAAAAAGAAATTCAGGCGCTGCCACCAAGAATGAAAGAAGCGTTTCAGCTAAGCAGGAAAGAAAAACTTAGCCATAAAGAAATAGCCAATCTTATGGACATATCTGAACAAACCGTATCAACCCAAATCAAAAAAGCATTACGTATTCTTCGTGTACGTTTAGGACTAATCATATACTTGATTATGCTATTATTAAATAAATTTTAATATGGTTTAATTTTTTTTAATTCCCGATACCCATTCCATAGAGCCTTTGCCGACTTAGTAGCATAAAGAGAATTAAGTCTTTTGAAGCTCATGAAAGAAGCAAAGGAATTGCTTGAAAAATACAAATCGGGAAAATGTAGTCCGAAAGAAAAACTACTTCTTCAAAAATGGTTTCATCATCTTCATGAAGATGAATTCACCGTACTTACAGAAGCCGACCTAAAAACTGCAAAAAAAGATTTCCGGAAGAAAATAGCAGCTGAAATAAGTATATCCAGTAAAGATACCCTTTGGCCACGATTCATATCCGCAGCAGCTATTATCATCATTATCTCTGTCGGAACACTGTTTTATCTCGATTATATAAAGAAGCCTGACACAAAACATGCAGTTTCAGAAGAAAAAAATGACATATCCCCTGGTGGAAATATTGCTACCTTAACCTTAGCCGATGGCCGCAAGATCAGTCTGACTGATGCTGAAAATGGCCAGCTTGCTGAGCAATCCGGCATAAAAATTAGTAAGACCGCCGATGGCCAATTGATTTATGAAGTCCGTGATTCTGAAAGAGGTACGATGGAAAAATCCAACCCTGCTGTCAGGATGACCTATAACACCATTGAAACCCCTCCTGGCGGTCAATATCAGGTTATTCTACCTGATGGAAGTAAAGTCTGGTTAAACTCTGCTTCATCACTGCGTTACCCAGTAAAATTTACCGGCAATGAACGAAAGGTTGAAATAAGCGGAGAAGCTTATTTTGAAGTTGCACACAACAGTAAAATGCCATTCAGGGTGATCAATAGTAATCAAATAGTGGAAGTGTTAGGTACTCATTTTAATATAATGGCATATCCCGATGAAAGCAGTACAAATACTACCTTACTTGAGGGCTCTGTAAGAATTATTAAAGAAAATAAAAGCAAAGTAATATCACCCGGCCAGCAAACAAGAGTTAAAAATGGAGACATAGATGTAGCCTCTGTTGACGTCACTCAGGTTACAGCCTGGAAAGAAGGTTATTTCATGTTCAAAAACGAGGACATTCAGAGTATAATGAGGCAAATATCCCGATGGTACAATCTTGAAGTAAAATATGAGGGACATATCGCTGAAAGAGTATTCGGCGCAAAAATATCCCGTGCCAGAAATGTATCTGAAGTACTTGAAATTCTGGAATCTACCGGTTCAATTCATTTTAAAATCATCCCCGGTGATGCACAGGGGAGAGAAAGGAGGATAATAGTTATGCCCTGATCCTTACTTGAAAAAGGGTAATTGAAAAAACCGGAGCGCTACGAACGCACCGGTTCAAATCTGTCTTTGAGACAGTTTCAGGCTTACCCGCTTATAAATAACTTGATATCGACAAACTTATAAACCTAAACAATACAAATGTATGAAAATTCCTTCTCATAGGATATGCAGTGTGCAATATTCCACCGCCTATAAACTATTTCTGATTATGAAACTTTCTATTGTTTTAATGATCTTTACCATACTTCAGGCCAGTGCCGCAGGGTATGCTCAAAAGATTACTTTATCTCAGAAAGACGCTACTCTTGAACAGATATTCTGGTCAATAAGCAGCCAAAGTAAATATGAATTTGTGTATGACGCAGCAATGCTGAAAGAAGCAAAACCTGTAGATGTCAATTTCAAAAACTCAACTGTTGAAGATGTACTTAACCGCTGTTTTACGGATCAGCCTTTAAAGTATACCATCAAAGGAAACATCGTAATAGTTAAAAGAAAACCACAACTGTTTCAGCAGCCAAGAATTATTGATATAACTCCACTTATTGAGGATGCCCCTCCAATTACTGTCAAAGGGCAGGTGATCGACTCAAAAGGAGAGTCTCTACCGGGGGTAAGTGTACGTATCAAAGGATCCGCTTTGGGTACGGCAACAGATTTGCAGGGGAATTATACACTAAATGTTTCTGATACTGACATTTTGGTTTTCAGTTATGTGGGATACCTGGCCCAGGAAGTGGCTGTAAATGGGAGAACTACTTTAAATGTAACCCTGCGTGAGGATCTTCAGGTTTTAGGAGAAATTGTAGTGACAGCGCTTGGTATTGAAAGGGAAGCCAAATCTCTGACTTATGCTGTACAAAACATCAAGGGCGATAAGATGAATGAGGCAAAAGAAACTAACCTGATCAATTCATTACAGGGAAAAGTTGCAGGTGTTACGATAACTAAAGACGCAACTGGTCCGGGTGGTGATTCTAAGGTTTTAATACGTGGTAATCGTTCCATAACTAATAGTAATCAACCTTTATATGTAATCGATGGTGTCCCTTTAAGTGGAAATGTTGGAATGCTGAATTCGGACGAAGTTGAAAGTATGACAATTCTGAAAGGTGCTTCTGCCGCAGCTTTATATGGCAGTCAGGGGCAAAATGGAGCCATAATTATTACTACCAAAAGAGGGAAAGCTAATCAGACAGTAGTTAACTTCATTAGCGGACTTGGACTGGATCAGGCATCTGTATTGCCAGAATTGCAATATGAATACGGACAGGGAGATGCCGGCATTTACGGTTCGAATTCTGAACGTAGCTGGGGTCCAAAAGCCACAGGACAGACGGTTACTCTATGGAACGGAAAAAGTGTTCCATTGCTGGGGCAACCAGACAATTTGAAGAATTTTTTCAGAACCGGCCAGACATACAATAATACACTGAGTATTAGTGGTGGCGGCGAAAAAATGCAAACTTATTTCTCCTATGGAAACACAATGGCCCAGGGAATCCTGCCAAACAATGATCTTACCCGGCATAATGTAGATCTTAAAACAGATAATAAAATATCATCCAGGCTTTCTGTGTCTACCAAGATGAGCTATATTTTTGAAGATGTAAATAATCGTCCGGTTCCGGGAGGAGGTGGAAGCTATGTATTACCTTCAATTTTTAGCGCCCCTACATCTATTCCTTTGGATGAAATGAAAAACTACGCATATATTGATAATACAGGAACTGAAAAGCAAAGTTATTGGCTACCTGGTTCTTCAGTTCTTGTAAATCCATATTGGGCATTAAACAGAATAAATTATTACCAAAAAAGGGATCGTATTCTGGGTCTGGTGTCTGCAAAATATGAATTTAATGATTGGCTGAATCTTCAGGTTCGTGGTAGTATCGATAAAACTATTCAAAACAACGACAGAAAAGTATATGCCGATTCATATTTTAGCCAGGTTGGGTCAAACTATGATTATAGCACAAACAGAAGTCAGGGGATAAATGTAGATGCCTTATTATCATTTAAACGAAATCTTGGAAAGAAATTCGATGTTTCAGGAAATTTAGGTGCTTCATTACAAGAAAGTAAATATGAAAGCATTAGCGGTAGTGCAAATGGATTAAATAAACCGAACTTTTTCTATATGCATAATGCGAAGTCACCGTTCTTTACAACGGCCGATGGAAGAACTCCAAGAGTTCAATCTCTTTACGGTACCGCTACTTTTGCATATAATAGTTATCTGTATTTAGATATCACAGCCCGGAATGACTGGTCATCTGCGTTGCCGGAAGCAAGCCAATCTTACTTTTATCCATCAGTGGGTTTATCAGCAATAGTATCAGATATGGTTAAGCTACCATCATGGGTATCTTATGGAAAAGCAAGCCTTACTATGGCAAATTCAGGATATGGAGGAACACAATATCTTGACCGAAACTATTATTCAGTTGGTATTGGAGGTGCAATTATTACACCTAATATTCAGTCATTGGGAACCTACAAGCCTGAATTAACTACTTCATACGAAGCCGGTTTAGACTGGAAATTTTTCAATAACCGCTTAGGTCTGAATTTCACTTATTATAATACCCAAACCAAGAATCAACTTTTATTAATAGGGCTACCTGCAGCCTCCTTATTTGACAGGAAATATATAAATGCGGGATTAATTCAAAATCATGGAATTGAACTTGTTGCTAATGTGTCACCAATAGCAGGTAAGAACTTTAGATGGGATATGGGATTGAACTACTCTAAAAATAACAACAAGGTAAAGGAACTTACCGAAACGATTAAATCAATTGTTATTGGAGAAGGTGACAATGTTTATCTGATCAAAGTTGACGAAGGAAGTAGCTATGGTGATATGTATGTCAGGGGATGGAAAGAGGATGCTCAGGGAAGAAAGCTGGTTGAAGATGACGGCACACCAATTTTGACCGATGGTCTGGATCAATTTGTTGGAAATTATAACCCTGATTATATGCTTGGTTTTTCCAATGAATTTTCATTTAAGAATCTTTCTATGAGTTTTTTAATTGATCACAGGCAAGGAGGTACAGTGATTGGTGGTACACAAGCATTAATTGATGCATATGGCCATTCAAAAAACTCTCTTTTAGGTCGTGAAGGGGGTATCGTGTTGGATGCATACAGACAAGACGGGACAAAAAACACAACTTCTATTGCATCACAAAAATACTTTGGATTAATTGGAGGCAGATACCCCTCTGCAGGTTTTTACAGCTATTCTTCAACGAATACCAGATTACGTGAATTTACATTAGGATATCAGCTTAGTGATAAATTAATCAGCAAATATCGGTTTATAAAAAGCGCAAAATTATCATTGGTTGGAAGGAATTTATTCTTCTTCAAAAAAGATGCACCAATAGACCCGGAGGTAACCAGAGGTATAAATGGAGGTGGTTTGGAATATGCAGCCTTACCTACATCGCGTAATTTTGGTCTGAACCTGAAAGTGTCATTTTGACAATCCAATTCCCTTTTGATAAAAAATTATTAAAAACGCACGAAATGAAACATCAAATATTAACACATTTCAGAGTATATCTCTGCTTAAGTCTGGTAATCCTGGCCATTGGCTCCGGATGTACTAAAAATTATTCGGAATTGAATACAGATCCAACCAGATTAACCACGTTAAATGCAGGTGATGTTAAGGGATTATTTACAAACGCACAATACATGGCCATGTATTCCGGCAGATCATCAGCAGAATATCAGTATGCACAAGGCTTTTTTGCCGATTTGTTTGCTCAATATTCAGCAATCACTGCAACATTTGACCCTACAGATCGATACAACATCGCACAAGAATGGATTCAGGAGCAATGGATTGCTACCTATACTAAATCCCTTCCGCCATTAATGTCCATTTTAAAAGAAACAAAGACCCCTGAAACAAAGGCCTTGAATTCTATCGCAAGGATTTGGAAGGTATTTGTAATGCATCGTGCTACAGATTATTATGGCCCTATTCCTTACTCAAAAATTGGTTCTGACAGCACCGTAGTATCATATGATTCTCAAAAAAGCATTTATATGGATCTCTTTAAAGAACTTAAGGAAGCTACTGATGTACTCAATGCCAATATAGCTCAGCCATCATATGGAGATAAAGATGTGATTTACAATGGAGACAATAGAAAGTGGGTAAGATTTGCAAATACACTTCGTTTACGCCTGGCTTTAAGAATATCCGACGTAGAACCTGCAATGGCAAAAACAGAAGCGGAAGCTGCAGTTGCAGGGGGAACAATGGCTGAATTAAGTGACGATGCCTATCTTAAAGTTGGCGGTGTAAATTACAATGGATATAACAGACAATCAGGTTGGAATGAATTCAGAATGAGTTCTACAATGGAAAGTGTTTTGGGAGGTTATGACGATCCAAGAATGAGCAAATACTGGGCTCCTTCTGTGAATACGGGTAAATATGCGGGTGTTAGAAACGGAATGAATGTTGCAGAAATTGTTGCTCCGGCAAATGACCCTGACAATACCTCCGGACCAAGTGATGCGCTTCTTCCGGGCAGCATGTTTAAAACGCCTTCAACAGTGATGTATACTGCCGAAGCCTATTTTCTGCGTGCTGAAGGCGCATTAAATGGATGGAATATGGGTGGCACCGCCGAAGCAATGTATGAAAAGGGAATAGAAATGTCGCTCAGAACATGGGGGATAACTGATAATGCCGCTATCACTAATTATATCTCAAGCACAAACTTGCCGAAAGCTCCGGGTGGGTACTTTAATACACCTGCGCTTACAGATATTCCGGTAAAATTCTCTGCTGACCCTGAGAAACAACGCGAACAAATCCTGACCCAAAAATGGATTGCACTATTTCCTGAAGGGCATGAAGCATGGGCATCTATCAGACGTTCAGGATATCCTAAATTATATCCCCTGATACATTCAGATAACCCGGATGTCCCGGCAAATAAGATTATCCGACGCATCCCATTCCTCAATTATGACAGAGACAGGAATGCTGCTGCAGTAAAGGCAGCAGAAGCTCTGCTGGGGGGGCCGGATAACGCTGCTACAAGATTGTGGTGGGATGTAAAACATTAAATTGAAACCCTTAATTCATCCCGGATACTTTAAATATCCGGGATGAATTAAAAAATTGACTGCGTTCCCACATCATATTTCAGTCTGAAATCTCGGGTCTTAACCCGGGTCTTAATTTCAATTACATTTAATCATTGTTAAAATGAAATTTCTAAATCAAGTCCTTACAACAATTTTAAATTCCCGGAATCATTTAACAAGCTTTTTGTTATTAATTATTTTGTTCAGTTCATGCGCAAATTCTAAAAACTCCCCTAAAGGAGATCCTGATAATGGAGGTCTCTATTTGCCCGATAATTTTGAAGCATTGGTTGTTGTAGATAGCATTGGTAAGGCCAGGCATTTAGCAGTCAATGATAATGGAGACATCTATGTAAAATTGACCTTCAATCGTGCAATGGATCGTTCCGGGGGCACAGTTGGATTACGGGATTTAGATAATGATGGCAAGGCTGATTCCATCGTCTATTTTGGTGATTATAAAGATGTTGGCAGTTCTGCTGTTGGTGTGACTATTCACAATGGTTATTTATACACCAGTACTGTTAATCAGGTTTTGAGAAATAAATTGAAACCTGGAGAACTGGTTCCTACAAGCAAGACCGAAGTGATCCTTACTGATCTGGATACTAATGTGGCCAGGAACTGGCATACAACAAAACCTTTAGCTTTTGATAGCAAAGGATATATGTATGTTCCATTTGGATCGCCATCTGATGCCGGACAGGACATTAGCAAATATGGTCCAATCGGCATACCGGGCGGCAAAGGCTTAGACCCTTCACCGGAACGGGTAAATCATGCCGGTATCTGGCGATTCGATGCAAATAAGAATAATCAGACACAAAAGGATGGTTATAAATTTGCCACTGGGATCAGAAGTGTAGTTGGAATGGCCTGGAGCCCCCTGGATGACCATTTATATGCAGTAATGAATGGCATCGATAATTTTCACACAATTTACCCGGATCTTTATTCGGCATGGCAAGGTGCTGTACTCCCTTCTGAACCTCTTCTGAAAGTAACTGAAGGCTCTGATTTTGGTTGGCCATATGCCTATTACGACCATTTACTCAAAAAGAATGTATTACAACCTGGTTACGGTGGAGATGGCAAAATAATTGGCAGAGCCGCCGAATTTGATATGCCTGTTATTGGCTTCCCGGGTCATTGGGCACCAATGGACATCCTGTTTTATCAGGGAAATCAATTTCCTGAAAGATACAAGCAGGGAGCCTTTGTTGCACTCCATGGTTCAACAGACCGTTCCCCGTATCCTCAGGCAGGCTATATTGTTTGCTTTGTTCCATTTGAGAATGGGAAAGCAAAGGGTGAAATAGAAGTATTTGCTGATGGCTTTACAGGAGTAGATACGGTAGTAAATACCAGCGATGCTGTTTACAGACCGATGGGACTATCAACAGGCCCTGATGGATCACTGTATATTTCTGAGTCAAATAAGGGAAAAATATGGCGGATCATGTACAAAGGCGATAAGGCAAATTTCGGCGAAGCCCAGTTGGCCAAAATGGAAAAACGCAAAAGCAGATCTTACATTAAAGAGCCCGATGTAATCAAAGACAAACTCGAAAGTGGCGATATGCTTGCAGGTAGCATTCTCTTTAATACCTATTGCGCAAACTGTCATCAGAAGGATGGCAAAGGAGATAATAATCGATTCCCTCCGCTATCAGGATCAGATTGGGTTACGGGCGATAAAACAAGATTATTAGGAGCAATATTAAATGGATTGCAGGGAGAGATCAAAGTAAACGGACAGAAATGGGATGGATTAATGCCAGCTCATGCAGGATTCCTGGATGATCATGCAATTGCATCAATTGCAACCTATATCCGTCAGAATTTTGGGAATAAAGCCAGTGTAATTACAAGTTCAGATGTAAACATTGTCAGAAATGCCGGAAAGAAAAAATAGTGCTTTGGATAAGAAAGAAACCATACTATTACGAATTGCAGCATTCAAAATCTGCTTCAATTACAACAGCATAAAGCTCAGCAAAGCCGCAACAAGTACATTTATTATCTTATTTGTTGGTTTCAATACAATTGCTCAGGTACAAAGTCGGGATTCAGGAACATTCTCTCCTGTTTATGAAATAGTAAGGTTAAAGCATGTTATTAATATAGATGGGAATTGGGATAAACCTGAATGGAAGAAAGTTAAATCAATTGAGATTAAAAATTTCATTCGTACGGAACCAAAATTTCGCCCAATGGTACAGGCAAAAATGATGTATGATTCAGAAAATGTTTACGTTATTTTTCGTGTTCAGGATCGTAATGTAAGAAGCATAACAACTGAAATTAATGGACCTGTATGGAAAGATTCTGCGATAGAGTTCTTCTTTTCTCCTGATTCTGAATTCCCCTTAAACTTTTTTAATCTGGAAGTTAATTGCGGAGGTACACCACTGCTTGAATACAATCCCAATCCGCGCATTGGTCCTAAACCTGTTCCTGAAGATATCAAAAAGATAGAAATCGGGCATTCCTTACCAACAATAGTGGATCCCGAAATTTCGGGACCACTTACCTGGACAGTAGAATATAGAATACCACTTGATATGCTCGAAAATTATTCAAAAATCAGCAGGCCTGAAAAAGGTGTTATCTGGAAAGCTAACTTCTACAAAATAGCCGAAATTACTTCCAACCCTCATTATGCCTCCTGGTCGCCTATCACTCATCCAAAACCACAATTTCATTTGCCCCAATATTTTGGCACACTAAAATTTCTATAGCATTATTTTAATTATTAATTTGAGATTAAAGAAAATAGGTTAAATCAATTAATGCAGATCCGTTAATAATCTGAAATAAAAATCCTGAATACATGAGAACTATAGTTTTATTCGCAATCTTTATTTCGCTTACTCTATCGGCAAATGCACAATCAAAAAAAGGGAAAAACTATAATCTCGTCGTAGGTACCTATACAAACAAAGAAAAAACGAACGGCATACATGTTTTTAGTTTCAACACCAAAACAGGTCAGTCAAGCTTTCGTTCTAAAACACTCGGTATCAGAAATCCATCTTATCTGGCGGTCAGTAAAGACAGAAAGAATTTATACTCAGTAAGTGAAGTTGACAAGGGCACAATTCATGCCTATTCTTTTAATGCCCAAACGGGTGAGCTTAGCTTTTTAAATAGTGTCAGTTCAGGTGGGGATGGTCCCTGTTATGTATCTGTTAATGATTCCAAAGAATTAGTATTCGCAGCCAATTATGATTCTGGTAGTATAGCTTCAATCCGTGTTGAAAAAGATGGTTCTCTAATTCCTGAAATACAAAAAATACAACATGAAGTTAGTTCCGATTCTAAGGCAAAACCCCATGCTCATGCTGTAGTTTTAACACCAGACGGGCGCTACTTACTTGCTGCAGATTTAGGTATTGATCAGGTAAAAACTTACGAAGTAAATCCAGCTTCATCTGAAGCATTAATACCCGCTAAAATACCTTTTACAAGTGTCAATAAGGGTGGAGGTCCAAGACACCTAACTTTCCATCCTAACGGAAAGTATGCCTACCTGATTTTAGAGATGGGAGCCTCGATTGTTGGATTTGATTATAAAAACGGCAAACTGGAAACCAAGCAGACTATAACGATGCTTTCACCGGATTTCAAAGGTAAAGTTGAAGCTGCTGATATCCATGTCTCTCCTGATGGCAAATTTTTATATGGATCAAATCGGGCTGATGCTAATGAAATAGTCATTTATTCGATCGCCAAAAACGGCATTTTGAAATATGCTGGTCGCCAAACTACTGATATTCATACCCCCCGGAATTTTGTAATAGATCCCAGTGGAAATTTCCTTCTGGTTGGCAACAGTGCGAGTAATGAAATAATGATTTTTAATCGTAATAAGAAAACAGGTCTAATTAGCCCAAGCGGACAAAAGATTATGGTAGATAAACCTGTTTGCTTGAAATTTGTTGCGATGGATTGAGTAAATTATGATAAATGATAGCAAATCCGGGTACAATTTGGATTAGGTAGATTGTACCCCAAAACGCTGATTATTGAATTTAAGAATAAGATTACACCAAAAACCCTCCTTCTCAAAGTAATAAAACACCTATCATTCCGAATTAAATATCGGAATGATAAAAATACAAGCCGTAGAAATATTCCCGGAATACCGCTAAAGTTACCTCCCGACTGAAAATTTATTGGAATATTTATTAAATTGAAAAATCTTACTTATCTCTGGTAACTAAGAAAACCACCTTCATTTTTCAGGTCGGAATGAATGTATAGAAATGAATATAAATTACAATGAACAGAAAAAAATTTTTAGCTTCAGCTTCAGTCCTCGCTTTAGCTTCTCTTCCCGGAAACTCTTTGCTTTCTAAAACGCTCACAAATCCTCCAAAGCCACTTCCTCTTATTGACACCCACCAGCATCTTGCCGACCTCGTTCGGTTTGGAAAAGGCTGGACATCCCCGCCGGTTCCCGGAAATTATGATATGAAGGCCTATATGCATGCCGTTCGGAATATCAATATGGTAAAAGCGGTATATATGGAAGTTGCAGTACCTGTTGCAAGACGTCATGAAGAAGCACTGTATGCAATTGAGATGTGTAAGGACAGGTCTAATCCCACGGTAGCTGCTGTGATAAGTGCCAACCTGATGAGTCCAGATTTTGAAAACTATATTAAACAATTTAAAGGCTCTGAATATATTAAGGGCATCAGGTATGGATTCAGATCTGTTGCCGAGATGAAAGATCCTCTACTGATCAGAAACGTAGAAGTACTGGGCAAACTGAATATGAGTTTGGATTTCACGATTTCACCAGCCTGGTTACCCTCTGTTGCCGAATTAATTAAAACATGTCCCGGCACAAGATTTCTGGTAAACCATTGTGGAAATGTTGATCCAAGAGCATTTTTGGATCCTGCAATAACAGGTGGTAAGGCCAATCATGATGCGAATGAATGGATTGCTGCGATGAAAACTGTCGCAGAAAACAAAAACGTAGTTTGTAAAATTTCAGGCATTATCTCTGTCAGCTCAGGATATCCGAAATCTGCTGAAACTCTTGCCCCTGGCATAAACCATTGCCTTGATATTTTCGGGCCAAACCGTGTAATGTTTGCCAGCGACTGGCCATGGTGCTTAAAAGGCAGCGAACTTGAAAACTGGGTAAATATTCTTAAAGAGATCGTTAAAAACAGACCATATAAAGAACAAAAGAGGTTGTTCCATGATAATGCTGTTAAGTTCTACAATATTTAAGCTGCTCAAATAACCCCATAAGTTTATGATATTCAAATCTTCCAAAGGGCAAAATACTATCTTTTTATCCCTTTTAGCTTTTGTTTTACTTAATTCATGTCAGAATAATCTCGGCAACAAGGAATGGGATGTTTATGCTGGAGGCAAAGAACGCCAGGCTTATTCCCCTCTAAATCAAATTGATACAAATAATGTCGGGGAGCTTAAGGTGGCATGGGTTTACCATACCAAAGACGCTGATAAATCAAGTCAGATTCAAACCAACCCATTGATCATTGATGGTGTTCTGTATGGCACATCTCCTCAGTTGAAACTATTTGCTGCTGATGCTGCTACCGGAAAAGAAAAATGGATTTTCGATCCGGCACCAAGCATGCTTATTGACAATGCCGGAAAGCAAAGTTATGGTTTGAATGTTTGTCGCGGGATTGCAATACACAAAGGCAAAAACAATGAAAACCGGATTTTTTACACTGCCGGATCTTCTCTTTATTGTATAAATAGTGCAACCGGAAAACCTGTCAACAGCTTTGGAAAAGATGGCCGGATTTCATTACATGACAATCTGGAAATTAACAGGGATATCAGTGATCTGAGAGTAACTTCTACATCTGCCGGTATGATTTATAAGGATCTGATCATTATGGGAAACAGCCTTTCTGAAGAAGAAGAATCAGCCCCGGGGCATATCAGAGCATATGATGTTTACACCGGTGAATTGAAATGGCTTTTCAGAACTATCCCGGCACCCGGCGAAAAGGGTTATGAAACCTGGGAAGACCCGGAAGCCTATAAATTTGTGGGTAGTGCCAATGCCTGGGGTGGATTCAGTCTGGATGAAAAAAGAGGAATCTTATATGCTGCTACAGGTACTGCAAATGCAGATTATTATGGTGGCAAACGGAGAGGCGATAATCTTTTCGGGAACAGTATTTTGGCATTAAATGCCGAGACAGGAAAATATATCTGGCATTTTCAGGCCATTCACCATGACCTATGGGATTGGGATTTTCCAAATGCTCCCGCCCTGCTTACTGTTAAAAAAGAGGGCAAATCGATAGACGCACTGGTACAAACGAGTAAACAGGGATATATTTATCTCCTGGACAGAGTCACTGGCAAACCAGTCTACCCTATTGTAGAAACCCCTGTGCCTGCACATTCTGATCTGGATGGTGAGCAACCCTCCCCCACTCAGCCCATTCCAACAGTCATACCGGCATTTGCAAGACAAGGGATTTCAGAAGCAGATCTCAATAAAAACATTCCTGATTCTTCCTATCAGGAACTTGTTAAGCGCTTCCGTACATTTAAAAGAGGACCTATGTTTACTCCCCCTAGTCTGGAAGGAACTTTGGTGTTCCCCGGACTTACCGGTGGTGGCGAATGGGGTGGTCCATCGGTAGACCCCGAAACCGGGATTATGTATATCAATGCAAATGAATTACCTTGGATCGTTACCATAGCCGATAACCGCATTGATAAGCCGGTAAAAAAACGGCAAAGTAATCTCGAAGCTGGCACTTCCCTTTACACCAAAAATTGCAGCGGCTGTCATGGTGCCGATCTTAAAGGTTCAGGTAATTTTCCGGCTTTGGTAGATCTGAACAATAAATACAAAACTTTAGACTTTAAAAATCTAATCAGTTCCGGGAGAAGAATGATGCCCGCTTTTAAAAACCTTAGCGAGGCAGATAAAACTGCTATTGCATCGTACCTGCTTAAAAATGAAGCCCTGCAAAAAGAAGAGTACATCGCTGAAAAGAAAAAGAAACATCCATTCTATGAGGTACCTTATCGTTTAGGAGGAATCAAGCAATTTTTAACCCTCGAAGGATACCCGGCAGTAAGTCCGCCATGGGGTACACTTCAGGCAATAGACCTAAACAATGGTAAGGTTGTTTGGAAAGAAACACTAGGGGATCATCCGGATATGAAAGCTAAGGGAATTCATTCAGGTACTGAAAACTGGGGAGGATCTGTAGTTACTGCCGGAGGTCTGGTATTCATTGCTGCAACCAGCGATGAGATGTTCAGAGCCTACAATAAAAAGACCGGGAAACTGCTTTTTGAGACTAAACTTCCGGCTGGAGGATATGCAAGTCCATCAATTTACAGTATCAAAGGTAAACAGTATGTAGTGATTGCCTGTGGGGGAGGTAAAATGAGAACCAAATCGGCAGATGCTTATATTGCTTTTTCACTGCCTGATAAATAAAAAAAAAGTATCTGAAAACATTAAGCCATTAAAACTCTACCATTGAATAAGTTATTTATTCGCGGATGGTTTAAATAATCATTGTATTATTTTCAATAGTCGTACAACATATTATCAAATTGTTTTTAATTTGATAGCTCAATTATAATCAATTGTATGGCAAAACTTTACAAATCCTTTAACATAAGAGCAATTCTTCTGCTTTCCTTTTTTGCTATTCTGGTTTACACTGGTTGTAAAGTTTATCCGGAAATGGGTAAAAAAGTTAATCTTGAACGTACCTGGTCAGTTTACAAGGCTGATGCTGAAGGCACAGGCTATTCTGTACTAAATGAGATCAATACTGATAATGTCCAGAATCTAAAGCTTGCCTGGACACATAAATTCAGTGATGCTCCTGCCGGATCGCGCGGCGGTAACAGTGAAAGTAACCCGATCATTATTGATGGGGTAATGTACACATTATCTGCCCGTCACAGAGCCTATGCTTTGGATGCTACCACAGGCAAACAAATATGGGCTTTTGACCCATTCAATGGAGAAGCCGGAGGTGGCATTGGCAGAGGGGTTACTTATTGGGAAGAGGGTGCTGATAAAAGAATTCTGCTAACTGCAGGCGATAAACTCTTTGCTTTAAATGCACAAACCGGATTACCTATCCCTTCATTCGGAAACAATGGCTGGGTAAGTATGAATGTGGGTATGCGTGGCGATCCCGCTAAAATATCGGTGATACCAACAAGTCCGGGAATAGTATTCCGAAACCTTTTGATCATTGGAAATGAGGTTTCTGAACTATACGGTGCCGAACCGGGTTATGTCCGTGCATATGATATCAAATCCGGTAAATTAGAATGGACATTCCACACCGTACCACAGCCTGGAGAATTTGGTTATGATACCTGGCCGAAAGATGCCTGGAAATATGTAGGAGGCGCCAATAACTGGGGAGGCATGAGTCTGGATCAGAAACGGGGAATGGTATTTTTTGCAACCGGATCACCTACATATGATTACTATGGAAAAGACCGGCTTGGAATGAATCTTTTCGGGAATTCAGTGGTCGCACTGGATGCAGCCACTGGCAAATACAGATGGCATTTTCAAACTGTTCATCATGATCTCTGGGACTATGATTTACCCGCCCCTCCCAACCTGATCACGGTAGTGCATAATGGCAAAAAAATTGATGCAGTCGCTCAAACTTCGAAACTGGGCTATATTTACACCTTTAACCGCGATACAGGAGAACCCTTATTCCCTATCGAGGAAAAACCAGTTCCAGCATCCGATATTCCGGGTGAACAGGCATGGCCGACACAACCCATTCCAACAAAACCTGCACCCTATGCCCGGCAATTCGTTACTAAAGATGATATAAGCAATTATTCTAAGGGTTCACATGACAGCTTAATGATGCGCTTCAATGCGTTCAGGTATGAAGGTCCATTTACTCCTCCTTCGCTTCAGGGAACCTTTATGCTCCCGGGCAGCCGTGGAGGCTCAAGTTGGGGAGGTGGTACTGTTGATCCCATCAAAGGAATAATTTATGTCAAGTCGAATGATTCTCCTGAGATTGCTACAATGAAAAAAGTAGTGGAGAATGAAACATCTAACCTTTCTGTCTTTAATCAGGGTAAAGCACTTTATTCAACTTATTGTATCAGCTGTCATATGGCAGATAAAAACGGGGATGAATCTGGAAACCCTTCACTTTTAGCGATAGAAACCAGATTGAGTCGTGAAGATGCATTGAATAAGATCAAACGCGGTGGTGGTAAAATGCCATCGTTCGCGAGTGTAATTGCCGGTAAAGAAGAAGCAATTATTTCCTATCTCTTTGACAAAGAGGCTTCTGCAGCGCGCCCTTCCAGAGAACAAAGCTTCCTAAAAGAAATTCAGGAGAATGAAATGGCTAATAAATCAGGTCTCAGCACTCCAAAAGAGGATAAATACCTGAATTTAACTGCTTATGGTCAATTCTTAGACAATCAGCGTCGTCCGGGGATCAAACCTCCATGGGGCCAATTACATGCAATTAATTTGAATACCGGCGAATTTGAATGGTCAATTACCCTGGGTAATCAGCCTGAAGGGCAGCTGCCCGGAGCACCAGAAACTGGAGCAAGCGGCTCAGCGGGTCCTTTATTAACAAAAGGTGGCTTACTCTTTATTGGCAGCACCCGCGACAGAAAATTCAGGGCATTTGATCAAAAAACAGGTGAAAAAATTTGGGAAACTACCTTGCCCGGAATTGCAAATGCGAACCCTTCAACTTACTGGAGCAAGGGAAAACAATATGTAGCTATTTCTGTTGGCGGGGATTCTGAAAACCCTGCCGGATATATGGTAACATTTGCATTGCCCTCTAAATAAACAATAAGAATTTGCTCATTTTATAATTTGAGATCAGAAGAAAATAAATGATGAATAAATATACATTCTCCAACAAAATACTTTTAACCGTACTCGTACTTTCTGCAGCAATTTTAAATGCTCAGAATATAAGGGCCCCCAAAGCGCTCCTACCTCCGGTAGCTTTAAGACCAGATATTAAGGTTGAGCATGTCATGGCTGTAGCACCTAAAAGTGTGCGCATATTATACGACAAATCCACAAAGGCAGTGTACTTTACCTGTTATGATGGGGAAGTGTACAGAATAAAAAATATACATGCCGAAAATCCCCTCGCAGAGAAAATTCTCTCTGTTGATGACCATGGTATTCCGCGACTACAGGGTGCAGCCATTTATAAAAACACCTTATTTCTCACCGGCAATACCAAGGTGAATAATGGCCTTGGTAATAAAGGCCGGATGGTTCGATATGATCTGAAATCAAATGAAAAGCCAGTAATGTCTGTAGTATTTAATACCGTGGAGTATGGCACTAACCGCACTGTGTTTGACCATGGCTGGAATGCGCTTGAAATAAGTCCTGATGGGAAGTACATCTTTGTGAACAGTGGTGCGCGTACCGACCATGGTGAGGTACAGGATAATAATGGTGCATGGCCTAACGCCCGAAATGGTGCATTAACCTCAAAAATTTTCAGGTTCCCGATTGATTCTAAAGATCTGATACTTCCTGATGACGAAGCAAAACTAAAAGCTGATGGTTATATTTTTGCTGATGGCATACGCAATGCCTATGATCTTGCTTTTGATGGCGCGGGGAATTTATTCGGTGTATCAAATTCATCTGATTATGATCATAATGAAGATATGTTCTGGATCAGACATGGCCATCACTATGGATTTCCGTGGGTAGTTGGCGGAATTGAAAACCCGCAGCAATATCCCGACTGGCAGCCAAATCCGGATACCGATCCGTTCATTCCCAGAAGTGCCCATGCCTGGGCTGTGAGATACTTCAGGAATGACCCTGATTTTCCGAAAATTCCGGCAGGCGTAAAGTTTTCTCCCGGTATACAAAACCTGGGGCCCGATGCGAATGAGTATCGCGGACATTCCGGGAAAATACTGGATGGCGACCTCACTGGTGTAACAGTAAGCACCTTTACGCCACACAGTTCACCCCTGGCATTGTTTTTTGACAGTAAGAAGAATTTATCCAAAGATCTGAGAGGCGATGGCTTTACTATCCGCTATTCTCTGGGGGCCCGATCAGCACTGATGAAACCATTTACTGATCAGGGTGCCGATCTATTGCATCTGGATCTGTCTTATGATAAAGGCACTGATAATTATTTTGTAAAAACAAAGCGCATAGTAGAAGGTTTTAATGGGGCTACTGATGCAGTAATGATAAAAAACAATGTATTTGTTATAGAATACGGAGCTGCTGGTGGTAATATCTGGAAGATAAGTCTGCCCAGATAAGTCAGGAAGGTTCATTAATCAGTATTAGCATTAAACAATTAAATGAGTACCCGATTATAAAAAATGAACAGGATGTCCCGGATTATTTTCGTTTTCTTGAGCTTACTTGCTTTTTCAAGCCAGGCACAGAACTACAGTATACTGGTAAAAGGTGGTCATGTAATTGATCCCAAAAACAATATCAATGAGCCAATGGATATTGCTATTAATGGAGATAAGATAGTCCTTGTTGCAAAGAATATTGACGCAAAAACAGCAAAACAAGTCGTAAATGCCTCTGATTTATATGTTACTCCGGGACTGGTTGATATACATTCCCATAATTTTCACAGCATGAGACCTGGTGACCCGGTTGCGGATGGCTTCACATTCCGAAGCGGGATAACAACTACAGTTGATGCCGGCAGTTCGGGCTGGAAGTCATTTGAGAGGTTCAAGGAAGAGGTAATAGATCAATCGGAAACCCGCGTTCTGGCATGGCTAAATATTGTCGGTGAGGGTTACAGAGGAGGGGCATATGAGCAAAACCTCGCGGATATGGATGCAAAACTGACCTCAATTGTTGCCCGCAGATATAAAGATCATATTGTAGGAATTAAGACTTCGCATTATAACGGACCAGAATGGATCCCGGTTGACCGGGCTGTTGAAGCTGGCAAACTTGCAGGCAATATTCCGGTAATGGTTGATTTTGGAGGAACAAAACCAGCACATTCAATTGAAGAACTATTTTTCAAACATCTCCGCCCGGGTGATATTTTCACCCATTGCTTTGCAGAACTTGGTGATTCAAGGGAGTCTATAGTTGATCCTAAAACTAAAAAAGTAAAACCATTCGTCTTTGAAGCTCAAAAAAGAGGAATTGTATTTGATGTGGGTTTTGGCGGTATCAGCTTTGCCTACTCGCAGGCTATTCCGGCTTTAAAGCAGGGATTCTACCCAAATTCCATTAGCACAGATATGAATAAAGGGGCTATCAATGGAGCTATGAAAGATCTGTTAACTGTGATGTCGAGGTTCCTTGCAATGGGAATGGATTTGCCGTCCGTAATAAAAGCCACTACCCTAAATCCTGCCAAAGAAATTAAAAGGGAAGATCTTGGAACACTTTCTGTTGGCTCAATTGCTGATCTTTCTGTTTTTAATATGAGAGAAGGAAAATTTGGCTTCTTTGATTATACCGGATATAAAATCAATGCCAGTAAAAAACTGGAATGTGAACTGACAATCAGGGCAGGTAAAATTGTGTATAATCTGAATGGAATTTCAGATCCGGTGGTAATTAACAATGGCAGACAAAGCCATTGATTCAACCATAATCGACCTAAATTATTAGGGCAGAAAGAAAAGAAAAATCATAAAATGCCTTATAGATATCCTTAAATGACGCAAAGCATAGGTTAATTGATTCTCTACAGTTCGCTTCGAGATATCGAGTCTGGCAGCAATTTCATCATTGCTTAATTGTTGCATCCGGCTTAGGGTAAATATTTCCCTGCAACGACTTGGCAACACTTCAAGTTCCTCTTCTACTTTTTTTTCCAGTTCGCGATATCGAATATTGCTTTCACCATCATTTACAGCTACCAAATTGCCATAGTCCAGCTCATCCCTATATTCAATCGATTTCTTTTTGATGCTTTTGACATAACGGTAAACCTGATACCTGGCAGAAGCAGTTATATATCCTTTGAAATATTCAATCTGAAGCTTATCCCGTTTTAACCATAGATTCAGGAAAATATCATGAACAATTTCAGAACAGACCTCCGTATCCGGGCAGATTGAAAACACAGTGGTGAATAGTTTCTCCCAGTACCTTTCAAACAAAATATTAAAAGAATCAAGGTCTCCAGCCTTCATCAAATTGAGCAGAATCTCATCAGAAGGTACTTTTTCAGACATGTAGGTTTTGCTTTTGGCTGATTTTGAAATTTAAATTTACTAAATCCAACAACATAAAGAAAAATATCAGGGATAATTAAGCCCTGATTCAAATTCGTTACACTTTCGGAAATATTCTAAATGCTTAACAAAGCTATCAGATTCTTAAGCTAAGAAACTTGCCGAATCGCTGTTTTTAGTATCTCACTGGTGCAAAAGCAAAAAAAAAGTATTTTCTATGTGTGTCGAACTCCAAAATTGACTCTATAGATTAAAGCCTAAAAATGACCAGAGAAGAATATAACGCACTTTACGAAAAATACCTCTCAGGAAATTGTACCAGCGAGGAAAGGGAAGCAATAGAAAACTATCAGGACAGTATTGATCTTGATAGCCATCACTGGATTAAGGAACAAATGGGTGAAGAGGAACTTGTTAAAGAAGCTATCCATTTTGAACTTTTAAACAGTATAGCAAGACAGAAACGCAGACAAATTATTAGAATCTGGTATGCTGCAGCAGCTGTAATACTTCTAGTCCTGTCATCAGGGCTGTATTTCAACAACCTGAAAACAAAGACTACTGTAGTTGCAAAAACAGAATCAACACGCTTTAAGAATGATGTATTACCGGGCGATAACCGGGCGATACTTACTCTGGATGATGGCTCTCAGATCAATCTTGATGATGCCCAAAATGGAGTTCTGGCAAGTGAAAACAATACTGACATCCGAAAAACCGGATCAGGACAGTTAGAGTATTCAGCAGGCAATAAACTCATTGAAACTGTAAAATATAACACCCTGAGCACTCCAATGGGCGGACAGTACCAGCTGTCATTACCAGATGGAAGCAGGGTATGGCTTAATTCCGGCTCCAGTATTCGTTTCCCGACCGCTTTTATCGGAAAAGAAAGAATTATTGAATTAAAAGGTGAAGCCTTTTTTGATATAAGGGAAAACAAGAAAATGCCTTTCATAGTGAAAACTAATATGTCTATGGATATCAGGGTGCTGGGTACCCAGTTCAATGTAATGGCCTATGATGATGAAAAAAGCATCAATACTACACTTCTTGAGGGTTCTGTACAATTATTAAAAGAATCAGGAACTGCATTTCTGGAACCCGGACAGGCGGCAATACTAAATAAAGGTACCGGAAAAATAAAAGTCGCCCCTGCAGATATTGAAGAAGCTGTTGCATGGAAAAATGGATACTTTATTTTCTCCAATGAAAATATAGAAAGCATTATGCGCAAAGTTTCACGATGGTATAATGTAGAGGTAGACTATCAGGGTAATTTGAGCAATAAAGATTTTGTGGGAACAATCTCACGTGATAAAAATATCTCTGAAATATTAAAGATGCTGGAATTAACAGGTGCAATCCACTTTAGAATTGAAGGAAGGAGGATAACTGTTATGCCGTAACCCATACCCTTAATTAGCGGCACAAAAAACCGGAAGCGCTGCGAACGCCTCCGGCAGAATTTGGCCCTAAAAATAACCGATCGTAAAACCAATAATTTAAATCAAACCAAACTCACAAATGTATGAAACTTTACATGCTGTTTAAGTGCAAGGAACCTTGCATGTCATTAAAATTTATCAGGGTTATGAAACTCGTCATTATTTTATGTCTTACCTCTCTGCTGCAGGTTAATGCTACCGGCTATGCACAGAAGATAAATCTGACTGTCAAAAACGCTCCAATGGAGAAGGCTCTGAGAGAGATTCAAAAGCAGGTTAAATATAGCTTCCTTTATAATACACAGATGTTACGCTCAGCAAAACCGGTAACTATCAGTGCGAACAACTCTTCATTAGACGAAGTATTAAAACAATGTTTTGCTGATCAGCCACTTACCTATTCAATTGTAGACGAAACGATCATTCTTTCAAAGAAACAAGCGAAGGTTGAAGCAAATGTAATTGAAGTTGAAGAAGTTGCCCCACCACAGGAAATAAAGGGTAAGGTTACTGATTCAAAAGGAGTACCACTTCCGGGTGTTAGCGTAAAATTGAAAAGTACAACAATTGGGGCAAGCACCGATATTAACGGTAATTTCACATTAAATATTCCTGATGCAGGCATTTTGGAATTCACTTATATTGGGTTTATAACACAGGAAGTTTCTACTTCAGGCAGAACCACGATCAATGTTGTACTTCTTGAAGATCAGCAGGCTTTGGGTGAAGTTGTTGTTATTGGTTATGGAACTCAGAGTAAAAAAGATGTTTCGAGTGCAATCGGTTCCCTTTCGGTTGGAAATAAGAAACTCGCAGATCTGCCAATCACAAGTCCCGAGCAATTATTACAAGGAAGAGTTGGTGGGGTAAATATCACACAGGATACAGGTACTCCAGGAGGCCGTTCTACGGTCAGAATCAGGGGTGCCAGTTCTATTACAGGCGGCAACGATCCATTGTATGTGGTTGATGGTGTGCCAATTAATGCCGGAAATTACAATGGCGCGGCCGGTGGTTCGGTTCCGCAAAACCCACTTTCAAATATCAGTCCGAATGATATCGAGTCAATTGACATCTTAAAGGATGCATCAGCTGCAGCGATCTACGGATCAAGAGCTTCGAATGGTGTAATCGTAATTACAACCAAAAGAGGTAAACAAGATCAGACAAAAATCAGCTATAATTCTTATTTCGGATTCCAGGAAGTAGCCAAAAGAATTCCACTTTTAGGAGGCCCTGAGTGGGGTGAATTAATCAATGAAGCCAATGTGAATGTTGGCAATGCCCCTCCAATCGCCAATCCAGGTGCTTTAACAACAACAGACTGGCAGGAAGAAATATTCAGAAGAGCCCCAATTTCAAATAATGAAATTTCATTATCAGGAGGAACTCAAAAAACGCAATACTTCTTATCCGGAAGTTATCTGAATCAAACGGGTGTGGTTATCGGAAGCGGATTCAGCAGAGGAAACTTCAGATTTAACTTTGATCAGAAAATCAATGACAGATTAAAAGCAGGTATCAACATGAGTATGAACCGCTCGAAAACTGACAGGGTAAGTACTGGTGACCGTGATGGAATCGTAGCGGTTGCAATCGTAAAATCACCTGCCGTTCCGGCAAGAAATGCGGATGGTTCATTAAATCCAAATGATCCGTATATCAGCAATATTGATAACCCATTAATTATAGCCGACCAGGTTAGAAATGATGCATTCAGTAACAGAGCTTTAGGTAATGCGTTCGTTGAATTCAAGATTATTGAAGGTCTGAATTTCAGAAGTAGTATTGGATTGGACTACCTGAGCCTTGATGAAGTTTACTTTGTACCACCTAACAAATTAACAGTACTTGGTAGAACAACCAATGGATCTGGTACAAACAGCATGACTCAGGATTTGGGATGGATCAATGAGAACACCCTGAACTACAGCAAAACTATTAATGAAAACCACCGCTTCAATGTACTTTTAGGTTACTCCAATCAGGAATCTAAATTTAACCGTACTGTGGCTTCAGCAACGAATTTCGCGCTTGAAGCAATTCAAACACTGGGATCGGCATCCATTAAGAACTCAAGTTCTACTGGTGGCAGCTGGGGACTTACCTCCTATTTCAGCAGGTTGAATTATTCATTCAAGGACAAATTCAATTTGGCGGCCAGTTACCGTATTGACGGGTCTTCACGGTTTGCAGAAAATAACAAATACGGAAGTTTCCCTTCTGTTTCTGCAGCATACCGTCTTGGCCAGGAAGATTTCTTAAAAGACCTGAACTGGGTTGAAGATGTAAAAATCAGAGCAAGCTGGGGTCAAACAGGTAACCAGGAGATTGGTAACTTCACATCAAGAGGATTATTTTCAGGCGGCTTCAACTACATCGGAGCAAGTGGTCTTTCTCAGACACAATTAGCAAATCCTGACCTTTCATGGGAGAGCACAGAGCAAACCAATATTGGTTTAGACCTGAGCTTCTTCAAAGGAAGAATTACCTTCAGTACCGACGTTTACAAGAAAAACACATCCGGTCTTTTGCTTGCTGTTTCATTACCAAGATCTTCAGGATTTACGAGCTCAATACAAAACGTAGGTAATGTTGAGAACAAGGGTATTGAGTTTGCCCTGAACACTGTGAATATTGATAAAAAAGACTTCAAATGGTCTACTGATTTCAATATTTCATTCAACAGAAATAAAGTAACCAATCTGCCAGGCGGCGATATTCCCCTTGGTTTTAATGGATATGCCAGCGTAATTAAAGAAGGTTATCCATTAGGAACATTCTATGGCTGGAATATTCTTAGGGTTAATCCTGCAACCGGTAATTATGATGTGCAAGATCTAAATGGTGACGGAAATATTCCTCTGGCTTCAACAACACTCGATAATGTGGTTTTGGGAAGTGCGCAACCAAAATTTACCGGTGGATTCACCAACTCTGTTTCTTATAAAAATTTCGACGCTTCTGTTTTCATGCACTTCGTATATGGAAACCAGATTTTCAATCAGGCTGAATACTCTTATGGAAGACTTCATACCTGGTTCAACTCTTCAACTTTAGCAAGAAACCGCTGGAGAAAACCTGGTGATATTGCAACCTTACACCGTGCAGCATGGGGAGATCCAACCAGAAACGGGTCAGTTTCTAACCGTGTATTGCAGGATGGTTCTTTCCTGAGAGTTAAAAATGTTGCCCTGGGGTATAACATTCAAAATGCAACATTGAAAAAAGCAGGAATTCAAAACATAAGAGTTTATGCTGCGGGTCAGAACATTTTCACGTGGACTGATTATCGTGGATATGATCCGGAAGTTAACGCTAATGGAAATGATACAACACTTGGTTTTGACATGAGTTCTTATCCTCAGGCAAGATCATTCTCTTTAGGTTTAAATGCTACATTTTAATATAAAAAGTCATGAAACGAATATATTTAATAATCTTCTTATACCTAACGGTTTCATCTTGTGATGTAATCGAACAGGAACCGATAGACTCCGTAAGTACCCAGGTATTATTCACCCGGGAATCTGATGCAAACGCAGCAATCATAGGTACATATCGCCATCTGGCCAATCTTGGATCCAACTATATCTACTTCGCAGAGTTACCTACAAAAAACAGCAAAGGAAATGCGTTAAACAGACAGTTTGAGCAATTAAACAATCTGATCATTGTAGCCGACAATTCACAATTCACCGGACTTTGGGATCAGCAATTCGTGTTAATTAATTCTGCAAATGTGGTGATCAAAAATGTTCCGAAAATTCCGGGCATGGCTGATGCTGCTAAAAATTCTGTAATTGCTGAAGCCCGTTTCCTGAGAGCTTTTACCTATTTTAATCTGGTAAAATACTTCGGCGCAGTCCCATTGGTTACTGAACCTACTGAAAGTCCGGATGTAGCCGCACTACAGGTCTCAAGAACACCGGTTGCAGATGTATATACTCAAATTCTAGCAGATCTTGATTTTGCAAAATTAAATCTGCCAGAAACACATGCCGGCTTAGGCAAAACAGCCAGAGCTACAAAAGCTGCGGCGTATGCCCTGGGTGCCCGGATTCATCTGACAAGAAAGAACTATGCGCTGGCCATCGCAGATGCAAATCAGGTTGCTTCAAGAAGAGGAGAAACCTTGAATGTAGCTTATGCTAACTTATTCCTGACCAAAAATTCAGCTGAATCAATTTTTGAGATCAATTACGATACTCAGTTGCAGAACAATCTGGCAACAACATTCCTTCCTGGATCACTTGGAGGGACCAGAACAATTGAGGTAAACAATGATATCTTCAATGCTTATGAAGCCGGCGATCTTAGAAAAGATGCAACTTATGGCTTTGCAAATGCTGCAAACTACATGAAAAAGTATTCAAGAGGTGGCACAAAAGATGACAACATCATTGTTTTCCGTCTTGCAGAAGTTATGCTTACTAAAGCTGAAGCATTGGCGGAAACTTCTTATCCAAATGCTGATGCTTTAAAACTTTTAAATGAGGTTCGCAGAAGAGCAGGTCTTACAGCAATTAACCCTGCAACACTGGCTGACTTCAGAACTGCATTATACAAAGAAAGAAGGCTTGAGCTTTGCTTCGAAGGCCATGAGTGGCATGACATTGTAAGAACAGGAAGACTTCAGGCTGTTCTTGGAATTACAGATATGAATAAATCTATCTGGCCGGTTCCATCAGTAGAACTCGCAAGAAATCCAAAATTGCTACCACAAAATCCGGGATACTAAATTTTAAGTTTATTGGATTATCAAAAACGGCACCCCTTAAAAGGTGCCGTTTTTGTTTTTAATTTGTTTCTATCTGTTCAAACCTCATGATTATTAATTTGTTAGTATCTTGGATAAATGATACAGAGAAGAAACCACGAATTCAGAAGCAAAGTTTACAGTATTGTATTTGAATCAGATACACGTGCAGGAAAACTTTTCGACCTGATCCTGCTCTGGCTTATTGTATTTAGTATACTTTCGGTGTTCATGGAGAGCGTTGCAAGCTTTCGGGATAAATATCTTTTTGAAATACATTTAGTTGAATGGATATTTACAATCCTTTTTACAATAGAATATTTCCTTAGAGTTTACAGCAGCCATAAACCCCTGAAATATATCTTCAGTTTTTACGGTCTTGTAGATCTTATTTCATTCCTGCCGAATTACCTCACATTCTTCTTTGCCGGTGCGCAATATCTGATGGTAATCCGTGCCTTCCGTTTATTAAGGATATTCAGAATTTTAAAACTAAGCCGCTTTCTCGATCAGGGCAATATCCTTAAAAATGCACTGAAAGCGAGTGTACATAAGATTGTAGTTTTTATAGCAACGGTTATAACCGTGGTAACTATAGTGGGTACACTGATGTATATCATTGAGGGTGATGAAAGCGGATTTACGAGCATTCCCATTAGTATTTACTGGGCAATCGTAACCATTACCACTGTAGGCTATGGCGATATCTCCCCTCAAAGTCCGCTGGGTCAATTTTTAGCCAGTTTCCTGATGATCATAGGCTATGGAATTATTGCTGTACCAACGGGGATCGTAACTATAGAAATGGCAAGGGCCAATGATGAGGCCAGAACTAAATGCCCCGGCTGTAACGCTCCAATTTATCCGAAAACAGCAAAATTCTGTGCGAATTGCGGTAAGGAATTGGTAAGGTAAGAAAACTGACCGAAGAGTAATGGAACGGTGATAACAGCGCCCGGAGGGATCCAGATATGGCATAACCCTGACCAGTGAGATACCCCTACCAGTGGGAATTAGATCGTGGCATCCGCAACGAGGACAAACCGCAATAAAATATTATGTTTTTGAATTGCGACATGAAGATAATTTATATCATTAAAAGGAGGTCGTGGCCTTCGCCACCTCTCCGACAATTTAAAATTGGTGTCGCTTGCTTGCCTCCAATACAGAATCTCCATTTTGACTCAGCAATCAATTGTCATGGCGGGCTTTACCCGCCATTAACGATTTCCAGGATTTTTATTTTCGAAATCCAGCCGCTTTGTAGTATTTTCATAGTTTAAATAATATTTATGCAAATACTTAAATTGAAATCCATATACCTGGCAGCTTTTTTATTGTTCAGTCAGTGCGGACTTGCACAAAACAACAAAGGCAGAATTGATTTCGAAACCTATAACCCCCCTTCTTCGTTGGTGGTTCCTGAGCATGTTCTTACCAGAGCTAAATTTCCATTTATTGATGTACATAACCACCAGGGGAATATGCCCACTCAAAATCTCAAAGTTCTCCTTTCAGAAATGGATAAGCTGAACATGAAGACCATGGTAAATTTAAGTGGCCGCAGCGGCGATTTCCTTGCCCTTGCAGTAAAAAATGCCAAAGCTGCAGAACCGGGTCGTTTAATCGTTTTTGCGAATCCAAATTTTTCAGGAATTGGTGAAAGTGACTATGGGAATAAAGCTGCAAAACAGATCGAAGACGATGTAAAAGCAGGTGCACAGGGCCTGAAAATATTCAAAAGCCTTGGATTTTCTGTTAAAGATAACAAGGGTGCCCTGGTTGCAGTTGATGATCAAAGGCTGAAACCAATCTGGGAAAAATGTGCTCAGCTTGGAATACCGGTTTTGATCCATACGGCAGACCCCAAACAATTCTGGGATGAGCCTAATGAACAAAATGAACGCTGGCTTGAATTACTAACCCAACCCGGACGAAACAGAAGTGCATCCGATGGCTTTTCATGGGAAGAATTAATTAAACAACAACACAACCTGATTAAAAATAACCCTAAAACCAATTTCATTATTGCCCATTTTGGATGGTATGCCAACAATTTAGACTTCTTAGGTACACTGCTCGATAAATATCCGAATATGAACGTTGAATTTGGAGCCATCATTGCTGAACTTGGCCGCCAGCCGCGCCGCGCAAAGCAATTCTTTAATAAATACCAGGATAGGATTCTTTTTGGAAAGGACAGCTGGGTTCCTTCAGAATATACCACCTACTTCAGAGTGCTTGAAACAGAAGATGAATATTTTCCTTATCATAAAAAATACCATGCTTACTGGAAAATGTATGGCCTCGGACTGAGCGATGCAGTACTAAAGAAAGTATATTATAAGAATGCAATCCGCTTAATCCCGGGGATTGACAAATCACAATTCCCTGACTAAACCGGATTGGCTTTTGAAGAAGAACGCTATCCTATTATCTTTTTGCCTGTCCTGCACCGTGCTAATATGATCGGATATTTTGGTTTTTTTAAGGCCTCCACTTTTCAGAAGGAGGCCTTAATTGTTATAAAGGATAAATCAGATTAAAATATAATATTTCAGGAAGCCAAGCCTGACAGCTTCCCTCTGCGCTTCATTATTCGCTGTAAGGCAAGCATATTCCGCATCAGATAGCGTGGCGTATGATAATGTTCTATGGTTTTAGTACTAGGATTTACAACTTTCCTGTTTCCTCCAAAGGTCCAGAATGCATAATCGGGACAACTCATTTTCTCCATCATATATGCATCCCCTTCAGAGAAACATTCATGAGCCCAGGCATTTCCGGTATGCTCAATACTAAGTAAGGCACCTATGGATACCTCCTGCTGACACCATGCCGACTTACTTGGCGACCAGGAATAAGTATTTGCATTGTATAGCACTTCGAAATGCCCTCCGTACAATTTATCTGCCGCTACTTCCACATGCCTTTTGAAAGCTGCTTCCGAAGCTTTAAAAAGAGCAGAATCCTTACGCCTGACTGCCTCTGCCATTACAAAAGCAAGGGTCTCTATTCCATGACCAATTACAGAGAAATCGGCATATTCATTTTTAGGAAGACTGAAATCATGATTAACCATTTCATTCAAAATATTGAATTCCTTATTCATGTGATGTTTCATGATTGCATCAAGACAGCGGTCCGACAGTTTCTGAAAATCAGCATCAGGGCCTTGCGCAAGTATCTGAGACGAAAGGCTCAGAAATATCATCCAGTGACCAAGATTACGCGGACCCTGAATTTTAGGTTTACCCGGGGCATAACTGATATCATAGACATAATCCGGACGATCATAACGCTCCAGACAGTAAAAGATCATTTCTTTAGCAAGCTTAAGCCATGATTTTTCACCACTAGCCTTTGCATACTCAGCAAGGCCTTCTGCAACAAAAAGATCCCCATAAATATCTCCGGGTTCCGAAATTTTACCTCCCTCCCTGCTGTAATTCACATCATAGAAATTATCATCCACAGGTTTACACTTTAGGATGAAATCTATCGCATTTTTCGCAACTTCCAGGAAACGGGGATTCTTCTCAAAATTATTATACAGAAAAGAATAAACCCATATTCCACGGCCCTGATACCAGGTTCGTTTGGTATAATTGATCACCTTCCTTGCCGCTATATCCACATCACAAATAAAACCTCCGTATTGATGATCAATGCAGAGGCTTTCCATCGCCGGGAGGAACCGATTAAAAAGTTCATCATGGTAACGGTCATGAAGCTGTTGCAGATTCAAACCCGCAAGGGTCTTAATAGGATCTTTCTTTTGAGATAGGTTCTCTGCTTCCGAGGTACCGTCTGAAAAGCCAGACAAACTACCTAATGTAACAGCACCAAGTCCTGCCAAAGAGTTTCTCCTGATGAAATCACGTCTTGAATAATCTTTATGTTGCATTCTTTTATATTCTAATGATTTATTGACAATAAAATGAGGATAAGGATTTTCAGCGATCAGTTATGAGCTATCAGCCTGAAATCTGAAAAATATAAACAATGTAAGTATTCCCCAAATCTGTTGGTTTATAACTCACAGCCAATAGTAAAATTAATGATCAATTACGATTATTAACTTAACACCATATTTATCAACAATTGGAGAGTATCTTAATGATACTCTCCATTATAGAAAATCAGATCTTATGATCTTAAGCAAATAATCCTGAGACCTTATTCCCCCGCTTTATGATACGATCCATTGAAAGTATGCCAAGCATTAACTGGCGGGCATGGTGGTAATGCTCCAGCAGATTAATATTTGGCTTTTCCATTTTCCGGTCTCCGCCTGAGTGCCAGAACTTATATTCAGGCTTATAGAACTTATCATAGATATATGAGTCAGTACGTTCGAAATTCCTGTAGCCCCACTCGTCTCCAGTATGTTCGATGAGAAATAATGCCCCATTCAAAACTTCCTGTTGGTTCCACAATGATTTTCTTACATCCCAATCATACTTATCTACGTTCTGCAATGAGTGGAAATATCCTCCGTATAAAGCATCTGTAGCGACATCGACATGTTTCTTATAGACAATTCTGGCTTTCTCAAAAAGAGCCTTGTCTTTACGCCTTGCAGCTTCGAACATAACGAATGTAATCGTTTCAAGACCATGCCCTATTACCGAGAATTGTCCGTATTCATTATCTGGAATACTCATATCATGATTGATTACCTCATTAGTCAAACCGTAGGCCGGGTTGACATGGTAATTCATAATTGCATCAACAGAACGGGCTGCCAACTTTTCCAGATCGGCATCAGGCTCATGTTTAAGCATCTGCGTAGACAAGCTGAGGAAGATCATCCAGTGCCCCAGAACTCTGGGTCCTTCAATCTTGGGTGCTCCCGGAAGGTAACTGATATCATAAACATAATCCGGGCGGTCATAACGTACTACACAATCAAAAATAATCTTCTTTGCAAGCTCTCTGTACTGTTTTTCACCGGAAGCTTTAGCATATTCAAATAGTCCTTCAGCAACGAAAAGGCTTCCATAAATATCTCCGGGACCTGAAAGAGGTTTTCCATCATTACTGAAAGTACGCGGCCAGAAACTATCATCTTTAGGCTGCAGCTTAAGAACCAGGTCCTTAGATTTACGTGCTATCTCAAGATAACGCTGATTCTTCTCCAGATTATTATAAAGAAAAGAATAAACCCACATACCACGGCCTACAAACCATGCTGTTTTATTGGAATTTGCCAATTCGCCTGTTCTAATGTCAAGGGAACACATCACCCCACCATATTCGTGGTCAATGGCATATTTATCCATATTAGGAATAAACCTGTCAAAAAGTTCTTCCCTGTATTTATCTCTTAATTGCCTGACAGTTAATCCGGCAATTTTTGTGATTTTTTCTGAAGAATTATTTACAGTTTCTGAGGAAGAATTATCGGCAGTAAAAGCCAATGAACCACCGGCGGTAAGGATACCAAGACCTGCCAGTGAGTTATGCTTTAAAAAGGAGCGTCTTGAATAATCTTTCTTTTCCATGATACTAATGTTAGAATTACAATGAATAGGTAGTCGATGAAGAATACTGATTGTCAGTACTTTTAAAATTTTTCTGATAAAAAGTATCCGTCCCGGGAAATAATTCCCGGGACAGATACTTTAATCAGAACAGATTATGGTTTTTTATCCCACCAGAGTTTAGTAACCCCATTGTCTGGACCACCCAGCATGGTTGCTACGGCAGCCTCTACGGCAGTTCTGTTGTTATTGTACTCGATTCCAACAAATGGAACCCTTCTTGGAATCTTATTTACCGGGATATCGGGATTTTCACTTAATATCCTGTCATAAAGCGTAGGATAATTAGTCCGACGCCTTTCTGCCCATGCTTCTTCACTATCCGGATACAAAGCAATCCACTTTTGGGTAATGATCTGCTCAAGAACTCTCTCCTTACTTGCGGAAGTCAGGAATGCAACAGGAATTGTTGAAACCGGAGCTGATTGAGAATCATAGCCCGCCGGAACATTGTTACTGCTTAAATAAGCATTACCAGCCAGGTCTTTTCCATCAGAACCATGCTCTGAAAGGGAAGCACTAATCCCACTTTCATAGAAACTTTTTGTTGATCCACCGCCCATATTCCAGCCTTCAAGAGCACCCTCTGCTCTCAGAAAATAGGCTTCTGCAGCTCTTAAAACCGGCCAATCAGGTCCCTTATCCCCAACAGTCAGGTAGGCAGGAGCCATATTGGAGCTAATGGCATTAATACCTGATTGCTTAGCAATTTTAGTCTGACCGTTACGGATTCCTTCAAAATTGAAGGTAAATCCTGCAGGATCATCCGAAGGATCAGGTGTTCCTGCTGCCGAAAAGAATTTAGAAGCTCTTGGATCTGCATATCCTTTCAGTACACTTTCCATGTCAGCACTCATTCTGAAGTCAGACCAGGCAGTAAGTGTATTGTATTTATTAGCAAAAGCGATTGCACTTTTAACAGTTGCATTATCCGCATTACTTTCAATAACGCCATCCGCAATTGCCTTCTCTGCATTTGTTTTAGCCAATGCCGCATCTGCGTACTTTACTCTCAATGCCAGACGCAAACGAAGTGTATTGGCCATTTTAAGCCATTTATCAACACTGCCTGCATAAATAACATCCTGAGCTCCTAAGAATGAAGTCTTACCTCTATTACTCTTTAAAAGAGCAACAGCCTGATCGAGCGTCGCAAAGAAATCTTTGTAAATATCTTCTTGCTTATCATAGGGCACGGTTTTTTCACCGTTGCCAAATTTAGAGTATGGGATTGGTCCCCAGAAATCTGTAATACGATGATAAACATAAACCCTCCAAACCTTCATCATGGCATTCTCTATATCATATTTATTGCTTACTGCATAATCTTCAGCGTACTTTACCTGAGGTGCTACACCTGTATAAAAACCACCGTAGAAAGCATCAAGCCAGGCACCATTCAGGACGAAATTATCTGAATAGAAATCGGGGTGTGTATGCGTCTGATAATTGGAATATATATCAGAAAAAGCCGCATGACCACGCAGAAATGAGGTTGAATTATCAAAATAAACGCCGCTGTAAAGCGCACGTTTCACCACAAATCCATACGAAGACTGATCTAATCCGTCAACAGTAAGAACCTTTGTATTGGTATTTATTTCATCAAAATCTTTGGTACAGGAAGTTCCAAAAATCGCAACCGAAATAGTTAGTATAATTTGAAATATTTTTTTCATCTGATTATAGTTTAGAGCAATTAAAAACCAAAATTTAGAGACAAACCGAAGGAACGTGTAGTTGGCAGAGAAAGTGATTCACGGCCCTCTGAACTATTTGCCACATCAGTTACCATTTCAGGATCAACATATTCAGACTTATTATATAAAAAGAAAAGATTTCTTCCTACCAATGATAATCTTGCTGATCTGAAAGGTGTTTTACTTAATAACTCAGCAGGTAACTGATATCCAAAAACCAATTCCCTGAGGCGAATATTGGTTGCATCACGCACAAAAGACTCTCCGACAGGTGCACCTACGCCTCCCAGATGATTCCATAATCTTTCTGAAGAAACGTTAATCGTATTTGCAGCTCCGCTTTGGGTTACAGCGGTTTCATTTGTAAAAATATTGTCGCCGAATACTAATGAGCCATCTCTTCCCTGCTCTGTATAATCCAGAACACCTACTCCTGATTCAATTGCCTCTGTAAATGAAATAAACGATCCGCCTTTTCTGACATCAATCAAAGTACTTAAACTGAAGTTCTTGTACCTGAATGAGTTATTAAGTCCGGCGAGCCAATCAGGATTGAAGTTCGCAACCTTTACATCTTGTCCGGTTGTAATCTGAGGAAGTCCGTTTGCGGAAACAATTACTCTTCCCTGTGCATCCCTAACATATCCCCTGGAATATATATCACCAAAAGGCTGTCCTTTTACAAGTTTGTAAATCCTGATATAATCCGAAGCCTGCGATAACTGGTCAAAACCTTCAGCAATCTCCAAAACTGTACTCTTATTTTTTGAGAAATTAAGGTCTATATCCCAGTTGAATTCTCTCTCAGAAAACAATGAAGTTCCTAATGAAGCTTCAAAGCCTTTATTCTGTATATCTGCACCGTTCTGGAAAACACTGCTCACACCCGAACCCACAGGAACCGGTGAGGCGAAAAGCTGATCGAAAGTATTGGTTCTATAAGCTGTAGCATCAAACCTTAACTTTCCTTCAAGCATTCTTAATTCCAGACCAAGTTCTGTTGAATGAGTGGACTCAGGTCTGAGATTCGCATTTGGCAACACCGGACTAAGAGAGATAGTACCGTTACTGATAGAGGCAGTACGTGAAAGATTATAAGGGTCAGTATCATTACCTACTTCGGCGTATGAAGCCCTGAACTTAGCATAGGTAAAGAACTTTGGCAGTGTAACAAGATCGGTAAGTATAGCCGACAAGCCCACTGAAGGATAGAAATAAGACCTGTTGTTTGAAGGAAGTGTTGAACTCCAGTCATTTCTTCCGGTTATGTTCAGAAATATTGCATCCTTAAATGAAATGTCTCCAAATCCGTAAACAGATTGAACTTCTTTATGACGCTCATAGGTATCTGCAGGGCGAGGGTCTAATGTATTGGCAAGAGAGAACAAATTCTGTATCTGGAAGTTAACTCCCGAACCACCTAAAGCATTAGCCTTATAAACTCTGTTATTAGCACCTGCATTCAGATTAATCTTGAAGCTCTTGGACAGATCTTTACTAAAGGTTAAAAGTGCGTCTGTATTCCATTCAAATGAATTGGAATTCAGGCGTGAATAAGATCCGTTTGCAGCAATAACATAAGTATCATTATGAAGCTTAGTTTCACCCATTGAATTTGAACGGTCTAATGCTGATCTTCCCTGAATAGACCAGTTATCAGATATCTTATAGCTTAAGCTTAGCATTCCAAGGACCCGCTCCAGTTCAAGTGGATTTTCGATGTTATTTCTGGTCCAGTAAGGATTTCCTGCTCCGTTAAAATTAGGAGAATAAAAATGCTGCTTGATTTGACCAGCCGCATTCGCAAACTCATAATGCTCAAGATCTCTGGTACGGATATTTCGTGGTATCTGGTACAGATATCTCATTGGATTATTAAAACTTTCTCCTGTAAACAGTACATTCTTAAAATCCTGACGGATATAGTTGACTTTAGAATCAAGTTTCAATCTCTTACTCAGGTCTGATAACATCCTCATACTCAAATTATGACTGCCCAGATTATTTCCCTTTATGATACCTGAAGCATCTGTATGGGTGTAACCCAATGCAACATTGGATTTTTCGGAATTAATGTTAACCGAAAGGTTGGTAGCAAAACTTCTGCCCGACTGAAAGAAATCCTTAATATTATCAGGCTGAGCTGTATAAGCGTATGTTGTACTACCTCCAAGCTGATTCGCAATATAATTAGGGTCATTAGACCAATGAGCAACCTGACTGCCGTCAAACTTCGGTCCCCATGAGGTAACTGAAGAAGGTGAATAAACACCCCCTGCACCTTGTCCGTATTGGTTTTGATATTTTGTCAGAATAATCGGATCATTCCCGTTAAAAGTGAATCCAATGTTTGAAGTCACCCCTTTCGCTGCTCCTTTACCTGATTTTGTAACGACAACAATAGCTCCGTTGTTTGCTCTACTACCATATAATGCCGCAGCATTTGCACCTTTTAATACAGAAAGAGATTCTATATCATCAGGACTTAAATTAGAAATATCACCGTTTAATGTGATCCCATCTACTATATATAGGGGCTGGCTGCTACCACTGATTGAACGGTTACCTCTCAAAAGCACTTTTGAAGCAGCTCCTACTCCTGATCCGGAATTGGTAATCGAAAGTCCGGCAACCTTCCCTCCCAAACCCTCCAAAAGGTTCGTAGAACGAGCCTGGGTAAGTTCAGAAGTAGTAATATTTTGAGCAGCATAACTTAAAGATTTTTTATTCCTCTGAATACCTAAGGCGGTTACCACAACTTCACTTAAAGACTGCATGTCTTCCCTCAAACGAATATCTAATGTAGACTGACCATCTACTGCAATTTCCTGAGTTACATAACCAATGTATTTTAAGACCAGAACAGCATCTGCCGGGGCGTTGATGGAGAAATTTCCGTTTATATCTGTACTGGTTCCTGTGGTAGTTCCTTTCACAATGATACTCACTCCAATAAGTGCTTCTCCTTTAGTATCAGAAACTTTTCCCCGGATTTCTATCCGCTGTGCCCCAGCATCTAGGTTTAGTTGTACTGATTCATTTTTGGGCTTGATCAGAATTATATTTTCAGAAATCTGAAAAGTAAAAGGTTGTCCTGCTAATGATAAGGTTAGTGCATCCTTTAGAGATACCTTTTGCACATTGATGTTCACAAATCTGGCCTTATCTATAAGATCAGAATTGTATACCAGTTGATAGCCACTCTGTTTACGAATTTCCTGCAAAACAGTCTTCAGAGGAGCATTCTTTTCCGAAAGGGTAATCTTTTGAGCGAAGCCTGCAGCACTTACTGTCAGACAGCTAAAGGTTAGAATTACTGCTGTTAAATTCATTATGAAAACCAGTTTGGATTTCAAAAGACCGGCTGGGTTATTATTAATATAACCGCAAACCACTCCCTTGATGAGAATTTTTAATTTCATACTTTTACGGGGTTAGGGTAAATTGATTGTTTTGATTAATTTGAGTTGATTAAGCGATTGTGCCCTAATAGAACCGGGGGTGTTGCAAGCACTTCCGGTTTATTATTTAATGGCTGTTAAGTAGTTTCGTGTTACATAGGCCTTTAAATTATTATTGATTATTTGAAATTTTAATTGTTTTCCCTTCAATACTGAATTTCACTCTTCCGGTAACTTCAAGGATTTCCAAAACCCTCGACAAGTTTATATCGCGCGACATATAAGCATTGTATCTTGTATGCGGGACTTCCGAATAGTCAATTTCAACATCATACCAGCGCTCTAACTGACGCATGATATCTACCAGATACATATCGTTAAACTGGAAGTTTCCTTTCTTCCAGGCAATTGCCTGCTCTATATTTGCAGCATGTATCAGGATTTCTCCTTTCCTGTTAAGTGCTTCCTGACCAGGCTTCAAGTAGCTTACCTTCTGAGCTGAATTTTCTGAGACTTTAACAGAACCTTCTATCAGAGTAGTTTTGATTTGGGACTCATTGGAATAAGCATTGATATTAAAGTGAGTTCCCAGAACTTCAACTGTCTGACCGGCACTCTGGACTTTAAATGGCATGAGTTTATTTGGTGAAATCTCGAAATAAGCTTCGCCGGTTAACTCCACTTTACGTTCTGTGCCCGAAAAGAAAGCGGGATATCTTAAAGAAGATGCCGCATTAAGCCAGACTTTACTTCCATCAGGCAGGTTAACCTGATACTGCCCCCCTTTAGGTGTTTCAATCTTGTTATAAAGATTATAAGAATTCAAAACCCTGAGCTTAGCATCTGCTTTTTCATAGATCAACTGTCCATCACTTGTTTTAGTAATACTAACACCTGATTGTATAGCGATCTCTCCTTGCTGAACATCATCAAGAGCAATCCTGGAGCCATCAGCCAGGGTCAAAACAGCTTTATTCCCCCCGGGTGCAACATCATTTACTTTTATTGGTGAATAATTAACCACCGGAGCAGGAGCTTGTGTTCTGCCCTTATAAAAATATAATCCTGTGGAAAGAATAATTAAAACGGAAGCCGCTATGGCATAATAATAACTACGGTTTTTCTTATCGGGCCCTTCTTCAAGTTCTGTAACCGGTTTCTCAATTTGTTCCCTGATTTTATTCAGCATCTCTTCACGAAGCCTGAAATCAGAACGGGAATCCTTTAAATCAGCTCCTTTGGCTTCCAGTCTCTTATAATACTCTTCAACAAGAGCAATCTCTGCCTGACTGGCATTTCCTGACAAATATTTTGTGATTAAATCTGAGAAATCCTTTTCTTCCATGATATTTATACCTTTAAGTACCAGAAAAGAACAGACACCCTACCAAAAAAAAATAAATTAAAAGGAAACAGAAGTGGTATCAGCTTGCTATAAGCCTGAAGCCAATATTACCGCAACACACAATTCCCAGTTCAGGCCACCACGCATGTGTTTAAGCGATTTGGACATTCTCTTTTCAACGGCCTTTTCCGAAATATTAAGATGAGAAGCAATTTGTTTATAGGTATATCCCTCTTCACGACTTAAGCGAAAGGTCTCTCTGCAACTCTCAGGCAATGAATTTAACAGGTTCTGAATAAGTAATTGCTGCTCCTTAAAAATCAGAGGATCATCATTCAGAATCTCAGAAGTTATTTCCTTTACCCGTTCATAAAAACGTAAATCCGTTTGATTAGCTCTTATGGCTTTCAAGACAAGGAAGCGCGCGGCCTGCTGTAAATAGGGTTTTAGTGATTGAATATCGGAGACCTTTCTGCGCTGCCATAAACTGATAAAAACATTCTGCACAATATCTTTGGAACTGTCCTCATCCTGAATAATGGAATAAGCGGTATCAAAAAGCGGCTTCCAGTAACGGTTGTAAATCTCAGTAAAAGCAGACTCATTATCACTTTTCAGTAAATCAATTAATTGACTATCTGTTAAATCGCTATAATTAGTCATGCTATTTACAAGGGCAAGTATAACAAATTATTGCTTCAAAATTTAAACAACTGTTCAAAGTTCTGACAATGTATTCAAATACTACAACTCCGCGAAACAAATCCTATTGATCCAGTTCTGAAGGTCATACATTCCCTACCGGGAGCTGGCTTACCTGATAATCATAGCTCCGCATCAAGCTCATGATGACTTTTCAGCATCCCAATGAAATTTGAATCAAGTTTAATTGATTTCGATTTACAATACTGAATAATATCATTACCCAAACGGGTATTTGAATGATTAAAACGAACCTGTTTATTGATTTGAATAAAGCCAATTCTAAACAGCCAGTCGGACATTTTTTGTCCGGATTTTTCAGGCATATAAACGGTGCAGTCGCTAAAACTGACACCCAGCTCAGAATCCAGATCATAAATTCGTTCAGCACTTGCTTCGACTTCAGGAATAAACTCTGAATTCGTAAATGACAGACGACCTTTGAAAGGAGGGACGTTTTTTGTAATCCTGCTGATAGTACAATTTTCGAATCTCAGATTTGCGGTACCATTTCCTGTATAAAGATCCATATTCCGGCAGCCTTCAAACCTGATATCAGGATATAAAGCATCCGGCCGCTTATCAGCAGAAGTATCATTCAGATAGAAATGAACATTATCTTTTACTGCACTAAGAGGAGAAGGATTTAACTTCTCGAGATCCACATTCCGGATCAGAATCCGGCAATTACTTTCCATCCTGACACCGTCATAAGAGCCCTCCTTATTCATGTAATATTTTGAACAATCATATAACTGGAATAAGCGAAGTCCCTGCTTCCGGCCACGAATACTAACATTATTTATGTCCATCTGCTCCGGGAAGAACAGTCTTACCTTACCGGCATTATTCACCCATTCCGAAGTTTTCATCAGCCAGCAAACAGCTTTACTCTGTTGCTGTCCGCTAAAATCAACAACCATATCCTGCACACTAAGTGTGCGGCCATATCCAATTGGGTATTTAAAATCAAAATCAGCCGTAACAAACTGCAAAACTGAAACCTGTGTTGCACTGGTACGAGGAACAAGTCTGCAATTTTTTATACGAATATCCCCATCCCATTTAGCCCCATAATCAGCTCTGAATGAAATGAATGCATTGGCATTTACCAGGGTGTTTTCAACAAAGAGATCTCCTCCACCTGTTAAAGTCAGTCCCCTCTGTCCTACCTTACTGTCTTTGATATAGAGATTCCAGCAATGAAAATGCACATCTACACGGTTAAGCATACAGTTCTCAATCCTGAAATTCTTGGTCAGGTTGGTACCGAATACTCCCCAGTGTACCGGACTTCCTTCTGCAGTAATATTCCGGAAGGTTACATTCATCCAGCGATTTCCTGAGATTCCATAAGTACCCTGTGGTACCATCGGCACACCCGGCCTGTCTTTTTCCCATGGGATGAGCCTGATATTCTCAACTACTACATCATATACCATTCTTAGTGAATAGAATCCACTCCGCTGAATTTTAGCCACATCCTGTTTACCAGGCTCCAGGCCAACCCATTGATTTGATACCAGGGTTCTGCTTCGTTCAATGCGGATTCCGTTTTCTACATAATTTCCTTCATTATCTCCCGAAAGGTAAAATGTACCCCCTGTAATAGTCAAATAACTGTCACTGGCGGGATAGGCCATTAAACTGGTATAATTCTTAAAGGTCCAGGCCATCTCGCCCACAATGCGCCCATGTTCCTCAACATAGAAAAGTTCTTCTCTGGCCCACCCCCTGCTGATACCGGTACTTTGATTCCTCAATCCGATCATATCTCCCGAATCAGCAACAATTACAAGGCAGTTTTTATATGGAGCCAGTTCAGGGATAACCTGAGCCCCCGGCTTTAATTGACTGATCAATGAATCCTTTGCTTGCTCAGAGAGTTCGATTGGATAAGGAGCCACATCACTTAACACCTTAAACCGGGGTTCCTTACCATTGAATTTTTCATCGAAATGAAAAATACTTTGGCCCCAATCCACATTAGTTTTAATTACAATTGCGGTTGTCTCTCTGAACCAGTACTCTCCACTCAGGTTTATGACAGGAATACGATGTTTATTTGCATAATCATGTGCTGCCTTAATCTGTACTCCATCATCATTTTTCTTGTCGCCAACAGCCCCGAAACACTTATAATTTACTTCTCTGACATTGATTAAAACGGCGATCAGATTCTTTTTTAGACTGATTATTCCACCGCCATCAGGAGTAATTTCAGAGGCTGATGCCCTGATGATATAGGTTCCCTCACCTCCATCGCCAATCTGATAATATCCCCCTGTTTGGACAACATTCCCCGCCTTCAGAACCGTGCTTTCTTTCAATTCCACTAAACTCGAATAAAACAGAATGTTTTCACCTTCCCTGATCAGGGATATTGGATTAGAGTTAGCTGCCTGAACATTGGAGGCAAGCAGCCCAAGACCGGTCAGGCCAAAGCTGCTTATAACTTTTCGCCTGCTTAATTTATCTGCCATAAAAATGATTATAGGTTCTGTTTAATCAGTTAGGTTGTTCTTGTAGGTTTCAGGAACCCAAAAGATATTGACGATAATTCCAATCAAAATCAGCGAAAGCGGATAAACCAGCCCGACAAAAGGTGAAAGCGCAAACCCAATTACAACAGATGATTTGATCAGTTCTGTAATTACAGGGGTTGATCCGCCAATTGCGCCATTTCCAACGTTATATACAAATCCCATACTGGTATATCGGATCTTAGTTGGGAACATTTCCATTAGAAAAGCCCCCATCGGACCATAGACCATGGTACCCGAAATGGTAAGCATAAATACCAGGCCAATGAAAATAATTGTGGTTTGAGTATCGATGTGCTGAATAGTATCCAGACGCTGCGGATTCCCGAGTTCGAGGAACAAGTAAAACATGAGCGGTATGACGAGGAGCCCAAGAATCATTCCCGGAAGAATTACTTTCTTACGGCCGATACGATCACTTAGTGCCCCAAAAATCTGAAAGAATGGTCCGGCAAGAAGAATTCCGGTAGCCATGATTAAGAGCGCCGTGGTATCAGGTAATTTAACCGTGCGCTGAAGAAAAAATAATGTAATAAACTGGTTAACCTGCATAATCGCACTCTGCGCTGCATTACCACCAAAGATAGCAGCAAGTATAAGTCCAATATTCTTTTTGGTTTTGAATGTTTCTCTAACCGGAGATATACTCGTCTTACCTTCACTTTTCAGTTGGGCAAAAACCGGGCTTTCATGAAGCCTGCGGCGAATAAAATAGCTTGCAATTACTAGAATTGCACTGAAAAGGAATGGAATTCTCCATCCAAAAGAGTTGAAACTCTCTTCAGACATAATGCTTTTGGTCGAAAAAACAACAACTAGCCCAAGAATCAGTGCAATTGATGATGTTGTTTGTATAAACCCGGTATAGAATCCCCGTTTATGCGATGGTGAATGCTCTGCTACATAAATTACTGCACCAGAGTACTCCCCGCTGATCGCAAGACCCTGTAATAATCTAAGAATTAAAAACAGAATTGGCGAAACCCATCCGGCTTGTTCAAATGTAGGAATACAGCCGATTAGGAAAGTAGCACCACCCATCAGTAAGAGAGAAACCAGAAAGGTATATTTACGTCCTATTTTATCTCCAAAATTCCCAAACAATAATGACCCGAAAGGCCTGATTAGATAAGTTGTAGCAACAATCCCCAGGGTTTCTATAAAATTGTTACCACCGGCCGGGAATAACTGTATGGATAATATATTGGCCATAATTACAGCCAGCAAAAGATCATACCATTCGATCAGTGTACCTACTGATGAGGCAACTATAACCAATTTCAGATTATTCTTTTTTTCAGGGTTGATATTAGCATCATTTGCTAATTCGGGAGAGGTAGAATCAGGAGTCATTTAAAATTTTTAAAACAGGTGATTGAATTCGGATTCAAATTAGAAATTTTTTCTAAAGAAAAGCCAAATTTTAGAGATTTAACCCTATAAACCGGATTAAAATAGCTGCAATTTTAGGATTATTAAGCTATCCACGTAACAATCAATCAAGCCCTTTGACCTGAATATTTCTCTCATTGATATGGAGATTCAAGACGTTTCGATATAATCCTCCTATTGGTATCTCCTGACCGCTTACCTGAAGTTTATATTTTTGAACAGAATCTATTCTGTCCAGAGAAATAATAAATGATTTATGTACGCGCATAAAAAGATCAGAGGGTAATTTATTTTCCAGATCACGTAAACTGATCCTGGTAATCACCGGCTCCTCACCCTCACAGAGATTAATCCTTACATAATCTTTTAGGCCCTCGATGTAAATAATATCCTGCAAGCGAACTTTCACAAGCGAATAACCGGCATTTACAAAAATATGATCGTGCCTGGGCAATTGTACCTGTGCCGATTGTTTCCGAAGTGTAAACAGGTCATGAGCCTTATTCACGGCAGAAAAGAAGCGCTCAAATGAAACAGGCTTCAATAAATAATCCACCACATTAAGTTGAAAAGCCTCAACTGCATGATGGTCATAAGCTGTAACAAGAATAATAAGTGGGGCATTCTGTAGTCCACGGATCAGATCAAGCCCATTGATTCCCGGCATCCTTATATCCAAAAACACCAGATCAATCTGCTGGTTCCTGAGAATCTCAAGAGCTTCAAATGAGTTTCTGCATGTGCCTGTAAGCGTAAGGAATGGCACTTTTCTTACATTATCCTCCAGGAGTTCTAATGCCGGCTTTTCATCATCTACAATTAAACACCTCATTATGCAAGCTTGATATTAACGATGACTCTGAAAGTAGTTTCTGTTTTCTCAATTTGCAGTTTGTGGGAATCCGGATATAAAAGGGCCAATCTTCTTTTAACATTCGATAAACCTATACCTCTGCCATTTTCATCCGGACTTTCCAAAGTACTGGTAGTATTCATCACAATGAATTTCAGATTTGAGCTACCCTCATCCATATGAATTGAAATATCAATTAGAGGTCCTTCAACCATTGATATCCCATGTTTAAAAGCATTTTCGACGAATGGAATCAGCAACATAGGTTCAATACGGTAGTCATCAAAACGACCATTGATATATAAATTCAATTTGAGTGAATCGCCATATCTTAACAACTGAAGATCAATGTAATTTTTAAGGTATTCTATTTCAGTTCCCAGATTTACCGGGTTGCCATTATTCTCGTAGAGCATATATCGCATCAGACTTGACATGTTGACTAATGCCGGTTCTAGCATGTCTGATTTTTTCCTTGCCAGAGAAACCATACTATTCAGCACATTAAACATAAAATGCGGACTGATCTGGGATCTCAGAAAGTTTAGCTCTGTTTTCAATTGAGTATTTTCCTTTTCCTTAATTATTCGCTCCCTCTTGATGTTATCCAAGAACAAACAATAGGAGTAACTACATATAATTACGATAAAAAAGCGTACAAGGTGAAAATAATATCCCGGGCCTCCTCTAAACCCTCCACGGCCCTGTAATCTTGGAGGCTGCTCTATAGGGATATTGCTACCGCGCGGCCCCGGTCTTAATTGCTCTGAAATAAGTATATAAAGGACTAAACAGAAAATCAATCCCAGAAAATACCAGAATTTTCGCTCCTTAAATTCAAGTAGAGGGAACAAGCCATAGGAATGGATATAAAAAATAATCAATAGTAAAATATTACCATAAAACATCTTAATCATAAATCCATGATTGTCTGATGGAACAGGCGGTCCCGGAGAGAATAAAAATGGGAGCAGTACAAATCCAAGCCAGATCAGCAGGGGGACTGCATGGTAGATCCACAATTGAGATTTTAAATTTTTCCTGGTGAACATATTTGAAATATCAGGCAAGCCATTAATTAAGTATTGAGATCAGCTTTCGTTGATCCCCAAAATATGGGTAAGAGTACAAATATAAAGCAGTTCATCATCTTAAGTTCCGAATTAAAAAATTGTTCCTCAGCAAAATCAATCCGTTCATCGCATGATTAAGGTGCTAGGTCGCATTTAACATTACTTAACTTTTTGGGCAGAATATGCCAGCCTATTTTAGCTGCATAATCATGAAAAAAACATTCATCACCTGCATACTTGCACTCTTCGCATTTCAGTTCTCCATTGCCCAGCAGCGCATGGATAACAGCATTGTAATTAATGGCTTCATCACGATGTCGATGGATAATTTTCTGGACTCGATCGCCAGGCAGCATAATCTTAGAATAATTTTCAACCGCGAAGAAATCGGAAAGCAATTCGTCGCTGAACATTTCTTTAATGAACCACTAAAGGGCGTCCTCGCGAACATTTGCAGGAGCAGTGGATATCGTTACTGGCTTGAAGGTAACGGAACAATTTACATACTGAAAACACAGGATGAATTGCTGCCTTTAAAGAAACTTGCCAGAAATACACTTGTCAATCCGGTCTTGACCCAGACAATAGTACAGCAAAGGGCAGAAATTAAAGAACCCATAGTCGTAAGAAAAGGCCCTTTCAATATTTCCGGAAAAGTGATAGACAAAGCCAGCGGCGAAACCTTACCCGGAGCTGTTATCAGAATAGCATATACTGACCTGAGCGCAACAAGCAATGCCGATGGTTATTTTACAATCCTAAACGTCCCTACAGATACCTGCACAGTAATTACATCCTATATCGGTTATCAGACTGACCGATTCGAACTCAGAAACCTGGATTTTAAGAATCTGGTAACTATCAATATGTTTCCCTCCAGCAATAACCTTTCGGAAGTAGTGATTACTGATAAAAAAACGGATGGAGTCATGACCACTGATACCCGGCGTGTTAGTGTTTTGCAGATATCCCCTGCAAAACTAAATGAACTGCCCAATATTGGAGAAAAGGATATTTTACGCTCTTTCCAGTTAATGCCCGGTATCAGTGCAAGTAATGAATCCTCATCAGGTGCATATGTCAGGGGAGGAACACCCGATCAAAACCTTGTTCTGTTTGACGGATTTACCATTTACCAGGTCGATCATTTGTATGGATTCTTTAGTGCATTCAATAGTAATGCAGTAAAAGATGTTCAGTTATACAAGGGTGGATTTTCATCAAAATTTGGTGGGAGGCTATCAAGTGTTACCGACATCAGCGGAAAAGAAGGCAATAAGAAAAATTTCAGTCTGGGAACTGACCTGAGTCTGTTAAGCGCAAACATATTTCTTGAAACACCTGTTACTGATAATTCTTCTTTACTCCTGGCTTACCGCAGATCATATCAGGGCCCCCTTTACAATAAGCTGTTCAATCAATTTAATAATACAAGCACCCTGACCCAGGCACAGCAAGGCCCGGGTGGACCCGGTGGACGGGGTGGTGCACAAGCGGCAAGCACCCCAATATCCTATTTCTATGACCTGAATGCAAAATACACCTACCGGCATGGCGAGAAAGATATTTTTTCCTGGAGCTTCTATCAGGGGAACGATAATCTCGATAACAGCAGGGAGATCAACCTGCCTTCATTTATAACCGGGAATGGCGGAGGAATCAAAATAAGCGACTTAACAGACTATGGCAATTTAGGCTCCAGTGCAAAATGGTCGAGGTTCTGGGGATCTAAATTATATTCCAATACCCTGGTCAGTTATTCAACTTATAAAAGCAACCGCGACAGAAGCAATAAATCAACAGTGACTGATACTGCCGGATTTAGTTCTGAGATAAGCAGGGGCACAGTCGAAAAGAACATGATTGAAGACTTTAGTCTCAAATCTGACTGGGAATGGCAGGGATTCAATAAAGTAAAGCTGCTGTTCGGAGGGTTTACTTCGCAGCAAAACCTAAGCTTTAACTACCAGTCTGACAGCACAATGCTGATCGATCAATATAATAAAGCGCTTACAGGAGGAGCCTATGCAGAAGCAGAGTTGAATCCCAATGAACAGCTGCAATTTAAAGCAGGCCTGCGTTCTACTTATTACGGTAAAACCGGACGTTTCTATGTTGAACCTCGACTTTCGGGCACCTATTCCCTGAGCGACCAGCTTACGCTTAAAGCTGCAGGAGGACGCTTTTACCAATTTGCGAACCGGGTTCTGCGGGAAGATATTTTGTCGGGCAGCAGAGATTTCTGGGTATTATCAGATGGCGATGCAATACCGGTGGGTGCAGCTAATCATTATATCGGCGGACTTAGTTATGAAACCGGAGGTTTTCTTTTTGACGCTGAAGTATATTATAAGAAGCTGAACGGACTTACCGAATACTCACAGCGCCAGAGCCCTAACCCCAGATCCAGAACTATTGAAGAACACTTCTATAACGGACAGGGATTCAGCAGGGGCGTTGAACTGCTTGCACAGAAGAAAACAGGAAATTTTACCGGCTGGTTAAGTTATACCCTCGCAGAAGCAAAAAACCAGTTTGACACCTATGGTGAAGAGTATTACTATGCGAATCAGGATAACAGGCATGAATTCAAATCGGTAAACATGTACCGCTGGAAGAAATGGACTTTCTCGGCTACCTGGATCCTGGCCTCAGGAAGACCTTATACGGCTCCAACTGGAAGTTACTCTCTTGATAACATGAGCGGAATAAGAAACAACTACCTGACTATCAGCGGAAAAAATACAGAAAGACTGCCAGCTTATCACCGTCTGGATGCTGCTCTTACAATGGATATATTGAAAGTTGACAGTCGCAAGGCAGGTACAATTGGCCTTTCACTATTCAATATTTACAATCGCAAAAATACCTGGTACAAGGAATATTCAATTCAGGATAATCAGGTTATCACTTCGGATATAAACTATCTGGGCTTCACACCCAATATCACACTCAGCATCAAATGGAAATAAAAAAATACCCTCTCTGGTTTTCTACGATCATTATATTGATAACTTTTATCTCCTGCGAAAAGGAATCACTAATCGCAACAAGCGAAAAACCGGTTGTTCAGGCTTACCTCATACCGGGAAGACCTGTTCTGGTAAAAGTTAATATGCAGCGCGGACTTGTTGATACCGCTTCGTACGGACTTCCCATCACTGGCTTAAACATCAGCATCAGCGATGGCACAAATACAATAAGCCTGCAAGAGACTGTAAATGGACAATATAGTCTGAGTGATAAAAATTTTATCAGAACAGGCAACACATACACCATGATTTTCTCGTATCTAAATAAGGAAGTGTCTGCAAAAACAACGGTTCCCGGAAAACCTAATGGACTGACCATTTCTGAAACGGTAATCAGCATACCCCAATTCAGCCCTGGTACAGATACCCTCGACACATTCATTCCGGCATATATTAACTGGGAAAATCCCGATAGATCAGACCATTTGCTGATCATGAAAAATGATGAAAAATACCCCTCAGGAATAAGTAACGGAGGAGGGCCTTTTGGCTTTGGGGGCGCTTATCGCGACATAGAAGTAAATACCGGTATTACAACTTCATTTGAAATTACCAGGATGACCTTCAGATATATTGGATATTATACAGTCTATCTCTATGCAATGAATAAAGAATATGTTGAAATCCTGAATGCCAGTAACAGTTCTTCTCTAAATCTGACGAATCCGGTAACCAATATTAAAAACGGACTTGGAATTTTTACGGCAATGCAAGCCGATTCATTAAGACTATTTGTTCGTGAAAAATAATTGAGCTACTGAAATATCTTAATCTATCAAAACAAAGAATATGAAATCGATCACCTTACAAAAACTTAAAAAAAGCTTCCTGTTTCTATTATCTGCAATTACAATTTTTTCTCTGAACTCCTGTGTAAAAGGAGAGGAAAGTTCATTAAACATCTCATCGCTTAGCGTTATACACGCATCCCCCGGGCTACCAGCAATAGACTTCTATTATAATGGCGCCAGAATTAACGGCGATAGCATTATTGCCTATGGAGATACCATACCTAATAAATTTTTCAATTCAGGAACGGCTTCAATTGTTGTTAAAAAATATATCTCTTCAACCACATATATCAGTACTAGCATTGATCTTCAGAGCGAAAAAAACCATTCATTTTTTGTTGTGGGCAAACCAAATGAAGTTACTTACCTTTTTACAACAGATGATCTCACTGCCCCGGCTTCAGGGAAAGCAAAATTAAGATTCATAAACCTTAGCCCGGATGCCGCGAACCTGAGTTTTAAAATAAACTCAATCAATTTATTTGGCTCCATGGCCTTTAAATCTTATTCTGAATTTAGTCCTGTAGATCCTGGTGAGCAGAAAATCAGCATTCACGATTCTGTGAGCGGAGCAATTCTGGCCGAGCAGAATTTAAACATTGAAGCAGGCAAAATTTATACTGTTTGGGCAAAAGGACTGGTTTCAACAACTGAAAATGATCTTGCCTTGTCTATGCAGGTTGTCGGGCTTCAACCATAATATCAGCGCCGTAAGCTACTGGACTTCACTTGCTTTAATTACCCGTCCCTGATCCAGAATCAGGGTATGGGTAATACTTTCGGGCATTTCCTGCGGATAATGGCTGACATAAATAAGGCTAAGATTGCTGATTGAACAGATCTCATCAATAAGATTTTTAAACTGTTCCTGCTGTGCAAAATCGAGTCCGAGGCAAGGTTCATCAAGAATCAAAAGAACCGGATTCTTCACCATAGCCCTTGCAAGCATACAGATTCGCTGAACACTAACCGGAACATTTCGAAACATCCTGCCGGCATATTCTTCGATCCTTAGCAACTTCATCCAACGTATTGATGTTTCAGCTTTCGGTTTGCTTGAAACACGAAACAGGCCGATCGTATCATCAAATCCCGATTCTATGACCTGAAGGCAAGTGTTTCCTGTCGGGAAATACTGGAATAATTCAGGAGAAACATAGCCAATCTTCTTTTTTATTTCCCAGATACTCTCGCCAGTACCTTTGAGTTGATCGAACAAGGTGATCTTATTGGCAAAAGCCTGTGGATTATCCCCATTGATCAGGCTTAATAAAGTTGATTTCCCTGCCCCATTATGTCCGATCAGCATCCAGCGCTCCCCCTGCTTCATTTGCCAGTTTATCTTATTAAGAATCAGTTTATCACCATACCTGATGCTGACATTTTCCATCCCTATAATAGTTTGATAAAGAGGCCATTGTGTCTGTGAAAGCAGTTCCTTCAATTCAGCCCGGTTAATCTTGTCTGTTGTACTTAGGTACAGATTCTCCTGATTAAACTGATCTGAGGGCACTTTACTGATTATTTTACCCTGATCAAGAACCGCAACATGGCTTATAGCATCCGGTATTTCTGAAGGAGTGGTAGCCATGATGATGCTGATGCCCGAATCAGAAATTTCCCCGATAAGTTTATTGAAATCCTGACGGGCGGCTACATCGAGTCCATTCAAAGGATTATCGAGTAATATTAATAATGGATTTCTGATCAATGCCGAAGCAATGAGCAGGCGCTTGGTCTCTCCATTAGATAGTTTAATCAGCTGCTTGTCCAGCAGGGACAGAAGATTCAATCGTTCAGTAACCCTTTCAAAAGACCAGAAGCCTGATGGCTGAACCACTTTTATAGCTAAAAGATAATTTTCGACCGTATCTGCATCTTCAGAATCACATGAATTAAAGCGCTGCTGATAATAGAAATCACTGGTATTCGAAAGATTTCGAAACTCGTGCCGGGCAGAGACCTGAGCCATCAGTTTATACCGGTTAAAAAAGGGATCATCCGGATGATATTTGGCAATATAGCTGTCAAAATAAGGATAATTAGCTTCCCCCCTGGCCATAGAAGCCTTACCCATGATAAAATCCAGAAAAGTACTCTTCCCTGATCCGCTTTTACCCACCAAAGCCCAGTTTTGACCTTTTTCAAGTTCAAAATCAAGTCCTTCGAAAACGAGAGAATTATATTGGCGGATACTTACGTTACGAAATGAGATTAGGAGTTTATTCACAGAAGAACTTTAAGATCTGACAGGTCTCAAAACTATTGTTTTCGGCTTAAAGAACAAAACAGGATTTTTTTGTTTTTATTGCTGGCATTTAAAGGCTTCCCATTTATTGTTTTGCCAGCATACTTTTCGTTGCCCCATGCGGACAAAACAAACAGATGTTAAAAGCAATTTGCTATTACGAACTTTTCGTAATACATTTACGAAACATTCGTAGATATGGAAAAGTTAACACCAAATGAGGAAGAAGCAATGCAGGTAATCTGGAACCTATGCAAGGGAACAGTTAAAGATTTCCTGAATGTATTACCAGAGCCTAAACCGCCTTATACCACCCTTGCTTCAACAGTCAAGAACCTGGAGAAGAAAAAGTTTGTTTCTGCTCAGAAAATTGGAAACACTTATTTGTACACTCCTCAAATAAAAGAAGAAGAATACAAGAAAAAATTCATGGGAGAGTTTGTGAGTGATTACTTCAGCAATTCATATAAGGAGTTGGTCAGCTTCTTTGCGACACAGGAGAAGATCAGTACCGATGAATTAAAAGAGATCATTGAAATGATTGAGAAAGGAAAGAAGCCATGATACCTGAACTTATCATCTATCTGCTTAAGGCGAATTTGAGCATTTTAATTTTCTATTTCGGCTACCGTCTCTTTTTGAAGCAGTTTACCTTTTATTCACTAAACCGGATCTATCTCTTATTTGCATTAATTTATTCGGGCCTTTACCCTCTGATAAACCTCGGAGATTTATTCAAGAGTAATCCTGAAATAAAACAACAAATCAACAACATAAGCCCAGACTGGCAGCAATCGGTCGGTTATGTAAACAGTAGCAATGTGGTGCCCGACAGCATTTACTGGCAGATGATTATCCTGATATTCTGGGCTGGTGTCATCCTGATGATGGGCCGCCTGATTATTCAGCTAAGCTCTCTGTTAGTCCTTCACAGAAAATCTGAGCAGGCAGTTTCAGGTGACCTTAATTACAGGATAGTCCGGAAAAAGGTGAATCCATTCTCATTCTGGAAAACCATATACCTCAATCCAGAATATCATGAGCCAAGAGAATTGCATTCCATTTTAGAACATGAACAGGTACATGTCAATCAATTACATAGTCTTGATGTTATGATTGCAGAAATATGCACTGTTTTTAACTGGTTCAATCCTGGCGCATGGCTCATCAAAGATGCCATACAAGCAAACCTGGAATTTATAACCGACCTGGAGGTATTGAATTCGGGAATCGACAGCAAGGAATACCAGTATGCATTATTAAAGATTAATGTTCTGCCTCAAAATAAATTACCCGTTAATAATTTTCATTTACTAACCATAAAAAGAAGAATCGCTATGATGAACAAAAAACAATCCAGGCGCATAAAAATAGGAATATATATCTTCCTACTGCCAGCAATCATGTGTCTGGTACTGATCATTACAAATTCCCGAGAGGCCTTAAGCAACAGCCAAATAAGCGATATTATCGTTAATCTCCCGAAAATGCCATTAATCGGCGAGATAAACCATGAGCCAGCAAACAAAGAAATTGAGTTTTCAGAAAGCAGGTCAATTCAACATCAGGAGCAAGTGTCCAATAGTTCAGAATCAACAGCTCCTGCAGATACGATTAAACCTAAAAGTATAATCTTCAAATTGACTGCCATAGGTGATAGTATGAAGACAGGTGATAAAAAGCCATTGTACATTATCGACGGAATCAAAACTAATAATCTGGAGAGAATAAACCCTGAAAGTATTGTCTCAATAAATGTAAATAAAGGTATTGAGGGTATTATTCATTATGGTACTTCGGGTAACAATGGAGTTATTGAAATTAATACAAAAGCTGGAAGTATTCCGCCATTAACTATTTCCCAACCTTCTAAAGGAATAAGTTTAAGACCGGTTCAGACTGAAAAAGTATCACTCAATGATTTAAATAATGAGTTAATCCTCCTCAACGGGAATGAGGTAGAAAAAACAATACTAAATGATCTTTCCGTTATGTCTATTGGCACAATAGAAGTATTCAAAGGGGAAAAAGCATTAAATAAATTCGGAGAAAAAGGTCGGAATGGTGTTATATCAATTACAACGAAACCAGAGTAATGCTTTGAAAGCACGAGCAGCGAGCCCTCATTATTATTTGGCACCAGAACGCTCCAGTATAATCTCAACAATCTAGCTAGCGCGCCTGTGGCGTGCGTTACCTAATACCTCCCAATGCTAGCGCGCCTACAATGTCATTAAGTTAAGGATTACGATCCTGACGAAAGTCAGGATCTCCTCCATTTTTTAAATAATCCATTGTCATTCTGGCGAAGGTGGCTGTTGCTCAACCTACCTAAACCAGATTTTACCTAGTTGCATTTTTTATAAGTAGCCAACGGTGAGATAAGCTGGTATGTTCTTGACATTTCGATTTAGAACAATGATTTAAGTTTTTAGCGAAGCAACCGCCTAGA
>NZ_DASWXT010000138.1:0-48904 GCF_036405355.1 Daejeonella sp.
CCTTGTCACCATTGTACAGGTGCCGAAGGTTACATTAAACCGCGTATTACAGGCAGATTATCCTGAAACAATTGATCTGACTAAAGCATATACACCGGCACCCGATCTAACCTACAGCTATTGGATGGATAATGAAACCACGATTCCACTCCGTGATCCGGATAGAATATTTAAAAGCGGGACCTATTATATAAAAAGTACGAGTAATGGGGGCTGCGTTAGTGTCACGCCGGCACCGGTGGAGATATTCGTGCCTGAAATGGCTATCCCCAATATTTTTACTCCAAACGGAGATAAGGTTAATGATGAACTAACTGTATTATTGAATGAAGAAATAAAAGTTAAAAGTTTCAGGATATTTAACCGATGGGGGGATGTGGTTTTTACTACTCCGGATATCGAAAATTACTGGACGGGAATTAAGGAGAATATACAGGTTCCTACCGGAGTTTATTATTGGGTCTTTGAAGGTATCCGTAATTCAAAGCCGTATTCACGATCCGGATATGTTACTCTGGTAAGATAAAAATGCCCTTTTTCTGAGTCTTAATAAGTTTCAGCTTCAGAAAAAGGGCGCTTTGATATTATTTTACGTTGAAATTGATCTGATGGTCGCCCCAGATCAAAGAAACAAGACCAGATTTTGCGATCTTAAAGGTCATACGCTCAGTAAAACTTGCAGATTTAATCGGTTTTACAGTAAAACGCATTGCATCCTGTGCCTGATCGTATTCTGTGCCCGACTGGTTCCATGACTTGTTGATCATTACAGTCCATTGGTTCTCGCCAGGAATGGTGTACAGGCTGTATTTTCCTGCCGGAAGAGATTTGCCTTCAACCTTTACAGCTTTACTAACTTCAAAAACTGTAGCCTCATTTGCACCTGTCCGCCAAACTTTGCCATAAGTAGCTATTTCCTTACCAATGGTACGGCCTTTAACTCCAGGCTGACTGTAATCGATACTGATTTTTACTCCCGTGCTTGTAGTTTCCGAAACTTTAGCCGCCGGGCTTGGCCTTTGAGCACACGCAGTGAATCCGCTGAAAAGGCCTGTCATTAATAATAGTACAAATAGTTTTTTCATGTTTATGGGTTTTTAACAAATATAGATAAGGTTGATTATAATAATGAAATGGAATAATATTATTACAAGAATTACTGTCAGAGTTAGGATTTATAGGATTTTAAGATTATAGGATTAAAGAGTGCTCAATTAACAATTATATAAACAGCAAGCAAATAAGTATTTGGTTCGATTTTGAGGGAGGATGATTTAATCATACTAATCCTTTAATCCTATCATCCTTTAATCCTAATTCAATGACTTAATCTCGGTTAATAGGATTAGAGTTATTATGGGTACTGTCAGAGTTAGGATTTATAGGATTGCAAGATTATAGGATTAAAGAGTGTTCAATTGACAATTATATAAACAGCAAGCAACTAAGTATTTAGTTCGATTTTCAGGGATGATGATTTAATCATACTAATCATTTAATCCTATCATCCTTTAATCCTAACTCCTATCATCCTCTAATCCTATTAATCCTAATGCATTGACTTAATCTCGGTTAATATGATCTTAATATCCGTATCGCCAATATTCTCTACATAATGTTTGGCACCCTGCCCTGCCCAGGATGAAGCACCTGTTTTAACCTCCGAAATTTTGGGCTCTCCATTTTCAGAATATACTTTGACTTTTCCACCTGAAACAACATAAGATGATCTTGGAGGATGAGTATGCCAAACATCCTTTTCTCCGGGCTTTACAGCGTATTCTACAACCCTTACATGTTCATTCTCCATCAGCACTCTGGCCTGATTTGGAGATGTTTGTACAATATCAATGTTAAGAGTGTCTGATACTTTCTGTGTTGATGCGACGGTGTCTTTTGTGTTGCCTTCCATTTTACTTGAATCGTTTGTGGCTGACTGATTACAAGCATATAACAAAGTCGCAGGGAGCATTAAGAATATAAGTCTTTTCATCTGAATTTAAATCGTTTTGTAATAATTAGTTAAAAAATGTAATTGTGCTCTTGAGAAATGAAGATAACAAATTTTCCTCCTCCCGATAGCCATCGGGTCCCTGTTTCCCACCCGATAGCTATCGGGTCACTATTTCCTAATCCCCATTCCCCACTAAACCTTCGGTACCTGCCATCCATTAAAGTAACGTGCTTTCATCAATTGATTGGCTTCAGTATCTGTAAATTCATTTTTTGAAGCATTCCAATAGACTTTCTTACCTGTTTTATAGGCAATATTCCCCATTTGTGCATTGATTGCTGCAATACTTCCGGTTTGAATTCCACATTTTAAGCGCGTGACATCATTATTTGTAATTGCATCCACAAAATTAATCGCATGTGCTTCATGCGCATTCCTTTCAGGTTTGCGATGCGCCACTTCCTCAACCTTGTTAACCCGCTGGCCATCCTTGTTTTCCGTTTCAGGAATTACCTTCCAGCCACCACGGTTGACTACCAGGGTGGCATTATTTCCAATGAATGCGATGCCTTCGGTTGAACCGTAATTGCCTCCATCAATACCTGTGGCATGTTCCCAGAGCATATTAAATCCATCGTACTCATATACTGTTTGAAGGGTGTCGGGAGTTTCAGAAGCATCATCCGGATAAGCAAATTTTCCGCCTGAAGCCATTACCGATTTCGGAGCCTGAACTCCCATCGCAAATAAGGCAATATCGATCTCATGCACACCCCAGTCGGTCATTAAACCACCGGCATAATCCCAAAACCATCTGAAATTAAAATGAAAGCGGTTCTGATTAAAATCACGTTTTGGTGCCGGACCTAACCACATCGTATAGTCAACTCCTGCCGGTGCCTGACTGTTTGGCAATTTAGGTACAGGTTTCATCCAGCCCTGATATGCCCAGCATTTCACCAGCCTGATCTGACCCAGCTTTCCTGATTTTACATAATCAATGGCTTCAGCATATTGTGATCCTGAACGCTGCCACTGTCCCACCTGTACGATCTTACCATATCGCTGCTGCGCTTTCACCATAATCTGGCATTCTTCAATGGTATTGGCTATTGGTTTTTCAACATAGACATGTTTGCCGGCCGAAACAGCATCAACCATGTTCAGGCAATGCCAGTGATCAGGGGTGCCGATGATGACAACATCAATGGCGGGGTCTTCCAATAATTTGCGATAATCCCTGTATTGCTTTGGTCGTTTGCCGCGTAATTTAAATACATCCTCGGTACGCTGATCAAGTACACTTTGATCCACATCTGCGAGTGCAATACAATTCACCTGTGGGAGTTTCAGGTGTGCATTCATGTTCGACCAGCCCATACCTTTGCAGCCAATCAGCCCAAAATTGATCTGATCGGATGCTTTAATAGTTCTGGTAAAGAGGCCAAAATCGGAAGCGTTCAGGATTTGCGGCATGCTGATTCCGGCTCCCAGGAGCATAGTGTTTTGAATGAATTTTCTTCTGGAATTATACATAGCTGGTTTTTACTGTCTTGTTAATTGCTTTTGAATAATTTCTCTAATCACCTGATGATTAAAGCTATAAAAAACCAATAAGAAATATGCTGATTGTGAATAAATTATGAAACACTCGTTTCAAATCCTAGGAAGGCTATATGATGGGATAGCTTAGAGTAGTGTTTTTTTATTGGAGTGAATTAAAATTTATTTTATCTGCAGCCCGGCATACCTTGCAGAACATACCGACCAGTGGGAGTCTAATAGTGTAATTTTGGGTTTTTGATAGATCAGGTTCTCAGGTGTTTTTCGACCTTACTCAGTAAAACTTCAATATCAAAGGGTTTTGCCAGATAATCATCAGGTGCGCCCATTTTCCCGAAGGATTCTTCAAGATGGCATGATGCGGAAATAATAATTACAGGTAAGTGCTTGTGCTGAATATTCTCTTTAATGCCTTTGCAAATTTCAAAGCCATCCATATCTCCAAGCATTACATCCATCAAGATTAAGTTGGGATTGAATTCTTTTATCTCTTCAATTACTCTTTTCCCGTTTGTCAGGCTAAGAATTTCATACCCCGATTCTGCTAAAATTAGTGATAGGATTTCGAGAATATCCTTGTCGTCATCCAGAATTAAAATTTTTTCTTTCATAACTATGTTTCCACTATCAATATAGGCTGCTATTTAGTTTGTTATTCCAGATTTTCAGAATCTGCTTTAATATGAATCATAAAATCAGAGCCGACACCGGGCTCACTTTCAACAACAATTTCCCCTCCTGCAGCATTCACTATTTTTTTTGCGAGGTATAAACCAATTCCCTGACCTTCAATGTCCTGTTTTAATCGGCCGTACATGTCGAATATTTTGTCTAATCCTGCTTTTGGAATTCCGAGGCCATTATCCCTTACAGATAGAATGATCTTATCCGCTTCCTTCCAGGTAAGAATCGTAATTTCCGGAGCATCAGATCCTTTGAATTTTATAGCGTTTGAAATCAGGTTAAACATTATGCTTCGCAGATTTTTTTTAGAAAACGGAATCTGTCTCACTTCAAGCCTCCTGGTAATTTTCACACCTGATGCTTTGATCTTATCTTCTAAACTCCATTCTATATTTTCAATTATCTCGTTAAGATCCACTAATTCTCTCGCGCTCATGTCATTTTCTATCTTTGCAATCGTCGCTATATCAGTAATTAATTCCCTGAATTTTTTCACGGAAGTATTTATAATATTTAAAAAATCCGTCAGTTTTTCATCAGACAGGTGGATTTTATTCATGATATTAATACTGGTTTCAATATTGCCAAGAGGTGCTAAAAGATCATGCGATGCAGCATGAATAAAATGATCAAGGTCCGCGTTAATTCTGATCAGGGTTTTATTCTTTATATCAATTTCAGCCTGTGTTTTCTTGAGTTCAGTGATGTCATTGAAAGTAATTATTGCTCCATTGTTTCTGTTATTGGCTTGCTCAAAGTATGGCATTGTCATTATTTGATACCATTTGCCATTTTGTGTTTCAATCTCTTTCGTAATGACTGTGCCGTTCTGCAAAACCTGCTTTATATCATCCACAATCGTTTCAAATTTGATATTGGTTGATATATTACTGAGTGGCCGGCCAATATCGGTCTCAAGTAAGTTTATTTGCTTTACTGTACCAGGCGAAAATTTCACCAATTCCAGATCATTGTTAATGATTAACTGTCCGTTTAGATTACTTCTGAAATAGTTGTTCAGATCGTCATTGATTTCAAGCAGCTCTTTGTTTTTTAACTGATAATCAGAATTAATGGTATGCAGTTCTTCATTAACAGATTGCATTTCTTCATTTGTACTCTGCATTTCTTCATTGGCCGAAATCAATTCTTCATTAAAGGACTGCATATTTTCATTGGAAGCATCAAGTCTTTCGTATGAAGTTTGCAGTTTATCTTTTAATTCCTTAAGCTCATCTTCCAGGCTCTTTGTATACTGGTCGAGATAGACATTCTCGTCGAATACAGGGCTTTTATTTGTATTGTGTGTATGGTCTTTGGAGAAAACTACCAATAATAATTTCTTGCTGATAAGCTCCAGGGGCCTAATAGAAAGATTTACTTTAATTATTTTCTGTTCTTTTTTTATCCTGATACCATTGAGATTTACTTTTTGATTCTCTTTTATAGCCTTGATGCACAATATTTTATAGCTTATGGCTAAAGGTTTTGGCAAAAGTTCCGGGAGGTTTGAAGTAAAATGTTTTTGCAGCAGGTAGGTCGAGGTATCGCCGTAGGAACTTTGTACCTGATTGTTTTCATTGACGCAAATTGCCAGATAATCGAGATCATTTGCCAGATTACTTTGCATGGCTTCACACAATGCCGAATTGGTACCTTTTTCAATTTCTTCTGTTACAAAGCGGGAGGGGTTGCGCTTGATATCCAATAAGTCGGGCAAAGAGAAGGCATCAAAATTAATACCCCGTTTAACTTTTAGATTTTTATATATTTTCCATTTTTTATGAACTACCTCCAGATCTTTTAATATCGAAATCGGATTTTCACTGGAACCTAAAAACAGATAGCCATCCATTTTAAGTCCGAAAAGCAGCATAGTGAATATTTTCTTTTGCAGAATTGGCGTCATATAAATGAGCAGGTTCCGGCAACTGATAAAGTGCATATTGCAATAGGGCGGATTTTTAACCAGATCGTGCTGGGCAAAAATGACCATTTTACGGATTGTCTGACTGATTCTGAATTTATCGCCCTCTTTAAGGAAATATTTCTCAAGCCTTTCAGCTGATACATCTTTAGAAATACTTTCAGTATAAATCCCTTTTCCTGCATAAAGCAGTGCGGTACTATCAATATCCGTCGCAAATATTTTTACGACAGTATCTTCAAATTTGCCTGTGAGTAGTTCATCAATTAGTATCGCCAATGAATAAACTTCTTCTCCGGTTGCACAACCAGCTACCCACATCTTCAATTCTTCCCCAGGAGCGAGATTCTTTAAAATCTCAGGAAATACTTCTTTCTGAATAAATTCAAATGCTTCCTTATCTCTGAAAAAAGAGGTAACACTGATAAGAAACTCCTTGGTCAGGGATTCAACTTCTTCGGGTGTTTGTTTAAGAAAATTGAGATAATTTCCGAGGGAAGTAAAATTGCCATAAGTAGCCCTTCTCTTGGTTCTTCTGAGTATTGTTGTTTGTTTATAGTCGGAAAAATCAAGTGGCGAGGTCTCCTTGATCAGTTCGATTATCGATTTTAAATTTTTATCGTCTGCATCACTATCAGTTAATAAATCGATAGAATTTTTTACATAATCCTCTATTACGGCAGGCATGAGGGTGGGCTCCAGAACGAAATCCACCAAACCCGTTGCAATGGCGCTGGATGGCATATTGCTAAACTCAGAATTTGCCGGGTTACGTGCTATGACCATACCTCCGGCTTTTTTAATGGCTTTGATTCCTTCAGTGCCATCAGTTCCTAGTCCTGAAAGAATTACTCCGATTGCTCTTTTGCCGCAATCAGCAGCAAGTGAATCGAAAAAAGTATTGATGGTTAAATGAGGGCCTTTTATATTTTCCTTTTTACTCAAAATGAGCAATCCATTACTAATGGTCATAAACTTATCATGCGGAATCAAGTAGACTTCGTTGCGAAGAACTGCCATTCCATTTTCAGCTTCTTTTACGATGAGCTTACTATGCCTGGACAATAATTCAACCATGCGGCTTTTAAAATCGGGAGACAAATGCTGAATAATAACATAAGCTACTCCATCCAAAGGTGTATGATCGAAGAATAAATTGATTTCTTCCATCCCGCCGGCGGATGCGCCAATGGCAATAATGTGGTGGGGGATAGTAGTACTCATATGGCCAGAAATTAAAAAAGGTAAAAGGCTAAAACTCTTGTTAAAGAGGTAATCTGACTATTAAAGTACCTGATGGTATCAAAGCGGAAAAAACGTAAAGAGTTAGGCTATTCTGATTTGTATAAACTTATAATACTTTAAATATAACTCTTTTAAATTGTTAAAAGAATCTGGTTATTGTTTGTTACATTTTACTATTCGGGGAATTGATTATTGAGATGGCATGTGAATGGTTTGATGAATTACATCACTTTCAGCAACCTGACAATTGACCTGGAACTATAGATACAGAATTTTGGTTTCTGGGAGGGTTGTAACGACACTTTGTAATGAAAAAGGCCTCAGAATCGTCTGAAGCCTTATCCGTGGAGAATATCGGATTCGAACCGATCACCTCTTCACTGCCAGCGAAGCGCTCTAGCCAAATGAGCTAATCCCCCATATTTGGAGAGTTCCATTGGATTGGTTCTCCGGGTACAATTATCAGCATTTTAAACGACTTTTTCAAGTTTGTAAAAGATCATTTATGATTTTTGCTGATACAGTATAGCAGAAAGGTAAATTTCTAATTGAAGAATACATGGCTGTTGGACATGTTTCCGTAGCTCATGTCGATAACCAGATAATGTGAATTTCAACCCCGCTGTAATTTGTGTTGCAGTATTTAAAATCCCAAAATTCATTTATCCCTGGTCTTGCTAAGCTTTTGACTACTTAGATTAGGTTTTTCCTCATTGTGTTTTATAATAGATCCCTTCAAATTGAAATATCCCAAAAATTTCTAATTAAACTTTTCTATCACATTAATTTAACCTGAGATGAATTTTGTCATGGCAATTTATTCTTAATAAAATTTTGCAACTATTTGATTAATAAATAGATAATAATATTATTTACGATATTTAGGAAGCTTTGTTAGCCTTTTAGGCAATTTCTTTATTCTTCAAAATACAACATTCTCATCATGCAGGCTTAATATCCCGACTTGACTTTTGTGGCGTAATTATTTAACCCTCAAAATTCAAAACTGATTATGAAAAGACAATACCTGCTCTTTTTTAGTAAAATTCTTATTTTATTAATTACTTTTTCATTCCTGGACTTCCGCGGGAAAGTGTTTGCTCAAACACAGATCTCCGGTAAAGTTAAAGATGCAAAGGATGAGCCTGTTCCCGGGGTTAGTGTTTTATTAAAAGGCACTAAAATTGGTACTACAACTGACCTTAACGGAGATTTTAAATTGAGAACAGATTCCAAACAGGGTGTTCTTGTCATATCTTCAATTGGTTATACCCCTCAGGAGATAAACATTAATGGTCAGACGGAGTTTATAGTAAAAATAATCGAAGACAATAAATTTCTTAATGAGGTAGTTGTCACAGCTTTGGGTATTAAACGGGAAGAAAAGTCGCTTGGTTTTGCTGCCCAGACTATAGGTGCAAACGCAATTGTTGATGCAAAAACCAATAACTGGGTAAATTCCTTATCCGGCAAGGTGGCCGGATTGAATATACAGGGTACTGGTGCCGGACCGATGGGTTCTTCCAGAATCACGCTTAGAGGGGAGTCTTCCTTAAACCTGGATAATAATCAGGCCCTAATCGTAGTAGATGGTGTTCCATTAAGCAGTAAAATTACAGGTACAGGTTTTTCATCCCATCTCTCTGCTGATAGTCCGGTAGATTATGGTTCTTCTGTTTCTGATTTGAATCCTGATGATATCGATAATGTCACTGTTTTAAAAGGTCCGGGCGCGACAGCATTATACGGCAGCCGTGCGGCAGGCGGGGTAATTATTATCACAACTAAATCAGGTGAGCGTAAGGACGGAAGTTTGGGTATTACCTTCAATTCCAACTTTAACATAGAGCAGGTTAACCGCTGGCCTGATTATCAATTTGAATATGGTGAAGGAAGAACAAGTGCATATTACTCCTATTTAGATAGTCCTGATGGAATTAACACCAGTACTACTGCAGCTGCAGGTCGTGCATGGGGTCCGAAATTTGCAGGACAAAGTTATTTTCAGTATGATCCAAATACCCCGGATAATAAACCAACTGTCCGGACTCCATGGGTAGCCAATAAAAATTATATCTCTGATTTTTTCCAAACCGGTCATACGATATCCAACAGTCTGTCGCTTGATGGAGGAAATGAAAAGGGATCAGCCAGAGTATCGGTAACCCAAATGAAAAACAAATGGATCATCCCAAATACCGGTTTCGAAAGATTGAATGCCTCACTTTCAGTTAATCAAAAGCTCTCTCCTAAACTGAAGATCAGCGGGAGAGCAAATTATTCGAATAAGAAAAGTGATAACCTGCCTATGGCCGGATACAATAATCAAACCTTAATGTACTTTTTGATTATTGGTCCAAGTCCAAACCAGCAGGCTTCATGGTATAAACCTTACTGGAAACCGGGATTAGAAAATGTAGAGCAAAAAAATCCATTCAATCCCGGTCCGGATAATCCATATCTGGCAATGTACGAAATGCTGAATACCATGAATAAGAATGGTCTTGTTGGTTCGGTGTCGGCTAATTATGAAATTTCTAAAAAGCTTGACCTGATGTTAAGAACAGGTCTTGATATGTCGAATGAGTTTCGTTCACAACAGAGACCGTTTAGCATGACCAGATACCCTCGTGGGATGTATCGTGAACAAAATGTATTCAGTCTTGAGTCAAATACCGACGTTTTACTTTCCTTTAAAGACAAAATATCATCCAAAATAAACTTCAATGCTTCTGCCGGAGCAAACTCAATGAATCAGAAATATGATTTTGCAGGTATGTATGCAGATCAGCTTGCACAACCGGGTATTTATCAGATATCTAATAGTTTAGATCAGGCGGTTGCAGATCCGCTTAAGACCCGTAAATCAATCCAGAGTGTTTACGGATCAGCTCAGGTAGCTTTTGATGAGAAAATATTTTTCGATGTAACTGGTAGAAACGATTGGTCGAGTACCTTACCGTTCAAGAATAATTCTTTCTTCTATCCTTCATTCAGCTCAAGTTTTATACTGGATGAGATATTCAATTTACCTTCTTCTATTACTTTTGCCAAAGCAAGGGCATCATGGGCTCAGGTAGGTAATGATACCCGTCCTTATCAAACTGCAAGGTATTACGACCGGATCTACAGCAATAGCTTTACGAATCCTGCCCAGCTTTTTAATGCAGAGCTAAAACCTGAAATCACCTCAAGTTATGAGTTTGGTTTGGATCTGCGTATGTTAAAGAACAGGCTTGGCTTTGATGTGGCGTACTACAATAATCAGAGCCGGAATCAGATCTTGTCTATTCCCTTAGATCCGGTTACAGGGTTTTCAACTGCCCTTATCAATGCCGGCTTGATTAACAGTAAAGGCTGGGAAGTAAAATTATCTGGTAAGCCAATTTCGAATAACAAATTTACCTGGAATACTACATTGCTTTGGAGCAGAAACAGGAGTTATGTAAAAGAACTTGCCGAAGGGATTACCAATCAAATCATTTATCAGCATAATTCAAATGTTCTGATAGAAGCCCGCGTGGGTGGTTTAATGGGTGACATGTATGGTAGAGGATTTCAGAGATCACCTGATGGACAAATCATTTACAACTCATCAAATGGTTTGCCAGCACCGCTTGATCCGGTTGCCAAAAAATGGGGAAATGCTTTTGCTGATTGGAAAGGAAGTATAAGCAATGAACTGAGCTATAAAAACATCAGATTCAGTGCTTTGATAGATGGCCAGAAAGGTGGATCGATGTACTCTCAAACTAATCATAAAAACAATACTTTGGGTAAAACAAGAGTAACCTTACCGGGCAGAGAAGATGGTATCATTGGCCCGGGGGTTGTGAAGAAGTCCGATGGTACTTATGTGCCAAATACTGTTAAGGCCGCTGCAAGTGCTTATTATGATAATTATTATCAAATAGCCAATGCCGAAACCAATATTTTTGATGCCTCTTTTCTGAAAATCAGAGAGGTAAGGCTTGAGTTTTCCTTACCCTCAAACCTGTTGAAGAAGTTTGGAGTTCAAAGAACCAGTATCGCAATTTGGGGAAGAGACCTGTTTAATTTCACAAAATTCCCTGGCTTTGATCCGGAAGGTGGAAACCTGAATAATGGTACTCTCACTCCCGGTGTAGAGCTTGCCCAGTTCCCTTCGAACCGGACAATGGGTACTAACCTGACTTTTAAATTCTAATCTGATTTATTATTTCTTAATAAGAAAACAATGAAATTTACAACCAAAATAGTTCTTGCATTAAGTATGCTTATAACTTCAATTATATCTTGTACAGATAAATTTGAGGAATTAAATACAGATCCCAACCGCCCGAAAGATGTTACTCCCGGTGTATTACTGGGGCAAATGCAGTACAGATTAATTAATAATAATGTAACTGCCTCAAGAAATTTTACAAATGAGCTGATGCAGGTTGATGCCCCACGTTCCAGCACCAGCGGACAGGGCCTGCACCGCTATGTAGTGCAGCCCGGACAGGCAATCTGGACAGGTTATTATGACAGACTTACTGACGTTGAAGACATTTACAAAGTGTCTGATAAGCTGAAGGAAAAAAACTACATGGCAATTGCACTTGTTTACAAAAGCTGGGTCTATTCAATATTAACCGACTTATATGGCGATGTTCCTTATTCACAGGCAATAAAAGCACAGGAGGGTAATTTTCAGCCGGCATTTGACAAGCAGAAGGATATCTATGTACAGATCCTGAAAGATCTGGAAACCGCAAATGGTCTTTTTGATGATACTAAAGCCCTTACTTATGGTGGTGACATGGTCTATAATGCCAATGCTTTAAGCGGCAGTAAAAATCCAGGTATCCAGAAGTGGAAGAAATTTGCGAATTCGTTGCGATTAAGACTACTCCTGAGGATTAGCAAAAGAAATGGAGAAATTGATGTCAATCAGCAGATTAATGCAATTTTGGCAAATCCAACCACTTACCCTGTATTTACTTCGGTTGCTGATGATGCTATTTTCAAATATCCGGGTACATTTCCTTATTTCAATCCCTACTATAATGCGAGGTTATCTGATTGGAATGCAGGTAATTATTTTACTAAATTCTTTCTGAGCAAACTGAACAGTACAAATGATCCTAGGAGAACCGTTTGGATGACTACTGTCAATGTGGGTGGTGTACCGGTTTATCAGGGCATAGAAAGTGGCTATCCAACAACTTTAGAATATGTAGTAGATAGGAATTCAAGTTATAACGATATTCTAAAAACACTCCCTAGTTTAGGTTTAATGATGACCTATTCTGAAGTGGAGTTTATTAAAGCCGAACTGGCATTGAAGGGGTTTATGACAGGAAAAACACCTGCTGCTCATTATGATTCAGGAATTAGTGCATCCATGGCACAATGGGGAGTTGCTTTACCAGCAGGATTTTTAACAGATCCGGGGATTGCGTATAATTCTGCATTAAGCCAGGAACAACAACTCGAGCAGATCATGCTGCAAAAGTATTACGCATTCTTTTTTGTAGACTATCAATCCTGGTTTGAAAAACGTCGTACAGGTTATCCTGTTTTACCACGCGGGACTGGCATTCCGGCTGAGAACATATTCCCGTCAAGAGTGCCTTATCCAACCTATTTGCAGTCCCTGAATTCTGGTAATTTGCAGTCAGCAGTTGCATCTATGGGTGGTGATAACAGTAATGTTAAGGTTTGGTGGGAGAAATAGTATATTGTGTGAGGGGAATGGGAAATGGGGAATGGGAAATAGATCAGTTAATTTCAAAATTCGATTTGAATATAATACCAGGGTATAAATGATTAGTATAAACATACACTTGCGGGAATTAAATTAAAGAAATGAAAAAATTACTCCTTCCTTGTTTAGTGTTTCTTGCATTTGCTTCAAATGCACAGAAATTAAATGATCAGTTGAATGCAAAACGAATTATGCTGCCTAATGGCTGGTCTTTATCTTCAGCAGGACGATCAATTGAATTGGGTGATTTACCACTCAATATTGCAGTTTCAGGAACCGAAAAATTTATTGCGGTTAGCAATAATGGGCAGAGCATTCAAACTATTCAGTTAATTGACCCGAAAACAGAAAAGGTATTAGACAGGGTTGAAATTCCAAAATCTTTTTACGGACTGAAATTCGGAAAGGGTGACCGGTTTTTATATGCCTCTGGTGGCAATGATAACTGGATTCTGAAATATGAAATCGCCAATTCAAAATTAATAACCAAGGATACCCTGAAGCTGGGTAAACCCTGGCCTGAGAAAATATCTCCCGTTGGTTTGGAGATCGATGATGCTAAAAATCTTTTGTATGTAGTCACTAAGGAAAATAATTCACTCTATATTTTCGACCTGCTGACTAATAAAATCATCCATCAGCAAAGCATTGGAAGTGAAGCCTATACCTGTATTTTATCCCCGGATAAGAAAATGCTCTATATCTCCTTATGGGGAGGAAAAAAAGTGGCTTTTTTTGATACCAATCTCAGAAAAGTTACTGCCTCTGTTGACGTTTCATACAACCCGAATGAATTAATTCTGAATAAAGCAGGAAACATGCTTTATGTTGCTAATTCGCAGGATAACAGTGTTTCTGTAATTGATGTTCAGGCCAAAAAGGTTGTTGAAATTCTGAATGCTGCTTTATTCCCAAATTCCCTGACAGGATCTACAACAAATGGTCTGGCTTTATCGAAGGATGAACGTAGTTTATACATCGCCAATGCCGATAATAATTGCCTGGCAGTTTTCAATATAAGTCAGAAAGGTAAAAGTGTCTCCAAAGGTTTTATCCCGGTTGGATGGTACCCAACGAATGTAAGAGTAATCGGGAGTAAAATATTTGTCAGTAATGGGAAAGGATTTTCTTCATTCGCAAATCCTTTAGGTCCGCAGCCTGTAAGAACCGATGTCAAATCAGAATCACACAGAGGGGAACTTCCGCAAGCAAACAATAGATTGCAATATATAGGTAGTCTGATGAAGGGAACAATGAGCGTGATCGATGAGCCTACGGCTGCAGATCTGGAAGTATATTCCAAAAATGTTTTCATGAACACTCCCTACAGTAAGGACAAGGAATTGATAGCCGATGGTGAAGCCGGTAATCCTATTCCAAAAAAGGTTGGTGATCCTTCTCCTATCAAGTATGTTTTCTATATAATTAAAGAAAACCGGACCTATGATCAGGTATTTGGAGATATAAAAGAAGGAAACGGAGATTCTACGCTTACTCTTTTTGGAGAGAAATATACACCCAATCAGCATAAACTTGCAAGGGAATATGTATTGCTGGATAATTTTTATGTCGATGCCGAGGTTAGTGCCGATGGTCATAACTGGTCCCTGGGTGCTTATGCAACCGATTTTCTCGAAAAGACCTGGCCAACTTCTTATGGTCGCAGAGGCGGACAAAATGATGGATTAGGCCGCCGGACAGTTGCAAACAATAAGGATGGATTTATCTGGGATATGTGCAAAAGACATGGGGTTTCATTCAGAACTTACGGCGTTTTTGCAGATAAGGATAAGGGAAATATACCTGTTCTGGATGAAGCTCATGTTTGTTCTTCATTCACCGGTTATTACGATCAGACAGTGAAAGACGTTGAGCGTTTTGAACAATGGAAAGCTGATTTTGATGGTTTGCTATCGAAAAATGCAGTGCCCTCTTTAAGTACGATCCGTCTGGGAGCCGATCACACCCAGGGACTTGGAGTCGGCAAACCTACTCCTTACGCCTGTGTTGCAGATAATGATCTGGCAGTAGGCAAATTGGTCGAACATATCAGTAACAGTTCGATCTGGGCTCAGTCTGCAATATTTATTCTTGAAGATGATGCTCAAAATGGTCCCGATCATGTTGATGCGCATCGTTCAATTGCAATGGTTGTGAGTCCGTACACTAAAAGAAACTATCTGGATCACACAATGTATTCCACTTCAGGGATGTTAAGGACCATGGAGTTAATACTGGGCTTGCCTCCGATGAGTCAGTATGACGCTGCCGCGATGCCAATGTTCAGGAGCTTTACCAGTAAACCTGATTTTACTAAATTTAAAGCTGTGCCAAACAGGGTTAGTCTTGATGACATAAATAAGATTGCCTCAAAATGGTCAAAAATATCCGATGGCTTTGATTTTGCTGAAGTAGATAAGAATGACGACAGATTATTTAATGAGGTTCTTTGGAAGGGATTAAAAGGGGATGATTTCGAAATGCCTGCACCCAGAAGAAGTGCATTTTTAAGATTGGAGCAAAAGATTCAGGATGATTAATCTTCAGAATTGATATTGCTATAATTTAAAAATTTCCTCCTGTGCTTACAGCCGGATTTATAGAAACCGTTTCATTTTTATGAGACGGTTTCTGTTTTTTCAATGAAAGATTAATTCTCTGTAAATCATTCGGTTAATTTCATTACATTTAATAATTGAAGTTCAGCTATATGAAATTAATCAAGTATATCTTCCTACTAATCATCTTATTATCTGTCGGTCCGCTGATGTCTCAGCCCAGAGAAAAGGTTGAAAAACCCTATCATATTTACGAAAAGGGCCAGTCAATGAATAAGGTTGCTGTAAGAAAAGAACTCAGAGGTACAGAGAATATTGTTCAGATTGAGGTGCTGAATGCAAGCGGCGGAACCGCTTTGGTCAGGGGACCAATTCTTGCGGGTGCAGAGATTAATGAAGTAATACCTACTCAGGGAAGTTTTAATTTGATACGTCAGATTTCTAAATCAGGAAGAGGGGAAAGCATTCAATTACTGGATGTTGTTTTTCCAGTAAGACTTCGTATTAATATTTCAGGCCAGTTTCTGGAAGTTGAAATAAAGGATGCCGGTTTCTGGAAGATTGCAGTTGGATTGACGCAGTAGGTACTAGGATCTGAGAATGAGCCTTTTTATGCTTAAATTTTTATAAATATTCAATTTATCTAACCAATAAAATCAGAAAAAATGAAAAACCTCAAATTTATGATGATTGCTATTTTTGCAATGGCAATTTTTTCAGTAGACGCACAGTCCGATCCAAAGCCTGAAAGGCCTTATACCATTCTTGAAAGAGGGCAGCATATGACCAAAGTTAGTATTATCAAGAATTTAAGGGGTAAGGGGAACATTGTCCAGATCGATGCTAATAATTTGACTGGTGGAACAACCCGAATAGTAGGCTCGGAGGTTGCAGGTGCAGATTACCAGGTTGGTCACCTCGAGGAGATGCCGGGTGCAGATATAACAGAGGTCGTAGCTTTTATAGGTAGTTATAATGCTCTCCGGGAGGTTTCTAAATCTGGAAGAGGAGAAACTATTCAGCTTACTCAAGCTGCCTTCCCCTTAAAGCTTCGCATTACTATTTCAAATCAGGTTCTTGAAGTTTTGATCAAAGAAGAAGGTAACTGGAAGATTGCAGTAGGGATGACAAAATAATCTGCATTATTTTTAACTAACATCTAATTTCCGGTAAAAAAATTTGTACTTCGACCCCTAAGATGGTCGAATATTTATAGAAGTATCATAAAACCCTGTTTCTGCCCACCCAAGGTGGTCGGAATTTCCATAGTCCTTTTTTGCACTTTAAAGTTTATAAACATAATAATTTGTCTTTTATAGAAATCAGGAATAATGAATAATTTCAAAATTATATTAATTGCTCTTTTTGTACTCAGTGCAATTTCAGTAAATGCACAACCTAAGCCAAAGGCAGAGAGGCCATATAACATTCTTGAAAGAGGGCAACACATGACCCGCCTGAGTATTATAAAGGACCAGAGGGCTAAGGAGAATACCGTTCAGATTGAGGCAGTTAATGCAAGCGGGGGCACTCCGCGAATCGATGGTCCTGACATGGTGGGTGCAGACATTACGAATATACTGGCTACAGTTGGAAGCTATAATAAAATTCAGGAAATATCTAAAACCGGTAGAGGACATACTCTTCAGCTCCAGCAGGTCGTGTTCCCATTAAAGGTTCGCATCACTATTTCAAATCAAGTTCTGGAAGTTTTGTTCAAAGAAGAAGGTTTCTGGAAAATTACGGTGGGAATGAACCAGTAAATTGGCACCTATTGCTTATTTGATTAATGTGCAAATTGCATATATCATGCTTAAGAATTATTATTGCAGGATATGGACAAAGTACTGCAGAAAGAGAAATTATTCAATAAGGTAAAAGAGAATTTAGAGGCTCAAGGTTTTGAAATTTTACAAATGGATTTGCAGAGGCCCTGGGGGGGCTTCTTCGTAATAAATGAGGATCAGGCTCAGAAATTTTCTGATACTTACTTTAGGGGAATCGCTGTTGACCAGCTTAAGATCTCCGGAAAACTCAGTCCGAAAGTACTAGTTGTAGCCCCTCAAACCCGGCTTTCATGGCAGTATCATCACCGCAGGGCAGAGATCTGGCAGGTAATAAGTGGTACAGTCGGAGTTATTTCCAGCTTTACAGACCAGGAGACTGAACTTAAGAAATATCATCCAGGGGATCAGATCGTGTTAAAACAGGGAGAGCGTCACAGACTTGTCGGGCTTGATGACTGGGGCGTAATTGCAGAAATCTGGCAGCATACCGATGCCTCAAATCCCTCTGATGAATCTGATATCGTCAGAGTTCAGGATGATTTCGGACGATAATGCATATGTTATCGTGACATTTGGGGTATAATTAACCATATTAATTTGTTTATTTTCGCAGGCTTTCAATCCAAAGCCTTTTTTGATTTATGATAATTCTTATTTTCTTTCTTTGCCATTGGTTTTTGTCCCTGTTCTTTCAAACATTCTTCCTGCATCGCTACTCTTCTCATAAAATGTTTAAAATGAGCCCTTTCTGGGAGAAATTTTTCTATTTATCTACTTTTTTGGCTCAGGGATCTTCATTCCTGAATCCGCGTGCTTATGCCATCATGCATCGTATGCACCATGCCTACAGTGATACCGAAAAAGATCCTCATTCTCCGCATTTCTTTAAAGATGTGATTGGGATGATGGTTCAGACTAAAAATATTTACCTCGATTACGTAAGGTTTAAGATTGAACCCGAACCGGCTTTCCGCGATAATTACCCAACCTGGCCCTTAATCGACAAGATTGGTGACCTTTGGATCACCCGACTGACCTTTATTGCATTATATATAACTTTCTATGTATATTTTGCAGAGTACTGGTGGATGTTCTTACTACTTCCTATTCATTTTCTAATGGGGCCAATTCACGGAGCAGTGGTTAACTGGTGCGGTCATAAGTATGGGTATTCTAATTATGATAATCATGATCACAGTAAGAATTCACTTCCATTAGACTTTTTGATGCTTGGAGAATTATTTCAGAATAATCATCATAAAAAACCAAACAACGTAAATTTTGCATTGAAATGGTTCGAATTTGACCCATCTTATCCTATCATTAAATTGATGCACCACCTCCATATCATCAGATTAAGGAAGGTATAGATACAAGAAATTATATTTGATGAGGGTTCCTAAATGGGAGCCCTTTTTTGTTGCATAGTTTTGGGCCTTGCAGGAATCGAAGTATGCGGAATAATGTTTTACTGCGACCCTGAAGGTGCAATGTCATTATTTAAGGGTTGGGAGGTTCCCGCGAAAGCGGGAACCTCCGGCGACACATCTATTTAAACAGGCAGCAATTCTATATTTCCGGTGTTTAAATGTTGAAATCTAAGCAGCCAGTATGCCGATCTAAATTTTAAATTTGTAATTGTACAGGTATTATTTATAGATAAGGATGGCTGAAATAGATTATAGTGATGATAGTATTCGATCGCTCGACTGGAAAGAACATATTCGCTTACGTCCGGGGATGTACATCGGGAAACTGGGTGATGGGTCGGCATACGATGATGGAATTTATGTTTTACTTAAAGAAATTCTGGATAACTCGATTGACGAGTTTGTGATGGGCTCCGGCCGTACGATTGAGGTTACCGTGAGTGATAAAAAGGTATCTATTCGCGATTATGGCCGGGGAATTCCTTTGGGAAAAGTAATCGATTGTGTATCCAAGATCAATACCGGCGGTAAGTATGACTCTAAAGCCTTTCAGAAGTCGGTAGGTTTAAATGGAGTAGGTACCAAGGCGGTAAATGCACTTTCCTCCAGTTTTACTGTCCAGTCCTACCGTGATGGCCGTACAAAAAAGGCTGAATTTGAGCAGGGTGTTCTGGTGAACGACTTGCCGGAAACCGAAAGTACTCAGCGTAACGGGACCGCAGTTGTTTTTTATGCGGATGAAACTATTTTCAGAAACTATCATTATATCCCTGAATTTGTGGAGAGCATGATCTGGAATTATGTATTCCTGAATTCCGGGCTGACGATCAATTTCAACGGCACCAAATTTTTCTCCGAAAGGGGTTTGTATGATCTGCTTACCAGGAATACTGAGGCAGAGACCCTTCGATATCCGATCATTCATCTCAAAGGAGAGGATATAGAGGTGGCTATGACCCACGGTCAGCAATATGGTGAGGAATATTATTCATTCGTTAACGGACAGCATACCACACAGGGAGGAACGCATCAGGCAGCTTTCAGGGAGGCGGTTGTTAAAACCATTCGCGAATTTTATAAAAAGGAGTTTGATGCCTCGGACATCAGGGCTTCTATTGTCTCTGCGATTTCAATCAGGGTACAGGAACCGGTATTTGAATCGCAAACCAAGACCAAACTCGGATCGCAGAATATAGCTCCGGATGGACCTTCAGTTAGAACATTCATCAATGATTTCATCAAAAAGGAACTGGATGATTATCTCCATAAACATCCAGCCGATGCGGATGCACTTCTGAAGCGTATACTTCAGTCGGAACGTGAGCGAAAAGATATTGCCGGTATCAAAAAACTGGCGAATGAGCGTGCAAAAAAAGCCTCCTTACATAATAAGAAATTAAGGGATTGTAAGATCCATTTTGATGATAACCATGAGCGTAAACAGGATACCACACTATTTATAACTGAGGGGGATTCTGCGAGTGGTTCCATTACCAAATCAAGGGATGTGATGACACAGGCTGTATTCAGTCTGAAGGGTAAACCCCTCAATTGTTTTGGTCTGACAAAAAAGGTTGTGTACGAAAACGAGGAATTTAACCTTCTGCAGCATGCACTGAACATTGAAGACGGATTGGATAACCTTCGTTATAATAATATTGTGTTTGCAACTGATGCGGATGTGGATGGAATGCACATTCGTTTATTATTAATGACATTTTTCCTTCAATTCTTCCCGGATCTGGTTAAGGCCGGGCATGTCTCTATCCTTCAAACCCCACTTTTCAGGGTTAGAAATAAGAAGGAAACGATCTATTGTTATAGTGATGAAGAACGGCAGCGGGCGATTCATAAACTCGGGAATAAACCGGAGATAACAAGGTTCAAGGGTCTGGGTGAGATCTCTCCGGAAGAATTCGGTCTGTTCATTGGCGCAGACATAAGGCTTGATCCTGTGATCTTATCAAAAGAGCAGGGGATTAAGAGTCTTCTGGAATATTATATGGGTAAAAATACTCCAGACAGGCAACAGCATATTATTCAGAACCTGCGTGTTGAGGTTGATGTTATTGCAGAGGAGCAGGAAGCAGCAGCATTGTTAGCCGAAGTATCATGATAGAAAGAAAGAACCTTTCCATATCTTTTGAGGAGTATTCTTCGGTAGATGAATTAAGTAAATCAGATAAGAATCTTTGTCTGGAGTCTGAGAAAGCAATGTCAAGTTCACATTCTCCTTATTCAGGATTCAGGGTAGGGGTTGCTGTGCAGCTCGAAAGCGGAAAGATAGTTTATGGCAGTAATCAGGAGAATGTAGCTTACCCATCCGGATTATGTGCCGAAAGGGTCGCTCTTTTCACCATCGGCTCCACTTATCCGGACGATAAGATTGTCAGCATGGCGATAACCGCTCAAACTGATCATTTTGAGATAAAGGAACCGGTCACTTCCTGCGGTGCCTGTTTACAGGTTATGGCAGAATACGAAAAGAAACAGTCCAGCCCAATCAATGTTCTCTTTTATTGCCGCAAGGGTTCAATTATCCGAACAGAAGGAATAAAAAGTTTGCTTCCCTTTGCTTTTGCAGAAACAAGACTTCAAAAATAATCGTAAATTGTATTATGTGCAGGTGTCCAATTATTTACACCCGCAATTGAACAGGATTTTTCAATAGATCTTTATTGAAAGCCTCTTTTAATTCTAATATCGATCAATGATGAAGAAATATCTATTTCTGCTTTTTGCAGTGTTATTTTCAGCTGCTGATAGTTTCACCCAAATCAGATTATCGTCCATTAAGGTGGATGAATGGGTAAAAAAGAATTTCAGCGGACAAGGAGTTATAATCGGGAATATTAAATTTAAGGGTTATCCGCTATCCACCTTGTCTTATACCAGCGCGGGTAATATTTTGCAGGTACAAAAGGGCTTAATCCTTTCAACCGGAAACTCATTCAATGTTGCCGGATATAATAATTCCCATAATCAAAGTTCAACTTTCGGAGATATTTTATCCCCTCAAACAGATCCGGATCTGTCGGCAATAGTAAGCGGTAAGTTATTTGACATCTGCAGTATTGAATTTGATTTTGTACCAATGGATAACAGTATACAGTTTAATTATCAGTTTGGTTCTGATGAATATCCTGAGTATGTAGATTCGCCTTATAATGATGTTTTTGCTTTTATTGTTTCTGATGAAAGCAGTACTAAGAATATCGCTTTGATACCCGGAACCGGTGTGCCTGTCAGTATAAATACAGTAAACTTTAAACTAAATCAGGATCATTTTATTGATAATAACTTATACAAGCAGGTTACAATCAAAAGACAGGAGCCATTAAAATCAACCTATAGGGGAACATTACCGGGCAGAGTATTAAGAGGTATTGGTTCGATCTTTACAATGAGCGGCCCTGTACCGGGTGATCAGACAGTAATTCAGGCTGACCCGGAATTATTGAAGACTCTTGATCCAAATCTTTACCGTAATCTGCGTTACGATGGAATCACAAAAAAACTGGTTGCTCAAAGCTATGTTACTCCTTACAAGAAGTATCATCTTAAGATCGTGATCGCTGATGTTGCCGATAATATCTATGATTCGGGGGTGTTTATAGAAGATCGCAGTTTGACATCGAAAAAGGATATTCAACAGCCAGGCTTTGTCGATTATCCTGATCTGAGCAAAGTGATTGATCCCAATTTGATCTTACAGGGAAAAACGCTTGAAGAGATCCTGCCTGCAAATTATAAGAAGGAAATTACTAAGCCGGCTGAGCAGACAGTTGCCGCAGTACAACAAACACCTGAACCTGTTTCTCAACCCGCTCCTGCCGCTGCTCCGCCTGTTCAACCTAAGCAAAGATCATTGCCGGCTCCGAAGCCTGTTGACGTAGCCTCGCCTGCACAAAAGAAAGTGGTACTAACAGAACCGGAATTTGAAATGCCCAATGTTGTGATCCTGTTTGATTTTGATAAATCGGATATTACAGAGGAAGAAATGGTCAAGCTCCGGACTGCCATCAATAAGTACAAACAAGTAAGAAATCAGTATTCGATTAGTATCTCTGGTCACACGGATAACTACGGAAGTCTGGAATACAATTATGCACTTTCAGATCGTAGAAATAAAGCTATCATTAATGCTGTTAGTGAAATGCTTGGAGAGAAAATCAGTATACCTGCTCTCAGTAAATCATATACATTGCCGGTTGCAGATAACAGTACCGACAGGGGTCGTCAGTTAAATCGTCGTGTAGAACTGGTATTTATAAAGAAGAAATAATTATTCAGATTACCTGTTGAAGAATTTATTCTTCTTCTTCATCGAATAATTTAGCTGGAATCCAATTCCAAAAGATTTCAATTCAGTTTCACCCTGTCCGATTCCTGACAATGGTAATTTAGCATAAGGCTGAATCACTATGCTGCTTTGATTGTCAATAGGCTTTTCAATACCTATAGATAGATTAACAATACTCATAATGTGTTGGTTTGCATTATTGATTTTGTATTTCCTTCCGGCAGAAGGGTAAGACGGGGTAGAATTATAGATAAAATTATATTTCTCAGACAACATAATGTAGGAGGATAAGCCCGCAGATGCTATAATTCCTGTCTTTTTGGTTTTACTTAGCAGCACATTCATATTCAGTGGAATATCTATCACACTGCAATCTGCATCAATCTGTCTTGAATAACTAGCCCAGGTTGAGAATGGCTTTTCTGTTGTATAATATGAATATTTATCGGAGGTATATTCCTTTTGTGAATAGTAGATACCGGTACCGGCAGATATACCTTTCGAAATTCTATAGTTAATTCCAAAGCCGCTACTAATTCCAGCTTTGCTGTTTCCAATCCCATTTACAGAATTCATGTCGGTGGTAAAAGCCATGCTCAAAGTGAGTCTGCCTGTTTGGTTTTTATTGCTGCGTTCCGGTTTCCTGGTGATACTGTCAATAGCAGGACTTTTGTCAGATTTTAATGAAAATGTATTGACTGCTTTAAGATCGCCGGATGGGAGGGGGCTTATATTTCTGAACTCCTGAGAAAGAGCCTTATTTAAAGGCTGGAGTTGATTTCTGTCTTCTGAATTAATATTTGTAAATAAGGCAGGTTCTATAAAATCTTCTACAGGTTTTTCGCTTTCCTGTTTCACAATGTCTGTGTTCAGGCCGGAAGTCTTTCTTTCATCAGGAATTACAGGATCAGGCAGAAAGGCCGCAGGACTGGTAGTTTCATTTTCAGTATTCAGCGTTGTATTCTCTTTATTTTGGGTTTCAATCTGGTTGTTTTTGGCCTTTTCAACATCAGCCAAAGGGATTTCAGGTTCAGGGGAAAGCCATACTGACAGGAAAATAAGTAATCCTGCAGCTATTCCAGCCGGCCAGTAAAACCAGCCAATGACAGGCCGATTATTTGGCTTGCCTTTCAGAAGACGCTCCATTTCTTTCCAGTCTTTCTCTGCAGGAGAAAGCTCCGGAGTTGACTTAAGCGCCTGCCTGAAAAATTTGTCTGTCTTGTTTGGGCTCAAATTGCTCATTGAAAATTATTGCTGTATTCTGTCCTGTGTTTATTTCTGTTTTTTTATCATTCTCTTCAAGCATTGCTCTTAGCTTTTGCCTTGCTTTAAATAAATTTGATTTGGATGTTCCCACCGAAATACCAAGCTGTTCAGCTATTTCTTCATGTGTATAACCATCAATCGCAAATAAGTTGAACACTGTCCGGTAACCCGGGGGTAAGGCTTGTACTAATTTGATCAGATCATCATAATTAAGCTTACTTTGGATATCAGTCTCTTTACCCTGAATTTCCAGCTCGGCAAGGTCACTGGTAATGGGATGCTTCAGCTCAGCACGGTAATGGTCGATCGCCGTATTGGTCATTATACGGGAAAGCCATGGTAAAAATGGCTTCGACGGATCATACCGGTCGAGACGAGTTAAAACTTTATAAAAACCATCATTCAATATTTGAACCGCTTCATCTCTGTCGCGGGCATATCTCAAACAAATCCCCATAGCAAAGCCATAAAAATTGTAATACAATTTTTTCTGACTACCTGCTATTCCGCGTATGCAATCTTCGCGAAGCTGATGAGGTAATTGTTCGATCGAATTACTCAATTTAATAGCTATTTGTGATATACACGGTGAAAGGATTTAAATGGTTGCTTTTACTAGTGAATTTAAATGTAAAATATTGAATGTCAATGAAATAAATCTAATTAATTACTTGATTGCTATTAAAACAGTTTGCAGAAGCATTAATTTAATTATTCATCAATTATTAAATTTAACTAAGAGCTGTTTAAAACTTAGCGCTTGCAATTTCATCCGATAACTTATATTTACCACAATAGAATTTCATATTTAAGGATGAGTGAAGAAATAGAAAACACAGACAGCGAAAACAACAATACGGCAGGCGAAGAAAAAGCTTTACATAATGTAACATCGCTTTCCGGTTTATATGAAAATTGGTTTTTAGATTATGCATCCTATGTTATTCTGGATCGCGCAGTACCTCATATTCATGATGGTTTAAAGCCTGTTCAGCGTCGTATTTTACATTCTCTTAAGGAGATGGACGACGGACGCTTTAATAAGGCTGCCAACGTAATCGGTAATACGATGAAGTATCATCCGCATGGAGATGCTTCAATCGGAGATGCAATGGTTCAGATCGGCCAAAAGAATTTGCTGATTGATACTCAGGGTAACTGGGGAGATCCTATAACAGGCGACTCCGCAGCTGCACCACGTTATATCGAAGCCCGGCTTTCTAAATTTGCAAATGAGGTAGTATTTAATCCCGATACCACCGAATGGCAAAGCAGTTACGATGGACGTAACCGTGAACCTGTTACTCTTCCTGTAAAATTTCCTTTGCTTCTTGCTCAGGGGGCAGATGGTATTGCAGTTGGTCTCGCGACTAAAATAATGCCTCATAATTTTGTGGAACTGATCGACGCTTCGATTGAGGTTCTGAAAGGTAATCGTCCTGATCTTCTTCCTGATTTTCAGATGGGGGGAATGGCTGATTTCAGTAATTACAATGAAGGGATGCGGGGTGGCAGAATCAGGGTCAGGGCTAAAATTATTGAAAGGGATAAGAAGACTCTGGCTATTACCGAGATTCCTTATACTACAACTACCGGCGGACTGATTGACAGTGTGATCTCGGCAAATGATAAGGGCAAAATCAAGATCAAAAAGATCGAGGATAATACAGCCAAAGATGTTGAGATCATTATTCATCTCGCACCGGGGATCTCACCTGATGTGACGATCGATGCACTTTATGCTTTTACAGATTGTGAGGTTTCTATCTCTCCCAATACCTGTATCATTAAGGGTGATAAGCCCTATTTCATGAGTGTGAATGATATCCTCATTGAGAGTACCCAGCACACCAAAGGTCTTCTTAAACTGGAGCTTGAAATTAAGCTTGCAGAACTCAAGGAAAAGATCTTTTTCAGTTCATTACTCAAAATATTTATTCAGGAAGGAATGTACAAGAATCCTGAATATGAAGGTTCCGGTAATTTTGAAGCTGTAGTTGAAGTTTTAAATAAATTATTCAGTCCGTTTTTCTCCCAATTATACAGGGAGATTCTTCCTGAAGATTATAAAAAGCTGATCGATAAACCGATGAGCAGTATTACCCGCTTTGACCTTAAGAAATCTGACGAGCAGTTATTGGCTTTGGAAAGTGATATTAAGGAAGTTAATAAACACCTCAAACATCTGACAGATTATGCCATTGCCTGGTTTGAAAAATTAAAGAGTAAATATGGTGCTGGCAGGGAGCGCAAGACAGAAATAAGGGCTTTCGATCGGGTGGAGGCTTCCAAAGTGGCCTTAGCCAATGTTAAATTATATATGAACCGCGAAGATGGTTTCATCGGAACCGGACTTCGTAAAGATGAATTTGTTTGTGATTGCTCTGATCTGGATGAGGTAATCGTTTTCAGAGAGGATGGAAAGTTCATTGTTTCAAAGGTCGCCGAAAAAACCTTTGCAGGGAAGGGGATAGTCCACGCCCAGGTGTTTAAAAAGAATGATGAGCGTACAGTATACAACCTGATTTACAGGGATGGGGAAAGTGGTACATCCTATATAAAACGGTTCTCTGTACTGGGTGTTACCCGTGATAAGGAGTACGACCTGACCAAGGGAAGCAAGGGATCAAAAGTGTTATATTTTACAGCAAACCCTAACGGTGAGGCTGAAATAATTAATGTTCAGCTTAAACCTCATTCCAAACTGAAAAAACTGCAGTTCGATATTGACTTTGCTGATCAGGTGATTAAAGGCAGGAGTTCAATGGGCAATATTGTAACAAAATATCCTGTGAAGAAGGTCGTGCTGAAGAGCAAGGGTATCTCCACTTTATCAGGACGTAAGATATGGTATGATGAAATTCTAAAACGACTGAATGTGGATGGAAGGGGCAAATATCTTGGAGAATTTGATGGAGATGATAGAATTCTGACGCTAAATCCGCAGGGTGTTTATGAGTTGAGTAGTTTTGATCTGAGTAATCACTTTGATGATCGCCTGCTGCTGATTGAGAAGTTTAATCCGGAAAAGGTGTTCACCATGATCTATATTGAAGGTAAATCCGGTGCACATTATCTCAAGCGATTTGTTTTTGAAAACGCTACTATCGGCAAGAAAACCAGTGTCATCAGCGAAGAATCAGGATCAAAACTTATTCTGATCTCAGGCCATGTCAGACCAAAGATCAAACTGGAAGTATTGAAGGGTAAAACTAAAATTGCTGAGGAATCTGAGATTGATCTGAGTGAAGCAATTGAAGTTAAGGGAATGAAGGCTATGGGTAACAGGCTCAGCCCTCATGAAGTGAAAGATATCCAGCTTATCCCTTCACTTATTGATGAAGAAGATGAAGAGATTCTAGCGGCGGATTCTGAACCCGACGATAATGAAAGAGATGAGCCGGGAGTCCATACGGCCACCCCAGTTTCTTCACAGGCCAGGGATATTGATGCTGAAATAGAGCCGACACAGGGTGCTGAAATCATAGTTGAAGAGCCTTTGTCAAAAACTGAATCTTTGGATGAATCCAATGGTATTGAAGAGATTGTTGAGGATAATATTGCTGAGGATCAGGATGTAACAATAGTTTCTGAGGAACCTCCAAAAGAAGAAATAAAGCCTGCAAAGAAAATTGATTTTGAAATCACCAATCCGGAGGATCTGGATATTGATGATAAAGGGCAATTGGGATTGTTTTGATCAGACTGACTCAAAAGCTAATTCTGGCAACAGAATTTATTCCTGAATTGAATTTTCTAATAGACTATAAAGCTCTTTTCCAAAATAATTTCAGATATCTGCCTGGTTAGCTGATACTTTCATTTGCTTTTCATGACTTGAAACACGTTTGTGACAATTGTGATATTTGTTACCATCAGTAGATTTTAGGTGAAATACCTTTGTATAAAATTTTAAACAATTTTATATGAAGAGCATAGCGATTGTCATTTTTGCCGGCCTTATTTCACTTTCGGCAGAGGTATTCAGCCAGGATACAATTTCACTTTCCAGGAAAGATATTTGGGCGAAAGTATCTGAAAGGAACCTTCAATTGCAAATTCAGGATCAGGATTATAAGTCGGCTCAGGCTGATTTCAAGCAATCAAATTCACTGTTTTTGCCCGATGTTTCTCTCTCGCATACAGGAACATCAAGTACCAATCCTTTGATTGCTTTTGGTTCGAAATTAAATCAGGAAATTTTAACGGCATCAGATTTTAATCCGGCTTTATTGAATAACCCTGATGTTACGAGCAATTTCGCAACTAAATTTCAAATTCTGCAACCCCTACTTAATCTGGATGGTGTATATGGAAGGCAGGCTGCAAAATCTAAAATGGAGGCTATTCATTTGCAGTCTGAACGTTCAAAGGAATATCTTGAATTGGAGTCAGTTAAGGCATTCATGCAATTGCAATTAGCCTACAAAGCAGTTGATGTTCTCAGAAAAGCAGAATTGACGGCCGGAGCCAATCTTAAATTAATTGAAAGCTACTTTAATCAGGGTATGCTTCAAATGACTGATGTCCTTTCTGTAAAAGTACGTGTGAACGAGATTAAAAATCAGGTTCAACTGGCAAAAAGCAATACCCGGAATGCATCAGATTATTTGGCATTTCTAATGCAGGAGGATATGAACGGTAAAGTATATCGTCCTGTTGAAGAACTTGAAAATTCTATTTCAATAAATGAAAGCGGTATCGGTTTATCAGAAAGTCGTAAAGATATCATGGCTATGACAAAATCAACCGAAGCTTATCATGCCTTGTTGAAATCCTCAAAAATGACCTTTTTGCCGAGGTTGAATGCTTTTGGAACATACGAAATGTATGATAATAAAGTATTTGGTGCCCGGGCCAAGGGTTATCTGTTGGGTGTACAATTGTCATGGAATGTATTTGATGGTTATAAGTCTATTGGAAAGAGACAAAAAGCTTTAGCAGATTATCAAAAATCTGAAGCTGAAACCAATCAGTATAAGGCCCAAAGTCAAATGGAACTCAATAAAACCAGCCGGCAGCTTAACGACGCAGGCCTTAAAGTAAGCCTGTCGAAATTAGCGCTTGAGCAATCTCAGGAGGCTTACCGGATACACAATAACCGGTTTAAACAGGGGCTCGAAAAGACCAGCGATCTGCTTGGTTCAGAGACTCAGATGTTTCAGAAAGAGCTTGAATACCTTCAGGCAGTATTTGAATACAATTTCACTCAACAATATTTAAGCTTTTTAACTAAGTAATAAAATGAAACTATCATGATTTTGCCAAAACCCGCAGGGGTATGATTATTAAATCATGATTGCTTCATCACCATTAACAAACAATAAACGGATGAAAAAGATATTAATACCAATAGTAATTCTAGGAGCACTCTCATTTTTAGCTTCCTGCGGTGAAAGTAAGAAAGAAACAGTTATAGACGTTCCTACGGTGGCGGTAAAGCTGGCCGGCTCTTCTTCAATACAGAATACCGATTTTATCAGTGCAAGTGGAAAGATTGAGGCAGAGAACAGTGCGAATATCAGTACGAGAATGATGGGTTATATTACTAAAATTCATGTAAAGGTTGGTCAGCAAGTTAAACAAGGGCAATTGCTAATCAGCATAAACAGCTCTGATCTAACAGCAAAAAGAGCACAGGTAGATGCAGGGATTCTGCAAGCGACAACTGCATATAACAGTGCCAGGAAGGATTACGACAGATTTGTGAATTTATTTAAGGATGCAAGTGCTTCCCAAAAGGAGCTGGATGATATTACTGCCCGATATGAGATGGCAAAAGCCGCACTGGATGGCGCAAAGCAAATGAAGAAGGAGGTGATGGCGCAGTTCTCATATTCAAATCTTACGGCTCCTTTCACTGGAGTAATTACCAATACTTTTATTAAAGAGGGTGATATGGCTAATCCGGGAATGCCTCTTTTGAGTATGGAGGGGGTATCCCGATTACAGGTAACTGCGATGGTCTCAGAAAATCAGATCTCAAGTATTACAAAAGGAATGCCTGCTGAGGTTCTTATAAAATCAATTAATAAGGAGGTTAATGGTAAGGTTTCCGAGGTGAGTGTCTCGGCAAAAAATACCGGTGGACAGTATCTGGTGAAGGTTGATCTTGATAAAATTGATAAGTCTATTCTATCAGGCATGTTTGTTAATGTTCATTTCCCTGTTAAAAGTGAACCAGCCTCTACTGAATCTTCAGATAAGGTTTTGATTCCTGTTGCTGCATTGGTAAAGCAGGGTCAGCTTAAAGGAGTATATACTATAGGAAATGTAAATACTGCAATTCTGAGATGGATCAAGACAGGTAAAACATTTGGTGATCAGGTTGAGGTTTTATCTGGATTATCTGCTTCTGAACAATATGTAGTCTCTGCAGAGGGCAAATTGTATAACGGAGCGAAAGTTAGTATCCAACAATAAATTACAGTTTCAAGCATTTTTTATCCATTTAGCGATAGAGAATATAACTAAAGTATCATGCAAGAAGGTATATCAGGAAAAATAGCCCATTTTTTCATAAACTCTAAACTTACAATTTTATTGATGTCGGTGCTGATGATTATCGGTGTCTACAGTTCGTTTCTTATTCCCAGAGAAGAGGAACCTCAAATCAATGTACCGATGGCTGATGTGATGGTCGGGTATCCGGGAGCAAGTCCGTCAGAGATCGAAAGCCGTGTAGTTAAACCACTGGAAAAGATTATTTCCAACATCAAGGGTGTTGAGCACGTTCATAGTATGGCAATGAATGGCCAGGCAATGATGATTGTGCAATTTTTTGTGGGTGAAGATGTAGAGCGTTCGTATGTTAAACTTTATGATGAATTAAATAAGCATGAGGATTTATTTCCGGCAGGAGTTTATAAGCCAATCGTAAAGACCCGCTCTATAGATGATGTTCCAATGCTGGGACTGACATTATGGAGTGAGAAATATGATGAATTTCAGATTAGACAAATTGCAGAAGAAGTAACCTCTGAAATCGAAAAAATTAAAGATGTAGCAGCGACAAAAGAGATTGGAGGCCGCAAACGTGAAGTAAAAGTTGTTTTAGATAAAGATAAAATGGCTGAGAGCGGTGTTGATCCGCTTGGAATCATGCAAATGATTCAGTCGAATAATGCAAGTTCTCAATCAGGGAGCTTCTCTAATAATGATCAGGAATTTTTAGTGTCTACGGGACAGTTTTTGACTAATTCTGAAGATGTTGAGAATCTTGTAATTGGAGTAAATAATAATATGCCTGTTTATCTGAAGCAGGTTGCATCAGTTCAGGACGGCCCATCAAGCCCAGGCAGCTATGTCTCTTTTGGGTACGGAAAGTCTAATGAAAGCTATTCTAAATCTAATTCAGAATATCCTGCAGTAACAATTTCTATCGGTAAAGTTAAGGGTGCTGACGCAATGAAAATATCTGAAAAGATTCTGGAGAAGGTGGATCATTTGAAGCAAAATATCATTCCTGATGAAGTTCATGTTGAAGTGACCAGGAACTATGGTGAGACTGCGTCCGATAAAGTAGGAGAGCTCCTGCTCCACCTTGGTATTGCAATTGTTGCGGTAACTTTCCTGGTTATGCTTGCTATGGGATGGAGAGGTGGATTAGTCGTGTTTTTCTCAGTACCATTGACGTTTGCATTGACCCTGTTCAGTTATTATGTCCTTGATTATACGCTAAACCGTATAACATTATTTGCATTAGTATTTGTGGTAGGTATTGTTGTGGATGATAGTATCATCATCGCCGAGAATATGCACAGGCACTTTAAGATGAAACGTCTTCCGTTTAAACAAGCGGCCATTTTTGCAATAAACGAAGTTGGAAACCCAACTATTTTAGCAACATTTACTGTCATTGCAGCGATTTTGCCTATGGCTTTTGTCTCCGGAATGATGGGGCCATATATGAGTCCTATGCCAATTGGGGCATCTATCGCGATGATTTTATCTCTCTTTGTAGCCCTCACAATTACTCCATACCTGGGTTATCATTTATTGAAAGAGAAAGATGAGCAAAAGCATAAGGAAGAGCAGGGACTGGAAACCAGTTTGATTTATAGAGTTTACGATAAGATTGAGCGCCCTTTACTTGAAAGTTCTCCAAAGCGTCGCTGGATGCTGGGTATTACTTTCTTATTGTTGATTGGGTCGGTGATGATGTTCTTCACCAAATCAGTAATAGTGAAGATGCTTCCATTTGATAATAAGAATGAGTTTCAGGTAGTGATTGATATGCCTGAAGGGACAACCCTGGAAAGAACCGCTGCGGTAACTAAGGAAATTGCACAGTATCTTTCTCAAAAACCGCAGGTTGTTAACTATCAGAATTATATTGGAACATCTGCACCCATTACCTTCAATGGATTAGTTCGCCATTACGATCTTAGAGGTGGAAGCAATATGGCGGATATTCAGGTAAATCTGTTACATAAAGAGGAGAGAGATCAGCAAAGTCATGATATCGCGAAGGAGGTCCGTCCTGAGATTCAAAAGATAGCCAAAAAGTACGGTGCAAATGTAAAGATCATTGAAGTTCCGCCTGGTCCTCCGGTATTATCTACACTTGTTGCCGAGATATATGGTCCTGATTATCAGGAGCAAATTAAGGTTGCGAAGCAGGTAAAAACTATTCTGGAACAAACTTCAGATATTGTTGATATCGACTGGATGGTTGAAGATGCTCAAACGGAGTACCGCCTGGAGGTTGATAAAGAAAAGGCTATGCTGAATGGAGTAGCCTCCCAGCAGATAGTGGGTAATTTGACCTATTTGCTTAAAGAGTATCCGGTTTCTCATTTATATGATGAAAATTCAAATGATCAGGTTGGTATCGTATTATCTCTGGATGATTCGGAAAAGTCAGATTTACAGGATATTACCAGCCTTAAGGTAAAAGGTTCTCATGGGAATATGATTCCGGTAAGTGATCTGGTTAAGGTAGTGCGTGATACATTGAACAAAACTATTTACCGTAAGGATCAAAAGCGTGTGGTTTATGTGACTGCTGATATGGCAGGTGCTTTAGAAAGCCCGGTTTATGCTATTCTTGGTATGAATGAAAAACTTCAGAAAATCAAATTGCCAAAGGGATATAAAGTGAATGAGTTATATATGGAACAGCCTGCTGATGAAAGCAATTTTACAGTAAAGTGGGATGGTGAATGGCAGGTCACACTAGAGGTATTCCGGGATCTTGGTGCAGCATTTTTAGTGGTTATAATCATTATTTATATGTTGATTGTTGGCTGGTTCCAGAATTTTAAAACCCCAATGGTCATGATGATGGCGATTCCATTGTCGCTGATTGGTATTGTACTCGGGCATTGGATGTTGGGAGCCTTCTTTACAGCTACTTCTTTCATAGGAATGATCGCATTAGCAGGAGTTATGGTTCGCAACTCAGTATTGCTGATTGACTTTATTGAAATTCGTCTGAATGACGGGGTTCCATTAAAGCAGGCAATCGTTGAAGCGGGTGCTGTGAGAACTACTCCGATCCTCTTAACAACAGGCGCTGTTGTGATTGGTGCATCCATAATTTTGTTCGATCCGATATTTCAGGGACTTGCAATTTCGCTCGTGGCAGGTGCAATTGTTTCAACCCTGCTAACCCTGGTCGTGGTGCCCCTGATCTATTACATTACTGAGAGAAAAAAATGGGAAAGTAAATTGCCCGACAATGGAGAAACTATTAAATCAGAAGAGATATGAAATTATTGGTAATTACTGCGATAAGAGAGTACAAAAAAGATATACTGAAGATGCTCAGGGCAGCTGGAGTTAAAAACTTCTCATACAGAGAAGTAACAGGATTTCAGGATAATTCAGGCGATGAGGTTGGACTTAACTGGTTTGCCTCTGAGATGAATGAAAATGAATCAATTTTATTCTATGCCTTTGTAAATAAGGAGATAGTTGAATCATTTTTCAATCTCACGGACGTATACAATTCTAAACAGGGGAATGAGTCCCGTATTCACATTGCAGTTTTAAATATTGAAAAGTCAAATAATTTATAATAAATGAAAAATCGCATTGTAAGAGCAATTGCTGGCAGCTTTATTTTGCTTAGCTTACTTTTAGCTGTTTATGTTAACATCAACTTTCTCTGGTTTACAGCTTTTGTGGGAGCTAATTTATTACAGTCTTCCATGACAAAATGGTGTCTTATGGATGATATTCTTACTAAATTGGGTGTTAAAGAATAAGCTGATAAAAGGCTGACAGGGTTCCAAACCCTGTCAGCCTTAATATTATTTTAATTTTTCCCTGAATTCTCTGATAAACTTATGCAGCTTCGGTTGAATAACATGGACGCAATAGGCCTTATTCGCATTATTGTTATAATAGTCCTGGTGATAATCTTCTGCAGAATAAAATATTGAAACCGGTGTTACCTCAGTAACGATTGGCCGTTCAAACACCATTTCTTTTTCCAGCTGATCGATCATATTTTCAGCGGCAAGTTTCTGTTCCTGATTTTCGTAGAATACAACTGAACGATATTGATTGCCAACGTCATTTCCCTGCATATTCAGGGTAGTAGGATCATGAGTCTTGAAGAATACGAGCAAAAGATCCTCAAAAGAGATTTCTTCCGGGTTAAATTCAATTCGGATGATTTCTGCATGTCCCGTATCCCCCTTGCAGATATCCTCATAGCTGGGGTTTGGTTTATGCCCTCCCATATAACCCGATACTACCTTTGTAACTCCTTTTAAATTCTGAAAGATGGCTTCTGTGCACCAAAAGCATCCGCCGCCAAAAATTGCCTGTTCCATATCACTAAATGTGAGAATTTATTATGAAAGAATTATAATAGCCCTGTAAAGAATAAAAGAGGGTAAAACCCTCTTTTATCTATTGTGTATTTTGTCTTTACTGATACTGAATATAGCTTGGTTGTGGTTTAAGTTTCATCAGATCCTGAGGAGTCATTAAACGGTTTGGAGCTTTTTTCAGATCATTTTTATAGAAAATTTTAAAACCTGTAAACTGTACCGGTTCAGAATATATAAAGTGGCGATGTGTTCCCATTTTAAGTTCTGGTTCACCCCATCCATCCATGTGCATAACGATTTGTGTTTCAGGTCTCAGCTTGATGTTCTGATAATTTGTGACCATTTTTTTCGTGAAGCGGTGTATGACAAAGATTTTAGGAGGCAGATTATGGGTTCTCACCAATTTTGCCAGATAATCTGATACATAATTGATCTCTGAAGCATCATAAGTGCCAATCTTTCTGCCTGGCAGAACTCCACCTTTCATTGAGAATTCAGGATCAATTCCAAGGTGTACATTTGGCATCATTAAATATTTTTCAAGACGCGGAAGTTCTTCCCTGATCGTACTTAAGGCTACCTGTATGTCAAGGAATACAATCATGTCTTTCTTCATTCTGGAAATAGTTAATACTGAATCGATCTGCTTATCAGGCATACGGTTTCTGTATTTACCATCTTTTCCGGGATCACCTGCTGCAACTACCGCAATATAATGCAGGGCTGGTTGTACCGGTGTTTTAGGATCAATTTTCTCCCATTTTGCAACCTCTGCATAAAGCATTCTCAACATCTCTTTTGGAGCATACTCGCCCAAAGCACCCATTTTTTTGGAGTAGAGGTTCCCATAATAGGTTACTACTCTTTTAAAAGGCAGTATTGCACCCGGAAGTGGATAAGGCTGCTTTTTAACCGGCCATTTTCCGGTAGTATCGCCATTTGCGAGTTCCTTAAGCTTCTTGTTGTAAAGAGCAGTGTCAATTGGTTCATAATCAATATTTTCCGCTGTTGATTCTTCTTCGGATTCTTCACCTTCAGGCTTAGCGCCTGACTCGGTTTTTAGCGCAGATTTAGTATCTGTCTTACTTTTTGATTCACTGCAGTTTGTGAAAAAAATAATGAGGAATAAAATTGAAAGACTGCTTATGCTTAGTTTTCCGGTTTTCATAGATTGAGTTTATATTCTGTTTTTGAGATGATGTGCTAATAATGCCTAATTTATTTGTTGAAAGTATTTTGAATTTTAAGAGCGTTCCGGAGAATCAAATTAATTGTTGCCTGTATTGTACACGAATAATTTTCAATAAAATTTACAGAATTTTCCAAATACACCCAATGGTAATTTGTAACCTGAACTTGCCTGAAGGTAAAGCTCTCCTGTTTCCAGGTTTTGAACTTCGGGAAAAGAAGATAGAATCAGATTTTCGACAATCACAGATGAAAAACCAAGAGAATAGGTGTTCAGAATTAAAAAATGTTCATCCTCATCCAGTAATTTCACCACATCATCCATCATTTCCCTGATATTATCTTCCAGTTTCCATTTTTCTCCATTTGGCCCATGTCCGTAGGCAGGAGGATCCAGAATGATTCCGTTATACTTACGCCCTCTCTTGACTTCACGTTTTACAAATTTCAAGGCATCTTCAACTGTCCAGCGAATGTTTTCAAGTCCGGATAGTGTTTGATTTTCATTCGCCCAGCTTACTACCTGTTTGATTGAATCAACATGTGTCGTTTCGGCACCCGCGGCCCTGGCAGCAAGAGAAGCACCTCCCGTATAAGCAAAAAGGTTTAATACTTTTGGCTGCGCAGTTTTGAATTTCTTAACGTTTTTAATGATGTAATCCCAGTTAACAGCCTGTTCAGGAAATATACCCAGATGCTTAAATGAGGTGAGGGCCAACCTGAACTGCAGTTTGATATCCTCATTTTTATAAGTGATATGCCATCTGTCGGGTGTTTTCTGATCTTTTTTAATCCACTCTCCTGAAGTTGCTGAACGGCCCTTAAAGCGAATATGATGTTGTTTGGTCCACTCACTTTCAGGATACTTTTTCCCCCAGACAGCTTGAGGTTCCGGACGGATCAGGATTACATTTCCGAAGCGTTCCAGCTTTTCAAAATTGCCACAATCAATCAGTTCGTAATCTTTCCAGTTTTGCGGACTTAACAGTTGAATCATTCTTATACTATTTTACTCACTTAATGGAGAGTAATGTGTTCTTTATTTCTTCTGTAATGCCTGCATGAATTTACTGGCAAAAACAAATTCGTTCAATTCTTTGTTATCGGTCGATGAAATTTCCTTATTTGTACCTTCCCACCATTTTTTTCCTTCATGCAGGAAAATGATATTTTCTCCGATACCCATCACCGAGTTCATATCGTGGGTAACAACAATGGTTGTTGTGTTATACTCCGTTGTAAGCTCCTGAATAAGATCATCAATTACGATAGCTGTTTTAGGATCAAGTCCGGAATTGGGTTCATCTACAAACAGGTATTTGGGATTCATTGCTATTGCTCTTGCAATACCTACTCTTTTTTTCATTCCTCCTGAAAGCTCAGCAGGGAATAATTTATTCTTTCCGGCAAGATTTACTCTTTCCAAACAGAAATTGGCACGATCAAGTTTTTCTTTGTGGCTTTGATTCGTAAACATGTTGATTGGAAAAATGATATTATCTTCTACATTCATGGAATCGAATAACGCAGATCCCTGAAAAAGCATCCCGATTTCGGTACGAATTTCAATTCTTGTAGCAAAGTTCATTCGGGTAAAATCACGCCCATCATAGATTACAGAACCTTCCTCAGGCTCATGCAGCCCCACCATGCATTTCAATAAAGTGGTTTTACCTGAGCCGGATCCTCCAATAATCAAATTACATTTTCCTTCTGCAAACTCTGCTGAAATACCCTGAAGGACGTGGTTTTCGCCAAAAGTTTTATGAATGTTTTTAATCTCTATCATAACATTAACTGGGCGATAACATAATCAGAAAACAGAATAGCAATACAGCTGATTACTACTGCTTTGGTACTTGACTGCCCAACCTCAAGAGCACCACCACTGGTGTAAAATCCCTGATAGGCTGATACTGAAGTGATTATAAATGCAAAGATTACGGCCTTAACCATGCACACAGTAAGAGTAAAGGAGTTGAAATCAGTAGTAAGTCCGGTAATAAAATCCTGTTGGGTAACGGCTCCTGATGCCGTGCCGGCAAAAAAACCTCCTGTTATACTTAAACCAATTGAGATGATTACCAGCAAGGGAATAGTAGTAATTGCAGCAATGATTTTAGGTAGAATCAGATAACCAGGTGAATTTATTCCCATGATTTCAAGCGCATCAATCTGCTCGGTTACGCGCATAGTCCCGATTTGAGAGGCAACACTCGATCCAACCTTACCTGCCAGCACAACTGCAGAAATAGTTGGACTTAATTCCAGAATGGATGAATCCCGAAGGATCATACCTATCACAGATTTCGGAATGAAATCACTGACAAGCTGGAACGCGGTCTGAACGGTAGTTACAGCACCCAAAAACACAGAGATGATGGCGATGATACCCAAAGAGCCAACACCAATAGATACCATTTCGTGGAAAATTTCCTTCCGGTAAATATTCCATTTTTCCGGCCGGCGGAATACTGCTTTTAACAATAATATATATTTACCTAAGGGGTGAAATATCATTTGAAAATTGTTTGTTTTACTAATTATACAATATTAATATAAAATTATCACTGCCGGAGACAGAAGTATAATTAAACAAAGGTAATCAAATGAGATTATGCCTTAAATTAAATACTGCTCCATCATTGATTTTGTTAATTTTAATCCATGAATGCAATTGTAACCGGTGCAACAAAGGGAATGGGCAGGGCCATTGTTATGGAACTCGCGGCAAATAATTATAATATCATATTTTGTGCCAGAGATGAAATGGAGGTTCAGGCCCTTCTGGATGAACTCAGGAAAAACTATCCCCGTCTACAGTTTTTCGGGATGCGGGCAGATATGGAAGAAAGCTCAGATGTGAGGGGATTCGCTGAATTTGCTGAAAAGAGTTTAGGCCATGTGGATGTTCTGATTAATAATGCTGGCCTGTATATTCCATCCGGACTCATGGATGAGGATCAAAGATGTCTGGAACGGCAAATGCAGGTCAACGTTTTTGCCCCTCACTTTTTAAGCAAGTTCTTTGCCGCCAAAATGATTGGCCAGGAAAAGGGACATATCATAAATATCTGCTCAATTGCAAGTTTAGAGCCTGTTGCCAGAGCCGGGTCATACAGTATCAGTAAAACGGCACTCCTTGGACTTACAAAGGCTTTGAGGGAAGAGCTGAGACCTGCAGGAGTAAAGGTGACTGCAGTTCTGCCGGGATCCACACTGACAGATTCATGGTCAGGAACGAGCCTCCCATCAGATTGGTTTATTTTATCTGAGGATATCGCAAAATCAATTATGAACTGTCTTCAAATGAGCCCCGGCGCAAATATTGATGAGATTATAATCAGGCCTCTATATGGCAAAGTTTGATTTTATATTATTTTGTCTTCATTTACCGATAATTTAATGCGCTTTACCGAGAACTTAGGATAACCTACCTATTTGGTATTTAGAACCCGGGAATCAAGGCTTAGTTTTGATCTATCAATTAAAGAAAAAGAATAATTGACATTAAAAGCTGAACTTATAAAATTAAAGAAATGGAAAAGAAACTTCAACGCATCGAGCAGGAAAAAATGATTGCAGGTGTATGTACCGGTCTCGCAGAATACTTCGATGTTGATGTAACCTGGATCAGGATCGCTTTTGTAGTAGCTGTAATGGCTGGAGCTTCAGGTATTCTGGCCTATATTGTACTTTGGATAGCCGTTCCCAAAAGACCTTACCTGCCTGATTATAGTCAGTTTAATGTTGACTATAAAGTGTCTGAGCCGGTGAATCTTTCAAATCCTGCTTTTCCACAAAAGAAAAAAGGAAACGGTAACGGACGTCTGATTGCAGGTTCAATCTTTATATTTTTCGGATCATTTTTCCTCCTGAATGAATTTGACCTGATTCCTCACTGGGTGGAGTTTCATAACCTTTGGCCGCTGATATTAATTGCAATGGGGCTTTATACCCTTGCAAGTGCAAAGAAAAAGGAACCCTGGAAAGATGACTGGGCTCAGACAGAAGACTTTACCCAAAGCACAGCCCCAAATACAGAGCAGGCTGTTAGCACTACCGAATCAACTGAATCTGCTGAGTCTTCAGAAGATCTAAATACAAATACTGACCCAAAGCAAAACTAAGCTATCATGAAAACCGAAAAAATAGTATGGGGTTTGATCCTCATCTTTACAGGAAGTATTTTTCTTCTTGAGAACTTTAACCTGATTGAGTTTTACTGGAGTTCAGTATGGAGATTCTGGCCGGTAATATTTATCCTGATTGGTGCCAATATGCTCCTTAGCAGGTTTGGAAATAAATCTGCAGCTCCTTATATGATTGGTGCAATTACGATTCTTACTCTTGGGTTGATTGCCTATCAGGGAACAAGGCCTGATAGAGGAAGGGGTTGGTTGAATTTTCAACATGAGAATGATCAGGATGAGGATTACGGGTCTAATGGTGCCAACACTACCTTTACCGAAACTTATGACGGTTCTAAAAATGCCCGTCTGAATATTCAGGGTGGTGCTACCAGTTTCAGACTTACTGATACTACATCTAATTTGTTTGAAGCGAGTTTAAAGAAACGATTTGGAAAATTTACTCTTAATAAGACTGTGATTGATTCTGTTGAAGTCCTGAACTTCAGGATGCGCGACGGAAAGCAAAGCTGGAATCTGGATAAAATGGAGAACAACAAGACTCTCATTCAATTGAACAATACACCTGTTTGGGATATTAAAATTGAGATGGGAGCCGGTGAGGCAATTTTTGATCTGAGTAATTACAAGGTTAAAAAACTGGTATTTGAAGGAGGGGCTGCTTCCTTTGAGGCAAAGCTTGGTTCTGGATTGCCATTGACTGAGGTTGAAGTTGAAACCGGGGTGGCAAATGTTGAGATAGAAGTCCCTGATAGTTCAGGTTGCCGGATTGATGTAGACAGTGGTTTATCTTCCAAAGATTTTATTGGTTTCATTAAGCAAGCAGACGGAACTTATGAAACCAGTAATTATGGTACTGCGCCAAATAAGATTAATATCAGTTTGAAAGGCGGACTATCTTCATTTGAAGTTAAAAAGTATTAAATATATTTGATGGAAACATAGTGGCTGTCATCCTGAAATCTATTCAGGATGACAGCTCTTTTCCATATAAAAAATGAAGGATTATTTTGTTGTTGTTGAAGGGAAACCTACCGGGCCTCATTCACCTGAGCAGTTAAAAGGGCTGAAGATTAAACCCGGAACCTTTGTGAAAACAGAGGATATGGATGACTATAAAGAAGCACATGATGTTCCTGAATTATGTGAATTTCTGGGTATCAAAACTCATATTCGGGAACCCCAGTATTTTGCCTCCCTGGATGTACGCCTTTTAGCAGTAATCATTGACTACTTTATAATTTTTGCCATTTACTGTGTTATCGCTACAATTGTAGTGCTTTTTATTGATGAGAAGCAATTGCGTATCATCGTTTCTCTTGCCGGACTGGCAATCATCCCGATTTCTAAAATTATTTATAGTACCATAATGGAGGCCTCGGCCAGACAAGGAACCTGGGGTAAAATATTAATGGGACTTAAAGTATCCGACGAGAAGGGAGCACCAATTGCTTTCGGTCGTTCGCTGGTCAGAAATTTATCCAAAATTATCAGTACTGCAACTGTCGGGTTTGGTTATATGATGGGTTTTTTCGACAAGAAACAGCAATGCCTGCATGATAAGATAGCAGGGACGCTGGTGATTAAGGATAGGTTGATTTGAGGGGGAGGGAATAGGAAATAGGAAATAGAAAACAGGGAATGGGAAATAGTATTAATCTCTATTCCCCATTCACTATTTCCTATTCCCAATAAAAGATAACCTTCAGGTCCTATTAGTTTGTCTTTTCCTCAGATGCTTTCGGAGCAAGTTGAAAAAATATTGGCATGGTATAGGCAACATTTACTGGCTCTCCCCTTATTAAACCTGGTTTCCATTTGGGACTTTCTTTAACTACTCTTACTGCTTCTTCATCAGCTCCGCCACCGATGCCCCTTAAAACTTTGATATCTGTTATACTGCCGTTTTTTAGTACTATGAAACTTATTATTACTCTTCCGGTTATCTTGTGTTTTTTTGCTTCATCCGGATATTTAAGAGCTGATTGAAGGTAATCTCCCCAGCCTTTCATACCTCCGGGAAACTCAGGTAGAACTTCAACATTTGCAAAATCATTTACAATGAGAACGTCAGATGAAGAAGAATTGCTGGCAGTTGTTCCAGCTTTTTGTGGCCCTCCGATTGCCGAAACAGAAATGGATCCTAAAAAGTAATTTTTGCCAGTAGCAGGTAATACACCCAGATTAGACTCAATACCTGTTAACTGAAAAGCCAGAGCCATAGAATAGTTTCCATCTTCAGCCTGAATGGATTCTTTGAATAAATTAAAAGTTCTCAGAACCTCTTTGTCTATATCGCTTTGTAAGCCTTTAGCTATTCTTACATTGGACATCTTTCCATTCTGAACATTAAAGTATACGATCTCATAACCTGTTACTTTATTCTGCCTGGCAGAAGCGGGGTATTTAATGTTTTTCTGAATATGATTCCATAAGGCGCTGAAAATTTGTGTGTTCTCAATGCTTGAAGAGGCCTCTGATCGAATTGTTGGAGGTTTTTTCAGGATTTTTTCATCTGATTTTTTTTCAGAAACTATTGAAGAAGATCTTAATGTGGGATATACTTCTGCTTTTAAAGGGCTGATCAATTTTTCGGCTCCTGCAATCAGGTGAGTTTTTTCAGTAGCAACACTGGCAGCAGAGAAGATTAGCATTAAAGCAAAGAGGGGGGCAGAAAAACCATATTTCCAAAGACCGGTTCTGCGTGATTTATTTTTATTTAGCATGATTATACGTCGTTTTAAAAGTGAGTTATTAAAGAAATTATTACTTAATTGATCGGGCTGAACTCCCAGGGTGTTACTGAACAGCAATAGGGCATAATCTGATTTGCTGGGCATCGCTGATGCAGCTTCCTCATCAGCGATGAATTCATGAATATGCCTGATCTCCTTTTTGTACAGATAAACCACCGGGTTGAACCAGTTGATAATCGAGGCAAGTTCAATGAACAGAACATCGGCTGAATGCCACTCCCTCATATGAACTTTTTCATGATCGATGATGATTCCCGATTCAGGCAATTCTCTGTCTACAACCATCGTGTTGAAGAAGGAATAAGCAGCTCCCTTTTTGGGTTTGAGTTTGGAATTCAAGAGTATCATTCTGATTAGGAAACGAAACAATAATATTGCCATCACACCAGAATAAACCCATAAAATTATATCTCCGATTGCCCAATTACTTGTTCCCTCATCAGCTCCTACTACCACAGTTTCGTAGATTATCTGGGTTGGAACGATAGTTTCCCTGAGTTTCTGCGTAATAAAAAGCTCCTGAAACCAGTTGGAATTGATGAATGGAATGATAAATGAAAGGAGTGTACTCGTATTCAGATAAATACGGTTCTGTCTGAAGAAAGTCTCATTCTTCAGAACCAATGTATAGAATCCCATGAACAGGATCAGATACAGGTTTGTCTGTAAAAGATAATTCAGGATGTTCATTTTACTTGTTTTTTAGTTTTTCAATCAGTTTCATGATCTCATCTGCTTCCTTCAGGTCGAGTTTTTTCTCCTTTACGAAGAAGGAAAACATATTCTCTACCGAATTGTCGAAATATCCGCTAAGTAGTTTTTCGGTTGCAAAGCTTTTATATTCCTCAATACCGATGATGGGGAAGTACCTGTGGCTTTTCCCGAAGGCTTCATGATCAATGAAACCCTTAGTTTCCAGAATGCGGATGATCGTTGATACAGTATTGTAAGCTGGCTTCGGTTCAGGAAGCTGGTCAACCACGTCTTTTACGAATCCTTTTTTCAGATCCCACAAAACCTGCATGATCTGCTCTTCTGCTTTTGTTAATTCCTTTATCTCCATATAATTTTATTTATTGTCTGATATAATTAATTACACCTGATTCGAATCTGTAATATAAAGCTATAACTAAATATTTAGTTATGCAACTAATTTGTTAGTTTTAATTTATAAAATAATTATAAGTTCATGTAGATCAGTCATATAAATTCATTCAGCGGCTTATAGAGAAGATATTAAATGCTTCTTTGATTGGAGTTTCCCGTCAATTTATCACCGGATTGTGGAGATCCATTATTGAGATTGAATTGCTTTAAGCGTTCTGCTTTTACCTTTTAGCTTTTTTTTGTTATTCTCTGAAAATTACATGAAATTGCTATCAGGCAAACCTGTATAAACATGTCATTTATGAAAAGAAGAGAATTAATTAAAGGACTTACTTTTCTGCCCCTTGCAGGAGCTATAGTCGGATCACCTGAAACAGCTATGGGAGCTGTCAATGAGTTCATCGCACCTCTGCTTCCCGATGGTCCGCTAACTCCCGGCCCGCAAATATTCCAGTCGATTGGAGTTGAGCCGGTTATTAACTGCCGGGGTACCTTTACTATTATCGGTGGCTCAATCGAACTGCCTGAGGTTAGAGCGGCAATGGATTCAGCATCGAGACATTTTGTTCAGATGGATGAACTGGCTGATGCGGTAGGGAAGAGGCTTGCTGAGTTGACTGGCGCACAGTGGGGAATGGTGACGGCTGGTTGCGCAGCAGCACTTAAAATGGCAACCGCTGCATGTGTTGCAGGAGGGAATCCTGAGAAATTACACCGTATTCCTGATCTGAGCGGATTGGATAAAACAGAAGTGATTATACCTGCTGGATCATTCAGTGCTTATGATTTTGCTATTCAGAATATTGGGGTAAAGATCATACGGGTTGAAACTATTGAAGAACTAAAAGATGCATTAGGGCCTAAGACTGCAATGATCAAACTTAGTGGTGGGAATTTGGTTCCCGGACCGATGAGTCTGGAAGTTATTGCCGCAATTGCTAAACCTTTAAATATTCCGATTCTTGCAGATGCCGCTGCCGAAATTCTGACTATTCCGAATGTTCATCTGAAAAACGGGGCAACGATGGTTGCCTACAGTGGAGGAAAAGCAATTTGCGGTCCGCAATGTGCCGGACTGCTGCTTGGCCCTAAAAATATTTTGATGTCGGCCTGGCAGGCCAGCTCACCACATCATGGTCCTGGCCGCGATAACAAAGTTGGCCGTGAAGAGACCCTTGGTATGCTTGCGGCAGTAGAAACCTGGGTTAAAATGGACCATGCTGCACGTGAGAAGAACTGGATGACCTGGGTGAATGCTATTGCTAAAAGAGTTTCAGGAATCGAGAGCATAAAAACTACAATTCGTGAGCCCGAAGGAATTAATAACCGCAGTGCTTCATTAAGCATTTCATGGGATCCTGAGAAACTTCATTTGAGCAGTGCCGAGCTGATTCAGGAGCTGATCAGTTCTAAACCCAGAATTACTGTCGGTGGAGGAAGAAGTACAGATCCTGGAATGGCCTCTATTTCAATTAATGCATCGCAAATGCAGCCGGGTCAGGATAAGATTGTTGGAGATAAAATCTTTGAATTACTTTCTAAGAAGAGAAGTCCGAAAGCTGAAACAGCGATGAAGGCGCCAGGTTCAAAAATAGGCGGTCGCTGGGATCTGGAAATAGATTATTTCAGCAGCAAAAGTGATCATATACTTTACCTTGAACAGGATGGAAACTGGCTTAAAGGGATTCATAAAACCGATTTTTCGGTACGCGAAATTTCCGGAAGTATCGAAGGGAATGAGGTGAAATTCCTGAGTCCCGGACGCAGGCCGGCAGTTAGCTATACTTTTGCCGGCACGATCAGCGGGGATACTATTTCAGGTAAAATTGATATGGGAGAATTCCTGACGGCAAATTTTACAGGAAAGAAAAACACAAAAGATCCGGATAGAATACCAATTGTATTTCCTGAAGGAAGACCGATGGGGAATTGAAGAATTCGTTATCTGTTATCAGTTGCCTGTTAACTGTAACTACTAATACAGAGTTTAATTATTAATTGGAATTTCCTTTTTCCTTTAAGCTTTCTGTGCTTTTGGCTTTAAGAATTATCGTTGCAAAATAGCTTGAAGCTTAGTATCCAGTTTTGCTGGATCATTCATGTATTTTGCCAGATTGAATAATTTCACGTTTCTGAATTCAACCGGGTGACTTTCGCTTTGGAGGGAGATGTAACCTTCTTTCAAAGCTTTTCCATCTACTTTAACCGCCGGGTCGAAATTGGAGACACTTCCGCCACCAATCTGTGGTTTGGTATATTTGAAGACCTCTTTGCCTTCCAGGCGATGACTTACCAGTGAGTCGCCCAGGACAACAATCTCTGCCCTTACCCACTGGTCACCATGATAGGTCTTTGATGTTGAGTTAATACAATGCGGGGTAAACAGCTTTCCGTCAAGAAATACATTTGTTCCGGGAGTACATAAATTCAGTGTGCTTCGTTCATCTTTTCCATTTCCGCCTAAGAACTGTGTCTCCAGAGAAATCGGGAAATCCTGATTCAGTCTCATACTTTCAGGCGATTGACTATGCAACATCACACCGCTATTCCGGAATGCCCAGCCCGGTCCGCCGGGGATCTGATCACCCGTGAAGCGGTATTCAACCACCAAAACATAGGCTGAAAAAGGTTTTTTATAAAATATATGTCCATAGCGGTCTTTCCAATCAGAATAGCCATCGTATGAGACCTTCATTACTCCGTTTTCCGCACGAAAGGTATTGGCATAATTATCATTTAATGGGTGGCCATTGATCTTCACTTTCCAGTCTTTGAGGTCTTTGCCATTGAATAGACTGGTCCAGCCTTTTTGAGCAAAACCTGAATTAGTGATAATTGCGAGGAAGAGGAATAAAACTATTTTTCTCATAAATTGTATTAGCTGTGGTTACCCTTGGGTTGGTGATCAATAGGCAATATAACATCAACCACCTGAGAGCTAAGATAGTGAAATTAGGGTTGTAGTGCTAAGGATTTAAGTGGTCGGTGATATCACCGACCACAGGAAAATTGGACTACCTTGTATCTATAACGATTTCAGCATAAACTCCGCGACAGTCCATTTCAAACTCTAAATCCTGGACTGGAGGCCGGTTGTAATGCCAGTCAATACCACTTAATGCAGCGCCACGCTTTACAATTTCGTTGACCATTATGTGGTGAATGTTATGGATAGTATACAACTGGGTTGCCGTAGAATCTGCCCAGGTAAAGCCAAGACCAGCCATCCGACGTTCCATCTCATTAAGCACCCAGCGTCCCTTTTTCATTAAGCCCTCCTGGGATATGTCACCCAGACTAATACTGTGAGTACGATAATCACTCATACCCTCTGGAGCTTCAGCACTACCAGCGATTACAAAAGAAGGTTTTGCATTAGCATCAGGCATTGTGTAAGTAAATGCATGAATACTCGGACTCAATGGTTTATTCAACTCTGGAATGACATTTGAGCGAGCTATGGGATTGTCGCCCCCCTCTTCGTAAATACCCCACTCTTTTAAAGTACCTATATAAAGGTTATTAAAGTCAACAAAGCCTTGTTCGGTAAATGGCTCGGGTGAACGTAATTCGCAGGCTCCAAATGCAGCGAGCGGACGACCTAAAGCGTCGAGATGTTGTTGGATGCGTAAGAAGCCCTCTTTTAGTGGCAGCGGCCGGCTGAATCGTACACGTTCTAATCTATAACCATCCAGTGCCGTTATACCTGCAGAATACTGCCTTACACCCCGAAGATAACGATATGATCCAGGTTCAAAAATTTTTGTATCAGACATATTTATTTACGTATTTTTTTTACTAAAATACTGTAAAAATACTTGGAAATTTAATAGGGGAAAATGCTGATTGCAATTTAATTTGCCCTTTGGTTGGTGTGAACACACCAACCAAAAACAACCTATTGTCTGAACTACGATTTTTTTTGATTGTGATGATTTCCTTGTTTTAGTTTTCACCCTACACCAGAATGACCAGGCAGAGGAAATTACTTTGCTGCTGATTTCAGTATCCCTTTTAACTTAGGAATTCATTTGCTCATCAGTGGTTTCGGGTTAAAATTAAGTTTAATTCAATCCGCTTGATTACAATCAAGTCAGGATTTTTTCTAATGACCAGGTAGGGCAATGTCATTAAGTTAGGCGATTAAATAACTCATTGTTCCCGGAAAGTGATCGTTCAGGTCCTGACTTTCGTCCAATGTCATTAAGTTAAGAAGAAAATGAGGTCGTGGCCTCCGCCACGATGACAGTTCAATATTTAATAGTAGGGGAGATCCTGACTTTCGTCAGGATCGGAGTTAGTACCTAAAAAAGGCCTTTTCAATTTTTAAATTGCAGCTATTGATAAGAGTCCAATTCCGGCATTGAGCCGGAATCTCCTCTCGACACCCAAGGAGTTGTCATCCGATAGCTATCGGATCTCGCGAAAGCGAGAACCTCCTTTGTAATTAACGCGTAATTTATCCTTAAA
>NZ_DASWXT010000139.1:0-60364 GCF_036405355.1 Daejeonella sp.
GTTTTATCGAGAATAGGAGGCTGGAAAGGTTATACCTCACAGCGAAAACCCGGAATGACAACCATGTTCAGAGGCTTGACCAAATTCTATGATATTTATAATGGCTGGAACCTACAAAAAGATGTGGGTACACGATAGCTCTATAGCCGGGAGGGCCAATTTCTTTTGTAGGCCAAAAGAAACAAAAGCCTTATTCAATGCCTAGGTGCCTCTGGCCACAAGGCCCCTTCACATTCATAAAACATTCTCGCTGGTCTTGCGGCTTGTGCAATATGAATGCATTCCAGATATGATCCGCAATCCCTATGCTCGGTAATGCTTTTTAAAAGAAAGGGAAACTGTTTTATGAATTTGCTGGCACTGAGGATTGAATCGCCCTTCGGAAGCTTTTATTGGTTATGATTGTTAGCTGGAACAGTGCATGTGGTCACACTTATTCATTAATCAAACACCTCTGATAATGGCAAAGCATTTACCTGTATCTGTCTCGAAAATTAAATCAAGGCATATTATTTGCTTCAAGCTGAACCAATGTAAATCCAATCAGAATGAATACGACCCGATCTATTAGCATCATTGCATTAATACTAATACTAAACAGCTGTGCTTCCCTATACATGCCCAACGTTCCAAATACCCCGATGCTAAGTGCAAAGGATGAAGTACATGCCTCCGGCCATCTGACTTTAAAAGGAAACTTTTCTTTCAACTCAGCCTACGCATTTTCGGACCATTGGGGGGTACTTTTGAATGCTTCTGTAACCAATCAGGAAAGGGCAAGAAAGGAATTTAAACAAAATCTGCTGGAAAGTGGCATTGGCTATTTCACAAAAATCGGGGCCGAGCAAAACCGGATCCTGGAAATTTATGCCGGACTTGGTACTGGAAATTCAGAACGTATTTACCTGACAAACACCAGCAGTGGACTAATTGCCGATGAGACACAGGAGATTAATTTTGGCAAGAAATTCCTGCAGGTCAACTACAGCACGAAGAAAAAGAAAACCCTCAATTTATTCGGAGCAAGGTTCCCCTTAAACTATGGCACCGCATTACGCATCAGCCATATCCGCTCGAACAAATTTCAAATCAACGGACTGAAACAATTACCAGAGGATAATATTTTCTTTGAGCCTGTATTTTTTACCAGAATGGCTGTCAGCAAAAACCTGCAGCTTCAATACAGCAGCGGCAGTAATTTTGGTTTAAAAAACCGGAAATACCTGCAGGCGGGGAATGGGGTATTGAGTATTGGATTGGTTTGGAATATGGGTGGGAATAATGTGGAGAGGGTGGATTGAGCTTGTTTTATAGCCTGTGTGTATTCTTTTTCCCTGCATGGGATTAGATCCTTATCTCACTGCTTGATAAACATTAAAATTTTGTCGTTTAGTTAATACAATATGCCATAGCTGATTATAGCGTGCGCGGAAAGTCGCCGCACTTGCACAGAGGTAATAGCGCCACATGCGATAAAAGGTTTCGTCATAGTCTGCCTTAATGCTACCCCAACTTTCTTCAAATTTTTTGAGCCAGGCCATTAGTGTGGAGTCATAATAAAGACCGAAATTATGCCAGTCTTCCAAAACAAAAAGTCCCTGCCAGGATTTGGACAACTGACTCGCCGATGGAATAACCCCATTGGGGAAAATATATTTATCTATCCATGGGTCGGTAGTTTTGGCATCATGACCACCTCCTATCGTATGAATCAGGAACAACCCATCATCCTTAAGGCATCTGGATGCAACTTCCATATACTCCCTGTAATTACGGTAGCCCACTGCCTCCAACATCGCGATGGATACCACCCTATCAAATTTTTCATTTACATCACGGTAATCCTGTAATCTGATCTCAACAGGAAGACCTTCATTTAATTCACGGGCAAGAATAGCCTGCTGTTCAGATATGGTTATTGCTGTAACTGAAACACCGTAATTTTCAGCTGCATATTTAGCAAAACCACCCCAGCCGCAACCTATCTCTAACACCTTCATGCCTTTTTCCAGTTTCAACTTTCGGCAAATCAAATCAAGCTTGGCCTTTTGTGCTTCCTCAAGATTGTTCGCCTTTTCCCAATAGCCGCATGAGTACATCATCCGTGAATCAAGCATTTTTTCAAAAAGCCCATTACCTATATCATAATGTTTAAAAGCAACCTGCTTCGCCCGACCCTTGCTTTGCAGGTTTTTTAATTTTGCTGCCGCCGCTAAAAAAAGAAAACCATAGTTAAAGATTGGTAATTTTTTATGCAGGCGATGGTGAAATACTTTGAAAAAAAATTGATCCAGAGCTTCACAATCCCACCATCCATCCATATACGACTCACCAAAAGCCAAACTACCCCCACCGACAACCCGCTCATAAAAATTGGAATTATGCACTTGTATATCCCAGGGTTTATCGCCGTTAACTGTAATATCTATACCAGCAAATGCATCCCGAAAAATTTGTTCAAGTGATCTCATGAATTAATCCTTTTTGAGGTCAAAAATATAAATTTCATCAGCATTTTAAATTAAAACATATGAATCAGCTTAAGAAATTCGATTGCTTAAGAGGGTTAAATATTTCTGACTCCCGGATTTGACTAATAAACAAATAAGTATTCTTTGCACAGATCAAACATCGGAACTGATGCAAGGGAATTCAAAATTCTGACCCAATTTGGCGCGATTTGGCCCCGTTTGGCTCATCTCTAAGTACCAGACTTCCGGGGATTTAAAGCAGAATAATAGGAGAAAAATGTACACTTTGTTCGACGAGTCTTCGACTGTTGTTCGACTACGCTTCGACAAAAGGACCTCCCGGTCGAAGAACTGTCGAAGCCGTGTCGAAGAACTGTCGAACACTTCCCGAACACTTCTGCAACACTTCCTGAACACTTCTCGAACACTTCCTGAATCGAATTCAGGATGACAGACTCATTATCACTTAACTTTAAAAGAGCCTAATTGAATTATAAATCATTCATTATTATTAAAATTAGCAATTATTGAATTATATTCCATTCAATATTTTTTATTGCAAATTAAATAATTATATTTGCATGAATTATCATACATTAAATAGATAATTGAATATTTATGACTGAAATATCATACACAAATTATAATTCAATGAGCGATAAGGCTTTGGCCGGGCAGATCGCTGCATTTGTAAAGCACCATCGCCTGGAGCAGAATAAATCGCAGGAGCAATTGGCTACTGCTGCAGGAATCAGTCGCTCGACCTTGAGCCTGCTGGAACGGGGAGAAACCGTTACCATCGCAACCCTGATCCAGGTTTTGAGGGTTTTGGATTTATTGCATATCATGGATGTGTTTACCGTTCAGCAGAGTATTAGTCCGCTGGCACTTGCAAAAATGGAACGGAACAAGCGTAAACGTGCAGGTGGAAGAAAACTGAATCCTTAATCTGTAGTGCAATGAATGTAGCGGAAGTAAAAATTTGGAATGAATTAGTCGGGGCTGTTGCCTGGGATGAAAAAAACGGGCTGGCGAGTTTTGAATATGAGCCTAAATTTAAAAAACTGGGCTGGGAACTTGCTCCACTAAAAATGCCGCTTAATTCAGGCAGGAGTGTGATTAGCTTTCCTGAATTGCGCCGGAATAAAAACACTGAACACGATACCTTCAAAGGGCTGCCCGGCTTGCTGGCCGATGTATTGCCTGATAAATATGGAAATCAGCTAATTAACCTTTGGCTCGCACAGCAAGGACGGCCTCAGGACAGTATGAATCCTGTCGAAATGCTTTGCTTTATAGGCAGCAGAGGTATGGGCGCTCTGGAATTTGAACCAACAAGCCTGAAAGAGAACGTCAGAACCTTTTCAATTGAAATTAATAATCTGGTAGATATTGCCCAGAAAATGCTATACAGCAGGGAGTCCTTCGCGACAAATCTGCAGAAAGATGAAGAAAAAGCGGTCCTTGAGATCTTAAAAATTGGCACTTCTGCCGGTGGTGCCCGCCCCAAAGCGGTTATTGCCTATAATGAAAAAACGGGAGAGGTAAAATCAGGACAAACGCGGGCTCCACAGGGATTTGAACATTGGCTGATCAAACTGGATGGGGTGAGTGATGTGCAATTGGGAGCAACAAAAGGCTACGGCCGCGTGGAAATGGCTTATTATAATATGGCCATTGCCTGCGGCATTGACATGATGCCCTCTATGCTTTTGGAAGAAAACGAGCGGGCACATTTCATGACCAAACGATTTGACCGGGAAGGCGGAGAAACAAAACATCATATTCAAACTTTTTGTGCGCTGAAACATTTTGATTTCAACCTGGTCAGCAGCTTTAGCTACGAACAGTTATTTCAAACCATGCGCGAGTTGAAACTGGATTATCAGGCTATGGAGCAATTATTCAGAAGAATGGTATTCAATGTGCTCGCCCGGAATTGTGATGATCATACGAAGAACTTTGCTTTCAGGCTAAAAAAGGAAGGCAAGTGGGAACTGGCTCCGGCCTATGATATTTGCCATGCCTACCGTCCCGGAAGCGATTGGGTGAGTCAGCATGCCCTGAGTATCAATAATAAACGGAAGGATATTTCAAAAGAAGACCTTCTCATTATTGGTGAATCGATCAAATGCAAAAAGTCTGCTTATATTATTGCAGAAATAAGTGATACTGTAGGTCGATGGAGGGAGTTTGCAAAAGAGGTGGAAGTGAATAAGACATTGGCAGATGCGATTGGGGGAACCTTGCTACGTTTTTAGTTATCTGTTGTCGGTTATCTGTTGCCGGGGATTGAAGAATCACACTAATCAAAAAAATCACAGTTCAGACTGGAATGACTCGCTAATTGTCTGAACTGTGATTTATATGATTGAAATGATTAGAATGAGAATCTCCCTTTTTAATTTTCAACTCTCCACCAGATAACTAACAGGTCTCAACTGTCAATTATCAACTGTCAATTATCAATTATTTAAACCTTAATCCTCTTCCACTTCCCCCTCTTAAACAACACATACCCAGCAATGGTGATCACGATTTCTGTGACCGGGATAGCAATAAAAACGCCCTGAGGTCCCATTTGAAAAAACTTAGCCAGCAGGTAAGCCAGCGGGATCTGGAAAAACCAGAATCCGAAAAGATTAATCCAGGTTGGGGTCCAGGTATCTCCTGCCCCATTAAAGGCATTTATTAGAACCATACCCACACCATAGAACACATAACCGGCACCGATAATTCGCAAAGCCTGCACCGCAACATCCTGCACACCAGGATCATTGGTAAAAAAAGACACCATAATCCTCGCCCCGGGTATCGATACAACAGATATGAAGATCATGAAGACCACATTATATTTGGCTGTTTTGAAGACCGAAAGCTCGGCACGCTCGATCTGTTTGGCCCCAAGGTTCTGTCCGACGAGTGTTGATGCTGCATTACTCAGTCCCCAGGCCGGAAGCATAAAGAACATGAACAAGCGCAAAGCGGTCTGATAACCGGCTGAACCCTCATCCCCGCCAGTGGTTGCCACCAATTGAGCCAGGAAAATCCAGCTGCAGGATGCAATTACAAACTGCAGAACTCCCGGACCAGATATCTTCAAAAGGGCGACAATCTGTTCCCATTGTGGCTTCAGATAGGCTAGTTTCATTTTCAGGTATCCGCTGCCATCAAACAGATAGTAAAGCTGGTAGCAAACTCCCAGACCACGTCCCAAAGTGGTCGCCATAGCCGCCCCGGTGAGTCCAAAAGCCGGTACCGGACCGAATCCATTGATAAAAATCGGACATAAAATAATATTGGCCAGATTAGCCAGCCAGAGACTTTTCATTGCAATTGCTGCATTTCCGGCCCCTCTAAAAATACCATTGATCAGAAACAAAAGCATAATGAAAATACTGCTGCCCATCATGATCCGGGTAAAGGCAGTCCCATGAGCTGCCGATTCTGCAGAGGCTCCCATCAGCATCAGGATATCAGTGGCATAGATAAATCCGGGGATACTGATTATGGTATTGATCAATATCGCGATCAGAATTGCCTGCATCCCTGCTTTGGAGGCTGCTTTCGGATCTTTTTCTCCGATACGTCTCGCGACCACAGCGGTTGCAGCCATACTGATACCGATCGCAATTGAATAAATGATGGTTAGTACCGATTCGGTCAGGCCAACAGTCTGGATCGCATAGCTGCTATTCTCGAGGTGACCCACAAAATAGAGATCAACCAGAGCAAAGACAGATTCCATGATCATTTCGAGCACCATTGGAATGGCTAGCAAAAGAACTGATAATCGAATGCTTCCCTGGGTATAATCGCGCTCTTCTCCTTTGAGCGATTGTTTTATAATAGATAATATAGCCGGAATATTACCGGAATTTTGTACGGTTTCAGACATGATAAAAGATTGATGATTAAAATAAGATATAAGCAGATAAAATCTGCATAATGATTTTTTGTGGAAGGGGAACCCTAGCGTATACGGAGGGTGGCTACTACTATCATCTTTTTGGCGTTGAAATTGAGAAACAAATATATTATAATTTTCAAATTAGAAACAAAAAACTTACATAACAATCGCTAATAATTTCATAAAAAAGATTGAATTATCTATCTTCGGCTTGTCATTTCAAATATGCTTACAAAGGCGCTTTTGAATACAAAAAAGGCAGATTTTAATTAAAATCTCAAACAGGTCTGATCTCAAATTAAAAACAAATCATAAAATGAAAATTACAGTTGTAGGAGCCGGTGCAGTAGGTGCAACCTGTGCTGATAACATCGCCAGAAAGGAATTAGCAGAAGAACTTATTTTATTAGACATCAGAGAGGGTTTTGCCGAAGGTAAAGCGATCGATATGATGCAGACTTCAGCCCTTTTGGGTTTTGATACAAAGATTAAAGGTGTAACCAATGATTATGCTGCTACTGCTGGATCTGAAGTGGTTGTAATTACTTCAGGATTGCCACGTAAACCAGGAATGACCCGTGAGGAGCTGATTGGTACCAATGCAAACATTGTAAAAAGTGTTACAGAAAACATCCTGAAACATTCTCCGAATACGATCATCATCGTGGTTTCTAACCCTATGGACACCATGAATTACCTTACACTTCAAACTTCAGGTCTTCCAAAGAATAAAATTCTGGGAATGGGTGGAGCATTGGATTCTGCAAGGTTCAAATATTACCTGAGTGTTGAACTGGGTTGTTCTCCTGCAGATCTGAACGCAGTGGTTATCGGCGGACACGGTGATACTACGATGATTCCATTGATCAATCATGCTACCTGGAACAGCATTCCGGTTACTCAGTTATTAACTAAAGAGCAGCAGGAAAGAGTAGTTTCTTCAACTATGGTTGGTGGCGCTACTTTAACAAAACTGATCGGCACTTCTGCATGGTACGCTCCGGGTGCAGGTACAGCAGCAATGGTCGAAAGTATTGTACGTGATGAGAAAAAATTAATCTCTTGTGGTGTTGCCCTTGATGGTGAATACGGACAGAAAGATATCTCTCTTGTTGTTCCGGTTATTATTGGTAAAAACGGATGGGAAAAAATTCTTGACTTCAAACTTTCTGATGCTGAGCAGGCTGAATTTAACAAGAGTGCAGATGCAGTACGGAATATGAATCAGGTTCTAAGAGATTCTAACCTTATCTAAACGCTTAATGAGCGAAACAAGAGTTCCTTTAGAACTTGTAAATTTACACAACGACGGCTTCCACCTATTGGTGGAAGTTGTTGTTTTCGGGCAATCCTTTAATGTGGTGCTCGATACCGGAGCTTCGAAAACAGTTTTTGATAAAACCGTGATCGAAAAGCATATGAAAGATGCTGAATTAATGAGTTCAGAGCTTTTATCTACCGGTTTGGGGACGAACAGCATGGAAAGCCATACAATCATGCTACCTGTTTTGAAGATCGGGAAATTTAAATTAAAGAATTTCGAGGCAGCCGTGCTCGACCTAAGCACGATAAGCCATGCTTATTCAAGCCTGAACCTTCCCCCTGTAATTGGAGTATTGGGCGGGGATATTCTTATGCGTTACAAGGCAATTATCAATTACAAAAAACTACACTTAAAACTTTTTCGTTAAAAGACTGTATTAAAACCAGTTAAAAATCATTAACTTGATTTAAAATAGCTGGTATGAAATGCTTCCTGCTCATTTTCTTATCAATCCTTGCACAGGACATCCTGGCTCAAAACATTAGCGGGAAATGGTTTGGCAAAATCACCCAGGGTCCCGGCGGCTACAGTGAACTCTATGACCTCGAATTAGATCTCAGTCAGAGAAAAAATATATGGGGCGATTCCTACGCCTTTAAAGATAATTCGGTCCGGATACGCATAGGCTTATCTGGCAAATTCGATCGGGACAGCATCAGACTTTATGAGAGTATCGAATGGATACGGGAAGATTTCGTCCCATGGGATTGGGTTGCCTGCGTAAAAAAATTCGATCTTGCCTATCGCAGTGATGGTGCTTATGAATATCTCGAGGGAACATGGAACGGGATCAGCAAGGATGATCCAAACGAAGCTTGCATCCCAGGTAAAGTTATCCTATCCCGAACCATTGAAGGTCTCAATAAATTTCTTGAACAACGTAAAGACTCAGTAATCAATACTATTGCTCATAATCCCGAAACGGCAGCTCCTGTTTTAGTAGATTTCAACTCGAATTTTCTCGAAACTGAACCTAAAAAAGTAACGGAAATCGACGTTTACAATGCTGATCTGCAGATTCAGTTATTGGACTACATGAAACCGGATAATGATACGGTATCGGTTTACCTTAACCGGGAGATTCTGGCAAAAAACGTTCAGATCTCAAAAAGGCCGGCCCTCATCAAATTCAGGATTGATAAGCGGATTGTGCTTCATGAATTGCTTTTATATGCGGAGAATCTTGGACTAATACCTCCAAACACCTCAGAACTTATTTTAATTGACGGCGAAACCAAACACAGGGTGATGATCGTATCTGATAAACAAAAAACTGCAGCGATTTATTTAAGATATAAACCGGCAGAAAATAAAAGAAAGACGAGTAAATAAGGATTGCTTATGAAATACCTGCTCATACTTTTCACAATATTTGCTTCAATCTCAGGTTTTGCCCAGGATTTTAAAGGGGTATGGCTTGGCTATATGGACACCGATCTTCAGCATATAAGAACCCTGAATGTGAATTATATTTTGCATGTGAAGGAGCAGGACAATAATATAGTCAACGGGAAGGCCTACATCTACCGTGATAATCCACTCAGGGCCGAAGGTATTCTGGACTTTATCGGCGTGATCAATAAAGGTAGCCTGAGGATAAATGAACTAAAGATATTGCACTCCAAAATACCAAGTGACACTGCCCGGTTTCTATGTATCAAAGACCTTAAACTTAACCTGAGCAAGGAGGAAGGTATTGATAACCTGACCGGTACCTTCACCGGCGCTGGTGAAAATTCATTACCCTGCTATCCCGGAAATGTGTATCTGCAACGCTTTACGGATGCAAACAAGCAGAATATACCTCAAAACTACCTGACCAGTATTTTGCTGGATGCCAGGGATCCAAATGTATTTCTCCAAACCAAACTAGCCCGGCCGATTGTAATTGAGATTACTGAAAATGTAGTCAGGCTGGAACTAAAGGATTATTTGCGGGAGGATGGAGATATTATATCTGTCTATCATAACCGAAGGCCATTTATCAGAAATCAGCTGATTGTGAATAAGCCTACAAACCATACACTTCGCTTAAACAGAAACCAGGAACTGCATGAAATTATTCTCTATGCCGAAAATCTGGGTAAGATCCCTCCTAACACTTCCAATCTGAGAATTTATGATGGAGTTAAGGAACATCAGGTTTTGATCAGATCGACCAAGGAAGTTAGTGCTGTGGTCTATTTACGATATGCCCCTGAACCAAAAAGCCCTCCACAATAAGTGAAGGGCTTTTTTATCTTCTTAATCCAGAATTGAATTAAATATCAATACGTGCGTATTTGGCATTTTTCTCAATAAACTCACGTCGTGGTGCAACTTCGTCGCCCATCAGCATTGAGAATATATGATCACATTCTGCTGCATTTTCAATCGTAACTTTTCTCAGGGTACGGGTTTCAGGATTTAGAGTGGTATCCCATAATTGTTCTGCATTCATCTCTCCCAAACCTTTGTAGCGCTGAATGTTGACGCTCTCTTCTTTTCCTGCACCTTTCAATGCCTGTACTGCTGCATCACGCTGATCATCATTCCATGCATATTGAAACTCTTTACCCTTTTTTACAAGGTAAAGTGGCGGCGCTGCGATATAGATATATCCAAATTCAATCAGAGCCTTCATATAACGGAAGAAGAAGGTCAGAATCAGTGTAGTAATGTGGGAACCATCCACGTCAGCATCCGTCATGATGATAATCCTGTGGTAACGAAGTTTCTCCATATTCAATGCCTTGGCGTCTTCGGCTGTACCAATACTAACTCCCATGGCCGTGAACATATTCTTGATCTCGTCGTTCTCATAGATCTTATGCTCCATTGCCTTCTCTACGTTAAGGATCTTACCCTTTAATGGAAGAATAGCCTGAAAATTCCGATCCCTGCCCTGCTTGGCTGTTCCACCCGCAGAGTCTCCCTCCACCAGGTATAATTCGCAAGCTGCAGGATCATTATTTGCACAATCGGCGAGTTTTCCCGGCAAACCGGAACCACCCATAACCGTTTTACGCTGAACCATTTCGCGGGCTTTGCGGGCAGCTGCTCTCGCTGTTGCTGCCAGAATCACCTTATTGACTATCATTTTAGCCTCACGCGGGTTTTCTTCAAGGTAATTACCAAGAATTTCACCAACAGCAATGTCCACAGCCCCCATCACCTCATTATTTCCTAATTTGGTTTTGGTTTGCCCCTCAAACTGAGGTTCCTGAACTTTCACTGAAATTACCGCTGTTAATCCCTCACGGAAATCATCACCGGTAATTTCAATTTTCATATTCTTCAGCATGCCTGATTTCTCGGCATAGGCTTTCAGCGTACGGGTCAAACCACGACGGAATCCGGCTACGTGAGTGCCTCCTTCATGGGTGTTGATGTTGTTTACATAAGAATGGACATTCTCGGTATAGGTATCATTGTACTGGAGTGCCAGTTCTACTGGAATTCCCTGTTTAATTCCCTCTACATAAATAGGCTCAGGAATTATAGAAGTACGCATTCCGTCAAGGTATTTGACAAACTCTTTCAAACCACCTTCAGAATAGAATTCTTCTTTCAGGAAAGTGCCATCATCGGTAGTTTCACGCTCATCAACAAGCGATAAACGGATACCTTTATTCAGATAAGCCAGTTCTCTCAAACGGGCTGCAAGGGTATCAAATTTGTATTCAGTGGTTAAGGTAAAGATCTCTGGATCGGGCTGAAAATTAACAATCGTACCGGTCCTGTCGCTTTCACCTATAACTTTAACATCGAACAGGGGCTTTCCACACTCATATTCCTGTGTAAATATTTTACCATCACGATGAACTACAACTTTTAATGGCTTTGAAAGTGCGTTCACGCAACTTACACCAACACCGTGCAAACCACCGGAGACTTTATAAGTGTCCTTATCAAATTTACCTCCGGCATGAAGAACAGTCATAACTACTTCTAGCGCCGACTTCTTTTCTTTGGTATGCATGGCGGTAGGAATTCCACGGCCATTATCTTCAACTGTAATAGAATTCCCCTTGTGTATAGTTACATTTATATCAGTACAGTAACCTGCGAGAGCCTCATCAATTGAATTATCTACAACTTCATAAACCAGATGATGGAGACCTTTAAACCCTGTATCACCGATGTACATGGACGGGCGTTTTCTAACCGCTTCCAATCCTTCTAATACCTGTATATTATCCGCTGAATAATTTGATTTGTCTTCTGTTTCTTCGCTCATATATGATTATTACAACAAAGATCAAAAATAACCATTTTAGCTGGATTTTGCTACATTGTGGATAAATTAACGAGGCTTTTCTTTAGCCCGTTTGCTTCCTAAATTAAATGGTTGAGAAAATGATACGAAAGTTTATATTTGCTTAAATTTTTATTAAAAATTATGAAGAAATTAATAACAAGCATCAGTAAAATAGCAGTTATTTTAACACTATCGGCGATAGTAGTATCCTGTAATAAAGAACAAACTAAAAGTACTGGAAATACTGCCTCAAGCTCAGCAGCTGCTGCAGAAGGCATCGTATATGTCAATTCAGATTCCCTATTAAGTAATTATGACTATTACAAAGCGGTTAGAGATAAATTTCAGGAAAAATCAAAGAAAGCACAAGCAGATCTTACTGCAAAAGGAACTGCTTTTCAGCGTGAAGTTGCTGCCTATCAGCAAGGTGCAGCCAATTTAAGTGCTGAACAAAGGGCTACAACTGAAGAGCGTCTGGCAAGAAAGCAGCAGGAACTTGCTACCTATAATCAAAATGCAGGTAATGCTCTGGCAAACGAAGAAGCCGCTGAAAATGACAAATTATACAATAAAGTATCTGATTATCTGAAAGGATATGCTAAGTCAAAAGGCTATAAAATTGTACTTACTTATTCAAAATCAAACCCGGCAGTATTATATGCAGACGAGAGTCTGGATGTAACCAAGGCTGTTGTTGATGGTTTGAATGCAGATTATAAAAAAGAAAAAAAATAAGGATAGTTTAAAAGCTTCTTTTTCTTAAAAACCCCGGTCAATCGCCGGGGTTTTTATTTTTCAGAATAATTTGAAGATGAAAGGATTTTGAGGATATTGAACGAGTATGTCAGCGACCGAACTACACAATAAATTCATGCGTATAGCCATCAGGCTTTCTGAACAAAACGTTAGCAAAGCACTGGGTGGTCCCTTCGGTGCTGTGATTGTTAAGGACAATAAAATAATTGCCAGAAGTGCAAACAAAGTAACTCTCACAAATGACCCGACTGCCCATGCAGAAGTCTCTGCTATTAGACTGGCCTGCCGGAAGTTAAAGACCTTCGATCTGAGCGGCTGTGTGATTTATACAAGCTGCGAACCCTGTCCGATGTGTCTCAGTGCAATCTATTGGGCACAAATTGACTCTATTTATTACGCAAATACAAAGAAAGATGCCGCAAGCATCGGATTTAATGACTCTTTCATTTATGATGAGATAGCAATGAGCAAAGAGAAGCGAAAAGTAGCAATGCATCAGATAATGCACAGGGAAGCAAAATCAGCATTCGAACTCTGGGAGCATTCTGCAATGAAAACAAACTATTGAATGAAGAAAATCAGTAGAAGGAAATTTATCTGGGGCGGTATCGGACTTATTACGAGTGTGACCGCGATTGATGCCTTTTGGTATGAAAAGGCATTTATCGAACTTAATGAATATTATTTGGGGAATGCAAGTCCGGAAGGCAGCAACCTGAAAGTCCTTCAAATCTCTGACCTTCACCTCCGCAGGATCCAGCCTAAACACATTGAACTTGCTGCTCTTGTCAACCGTATAAAACCTGAACTAATTCTTTTTACCGGGGATGTGATCGACCGGAATAAAAGTTTAAAAAGCCTGGACAAATACCTGGCTCTGTTTGATCCGGCTATTCAAAAAACCGCAATCCTGGGGAATTGGGAATGCTGGAAGGTTCATCCGCTCGAACTTCTTGAAGTTTATAAAAAACATAATTGCGAATTAATTGTCAACCATTCCTTCCTTTATACATTCGGGAATACTACAATTTCAGTTTCGGGGATGGATGACCTGATCGCGGGGCAAGCAAATTTCAATATGGCAATGGAGTTTTATCAAAAATCAGATTATCATGTAGTGATGACTCATTGTCCGCAGCACCGGGACATCATTAAAACTCAGATGAAAGATGTCCCGATAGATCTAATGCTTTCGGGGCATACCCATGGCGGACAACTTAAACTGTTTGGATTTGCCCCTTTCCGGCCATATGGCAGTGGCAGATATGTTAGCGGATGGTACCGTGACGAATTACCACACTTGTACGTTTCGAGAGGCATTGGCACAAGCGGAGTCCCAATCAGGCTCGGATCAAGGGCAGAGGTGACGGTGTTTAATTTTGAGAGAAGGGTCTGAGGATTGTGATTATTTGGTTATCTGTTATAACCGTCATCCCGACGCAGGAGGGATCTCAAACCTATTAGAATGAAAACCCTAAATTAATTATGATCTGTTTTTGGACTTAAAATCAGTCTTATGAAGGTCGCCTTTTATATCAGCAGATCCCTCCTGCGTCGGGATGACGTTCAAAAAGGCGAAATCTCAATTGTCAACTGTCAATTGTCAACTAATTATCGAACCATCCCTCCTGCAAATCATCAATCTCCCGCCTGTCCTTTTTGGTTGGCCGGCCGGTGCCTCTGTCCCTGCTGAGGTTAGCGGTATGAAACATTGATTTATAGGCTTGAGTATCTTCAACTGGGGTCAGGTCTTTGTAAAAATTAACGGCGGTTTTAGCATCTACCCTTCTGTCCAGGAGTGCGACAACTTCAATAATCTTCTTATCACTACCCTTCTGCACAGTATAAACCTCTCCTACTTTTACAATATGGGAGGCTTTCAGATTATTTCCGTCGAGCTTTATTCTTCCTGCCTTACATGCTTCTGTTGAAATACTCCGGGTTTTAAAGGCGCGGATAGCCCATAAATATTTGTCGATGCGTAATTTTTCAGATCCCTGCATCCTTCAAAATTACGTAAGAATTGACGAAAGGATGGAAAATTTGGCAGAAAAATCCTTTAATTTGCTTTAAATTAAAAGTATGATTACCGAATATAAAAAACTAATAGAAAGTGCATGGGAGGATCGTACTCTCATCAATTTCAAAGAATACAGAATTGCGATTGAAAGTGTGATTCAGCATCTGGATAAAGGTGAAATCAGGGTTGCCGAACAAATCGGTGATCGCTGGCATGTTAACGACTGGGTTAAAAAGGCAGTGATTCTTTATTTCCCGATCCGTGAGATGAAAGAGATCGAAGTGGGACCATTTGTATTCCACGATAAGATGAAATTAAAAACAGATTACAAAGAAACCGGGGTCCGGGTTGTTCCGCATGCTATTGCACGTTATGGTGCGCACCTTGCAAAAGGGGTAATCTTAATGCCATCTTATGTAAATATCGGGGCTTATGTTGATGAAGGCACCATGGTTGATACCTGGGCAACAGTTGGTTCGTGTGCTCAGATTGGAAAGCATGTTCACCTGAGTGGTGGCGTTGGAATTGGTGGTGTTCTGGAGCCTGTACAGGCCTCTCCGGTAATCATTGAGGACAATTGCTTCATTGGTTCCAGAGCGATTGTTGTAGAAGGTGTACACGTTCAAAAGGAAGCTGTTTTAGGAGCAAATGTTGTTCTTACTGCTTCAACCAAAATCATTGATGTTGCGGGTGATGAACCAGTCGAATACAAAGGTTTTGTTCCTTCCCGTTCAGTAGTTATTCCGGGTTCTTATACCAAGAAATTCCCTGCGGGTGAATATCAGGTACCCTGTGCACTAATCATTGGTCAGCGTAAGGAATCAACAGATAAAAAAACATCTCTTAATGATGCCCTGAGAGAGAATAATGTAGCGGTATAAACCCTGCATTCAAGCTTTTTTAAATTAAAAAAAGGATGATTTATACTCATCCTTTTTTAGTTTTAATTCAATAAGATGAAGATAGGCTTTGATGGTAAACGTATAACCCAAAACTTCACCGGCTTAGGCAATTACAGCAGGTATGTGCTTAAAGTTTTGGCAGAATACTATCCGGATAACCAGTATCAGGTCTTTGCTTCTAAAGCTTCACTGGCAGCTGAGGGACTCGGAAAATTTAGTTCCATAGAATTTAAATATCCGGAAAAACACTTTTCCAATAGCTATTGGAGAAGTTTCGGTATTGTTAAAAATCTTAAAATTGAAGAAATAAATCTTTATCATGGTTTAAGTAATGAGATCCCATTCGGATTGAGAAAGCAGGGAATTCCCTCGGTAGTGAGCATTCATGATCTTATTTATTACCGGTTTCCACAGTACTATCCCTGGTTTGACAGAAAGATCTATGAATATAAAATGCGCTATGCTTCCGATCATGCCGATAAGATCATAGCAATCAGTGAAAGAACAAAATCTGACCTGATTAATCTCTTTAATGTTGATCAGAACAGGATTGAAGTGATCTATCAGAACTGCGATCCTATATTCCGGAATAAAATTACCGATTCAGAAAAACAAAGGATACGATCTCTCTACTATTTACCTGAGAACTACCTCCTGAATGTAGGTACCATTGAAAGCAGGAAAAATGCTTTACTGACTGTTCAGGCGATCAGGGAACTTGATACAAATATTCAACTGATTATCATTGGGAAAGATACCCCTTATGCTGTGAAGGTGAGGGATTATGTCAATAAACATGGCCTCAATAATCGGGTTCGTTTTTTAAAAAACGTGTCATTTAATGACCTTCCTGGAATCTATCAGATGGCTGACCTGTTCCTGTTCCCATCAGAATATGAAGGGTTTGGAATACCGGTGGTAGAAGCTTTAAGCTCAGGAATACCTGTCGTTGCTGCAAAAGGCTCCTGTCTGGAAGAGGCGGGTGGAGCAGGAAGTATTTATATTAGTCCGAAGGATAGTTCGGCACTTGCAGATCAGATTAAGAAGATCTTAAATGATCCAGGAATAAGACAAAACATGATCAAAACCGGACTGGAACATCTGGAACAGTTCTCAGACCATAAAATTGCCGGGCAGTTAAACAACTTATATCAAAACATCATTAAATGCTAAAAGACGAAGTAAATAAAGCTTTTGAAGTTTTAAAAAATGGGGGATTAATCCTCTATCCTACCGATACGATCTGGGGAATTGGCTGTGATGCTACAAATCCTGAAGCTGTTGAAAAGGTTTATAAACTAAAAGGCCGTGCAGAAGAAAAAAGTCTGATTGTCCTGCTCGACAGCGACAATAAACTTCAGAGTTATATCAAAGATGTTCCTGAAGTCGCATATGACCTGATTGAATATGCTGAGAATCCGCTGACCATCGTTTACTCAGGGGCCAAAAATCTCGCACCTAACGCCATTGCAAAAGATGGCAGCATTGGTATCCGGATAGTGAAACACGAGTTCTGTCAGCAATTATTGCAGCGCTTCAGAAAACCGGTAATATCAACTTCGGCTAACCTGAGCGGCAACCCTTCTCCGGCGACTTTTGATGACATTGATGAGGCAATACTGCAAGGTGTAGATTATGTGGTTAACTGGGAACAGGAAGACAGGAAAGAAAAAAAGCCATCAACTATTATGAAGCTTGAACCGGGTGGCCTCTTTTCATTCATTCGAAAATAATTCAACAAGAATACTATAATTGAACCCCGAATCTTCTTCATTTTTTGAAAATTGCAATAATATGCTGTCCTTTGCGGATAGATTATTACCTGCTCAGATCGTCTCCATTTTCAATTTGTATGCTCCGGTCTGAATCAATATGAAAAAACACCTCCAACATCCGATATTTAAGAAGCTTAGTGAACTGGCAGATGCTACAGGCACTGAAATCTATGTAATTGGGGGCTATGTAAGGGATATTTTCCTGAACCGGCCATCAAAAGACATTGATATTGTGGTCATCGGCAATGGTATCAAATTCGCCGAAGCCGCAGGAAAACTATTGGAAACCAAAGTTTCAGTGTTCAAGAATTTTGGCACTGCCATGCTCCGTTATGGAGATCTGGAAATCGAATTTGTAGGAGCCAGGAAAGAATCCTATCGCCTCGAATCCCGAAAACCAATTGTCGAGAATGGCACACTTGAAGATGATCAGAAACGACGCGACTTCAGCATTAATGCGATGGCTTTGGGCTTAAATACCGCAAACTTTGGTACTTTATTAGACCCATTTGATGGTGTTAAAGATCTGGAAAATAAGCTGATTCGCACACCCCTGAATCCGGTTGAGACCTTTTCAGACGATCCTTTAAGGATGATGAGAGCAATACGCTTCGCTACTCAGCTTGATTTTACTATTAGTGAAGATGCTATTGAAGCTATCAGAAAGAACTCAGAACGAATAAAGATAGTATCTGCCGAGCGGATTACGGATGAGTTAAACCGGATTATTCTGGCGAAGAAGCCATCCATTGGTTTTATTTATTTATTCGATACGGGCTTACTGAAACATATTTTTCCACAAATGGCTGATCTTCAAGGTGTTGAAGTCATTGCAGGAAAAGGACATAAAGATAATTTCTACCATACCCTGCAGGTTTTAGATAACCTTGCCGAAAATACCGAAGATCTCTGGCTGAGATGGGCAGCGATTCTGCATGATATTGCCAAGCCTGCTACCAAACGCTTTGAGCCAGGCCACGGCTGGACATTTCACGGGCACGAGGACAGAGGTGCCCGAATGGTTCCAAAAATTTTCGCCCAGCTTAAATTACCACTAAATGAAAAGATGAAACTGGTACAAAAATTAGTACAACTTCATCTCCGTCCAATTGTACTGGCACAGGATGTGGTTACTGATTCAGCCGTAAGACGCTTGCTATTTGAAGCGGGAGAAGAAATTGATGGGCTTATGCTACTCTGCAATGCTGACGTTACGACCAAAAATGAATACAAAATAAAAAAATATCGAAGCAACTTCGATCTGGTAAAACAGAAACTTAAAGATGTTGAACAAAGCGACCAGCTCAGAAACTGGCAGCCTCCGGTAAGTGGTGAAGATATTATGCAGGCTTTCAATATAAGTGCTGGCAGGGATGTAGGAATCATTAAAACACAGATCCGCGAAGCAATTCTGGAGGGTGAAATTAAGAACTCAAAGGAAGAAGCCTATGAATATATGCTGGAGAAAGGCAAGGCATTAGGACTTAACCCTGTTAAATTAAAACCATAATTTTCTTAAATAGCTGAATAAAAATCTTTAAGCACATAATCAAATAGTATTTTTGTAAATAATAAAACAAGAACATGGCAATATATAGATTCAGGGTTTCTTTTGAGGATTATGATGATATCGAACGCGATATTGACATTAAATCAAATCAAACATTTGAAGACCTTCACCGGGCTATCCACCAATCGACAGGATATCAGGTTGAGGCCTCTTCCTCCTTTTATGTAAGCAACGATCAGTGGATAAAGAATGAAGAAATTGCCTTTTTACCTAACCAGAGGAAGGTAAATAATGGGGTAGCCTTAATGGGTAATTCAAAACTCAGCAGTTTTATTGATGACCCGCATCAAAAATTCTATTATACCTATAATTTCGACAGGCCCTTCGACTTTCATGTTGAACTGGTTAAAATAATTCTGAGTGATGAGCCGGGAAAAACATATCCATGTGTTGCCCGTAGCATTGGCGAAGCTCCCAAAATTACAGGCAGTGGAATCATTCCTACTGCAGCAGCAACAGAGGTATCTGAAGAGTTTGATTTCCTGAATGAACTTGATTTCCAGCCTGAAGACACTGAAGATCTGGAGCAAATGAGTGATATGGGAATCAATACCGGCGAAGAAGCTGCAGAGGAGGAAGAAGAGGAAAAAGATGAGTTTATGGATGAATTCTCTGATAATGAAGGTTATGATGCTGATGATCTTCAAAAGGATGAATATTAATCAGTAATCAGCCTTAAACCGGAAGCTGTATGAGCAAAACACTGATCGTTATTGCAGGTCCGACAGCAGCAGGAAAAACCGCACTGGCTATCCAGATAGCGAAACATTTCAAGACTGAGATCATATCAGCCGACTCCAGGCAGTTCTACCGGGAAATGAGTATTGGTACCGCCAAACCTTCAAAAGAAGAATTGGCGGCTGTCAGACATCATTTAATCGATAGCCATTCAATAAAAGACTTCTTTAGCGTCGGTGATTTCGAAAAGAAGGTGATCAATCTTCTAAAAGAGCTATTCAAATCCCATGATCAGGTAATCCTCGTGGGTGGCTCCGGATTATTCATCAATGCAGTATGCAATGGCTTTGACGAATTGCCTGTAGCATCAGAAGAAACCAGATCCAGGTTAAATCAGCTTCTTGATGAGAAGGGCATTGAACATCTGCAGGAGAAATTAAAAAAAGCTGATCCTGCGTATTATGCAGAAGTCGATATCCACAATCCGCAACGCTTAATACGCGCGCTTGAAGTCTTCGAAACCTCAGGAAAACCATTTTCTTCTTTTCGCACCAACATCCCAAAAAAGAGAAATTTCAATATCATTAAACTGGCGATTAGTCCGAACCGGGGGAAATTATACGAACAAATCAACCTCAGGGTTGATCAGATGCTTGAAAATGGATTACTTAAGGAAGTGGAGGGACTTAAGGAATACAGGCATCTAAACGCTCTGAATACCGTTGGATATTCAGAAGTTTTCGAATATTTCGATGGAAAACTGTCAGAAGAAGAAGCAATCGATAAGATTAAACAAAATACCCGAAGGTTTGCAAAAAGGCAGATTACCTGGTTCAAAAAATCAGAAGATATCAAGTGGTTTGATCCACAGGAGTCTGGTTCTATTTTTAACTATCTTGATGATGTGATATCCTCTCTCCGGAACGGGGACCAAAAAAATTAAAGAACAGGAACAGAAAAGCCATCGTACTCAGGGTCTGAATCATCACCAGGATCTTTCCCTGTTCATTAGCAGGATGAAAATCCCCATAACCTATCGTAACACCGGTTATAAAACTGAAATAGAGAGCATCAACCCAACTTTGAACCGGCTGATTCAGGTAATTACCGGCAGCATAGATAACCCCAAAAGATGCAATTACTTCAATAAAATTAAAGAATAGCAAAATGATTGAGCGATTAACCATTTTATCATGGTCATGCTCGGGGAGGAATATCTTGTGGAAAATGTGTAAAAAGGTCTCGACAAGCAGATAGATATTTAAAATGTAAAGTCCCAAATGATTCCACAGGCTGAAATAAAGCATAATGAAAGGCACCAGTGTTTTGAAGATCACATAAAATTCGCCAACGAGTTTTCTTTTGTATAGCGTCGAGTTTTTGGTCAGGTAATCAATATAAATACCCGGAAAGAAAATCTTTGAACCTACCAGAAACAACCTGAGTATTCGTTCTATACCAAAATCAGCATAATGAGTACTATCCCATACATTTTGGATCTTCGTAAAATGGTGAGTATGTGCAGGAGATTTTGAATTCCCTGAATTCTGATTACCAAAAACGAGCTTATTTAAACGATTTCTCACTTAGGCCTGTGCTGTTGGACCACCAAAGTTCAATGGGAATCCGGGTTGCTCTGTATTGATCTTTATTCTGCCGTGCTGGGCTTCAAATTTTTCAATATTTTCTTCAAGAGCAATCATAAAACGCTTGGCATGTTCAGGGGTTAATACGATTCTGGATTTGACCCTTGCTTTTGGAACACCAGGCATTACCCTGATAAAATCAAGCACAAATTCTGAGTTTGAATGGGTTATAACAGCCAGATTGGAGTAAATACCTTCTGCAACTTCTTCAGAAAGTTCGATATTTAACTGATTTTCTACGTTTTGCTCTTCCATAACTCAAAGTTATAAATTATACATTCAATTTTTATCAATAAAAAAAGTCCTCTCGGTTGAGAGGACTTTTTTTTTCAATATCCGGCTTTTGCCTTTTAGCTTTATGCTTTCAGCTTTTAAGCTTCTGCTTCTTCCAATTTCGAAGCCATCAATTTATCGTATTCTTCCTGAGAACCAACAATGATACGCTCGTACTGTCTCAATCCTGTTCCTGAAGGAATCAGGTGACCTACGATTACGTTTTCTTTCAGACCCAGCAGGTTATCACGTTTACCACTGATAGCAGCCTCGTTTAACACCTTAGTAGTTTCCTGGAAGGAAGCTGCAGAGATGAATGACTTGGTACCTAATGATGCACGGGTAATACCCTGAAGCATTTGACTTGAAGTTGCTGCGATTGCATCGCGGGTTTCAACAAGTTTCAGGTCTTTACGCTTCAATACTGAATTCTCATCTCTCAATTTACGTACAGAAATGATCTGACCAGCTTTCAGGTTTGGAGAATCTCCAGGCTCAGTAACTACTTTCTTATCATAGATTTCATCATTCTCCAGTTGGAAATCCCAACGATCAACAAGTTCTTTTTCAAGGAAACGGGTATCACCGGCATCCTCAATCATCACTTTCTGCATCATTTGGTGAACGATGGTTTCAAAGTGCTTATCATTGATCTTCACACCCTGTAAACGGTAAACTTCCTGTATACCGTTTACCAGATATTCCTGAACTGCGGCAGGGCCTTTAATTGCAAGAATATCAGCAGGTGAAATAGAACCGTCAGACAATGGCATACCGGCTTTTACAAAGTCATTATCCTGTACAAGGATGTGTTTTGACAATGGAACAAGGTATTTCTTAATCTGTCCGTCTTTTGATTCAATAGACATCTCACGATTACCACGTTTAACACCACCTAAGGTTACAACACCATCGATCTCAGTAACAACTGCAGGATTTGATGGATTACGTGCCTCAAATAACTCGGTTACCCTTGGTAAACCACCTGTAATATCCCTTGTTTTTCCTGTAGAGCGTGGAATCTTTGCAATAATTTGTCCGATTTTAACTTTTTCGTTCTCTTCAACTGCAATGTGTGCTCCTACCGGAATGTTATAACCTTTCAGACCATTACCTTTCTTATCCGCAACACGTATAACCGGATTCTTGGTCTTATCACGGGTATCAATAATAACTTTTTCTCTGTGACCGGTTTGCTCATCAGATTCTTCACGGAAGGTAACACCTTCGATGATCGCCTCAAATTCAGCTTTACCTTCAAATTCAGAGATAATAACCGCATTATATGGATCCCAGCTACAAATCTTGTCGCCTTTAGATATTTTAGCACCATCCTTCACATACAAAAATGCTCCGTAAGGGATGTTGTTTGACATGATCATTTTCTTGGTTCCCGGCTCAACGATCCGGAACTCACCTGAACGGCCCAATACAACTTCAAGAGTTCCTTCAGGAGTATCATGGCTTACAGTTCTCACGTTTTCGAACTCAATTACACCGTCAAATTTCGCATTGATCTGAGATTCAGCAGCAATGTTAGATGCTGTACCACCCACGTGGAAAGTACGAAGCGTTAACTGTGTTCCAGGCTCACCGATTGATTGTGCAGCAATTACACCTACAGCCTCACCCATTTGCACACGTTTACCGGTTGCAAGGTTACGTCCGTAACATAATGCGCAAACACCACGCTTGCTTTCGCAGGTCAGTACCGAACGAATTTCAATTCCTTCGAGTGGTGAACTTTCAATTTTAACTGCTACATCCTCTTCAATATCCTCACCTGCAGAAACTAATAGCTCTCCTGTTAACGGATCATAAACATCATGCAAGCTGGTTCTACCTAAGATTCTGTCGTATAATGGTTCAACAATATCCTCGTTATCTTTCAGAGCAGTTGTATAAATACCTCTCAAAGTACCGCAATCAGTTTCACCAACGATCATATCCTGAGCCACATCATGCAAACGACGGGTTAAGTAACCCGCATCGGCAGTCTTCAATGCTGTATCGGCCAAACCTTTACGTGCACCGTGGGTAGAAATGAAGTACTCCAATACCGACAATCCTTCTTTAAAGTTGGATAAGATTGGGTTTTCTATGATCTCACCTCCTGAACCTGATTTCTGAGGCTTAGCCATCAGACCACGCATACCGCAAAGCTGACGAATCTGCTCTTTGGAACCACGGGCACCAGAATCAAGCATCATGTACACCGAGTTAAAGCCCTGATTATCGCTTGAAAGCTGATTCATCACATTAGCCGTTAAACGGTTGTTGATACGGGTCCAGATATCGATAATTTGGTTATAACGCTCGTTATTGGTAATGAATCCCATGTTATAGTTGTTCATTACTTCCTCAACCTCTTTACTTGCCTGGTCAATTAAATGAGCCTTTTCAGCAGGGATATTCAAATCCTGAAGGTTGAACGAAAGTCCTCCCTGGAATGCCATCTGGAAACCTAGTTCCTTGATATCATCGAGGAACTGTGCCGCCCGGGCCATACCGGTTGCTTTAACTACATCACCAATAATGTCACGAAGTGACTTTTTGGTCAGCAATTCATTAATATATCCTACTTCAACAGGCACTCTCTGGTTAAATAACACACGGCCAACAGTAGTATCGATTAGTTTATTAACAATAGAACCATCTTTCTCTTTCACATTGGCTTTAACCTTAATGAAAGCATGAAGATCAATTTTACGCTCATTATAAGCTATAATTACTTCTTCAGGTGAATAGAATATCTGATCCTGTCCTAATACAACACGTCCTTCGTCAGTTCTGCGGCCTTTAGTAATATAATAAAGACCCAAAACCATATCCTGCGAAGGTACGGTGATAGGAGTACCGTTGGCAGGGTTCAGAATGTTGTGTGAAGCAAGCATCAGCATCTGGGCTTCCAGAATTGCAGCATTACCCAAAGGTAAATGCACAGCCATCTGGTCACCGTCAAAATCCGCGTTGAATGCAGTACATACCAATGGGTGTAACTGAATTGCCTTTCCCTCAACCAGTTTTGGCTGGAAAGACTGGATACCCAAACGGTGCAATGTAGGAGCACGGTTTAATAATACCGGGTGACCTTTCAATACATTCTCAAGGATATCCCAAACGATAGGATCTTTTTTGTCTACGATCTTCTTTGCAGATTTAACCGTCTTAACCACTCCTCTTTCGATCATCTTACGAATGATAAATGGTTTGAAGAGCTCAGCTGCCATATCTTTTGGCAAACCACACTCATGAAGTTTCAGGTTTGGTCCGACAACAATTACTGAACGTGCTGAATAATCCACACGTTTACCCAATAAGTTTTGACGGAAACGTCCCTGCTTACCTTTAAGAATATCTGATAAAGATTTTAACGCACGGTTACCTTCAGTTTTTACCGCATTTACTTTACGTGAGTTGTCAAATAATGAATCAACTGACTCCTGAAGCATGCGCTTCTCATTACGTAAAATTACCTCCGGAGCTTTGATCTCGATCAAACGCTTCAAACGGTTGTTACGGATAATTACACGACGATAAAGATCATTCAGATCGGAAGTCGCGAAACGGCCACCCTCGAGTGGAACAAGAGGCCTCAACTCTGGTGGAATAACCGGAACGATCTTAACGATCATCCACTCAGGATTATTCTCAATACGGGTATTTGCACCACGGAAAGCTTCAACAACCTGCAGGCGTTTTAAGGCCTCAGTTTTACGTTGCTGTGAAGTTTCAGTTGCTGCCTGATGACGAAGGTCATAAGACTGCTGATCAAGGTCTAAACGGCCTAAAAGATCCTGAAGAGCCTCAGCACCCATCTTAGCGATAAATTTCTCCGGGTCTTTATCATCCAGGTATTGATTTTCTTTTGGAAGTGAATCCAGTATATCCAGATACTCTTCTTCTGTCAGGAAATCCATTTTCTGGATACCATCTGCTTCTTTAATACCAGCCTGTATTACTACATAGCGCTCATAATAAATGATCAGATCAAGCTTTTTGGTTGGTAACCCCAAAAGGTAACCAATTTTGTTTGGTAATGAACGGAAGTACCAGATGTGTGCAACAGGAACCACAAGATTGATGTGTCCCATACGCTCACGGCGCACTTTCTTTTCAGTTACCTCAACCCCGCAACGGTCGCAGACAATACCTTTGTAACGGATACGCTTGTATTTACCGCAATGGCATTCGTAATCCTTCACAGGACCAAAAATACGCTCGCAGAATAAGCCATCACGCTCTGGTTTGTAAGTCCGGTAGTTGATAGTTTCCGGTTTTAACACCTCACCGCTTGAACGCTCCAGAATAGATTCAGGAGAAGCAAGACTAATGGTTATCGAGGTGAAATTACTTTTGATTTTATTATCTTTCTTGTAAGACATAGCTTTTTTTTAGTTGTAAGTCTTAAGTTGTAAGTTGTAAGTAAATCGGTCGAAACTTATTACTTACAACTTATAACTTATAACTTAATCCAATGTGATATCTAAACCTAAACCTCTTAATTCATGAACCAATACATTGAATGATTCAGGAACTGATGGGGTTGGAAGGTTTTCACCTTTAACAATCGCTTCGTAGGTTTTTGCACGGCCCACAACATCATCAGATTTAACAGTAAGTATTTCCTGAAGAATGTTAGCAGCACCGAATGCTTCAAGAGCCCAAACCTCCATCTCACCGAAACGCTGACCTCCGAACTGGGCTTTACCACCCAAAGGCTGCTGCGTAATCAATGAATATGGTCCGATTGAACGAGCGTGCATCTTATCATCAACCATGTGACCCAGTTTCAGCATATAAATAATACCAACTGTTGTCTGCTGATCGAAACGATCTCCGGTTAAACCATTGTATAGATAGGTTCTTCCTGATTTAGGAATTCCTGCTTTATCTACCCACTCTTCAACCTCATCATGTGATGCACCGTCGAAGATCGGAGTAGCGAACTTCATTCCAAGTTCTTTACCGGCCCATCCCAATACTGTCTCATAGATCTGTCCAAGGTTCATACGTGATGGTACACCCAATGGATTCAACACGATATCCACAGGAGTTCCGTCTTCAAGGAAAGGCATGTCTTCATCACGAACGATTCTCGCAACGATACCTTTATTTCCGTGACGTCCGGCCATCTTATCACCTACTTTCAGCTTACGTTTCTTAGCAACATAAACTTTAGCCATCTGAACAATTCCCGATGGAAGCTCATCTCCTACACTGATTGCAAACTTATCACGTTTGTAAGCACCAAGCTCTTCATTAAGCTTAATGTTGTAATTGTGAAGCGTTTGTTTGATCAGCTCGTTTTTGTCGTCATCAGTTGTCCATTTAGTTGGATTCACATTAGCATACTCAAGCTCAGTAAGTATCTTCTGGGTGAATTTCACTCCTTTAGCTACCAGTAGTTCTTTGTACACATTGAATACACCCTGTGAAGTTTTACCATTCACAATGACGAACAATTTCTCAATCAAGGTATCTTTCAATTCCTTAACTGCCTTATTATGTTTAGCATCTAATTTCTCAATCAGTGCTTTCTCTTCCTGCTTTGTTGTTTTCTTAGCGCGGGAGAATAATTTAGTATCAATAACAACTCCGTGAATTGAAGGAGGAGTTTTAAGGGACGCATCTTTCACATCACCAGCTTTGTCACCAAAGATCGCACGTAAAAGTTTTTCTTCCGGTGAAGGATCAGACTCTCCTTTTGGAGTGATCTTGCCAATCAGAATATCACCTTCCTTAATCTCGGCACCTACACGGATAATTCCGTTCTCATCAAGGTCTTTTGTAGCCTCTTCAGATACGTTAGGAATATCAGGAGTTAACTCCTCCTCTCCACGCTTGGTGTCACGAACTTCAAGCTCAAATTCTTCAATATGCAGTGAAGTGAAGATATCCTGAGATACCACACGTTCAGAAATAACAATCGCATCCTCGAAGTTGAATCCCTGCCAAGGCATGAATGCTACTTTCAGGTTTCTACCCAATGCTAATTCTCCATCCTGAGTTGCATATCCTTCACAAAGAACCTGTCCTTTTTCAACTTTCTGACCTTTTTTAACGATAGGTTTCAAATTGATACAGGTACTCTGGTTCGTTTTCTTGAATTTGATCAGTCGGTATGATTTAACCTCACCTTCGAATGATACAAGAACATCGTCCTCATTTCTTTCGTAACGGATACGGATCTCATTCGCATCTACATATTCCACAACACCGGTACCTTCTGCATTGATCAGGGTACGTGAATCACGGGCTACTCTGCCTTCAAGACCTGTACCAACAATCGGAGCTTCCGGACGCAGTAATGGAACTGCCTGACGCTGCATGTTCGATCCCATCAATGCACGGTTAGCATCATCATGTTCCAGGAATGGAATTAATGAAGCCGCAATTGAAGTGATCTGGTTTGGTGCAATATCCATCAAATCAAGCTTTTTAGGCTCAATTACAGGAAAATCACCTTCGTAACGTGCTTTAACATGCGGAGTTTCGAAATTACCTTTATCATCATAAACCGCATTGGCCTGACCAATAGTTTTACCTTCTTCATCTTCTGCAGAAAGGTAAATTACAGGTTCTTCGACAACAACACGACCATCCTCAACCTTACGGTAAGGAGTTTCGATAAAACCAAGGTTGTTGATCTTTGCATGAACACATAAAGAAGAAATCAAACCGATATTCGGACCTTCAGGAGTTTCAATGGTACATAAACGACCATAGTGAGTATAGTGAACGTCACGAACCTCAAAACCCGCACGCTCACGTGAAAGACCACCGGGGCCTAATGCTGAAAGACGACGCTTGTGTGTAATCTCGGCAAGCGGATTGGTTTGATCCATGAACTGTGATAACTGATTCGTTCCGAAGAATGAATTGATCACAGAAGATAATGTACGTGCATTAATCAGATCGGTTGGAGTAAACACCTCGTTGTCACGGATGTTCATTCTCTCGCGGATTGTACGGGCCATACGGGCCAGACCAACGCCGAACTGTGCATATAACTGCTCACCTACTGTACGAACACGACGGTTTGACAAGTGATCAATATCATCCACCTCAGCTTTAGAATTGATCAGTTTGATCAGGTACTTAACGATGGCAATGATATCCTGTTTTGTTAAAACCTTAGTTTCAATAGGAGTTGCTAATTTCAATTTACGGTTAATGCGGTAACGACCCACATCACCCAAATCATATCTCTTGTCTGAGAAGAACAAACGGTCAATAATACCGCGGGCTGTTTCTTCATCAGGTGGTTCAGCGTTACGAAGCTGACGATAGATATGTTCTACCGCTTCTTTTTCTGAGTTAGAGGTATCTTTTTGTAAAGTATTATATATAATAGTATAATCACCGCTGTTTACTGCATCATCTTTAGTTAGGATGATCGTTTTTACACCAGCTTCAATGATCATATCGATATGCTCGTCTTCAAGGACAGTTTCACGTTCCATAATGATCTCATTACGATCAATAGAAACAACTTCACCGGTATCTTCATCCACAAAATCTTCCACCCACTTCTTAAGAACCCTGGCGGCAAGTTTACGGCCTACAGCTTTCTTTAAACCGGATTTACTGACTTTTACTTCATCAGCAAGTTCGAATAATTCAAGGATGTCTTTATCAGAATCATAACCGATTGCACGTAAAAGTGTGGTAACCGGGAATTTTTTCTTACGATCGATATAAGCATACATGACGTTATTTACGTCGGTAGCAAATTCAATCCAAGAACCTTTAAATGGAATTACACGGGCTGAATATAATTTGGTTCCGTTTGTATGACGGCTCTGGCCGAAGAATACACCCGGTGAACGGTGCAATTGAGATACAATTACACGCTCAGCACCATTGATAACAAATGTACCTTTAGGAGTCATGTAAGGGATAGTTCCCAAATACACATCCTGTACTATTGTTTCAAAGTCTTCGTGTTCAGCATCATTACAAGACAAGCGAAGCTTGGCCTTCAGAGGAACACTGTAGGTTAAACCACGCTCGATACATTCGTGTATATCATAGCGCGGCGGATCAATGAAATAATCAAGAAATTCCAGAACGAATATGTTTCTTGAGTCAGAGATCGGAAAGTTCTCAGAGAAAACTTTAAACAAACCTTCCTGATGGCGGTTGTCTGAAGTTGTTTCAAGCTGAAAAAATTCTCTGAAAGATTGCAGTTGAACATCCAGGAAATCGGGATAGTCCATCACATGCTTACTGGTAGCAAAATTTACTCTTTCGTTGTGCTTAATTTTGTTTGCCAAGGGATTGAGAATTTAGTTTAGTAAATAAACTGTGTCCTGTTCATCCGCCCGGGGCGGGTATGTAGGTCTAACATCAAATGGGTATAATACAAATGGCAATAGACCCCGATGAAAATCGGAGTCTAAGGCCATAATCTTTATGAGTTAAGATTACTTAATCTCAACAGTTGCTCCAGCTTCTTCCAGTGCTTTTTTCAATGACTCAGCTTCTGCTTTATCAACACCAGTTTTAACTTCTTTTGGTGCTCCGTCTACTAAATCTTTAGCTTCTTTCAAGCCTAAACCTGTAAGGTCTTTTACCAATTTCACAACTGCTAGTTTAGAACCACCAGCTTCTTTCAGGATTACATCGAAAGCTGTTTGCTCTGCTGCTGCTGCAGGAGCGTCACCGCCACCAGAAACTGCTGCTACTGCCACTGCTGCTGCAGCTGGCTCGATACCATACTCATCTTTTAATATTTGAGCTAATTCGTTAACTTCTTTTACTGTTAAGTTTACTAATTGCTCAGCAAACGATTTTAAATCTGCCATTTTATTTTAATTTTAAAATTCTGTACTTGAATAATTTAATCGAACTCTAAGGTGTTCGTTACCCTCTTTCTTGTAATGTTTTAACAATTCCTGCAAGCTTATTACCACCTGACTGTAAGCCGGAGATAACGTTTTTAGCAGGAGATTGAAGCAATGCAATGATGTCTGCCACCAATTCTTCCTTAGATTTAAGGTTAATCAGGGCATCTAACTGATTATCGCCAATGAATACTGCTGAATCAATATATGCAGCTTTAAGTACCGGTTTATCACCTGATTTCCTCAATTGTTTGATCAGTTTAGCCGGAGCGTTTGCTGATTTTGAGAATAATATAGATGAAGATCCTTTAAGTACGTCAAACATTTCGCTAAAATCACCTTCAGAGGCTTCCATAGCCTTTCTGATTAGTTTATTCTTAGCAACCTGCATTTTGATATCGTTTTCGAAACATTTGCGGCGAATATCATTTACTTTTGCTACAGACAGGTTTGCAGTATCGGTAATGTAAAAATTACCGTACTCAGCAATCGTCTCTGTTAAAGCAAGAACAACTTCGTGTTTTTCTTCTTTTCTCATGATTAGATTCCTGCTACTGATTTAGTTTCAATTTCTATTCCCGGACTCATTGTCGACGACATGTGTATGCTCTTGAAATAAGTTCCTTTTGCTGCTGAAGGTTTCAATTTAGAGATCGTCTGAATTACTTCAAGTGCGTTCTCATAAATTTTATCAGCATCGAAAGATACTTTTCCGATAGAAGCATGAATGATTCCTGTTTTATCAACTTTGAAATCGATCTTACCACCTTTAACATCAGTTACTGCTTTACCCACATCAGTGGTAACAGTTCCCGACTTAGGGTTTGGCATCAGGTTTCTTGGACCTAAAACACGGCCAAGTTTACCTACTTTTGCCATAACACTAGGCATGGTAATTATGATATCAACGTCAGTCCATCCACCTTCTATTTTGGCAATGTATTCATCCAGACCTACGTAATCTGCTCCTGCTGCTTTAGCTTCTGCTTCCTTATCAGGAGTGCAAAGAACTAATACACGAACAGTTTTACCGGTCCCATGAGGAAGATTTGCAATACCACGTACCATTTGATTCGCTTTACGCGGATCTACGCCTAAGCGTACATCCAGGTCAACCGAAGCATCAAATTTAGTAGTTGTGATATCTTTAACCAGAGCCGAAGCCTGGGTTAAAGAGTATGCTTTCCCAACCTCAATTTTGGAATGTGCCAATTTTTGATTTTTTGTTAATCTAGCCACTTCTTAAACTGATTTTGTATAATTAATTGTTCCAGGGTGCATCACCGCTAACGGTAATTCCCATACTGCGTGCTGTACCAGCAACCATTTTCATGGCTGACTCGACAGTAAATGCGTTCAAGTCGGTCATTTTATCTTTGGCAATGCTTTCAACCTGATCCCAGTTTACACTGGAAACCTTTTTACGGTTAGGCTCTGCAGAACCACTCTTTAAACCTGTTACTTCCAGTAATTGGATAGCTACAGGTGGAGTTTTGATGATAAAATCGAATGACTTGTCGACATAAACAGTGATTACAACCGGTAAAACTTTACCTGGCTTATCTTGGGTACGCGCATTAAACTGCTTGCAAAACTCCATGATGTTCACACCTTTTGCTCCCAATGCGGGACCAACTGGTGGAGATGGATTAGCAGCGCCGCCCTTGATCTGTAATTTTATTAAAGCACCGACTTCTTTTGCCATTTTTATTGATTTGTTTTTAACTCAATGTTAGTAGTGGAAGCTATGTAACATTTAAGACCTTTTAAGTTATAAGTTGTAGGTTGTAAGTGTCGTATGCGACTTACAACTTATAACTTACTACTCCTTCTCGACTTGCATATAATTCAACTCAAGTGGTGTTCTTCTTCCGAAGATCTTAACCATTACCTTAAGTTTCTTTTTCTCTTCATTTACCTCTTCGATAACGCCAGTAAATCCATTGAACGGACCATCCATCACCTTCACATTCTCACCAACATAATAAGGTACATTCATTGATTCGCCCTGTTCGGCCATTTCGTCAACCTTACCTAAGATCCGGTTAACTTCAGCAGCTCTCATTGGAACGGCATTACCCCCCTTATCGCCAAGGAAACCAATAACACTATTGATTCCTTTTATTACGTGCTCGAGTTCTCCGTCAAGCGCAGCTTCGATAAGAACATATCCGGGATAGAAGTTTCTTTCTTTTGCAATCTTCTTACCATCCTTCATCTGATAGTATTTCTCCATCGGAATCAGAACCTGAGGTAAAAGATGCGCAATTCCCAGACGATTAACTTCTGCCTCGAGGTATTGTTTTACTTTTTTCTCTTTGCCGCTGACAGCTCTAACTACATACCATTTTAATTGATCGCTCATATGAATTATGCCAGAGATTTATAAAACATCTTTAATGCATTACCGGCGGTTTCATCCATTGCTAATATCACAAGTGAGATAATAATGGAAGCAATCAATACCAATACAGCTGAATTCTGTAACTCTATCCATGTTGGCCAGGTTACTTTCTGAGTCATTTCTGTATACGATTCTTTTAAAAACTCTACTACGTTAGCCATCTTCTATTTAGCATAAGCACGGGAACAAGGATTCGAACCCTGATCAAAGGTTTTGGAGACCTCTATTCTACCATTGAACTATTCCCGTCTATTAAAACTGTGTTTACAGACTGATCTGTAAACTAAGCCCGTGTATTATAAGAAAACATAAGTCCACAATAAAGGGACTTATGTTATCCAATTAACCTTTATAAGAAATTGTTATTTTACAATTTCAGTCACCTGTCCGGCACCTACTGTTCTACCACCCTCACGGATTGCAAAACGAAGTCCTTTTTCCATTGCGATTGCGTTGATCAATTTTACACTGATTGTAACGTTATCACCTGGCATAACCATTTCTACTCCTTCAGCAAGAGTGATCTCACCTGTAACGTCTGTTGTACGGAAGTAGAACTGTGGACGGTATTTGTTGAAGAATGGAGTGTGACGTCCACCTTCAGCTTTTGACAATACATAGATCTCAGCTTTGAAGTCAGTATGTGGAGTTACTGAACCTGGCTTACAGATAACCATACCACGACGGATATCAGTTTTCTCAATACCACGTAACAATAAACCTACGTTATCACCAGCTTCACCTCTGTCTAATATCTTACGGAACATCTCAACACCAGTAACAACTGATTTTAAGTTTTCAGCACCCATACCTAAGATATCAACTGCCTCACCTGAGTTAATTACTCCTCTTTCGATACGTCCTGTTGCAACAGTACCACGACCAGTGATCGAGAATACATCTTCAACCGGCATAAGGAAAGGAAGTTCAGTCAAACGTGGAGGAATTGGAATATAGCTATCTACAGCATCCATTAATTCCATGATCTTAGCAACCCATTTTGGATCTCCGTTAAGACCACCTAATGCAGAACCCTGAATTACAGGAATATCATCACCAGGGAATTCGTAGAAGCTTAATAGTTCACGGATCTCCATCTCTACTAATTCAAGTAATTCAGGATCGTCAACCATATCAACTTTATTCATAAATACAACCAATGAAGGTACACCTACCTGACGTGCAAGAAGGATGTGTTCACGAGTTTGTGGCATAGGACCATCAGTAGCAGCAACTACAATGATTGCACCATCCATTTGAGCAGCACCAGTAACCATGTTCTTCACATAATCCGCGTGACCTGGACAGTCAACGTGAGCATAGTGACGAGAAGCGGTTGAATACTCCACGTGGGCAGTATTAATGGTGATACCTCTTTCTTTTTCTTCCGGAGCAGAGTCAATTGAATCAAATGAACGTGCTTCAGAAAAGCCTGCATCAGATAACACTTTAGTGATAGCTGCTGTAAGTGTAGTTTTACCGTGGTCAACGTGACCGATTGTACCGATATTTAAATGCGGCTTACTGCGGTCAAATTTTTCTTTTGCCATTTTGTTTTATACTTATTATTAGGTTAATTTTATTATTGTTCTAATTTAATTCAATGCTGAGCCAACGATGGGACTTGAACCCATGACCTCTTCCTTACCAAGGAAGTGCTCTACCGCTGAGCTACGTCGGCTTTTAATTTGCTCTCAGGCTCATCACCTTTATCCATTCACTTTAGATGAACCAAAGAAGGTAAAAAACCTTTGAGCGGAAGACGAGGTTCGAACTCGCGACCTATAGCTTGGAAGGCTATCGCTCTACCAACTGAGCTACTTCCGCAAATCAATTCGATAATTAGCAAATGAGCAAATTAGCAAATTGGGCAACATTCCTTAACAAAAACTCAGCTGTTCTGATAAACCACTGATTCAATTTGCTAATTCTCAAATTTGCTAATTTGCAAATTTGGTTGTGGGGGGGGAAGGATTCGAACCTTCGAAACCGAAGTAACGGATTTACAGTCCGTCCCATTTGACCGCTCTGGAACCCCCCCAACATTTCTGAGCCTCCTATCGGGATCGAACCAATGACCTACTGATTACAAGTCAGTTGCTCTACCAGCTGAGCTAAGGAGGCGAAATGTATAAACCTTTAAACTATTAATAACTTAAAGAACCTTTTCCAGCTCAGGTTGGCTATCAATATTTATAACCCCCTCTGAAATGGACTGCAAATCTACGAAAATTTAAGGTCGGACAAAATTTTTTACAAAAAAAAATCGGCAGTCCATTTGACTGCCGAAAAAGGCCCTAATAATTAGAGCTTTAGAAAAAAAGAAATTATAAAATTTCGTCTGATAAACTTACCTCTTTATGGTTACTAAGTCTTGAACGAACTTTTTCCTTGTGTTTGTCAAGCTGCCTTCTGAGCGATTCCATTGCCTTATCTGTAGCCTCTTCAAAACTCTTACACTGCTCTTTTGCAAAGAGGTCATTCCCTGGAATTGCCAGTTTTATCTCTGCAATCTTATTTGCTTCATCTTCTGTTTTCTCTAATCTGAGGTATACATCCCCGCCAATTATCTGATCATAAAACTGATCCAGCTTGTCTGCTTTCTTCTGTATAAAATCCAGCAATTTAATATCTGCTGTAAAATGGATCGATTGCACTCTGATTTTCATATTGCCTCCTTTTTGTTTATATAAAATTAAGATAATTGCCCCGGATAAACGGGGATATTGTGTTATAGTTTGGTCAAATTATTTCCTAAAATAGCTATGCTTTGGGATGAGCCTGTTTGTAAATAGCTTTCAACTTTTCTACCGAGTTATGGGTATAAACCTGCGTGGCCGCCAGACTGGAATGCCCGAGCAACTCCTTTATAGCATTTAAATCAGCTCCCCTGTTTAATAGTGATGTTGCAAAGCTATGTCTCAAAATATGCGGACTTTTTTTATCGTGCGTTGAAACAGTAGACAAAACTGTCCGAACCGTTCGGTACACAAACTTTGGATAAACATCCCTTCCATTATCTGTAACGATCAAAGTCTTGCTTTTGTTATTAAAATTTTGACTTAATTTTTGAAATTTATAATCTGCAATCAGTTTTGCGAGAGAACTGTGGACAGGTATAATCCGCTGTTTATTCCGCTTACCCAAAACCCTGATCTGCTGACCATAATTATCGACATCTTCATCTTTGAGTCCTACGAGTTCTGCAAGCCGTATACCTGTACCATACAGCAGTTCGATAATCAACCGATCCCGCAATCCTGAGAAACCATCGCTAAAGTCAAACCCTCCATCTAAAAGTGTGTCCATTTTCTGTTCTGTAACAAAAACTGGCAGGCGTTTTGGGATCTTAGGAGCCCTTACCTGCGTCATTGGATTAGCTTTGATTAAATCATTCCTCTGCAGGAATTTATAAAATGAACGAAGACTTGAAATCTTGCGATTAATAGTTTTTGCTTCATTGCCCTGATCCATTAACGCCACCATCCAGCTTCGTACCTGCTGGTGTGTCACAATTAATAGCTCTGATTCGGATAAGGCTAAAAAAACAAGGAATTGATTAAGATCTTTCTGATAGGCTATAACGGTAAGTGGAGAGAACCGTTTTTCAAATTGCAGGTATTGTATGAATTGCTCTATAAACATCAAAAACTATTTGCATATCCAACGAATTGAATATACAAATAGTTTTTGAATATATCTAAAAAAGAAAAATTAAACAGATTCGATGTTCAATCCTTGCTTATAAATAGCTTTCTTAACCTGAGTACGGCGGGTAATTGATTTCTTTTCGTAGGCCTGACGGCTGCGAAGTTCTCTTAATACACCGGTCTTTTCGAATTTCTTTTTAAAGCGCTTAAGTGCTTTATCTAATGATTCGCCGTCTTTTACATTAATAATGATCATAATATACAGATACCCCCTTTCGGTTTTGGACTGCAAATCTACAAAAAATATTGAAAAATGATATTTTAGAAAATAAAAAAATAGTTCATGCTGTTTTAAAGAGGTTAAGTATTCCCCCAACCAAAGTATTCAGAAGAACAAAATTAACAAAGCAAGGTTGGCGAAGAATTAAATCCTATTTTGAAATTAACCTCGACAGATTAATTAGTTTGTTTTTCAGTTCAGTAGGATTAAATGGTTTTGACACATAATCGTCTAATCCGGCAAGTTTAATTTTGTTATAAATATCGTTGGCGACGGAGGCAGTCAGAGCTATAATATAAGGAGCTTCAGGCTTATCCTCATAAAATGAAATAATCATTTTTGAAGATTCATAGCCGTCCATTACAGGCATATGAATATCCATCAAAATAATATCGTAAAATTTCCCCCTAGCCATTTCATATGCCTCCAATCCATCTAAAGCAAAGTCAGCTTTTATATCCCAGCTTGCTAAAAGCTTTTTCATTAACAGGATATTCATCGCATTATCTTCTGCAACAAGAATATTCAGCCAGCTAATGTCCTCATTTGCAAGCACATTAGCTTCCAGAAGTGAATTAACCGTCACATCATTAGAAACGGCTCTTTGATACTTTATTTCAAATTTAAAGGTAGTCCCTACACCAACTTCACTTTTTAACTCAATATAACTGCCGTGAAGATCCAGAAGCTGTTTGGTAATTGCCAATCCAAGGCCGGAGCCACCAAATTTTCTGGTAATTTTATTGGATGCCTGTGTGAAAGGCTCAAAAATAATTCCTTTCTGCTCTTCACTGATACCAATTCCCGTATCTGAAACCGCGAAAGCCAGTGTTACATTTTCCTTATCCAAATCAATCAGTTCCACAGATAGTCCAATTTCACCTTTTGAAGTAAATTTGATTGCATTTCCTGCAAGATTGAACAATATCTGTAAAAGCCTGGTAGGGTCTCCTATTACAGCAATATCCTTTAAACTATTGTCAAGTCCCAGCCTGAAGGAAAGCCCCTTTTCATCCGACTGATATTTCAGACCACTATGAATCCGCCCAATCAGTTCAGCAGGATAAAAGCCGATCCTCTCCATTTCAATTTTACCATAATCTAGCTTGTTGAAATCGAGTATGTCATTAATGAGTGCCAGAAGACTCTCTGCTGAAAAATGTAGTACTTTCAAATTTTCAGCCTGATCTTCCCTGGGATTATCTGCCAGCAGAACATGGCTCATTCCAATCACCGAATTTAAGGGTGTTCTTAACTCATGCGACATGGTTGATAGAAAATCTGACTTTGCTTTGGACGAATTTTCTGCCATTTCTATCGCAGACTTTAACTGTTCATTCAATGCCTTCTCTTCAACCTGTGATTTCTCGAGCCGGGAAATGGCATCATGAAAACCTTTTAGAAAATGATAATTCACAAAGATCAACTGAAAGAAGTTGAACATCATTACAGCGATAAATATTGGTTCACTCGTTTGCTGACCATTTATGAAGGCATCTGATTCATTTGCACCCTTCACAAAGAAATAAACGAAAACCGGAACCAAAGTCAGAATTGAGTAGATTATCCCGAAACGATTGTCAAGCAAATAGAAACTTATCGTCATCGCAAGCAGAATGTATTGTATAGTTACAATACTTATCGCATTCCCAATCACAAATATATTTGACCAGACCAGAAAATTCAGAATTAAAATAGCTGTATGTGCAGCAGGTCTGTGATTATGATATAGTAATATTTGCCTTAATCCATAAAAAAGCAGACCCAACACCACTAGTATTCGCAATAACTGCATTGGTGGTCCATCAATAAGGTAAATAACGGTAAGCGATAATGAAAACAATATCGAAATCGACATCATGTAGAACAGAATGTGAATTCTGGCCTTCTTTACAGGATCAATAATGTCTGACAGTACGGATTTAATAAGATTAATCCCTTGAATTATAAACTTCATCAGGTTGGTGAAATTGCAAATTTCTTTTGAATAAAGTATTTCTATCTATCAAAAATAATGAAAATAATCCCCTAAAATCCGGCTCAGTTCACCTGATAAGAAACAAATCAAAACCTCCACCAAATACAAATTGCAGTGTTTAGTTCACATAATGAAGTTTAATATGAAAATTCTATTTAAGAATCTCTCTGGCTATTACTATTTTCTGAATTTCGGAAGTACCCTCCCCTATAGTACATAGTTTGGAATCCCTGTAAAATTTCTCTACCGGAAAATCTTTCGTGTAACCATATCCCCCAAAAATCTGAACAGCCTCTGTTGCAGTTCTGACACATACTTCAGATGCAAAATATTTTGCCATTGCAGATTCACGGGTAACATTTTTTCCACGATTTTTAAGATCAGCTGCCTGCATGATAAGCAATTCTGCTGCTTCAACCTCTGTGGCCATATCCGCAATTTTAAATGAGATACCCTGAAAACTGGAAATTGGCTGACCGAACTGATAACGTTCCTTTGAATAAGAAACTGCTGCCTGCAAAGCTCCTTTTGCCATACCTAAGGACAATGCTGCAATAGAAATCCTTCCACCATCAAGCACGTACATAGCCTGTTTAAAACCTTCACCTTCCTTACCCAACAGATTTTCTTTCGGAACACGGCAGTTGTCAAATATGAGTTCGGTTGTTTCAGAAGCCCGCATCCCAAGTTTGTTTTCTTTTTTACCATGGGAAAAACCGGGAGTTCCCTTTTCAATAACAAGTGTTGAAATTCCTCTGGAATCACCCTTTTCTCCGGTTCTAACCATCACAACGGCCACATCACCAGATTTACCATGGGTTATCCAGTTCTTTGAACCATTGACTACATAATAATCGCCATCAAGAACTGCTGTAGTATTCATCCCCATTGCATCAGAACCGGTATTTGCTTCGGTTAAACCCCATGCTCCTATCCATTCTGCAGTAGCCAGCTTAGGTAGCCAGCGAAGCTTTTGCTCATTATTGGCAAAGGCCAGTATATGTCCGGTACATAAAGAATTATGTGCTGCAACAGAAAGTCCGATAGATCCGCAGACTTTTGAAATTTCAGTTATGATACTGACATACTCGAAATAGCTCAATCCTGACCCGCCATATTCTTCAGGAACAAGGACTCCCATCAATCCCAGTTCACCAAGTTTTTTGAACGTTTCTATAGGAAAGGTTTGGGCTTCATCCCATTCCATGACATGCGGACGGATATGTTTTTCGGCAAAATCACGTACCATAGTAATAATCATCTGCTGATTTTCAGATAAACTGAAATTCATCCCGGCTGATTCGGGTGCTATAATTGATTGCATAAAATAATTTGGTTAGTTTACAAGTATAGCAATTATAGTACCCTTTTCAGCCCTGGAAAATTGAAATGAGAACAGAACAAAACGGTTTCCGGTTCAAATATTTCGGACATACAGCAGGAATAGTACTTCCTCAGAAATTATTTACAGGAAACCAATGTGATAATATTTTCGGAAACTACTTGGAGCTTTTCTCTGGCATTGAGAAAATCAAGGCTGATCACAAAAGCATAGCCGGCAACCTCCCCATCTAATTTTTGAACCAGACGTGTAGCAGCACTCACAGTTCCGCCTGTTGCAAGCAGATCATCGTGTATCAGCACCCTTTGCCCGGGATAAATTGCATCCGCATGTAATTCCAGTACCGCCGATCCATATTCCAGCTCACACGGTTCTTCTACAGTCTTGAAGGGCAGTTTTCCCTTCTTTCTGATTGGCACGAATGGAATACCAAGTTTATTCGCGAGCATCAGCCCGAATAAAAAGCCTCTGCTTTCGATACCAGCAATCACATCTATCTTAATACCATCCAGCCGGTTCACAAATTCATTGATAACCTCGCTGCAAAGACTGGCATCTTTCAATATTGGAGTTATATCCTTAAAAACGATACCGGGCTTCGGAAAATCAGCAATATCTCTTATGGCATTTTCCAGTTTAGTACTAATCATGGGCTTAAAACAATGTATGGTTCAATTTTACGGATAATTTCCTCATTCAGTATCGCAATTTTCATTAATTCATCAATAGATTTAAAGGATCCATGCTGTGAACGGTATTGAATGATAGCATTCATCTGTTTATAAGTTAAATAAGGATGCCTTCTGATTTCGTCAAAAGTAAATGTATTCAGATTAATCTTAGTGATTAATCCGGCATTTACCTTAATTAAATCTTTTAACTGATCGTATTTGACAGAATCCATTCCATATACTTCCAGCAATTGTTCTTTACGGTAAAAGCCACCCAAACGCTTCCGGAAACGGATTATCCTGGATGCAAAAGCCGGACCTATCCCATGAATACTTTCAAGCTCAATTGAATCCGCTGAATTCAATTCAATAATGGGTGCAATATTGCGGAACGGGATGTCCTCCGGCTTGTAATTTGCTTTGAAATTCTTTGAATCTTTCAGTGAAGTGGCATTGCTAATCCGAACAAAAGGTTCGAGCAATTTATATTGTTCAGGAGATATCGAATAAATTCGCCTTAAATCCTCCTTTTTGAAAAACCTGCCACCCTTCAACTCGTAATTTCGAATTACCCTGATCTGCTTAACTGACAATCCAAGCTGTAGCCAACGCTGATCACTGAGTCCGTTAGGATCGAATTCAAAATACACTGGCTTTACTAAACTCAGCTCCTGATCACTCCCGCCCTTCTTTTGTTCCCGTTCTCTTTTGGTAGCCAAAGCTCTGAACCGCTCTGCCTCAATCCTAAAACTCTCAAAATCATATTTCTCATCTTTAACAAACAAAGGATATAAATAAGGAATTATTAAAATAAGTAACATAAGACTAAATAGCACAAAAATCCCGTTCAATTCTTTTTTAGAAAAACTAAAGTATGACCTGAGCAGATTTTTGAAACGATACATAACCTGATTTAAATCGACAAAAGCAATTATAGATCTGCATTGCTTTAGATTACCGTGAAGATATTTAACGGTATTGGGGGATCAAGTAAGTCACAGATATAACATAAAAGTAATTCAAATATTTTGATTATCTAATTCCGGATTCCAGATATTTGCAAAAAAAATCTGTTAACAAATCAGTACATTGTGGTTGAATAAAAATTCAAATCTGAACAATCCCATCGGTTTTCAAATGAAAATTATTACCAAAGAAGAATTTTCCAGAGCGACCAAACTCAACAAAATATACATGCCGGGATTGGCTTCCATATTGATGGAAGTAATGAAAATCAATGAGGTTAATAAGGTCTTTCAAAAAGCTGAGCACCTTAGCGGAATAAGCTTTATAGACAAAATACTGCAGGTTATTGGGATAAAAGTTGAGTTTGATGAAAAAGAGCTTAAAAACATACCCCCAAATGGCGCTTTTATTGCCATTGCTAATCACCCATATGGTGGAATTGAAGGACTTATTTTATTGAAGATCATGTTCATGATGAGGCCGGATTCCAAACTCATGGCTAATTTTTTATTGAAAAAAATTCCAAATCTAAGTGAGCACTTCATCGCTGTAAATCCTTTCGAAACAATAGAACATTCATCCAGCATTAGTGGTATCAAACAAAGCCTGGAATTACTTCGTTCAGGTACGCCAATAGGGATATTCCCAGCGGGCGAGGTTTCAACATTTAAGGCTGATACCCAGCAAATCACTGACAGGCAATGGCATCCGGTGGTTGGAAAATTAATTGCCAAAGCGAATGTGCCAGTTGTTCCAATTTATTTTCATGGCAATAACGGACTTCTTTTTAATCTTCTCGGTTTTATCCATCCCACATTAAGAACTGCAAAATTACCATCAGAGCTTTTCAATAAACGTGGGCACACCATCAGGCTAAGAATTGGGAAAGCAATCTTACCATCCGATCTGAATTATCAGCAAGACCCTGCAAAATTACTCGATCTCCTGCGGGCTAGAACTTATGCATTGGGTGCCAGACTTGAAAATCAACGAAATATATTTAATCCGCGTAATATATTCAAGGTAAAGAAAACACCGCAATCCATTGTCCCGGCAATTGAAAATCAGAAACTTGAGAAAGAGGTAGAAAGCCTCGCTGAATATAAGATCTGGACAGAAAAAAATTATGAGATTTATATTTCACCTTGTTCGGCTCTCCCTAATATCATTCAGGAAATAGGCAGACTCCGGGAAATAACTTTCAGGGAAGTTGGCGAAGGCACCAATAAGCCGACAGATTTAGATGAATATGATATTTATTACAACCATTTATTTATTTGGGACAAAGAAAGCAAAATGATCGTCGGTGCCTACCGAATTGGAAAGGGAGATGAAATCTTTTACAGTTTCGGGAAAAGAGGCTTTTATCTGAATGAACTTTTTAAAATCAGGGAGGAATTTTATCCTGTTTTACAACAAAGTCTGGAATTAGGAAGATCCTGGATCCGTAAAGAATACCAGCAAAAACCACTCCCCTTGTTCCTGCTCTGGAAGGGGATTTTGAAGTACCTGATTGAAAACCCGCAATATCGATACCTGATAGGTCCGGTAAGCATCAGCAATAACTTTTCCAGACTATCCAAATCGCTTATTGTTGATTTCATTAATAAAAATCATTTTGATCATGAATTGGCAGAATATGTCAGACCCCGTAAAAAATTTAAGCTTGATTTTTCAAAAATTGATAAAGACCTGCTACTGGAATCACATGAATCACTTAAAAATCTGGACAGCCTGATTTCAGAGATTGAAAGCTCTCAAATAAAGGTTCCTGTACTGTTAAGGCAATATCTGGCCTTAAATGCGAAGCTCATTAGTTTCAATATTGATCCTAAATTTTCTGACTGCCTCGATGGTTTTTTAGTAGTAGATTTTAGGAAGATTCCGGAAGAAATGCTGGGAAAACTGAGTAAAAATTTCGAAAAAGAAGGATAAGTATATTAATTTAACATTATTTCTATGTAAATTTAATGTTAAGTAATTACTAAATGAATTCCTCTGCTGTTAAATTAAGCTTTAAACTGCTCCTGATACTCTTCCTGATTGTATCGTCTGGCAGGGCTCTGGCCAATAATTTCAGCTTTGAATTCTACAGCGGAACTTTCAATTTCGAATTAGATCCAGGATCAGAAATTGATTTTTCAGGCCCCCTTTCTTCAACTGCAGTTCAGAGTTTTTACCATAAATTGGACCAGAGCAAATATCAACCCTTACTGAATTCTTTGCTTGCTTATAAGGAAAAGCATCAGTTAAACGACTGGATCTATTATCAGCTCATCCGTAAAACTGCTCAATTAATAAGTCCTAAGGCTGAAAATTATCATCGATATACGCTGTATAAATGGTTTTTATTAAGCAAATCAGGCTATGATGCCAGGTTGTCCATTGGAAATAATCGTATTATATTCTATGTCAGAAACGATGAAAACATTAATGATATTCCCTTTTTCAGCATAGAGGGTAACAAATATATGTGCCTCAATTACCATGATTATGGTAAAATTGATTTCGAAAAAGACAAGGTTTACCCTGTAAATGTGGATATTCCTGAAGCTAAAAATGCATTTTCGTATAAGGTAACCCGAATGCCCGATTTTAAGCCGGAATCTTATAATGAAAAGGAAATTCAATTCAGCTACCGGTCCAGGCCCTATCACTTCCAGGTGAAATTAAACCCGGAAGTTGAAAACATCTTTAAGAACTATCCCGGAGTTGATTTTGAATCATATTTCAATATCCCATTAAGCCGTGAAACCTACCACTCCCTGATCCCGATGTTGAAGAAAAATATTGAAGGAATGAATCAGAAAAAAGGGGTTGATTATCTGATGCGGTTTACAAGATATGCTTTTTTATATCAGACAGATGAGAACAATTTTGGAAAAGAGAAACGTCTTTCACCTGAACAAACCTTATTCTCAAAGTATAGCGATTGTGATGATCGTGCAGCCCTATTCTTCTACCTTGTTAAGGAAATATATAACCTCCCAATGATTGCACTACTGTATCCTACGCATATCAGCATGGCAGTACAGTTCGACAAAGCACAGGGTAAATCAATTATCTATAAAGGCCAGAAATATTCGGTTTGCGAACCTACTCCCCAGGACAGGGACTTAAGGATCGGGCAAATTGCTGCAAATCTGGAAGGTCTGAACTACGAGGTTGTCTATCAGTATAATCCTTCGGAAGGTAAATAATCCAACAGGAATTCTATAAATAAAAATACCCGCTAATTGCGGGTATTTTTATTTATCTCAGCTCAGGGAATATTAATATCCGTTAGCGCCTTTTGTAAAGTTAAAGTTTGTCCATCCGGCCATCCAGTTAGTAGTGCTAAATGCACCGCGATAAGTAGTACTGGTAAAGAATGTATTTGTAAGATCACCGGCAAATGCAGCTCCTGTTAATGCTGGTGAACCAGAAGCAGGAAGCAAGTTTGGTGATGTTAAGTTAAAAGGATCTGTAAGTTTAGCATCAGCAGCTGCAGCAAGAGTGACAGTCGCACTTCCTTCAGCTTTAGTTTTTACAGCATCAGCAGTTGCACCGGCAACAGTTACTGATCCGATTCTGTAGGTCGAAGCATTTGCATGCAGCAAATTGTTTTTGAATTCTGAGGTTGTGGTAGTACCTACCAGGCTATTATAAGTAGCATCAGACTCTAAAGATAAACCACCTTTCATCCAGCCAATTAATACTGAGTTGTTCAACACAAAATTCGTAGCTCTTCTGAAACGATTTGCATAGTTATGGTTCTTTGATGCTGTATTATCAACATTAGGCCCAACAAAAGTGAAGTTAGAAAGTACCGGACGGGTTGCTGGTGTTGCATTTGTACCTGTTCCGTCATTATCACACTCGATACCATTACCTGCATCTCCCGGATCAACTACCGATGGGTCTCTCAATGCAACTCCAAACTGAATTCTTCCTGAATATCCGAAATCAAAATCAAAATCATCATCAGCAGTAGCATATGCTACTAAATATTTTGCATTTACAGTTCCACCAAATATCTCGAATGCATCATCATTACCATAGGCAACCTGAACGTACTCGATCGTAGTACCAGAACCTACACCACCCAAAGTCAGACCATTGATCTCAGAGTTTGGTTGTGAAGCAATACCCGCGAATTCAATACGCACATATTTCAAAGTTCCGGAATTGTCATTATCAACAGTACCACCAAAATTCTTACCAACACCACCTTCTATCGTTGGTTCAGTAGACCGATTGGTCTTTGCTTTTCCTAAGATGATGATACCGCCCCAATCTCCTGGATTACGTTGTCCAACAGCTTTACCTGAGGTGAACACAATTGGTTTTGCAGCAGTACCCATTGCATTGATCTTAGCACCCCTTTCAATAATTAAGGCTCCTTTATCAGAAACATCACTTTTTATAGTTGCACCTGCAGCAATGTTAATTTCACTTCCATCTTCAAAATAAACGTAACCTTTCAAAGTAAAATTACCTTCTGGTACGTTTAAAATTGTATTCTTGTAAACACCGGAAATAACTGCTCCATTTTGCAAGGTCAATGTTTGTTTTGCATTAGGATCTACAATAGGATCAGTATTAGAACTCTTTTGGCAGGAAGCAGCTAGAACAGCTACTGCCAGAACTAAAGTCTTAAATTTCAATGATTTCATATTATTATCTTTTTATTTATTACAAAATTAGGATCGGAATGTTAGCTCAGTTTTAAGTCTATATTAATTTGTCTAACAAAATTTACTTCTTGTTATTACCAAGTCCGAGGTTGTATGAAAATGACAGGGATACATTAGATCCTAACCTGGATGAATTGATCAGTCTGTCGACTGCCGCTCCTTCATATGCCATTTTAGAATTTCCGGTACTATTCTGGTAAAACACAGTGCTTTGATTCAGAATATCCCCTATGTTAAGCTTAATCTCCGCCTGAGATTTGAGGACTCTTTTACTAACCTGGAAATCAAGTACATCTCTCGCATTTTCATAGATATCCGGATAGCCCTGATAACCTACAAGGAAAATTCTTTGACCGATACGGTTATAAACCGAAGTGAAAGTAAGCGCTGTTTTAGGTGAGAAATATTGCAAACCGGCATTAACAAGATAAGGAGATTGACCCTGTAGTGGACGATCGATTCCTACCCCTTTAACTTTTGAGTCGATATAAGAAGCATTTGCAAACGCTGTCAGATTATTTAACCATGCTTTGTCTCCCAGGAATGATAATTTCTTCCGAACATCCAGTTCAAGGCCCAGAGATGTTGCCTGATCTGCATTCAGGTAATTGATTCCTCTGACAACTGGTGTAGAGTTTGAATTTACCCGCTGCTCAATTGGATCATTGAAATTTTTGTAGAAGGCTGAAACAGTAAATGTTTCGCCAGCAGACGGATATAACTCATATCTCAGATCCCCATTAAAAATCTTCGCACGTTTCAGATTAGGATTTCCGGTCACTGAAGTCTGACTGATAAAGTCATAATAGTTAAATAAGGCTAACTCTCTGAATTCAGGCCTTGAAACAGTCTGAGATCCTGATAAGCGGATATTTGATTTTGCATTTAGGCTGTAAGTTAAATTTGCAGAAGGAAGTACATCGAAATTATCCTGCTTCGCCGCAATTGCCTGCCCTGAAAAATCAATGGCATTTAAAGTTTGGGCAAACTGTTCGAAACGGGCGCCATAAGATATTCTGAATTTTTCTCCAAACTTATTATCCATCATCAGAAAACCTGCATTAAGGTCTGAATTGGCATCGTAACTATCTGTATTGTTCGAAAATTCACTTAAAACGAATCCGTTTTCACTAATATTTGCCGGTGCAAAAATCTCTTCTTTTGGCAAACTGGTGTACGATTTTTCGAAAACTGAAGGTCCTACGAATTGATAATTGAAGATACGCGCACCAAAATCACGTTGCTTGTATTGCTTTAACACACCAACTTTAACAGTTGATTGCTGTTCGAATAACTTTACAGGGATCGAAATAGCAGCCTGAGCACCATAGGTATCCTCCTCAAGATTAGAAAATAACCTTCTGGTATTTCTATCGATCAAACGGAATGGCTCCTGCGTTCCCAGTGAACGGCGGTAATCCATAGAACGTTGATCAGGCTGATCCCGCTCAACCCGTGCATAATTTAAATTCCAGGTTAATTTGAATTGCTTCTTACCTAATTGATGCTCTCCTTCCAATTGAGAATTCAAAAGGCTTTTAGTTGTCAGATCTGAAACATTAAGACGAACATCCTGAATATTATCAGTTGTAAAACCGGTTCTTGAAGTATAATTATCTTCGAAAGAGCGATTGTACATATTCTTAAAGGCAATCTTATTTCCGCCTTTGATGTAGGCAAGGTTCGCAAGTACGCCAAGATTGCTGCTAAACTTTGAAATATTTTCGGAGTACTCATAAAAAGGCGTGCCTGAAAATTCGTAATCCTTTCTTTCTGCGAAAGCCCTGTTTTGAGAATTCCGATAACTCAGGGAAACTACATTACCAAAAGATCCACCATTTTTAAGTTCCTTTCTCTTACCCCAGGTTAGCTGGTGGTTTTGAGAAGGAATAGCCATTGGACTAACCTCAGCATAAGAATTCTTTACCTGCGCTGAATATTTTGCCTTATCTGCATTTGACAAAGGGTTATAAGCCTGGAATGAACCCGGAAAACCTGCCGGAAGCTTACGACTGCCATCATCAAAGCCAAGAAAATCATATTTATTTCTGGCATTTGACGTAAAGTCTTTAAAAGTTGACTGATTATTGTACCCAAAACTAACCGATGCATTCAGGAAGTTCTCCTCAGGAACATCACGGGTGATTACCTGAATCACTCCTCCAGCAAAATCTCCGGGAAGATCAGCAGAAGCTGTTTTATTTACCACAATCCTGTCAATTAAATTTGCAGGAATGATATCAAATGAAAAAGCCTTTCTGTCGGGCTCTGATGAAGGTAATACAGCATTATTTAAAATAGATGAATTATACCTGTCGGCAAGCCCCCTGATAATCACAAATTTATTATCCTGAATACTTGCACCACTCACACGCTTCAATACCTCTGAAGTATTACGATCGGGAGTTCTTCTGATCAGTTCAGAGGTAATACCACTGGAAATACTAATACTATTCTTTTGCTGCGCATATAATGCACTAATGCTTTCCTGCCTTACTGTTGCAGTAATAACCACTTCTTCAAGTGCAAGAGAACTAGCCTCTTCCATAATCACATCAAGAGTTGTAGTTTTACCTGCCAGTACTTCAATATCAGTAATATTCTTTGCCTGATATCCTATATAAGAGAAGCTCAGACTATATTTACCAGGGTTAAGATTCCCCAGAGTATATCTGCCTTCAATATCTGTAGATGCCCCTAATGTGGCTCCGGTAATTTTAACTGTCAGACCAATTAATGTTTCACCGGATTTCGAATCAGTTACTCTACCTGAAATTTTTCCTGCCTGCTGACTAAAAGTAGTTAGCGTACCTAAAATTAATAGTAGACTGATGCTTAAGATTCTAACAATAACGTTGTGTTTCACTTTGTTGCGTTTTAATTTCTACAAAAGTATTACCGCAGTGTTAACTCATGATTGCTTTTACATTAACCCTGATTAACCAATAGATCAATTTTGTGTTAAGTATGTTAATTGAATGTTAAGTACAAAAGCCCAAACCCTGTTAATCCTCTCATCGAGTCGATTTTTCAGAATAAATTTTAAAATGTCAAATATTAATCGTAATATTGCGATATAATAATTTACTGAACATTTAACACAAGAGCGATGAAACTATCAGAAATTAAAGAGCATTTAAGCAAAGTTGAAACTGTCACATTTGAACTTGAAAACGGGGACTTTGTACCAGAACACTTCCATGTTACCGAAGTTGGAATTATTAGCAAAAATTTTATTGACTGCGGAGGTACGGTCAGGAATGAAAAGGTGGCTAATTTTCAATTATGGGATGCCAACGATTTTGACCACCGGTTAAAGCCGCAAAAGTTATTAAATATCATTGCACTTTCCGAAAAAGTATTGGGAATGGAGGATCTCGAGATCGAGGTTGAATATCAGAGTGAAACCATCGGAAAATATGAACTTGGATTTAAAGGCAGCAATTTTGTGCTTTTGTCGAAGCAAACAAACTGTCTTGCACAGGATAAATGTGGCATACCGGCTGAACAGTTGAAAGAAAATACGAAAACTGCATGTTGCACACCTGGAGGTGGATGTTGTTGATTTTGGGGAATGGGGATCCGATAGCTATCGGGTGGGAAATTGGGAATAGAAAATGGTTAATAGGGAATGCCTGCTTTCTTAAAAATGAAATGAAGCAGCCATATTGGTCCGATGAGTAGGAATTTCAGATCATCAAAAAAAGAGGGCTTTTTACCTTCAATTTTATGGCCGATGAATTGTCCGATCCAGGCGAGCACAAATATTGCCAGACATACCTGCCACATTTCAGGCCAGCCTGAATTCTTTTCCAGTTTCTCGAGGCTCACAATGCCGGCAGAGAAGATCATGATGATGAGCAGCATCGCATAAGATAGTACAGGAGAAAGCTTGTAATAAAAATAGATCGAAAAGGCAATTAAAAAAGACGCAAAGTTCACATAGCCGTTGTATCTGCCAAGAAATTCGAGGTGTGGAAATGGAATTGCCCATATTAAACCAAAGAGGCTGAATACAATCAGAGGAACACAGATCCAGTGAATAATTTCATTGGTATGATTCTGATGACTCTCCGAATACTTATCAAAGTAGATATCCACCTTCCGGGGCTGAGTTTGTTTTTGCATATCCATTGGAGTTATAAGTAGTAAGTTATAAGTTTTACGAACAACTTACAACTTATTACTTACAACTACTTTTTATTAATTACAACTACTTTGCGTAAGCAACAGAACGTGTTTCACGAATAACAGTCACTTTGATCTGTCCCGGATAAGTCATTTCTGTTTGGATTCGGTTTGAAATATCAGCAGCTAAAATCTCTGCCGCCGCATCACTGATTCGTTCACTTTCAACCACTACCCGCAGTTCTCTTCCCGCCTGGATTGCAAAAGTTTTTTCAACACCAGGATAAGATAATGCAAGCGACTCAAGTTCTTTCAGACGTCTGATATAACTTTCTACCACTTCCCTTCTCGCTCCCGGCCTTGCACCTGAAATCGCATCACAAGCCTGAATAATCGGAGAGATCATCGAGGTCATTTCAACTTCATCGTGGTGAGCACCTATCGCATTACAAACTTCAGGATGTTCCTTATATTTCTCGGCCAGCTGCATTCCTAAAATCGCGTGCGGCAATTCAGGGTTATCATCAGGAACCTTACCTATATCATGCAGCAATCCGGCCCGCTTAGCCATTTTCACATTCAGACCAAGTTCTGCTGCCATTGTTGCACAGAAATTAGCAACCTCACGTGAGTGCTGCAAAAGGTTCTGTCCGTAAGATGAACGATAGCGCATTCTGCCTACCATTCTGATCAGTTCGGGATGCAATCCATGGATACCAAGGTCAATCACTGTACGCTCACCTATTTCAACAATCTCATCTTCGATCTGTTTTTTCGTTTTGGCAACTACTTCTTCGATCCGGGCAGGATGGATACGACCATCAGTAACCAGACGATGCAGGGCAAGCCGGGCTATTTCACGTCTTACAGGATCAAATCCGGAAAGGATAATTGCCTCTGGAGTATCGTCAACGATAATTTCGATTCCAGTAGCAGCTTCAAGCGCACGAATGTTACGGCCTTCACGTCCGATAACCCGACCTTTTATCTCATCATTCTCGATATTAAAGATTGAAACCGTATTCTCAATTGCACTTTCTGTGGCTGTACGCTGAATGGTCTGAATAACTACCTTTTTTGCTTCTTTGTTCGCAGTAAGTTTGGCCTCATCTACAATATCCTTGATCTGGATCATTGCCTGGGTACGGGCTTCTTCACGCAGGGAATCAATCAGTTGGTTTTTAGCATCTTCTGCAGATAAGCCTGCAATAGCTTCCATTTGCTGAATGTGTTGATTTTTCAAAGCATCAACATCCTCCTGCTTCTTTTTAGCCAGTTCAATCTGCTTTTCCAGATTCCCTTTAACTGCTGCTAATTCCTCCTCCTTCTTAGTCAGATTATCCAGTTTTTGATTAATGGACTGTTCTTTCTGCTTGATTGAATTCTCCCTCTGATTGATCGCATTGTTCTTGCTGTTGATCTCCTGCTCATGCTCTGCCTTCATTTGCAGAAATTTTTCCCTTGCTTCAAGGAGTCTATCCTTTTTCAGGATTTCAGCATTGGTTTCAGCATCCTTTAAAATCTTTTTTGCCTTATTCTGGGCACCCATTTCCTGGTTCCTGAATAACTTCCTTAAAAGAAAGCGCCCGATTACTATTCCCGCACCCAGACCAAGTAAAACGTAGAGCACTATTTGTATTATGTCCATAATTTCTGTTTAAATAAAAAACCGCAACTAAATCTTAAGCCTCATGTACTGTATAAGCTTCATTCATTAGGTTTAGAGTATTGGTCATGATCAGGTGCAAGCAAATGATCTACCTTTTAACTCTTCTAATACTGAATTGTTAAGCTTAAAATAGTGAAACTCAAAAATTTAACTGCGGTTAAATCTTTATTGCCCTATGTTAAAAAGAACGATATTACTTAGAAAAAAAATCTGTCAGCAGCTGATCCAGTTGATGAACTTTTTCTGTTACATCCGTATCTTCATGCATTACTTTCCGTTCCGCTTTCAGCGTAGTTGTAGCGTAATGCAATACGCACATTGATAACAAATCCTGTTTATCCCGAACCGCATAATTGTCCTGATATTCTTTTATGCGGTCATTTATTACTTTGGCTGCCCTTCTAATTATTTCCTCTTCTTCAATATTTACCTTTAAGGGGTAAACTCTGTCAGCAATATTTATTTTTATGGAGATTTCTCCCATTTGAGCTTAGTTCACTAAGTATTACCTTTTTAGCAATACAATACACTTATCTATTTCGCGTACAAATTCGGTAATTTTTTGCTTTATGTCAAGAGTTTTTTCACTCAAGCCCAATTCAGTTGGCTGAATACCCTCTAAAGAACGTGCCAGGGTCATTACACGAAGCTTTTCCTCCAGTTCAGTTTTTTTTATTTCACGGCTTTCGAGCGATAGTTTTAAAGAATCATTCTCAAGTTTCAATAAATCATTCTCCTCCTGCAAAGCAGCACAAAGGTCAATTAACCTGCTGGTTTTATCAATTACCTTACTAAGCTGATCTGTAACTGTCATTTGAATTGTAAGTATTATTTATAAGTTTCTACGATAGTTCTACAAGTATAAAACTACACAGCCAGGCTGAAAAATCAATCTAAATAAAGCTGACTCACAATCATAACTAAATCCTTTTAGCTTTAGTCTTTTAGCTTTAAACTCAATCCCTACTTTCTTATCTCCGCTCCCGCCTGCTTCTCGAAATTAAGAATTAATTTCTGCATGATTGCGTCAATTTGCTTGTCTGTTAAAGTTTTTTCCTCATCCTGTAGCAGGAAGCTAAGGGCATACGACTTTTTACCTTCCGGAAGCTTATCCCCCACATACACATCAAATACATTAATTTCCTTCAAAAGGCCCCTTTCAGTCTTCTGAGCAATCTGCTTTAGTTGCTCGAAGCTAATGTCCTTATTCAGTAACATAGACAAATCCCTCCTGACTGAAGGAAATTTCGAAACCTCGGCATAGCTTATTTTATTGTTTCTGACTGAACGTACAATTAAATCCCAATCAAAATCGGCATAAAATACCTCTGAACTTACATCCAGTTTTTTTAATGATTTTTTAGAAACTGCACCAAATTCAACAAGTACCTTTTCCCCTTTACGGTAAGAGATTCCCGATGAAAGTTCAGGATTTGTTGTTTCTGAGCTGGCTAATCCTTTAATATTTAATCTGCCAATAATCAGATCAACCGCCGACTTCAAATTATAAAAATCTGAATTAATGGATTTTGAATTCCAGCTTTCAGCATTTTTTGAACCGCTTAGAAAAACAGAAAGTCGCTGGTTCTCTTTGTAAGCATCCTGATCAAGATTATATACCTTACCAAATTCATAAAATTTGAGATCAGAATTTCTTCGGTTCTGGTTATAGGCTATCGCTTCGAGTCCGGAAAACAGGAGATTCTGACGCATAACATCCAAATCACTGCTCAGAGGATTCAAGATTCTGACTGCCCTTTCAGGCTCGGCAGAATAGCTCAATTTAGTCAGGGAATTACTGAGTATCTCAAAAAATCCATTTGCAGACAATAGGTCAGCAATCTGATTCTGTAAAACTTCCTTATCAGGCTTTATTGTAGTGTTCAGCGATGCCCGGATCTGAGATGGTATCTCTACATTATCGTATCCATGAATCCTCAGAATCTCCTCGATGATGTCAACCTCACGTGTCACATCAACTTTATAAGCAGGAACTTCCAGCTTCAATCCTTCAGAATCTTCTGAACTGATTTTAATCCCTAAGCCCAACAAAGTAGCACGTATCTCATCGGTTGGGATTGTCTTTCCTATCAAACGGCTCACATTGTTAAATGATATCTCCAAAGAGAATGGTTTTGCCGGGGATGGATAAATATCTGATATTTCTGAAGATATTTGTCCGCCGGCCAGTTCCTGAATCAGAATAGCAGCACGTTTAAGGGCTGTGACTGTCATATCCGGATCCGTCCCCCGCTCAAATCTGAAAGATGCATCGGTTTTTAATCCGTGTCGTTTGGATGTTTTTCTTACCGAAACCGGATTGAACCAGGCACTTTCCAGGAATATTTTTGTTGTAGATTGTTTTACCCCTGAGGATATTCCACCAAAAACTCCGGCAATACACATTGGCTCTTCAGCATTACAAATCATCAGATCATCTGCAGATAATTTCCGATCAACATCATCCAGTGTCCGGAATACAGTACCTTCTGCTAATTTCTTAACCAGAACTTTGTTTCCACTAATTGCATCTGCATCAAAAGCATGCAAAGGTTGTCCGAGTTCATGAAGTACAAAATTGGTCACGTCAACCACATTATTTATAGGGCGAACACCAATGGCATTCAGTTTATCTTTCAGCCATTCGGGCGATTCTTTGACACTTATTCCACTGATGCTTAATGATGAGTAACGCGGACTGGCATCCTGATCTTCAACAATAACTGCAATATTCAAATCCTGATTCTGCACTTTAAATCCGGATAAATCAGGCATGATGACCGGAATTTTAAGATAGGCTGCAAGATCACGTGCAACGCCCAAATGGGAAGCTGCATCAGCTCTGTTAGGCGTTAATCCAATCTCGAAAACAAAATCATCCTGAAGATTGAAGTAATCTTTTGCTGCCGACCCAATAATCGCATCGGTATTCAGTTCCATAATTCCGTCATGATCATGACCTAAACCAATCTCATCCTCAGCACAGATCATACCTTCTGAAACCTCTCCCCGGATTTTTGATTTATTAATTTTAAAAGGCTCACCACTAATCGGATGAACTGTTGTATTTACTGTTGCGACAACCACCTTTTGTCCCGCAGCAACATTATTTGCCCCGCAAACGATCTGAAGATCCTCTCCAAGGCCAACATCTACCCTGGTTACTTTAAGCCGATCTGCATTAGGATGCTGTGTGCATTCTTTAACATAACCAATCACCAAACCTTCCAGTCCGCCGGGAACAGTCTGAACCTTCTCCAGACTCTCCACCTCTAACCCGATATTGGTCAGAATAAGGGATAATTCTTCCGGGGTTTTGCTTGTTTGAATGAATTGCTGCAGCCACTTATAAGAAATCTTCATGTTCAAAAAAATAAAGGTCAAAGATAGTAAGAGATATGAGAAATGAGATAGGAGATTTGAGATATGGGAATAGGAAATGGGGAATGAGAAGAATTAATCCAGCAGACCCTCATCAGCAAAACTAAGAAAACCATGATCGGTAATGATCAGATGATCGAGGACAGGGATATCCAAAAACTGCCCCGCCGACTTTAATTTACGCGTAAGCTCGAGATCTGCCTGACTGGGTTTCAGATTCCCTGAGGGGTGATTATGCGTCAGAATAACTGAAGCTGCATGATTCTCCAACGCAATATTAAAAATTATTTTGGGATCAGCGATAGTTCCGGCCTGACCGCCCTTACTAACCAAATGCCTGGATATGATCCTGTTGGCCCGGTTCAGCAGCAGAATCCAGAACTCTTCATGATTCAGATCTTTATATTGAGATGCTATGGATTGATAAACATCTATGCTTGTACTAACCTGAACCAATTGTGCACTTACTGTATCCTTTCTGCGGCGACCCAGCTCAAGGGCGGCAATAATGGTAATGGCTTTAGCTTCTCCAATCCCTTTGAATCTCGAAAGGTCGGCAATTCCAAGCCGGGCGAGTTGGTTCAGATCGTAGTCACAGGAGTAAAGAATACGTTTACTAAGCTCTACTGCACTCTCATTCACGTTACCAGATCCGATCAGAATAGCAATAAGCTCTGCATCACTCAGACTCCGTCTGCCCTGATTTGAAAGTTTCTCCCTCGGACGGTCTTCCTCTGCCCAGGCCTTGATGCTTATCTTATGGTCATATGGTTCCATAATTAAATTTATGGAAACACTATAAAACAAAAAAGGGGTACTGATTAAACGGTACCCCTTTTTCAAATATCTTCAAAGACTATTTTAATCCGTTAACAAATTTTGTCAGTTTAGATTTATTATTAGAAGCTTTGTTTTTGTGGATGATGTTCTTTTTAGCCAAACGATCAAGCATTGAGATCACTTTACTCAGAAGCGGAGTCGCTTCAGACTTGTCAGTAGTAATACGTAATCTTTTGATTGCGGATCTGGTGGTTTTCGCCTGATAGCGATTACGTAAACGCTTAGCTGCGTTTGATCTAATTCTTTTTATCGATGATTTATGATTTGCCATTTCTTAAGCTTAATATTCCGTCCTTCTTTTAAGGACTGCAAATATATGCCGATTATTTCAAAATACAAAGTATAAATTAAAAAAAGAAGGATTTCTGATTCAGTGAATTAAAAAACGTAAAAATTAGCTTTATTAAGCTCATTTTAATTATTGAAAAACCGTTCAATAAACATTCTGACCGTTTAATAAATTGATCAGAACCTGAGAAAATAAAAAATTCAAATTAGGCTGCGAACACATCATCCCTTAGAGATGAAGAAACCTATTCTTATACTTTTGTGCCTCGTGGTTTGGATATCCTGTATCTCCTGGGGATTTTTTGCACACCAGAACATCAATCGAATGGCGGTTTTTATATTACCGGGTGATATGATCCGCTTTTACAAAAACAACATCATGTATATCAAAGAGCATGCAGTTGATGCTGACAAACGCCGCTATTCAGACACCGCAGAGGCTCCCAGGCATTTTATTGATGCTGACCGCTATGGCAAAGATCCATTCGACAGTATTCCTGAAAAATGGGCGGATGCAGAATCAAAATTTACGGCTGAACGGCTCATTGAAAACGGCATCGTCCCCTGGCAAATTGAAAGGACCTATTACTCACTGGTAAAAGCTTTCAGGGAACGTGATTCCATCAGGATCTTGCGACTCTCGGCAGATTTGGGGCATTATGTTTCGGATGCTCATGTTCCCCTCCATACCACAGAAAATTATAACGGGCAATTAAGTGGTCAGACAGGGATTCACGGATTCTGGGAAAGCCGGCTTCCTGAGTTATTCTCAACAGAATACGATTTTATTACTGGTCCGGCAAAATACCTGGAAAATCCCTTAAAAGAAGCCTGGAAAATTATAAGAAACAGTCACAGCTTTCTGGATTCGACCCTTTTGATCGAGGCCAGACTCAATAAAAGTATGGCTTCTGATCTGAAGTTTTCATTCAGTGAGCGAAAGGATAAAGTCGAAAGACAATATTCAAAGGAATATGCCAGAGCCTATCATACAGCTTTAAAGGGGATGGTAGAAGATCAGATGCGTGCATCTGTACTAATGACCGGAAGCTTCTGGTTCTCTGCCTGGGTAGATGCCGGACAACCTCAACTCAAAAACTTCCAGGAGAAGATAATCAGCGAAGAAGAAAAGCTGACAGCAGAACGGGCAGAAAAACTATTCGGTCAGGGCCGTATTATTGGACGATCCGAAAACTAAAGTCCACCACCTTCAATGCTGTTCTTAGCCTTAAAGGCTGCAATTACTGCAGGCATAATAGTCAGAACAATGATAACCAGCATTACATAGGTAAAGTTATCTTTGATAAGGGGGATATTCCCAAAGATAAATCCTATTCCTAGGAAACTGACGATCCATAGAACCCCGCCTACAACATTATAATACGTAAAGGGGCCAAATTTCATTTTCCCTACTCCGGCAACAAAAGGGGCAAGAGTTCTGAAAATAGGCATAAACCTACTGAATATCAACATATTGCCGCCTTTTTTGTTAAAATAATCCTTTGTCTTTTCATAGTACTCCAGCTTAAGTATCCTGTTGCCGGGCTTAAAGACTTTAGGCCCAAGAAAATTGCCTAAGGTATAATTAACAGTATTTCCTGTAATAGCTGCTACAATTAAGAGCATACCCATAGTGTAAATATTCAGGCCTGTATCTCCTTTTGCAATAAGTGCTCCTACTGCGAAAAGAAGTGAATCTCCTGGCAGAAAGGGTGTAACAACAAAACCTGTTTCAGCAAAAATGATCATGAAGATAATGAGGTAGGTCCAGGTACGGTAATCACTTACAATCTTTACCAGGTGCTTATCAATATGTAATATATAATCAAGAATGGTGCTGATGATTTCCAAGGTGTTTAAGTTTTAATATGATGTAAATTGAATAATAAAAGAATTTACCATAATCAGGCATTTCTGTATCAGAAGAAAGACTAATCAATAATTCAGACTTTATTTTTTCGCTTTTCCCTGATCAATTCGATCACAGGAGGCAAAACGGACAGAATGATAATTCCGAATATGACATAGGTGAAATTGTCTTTTATGACCGGTAATCCGCCAAAGAAATAACCGATAAAAAGAAAAGATGTGACCCACAACACTCCACCTGTAATATTGTAGGTTGCAAATTTGAGATAACTCATAGTACCGATTCCTGCCACAAAAGGAGCAAAAGTCCTTATAATTGGTATAAATCGGGCATAAATAATGGTCTTCCCACCATGCTTTTCATAGAATGCCTGAGTCTTCTCCAGATATTCCTTTTTAAGAAATTTGATTTTTCCGCTAAAAGCTTTCGGACCAATATAATTTCCAACATGATAGTTTACAAGATCTCCAAGAATTGCACTAATAATCAGCAGGAAACACATCAGGAATATATTCAATCCGCTCTCAGGCTTTGCAATGATTGCTCCGGCGGCAAATAATAAAGAATCACCCGGCAAAAATGGAGTGACAACAAAACCGGTTTCGGCAAAAATGATGAGAAAAAGTATCAGGTATGTCCAGGTTTGATAATCCTGGACGATTTCTATTAAATGCTTATCGATGTGAAGTATGAAGTCAATAAGCTGTTGAATAATTTCCAATGTATATCTGTGTTTTTTACAAAAATAGAAAACTCAGGCCAAAGGCTCTGAGTTTTCTATTTTAATTGCATAAGTATGATTAATTATGCGTCAACATTTTTGCTGATATGGCTGTTTGAGCACTTCCGGTTAAAGATCCGCTTGTATAAATTGTATAAATTTTCCCGGCCTGCAGGGTAAAACTGCCCAGATTGGCAGAAGTTGAAGTACTGGTTGCCAGAACGGTTTGCAAGGCAAATGTACCCGGATCAACTTCAGAGAAACTTGAGGCAGTCCCAAAAGCCACATTCGATGCGAACACCAATCCTCCTGTAATCATTAAATTGGCACTCGCCAAACCCTCTGCCAGATTTACAAATCTTAGCTTTGCCTTATTAGGAGAAGGACTAGCCTGCTCATCCTTAAATACCGCACTGCTGTTTCCTGATCCATCTGCTTTTCCAGTATAAAAGAAGGTGTAATTTTCATTTGCATTCAAATCTACATACCCCGTAAAGTTTACACTTGCATTGCTGTTGTTCTTAAATTCAGCCTTTCTACCATTACCTGCATCGGTTGAAATGTAAGATGTACTTTGAGAATATGCAACAGCTTCAGCATTTACCTTCGAATTATCGAGGTAAAAGTCCTGAGCCGGTGAACCCGAGGCTGCATTTACAATCATAACCTTTGCCCGCCCCTCAATAATAACCTCATTATCATCTTTACTGCAGGAACCTAGCACCATTGTGGCTATAACAAGCCCGGTTAAGAGACCAGAAAATTGATACTTACTTAGTTGATTTAATGTTTTCATAATTCAATGTTTTAGTTTTCAATCAAGCCTAATAGGCTTTATAACAAAATAGCCCGGTTCAAGAACCAGGCCATTTAGCTAAAACAATAAACAACTGCTTGTGTTTACTTAAAACTGTTCAGAAATCTATGCATAATTGTTCAGCATCACAGGCATAACCAGCATCAGGACTTCTTCCTGCTCATCATGTGTCTGTGGCATTAATAATCCGGCACGATTCGGGCTGCTCATTTCAAGAAGAACTTCTTCACCTCCAAGATTATTCAGCATTTCTATCAGGAATTTAGCAT
>NZ_DASWXT010000140.1:0-11092 GCF_036405355.1 Daejeonella sp.
GGCTCAAGGCCGGAATTGGAGTCTTATCAATAGCTGCAATTTACACATTGAAAAGGCCTTTTTTAGGTACTCACTCCGATCCTGACGAAAGTCAGGATCTCCCCTACTATTAAATATTGAATTGTCATCGTGGCGGAGGCCACGACCTCCTTTTCTTCTTAACTTAATGACATTGCACCTACGGGGTCGGAATTTCCGTGCCAACATATGCTATAAACATTTGACCCTTCCGGGTCAGGTAAATTCAATTAAAAACAGGAGCCAGCAAATAGATGTGGGTACACGGTGGGGTAAGGATCGGGCTTTCAAACCGGGCTTTAGCCCGCCCGGATGAACTCCGTTCGGACTGGCCCAAAACCTGAACGAGCATTTTGTGTTTAGACTAATTCCTGTATTCACCATTTTAAATTATTATCACCTATTTTTGAGATGCAGCTTTCATACAATTCAAAATTAAATCATAGTTTTGCTTATACCTTATGAGTTCAGAAACAGGATTCTTCCGCAGATACAAGTTTATTGTTGACCGATTCCCAGCTGAATGGAAGAACTATGATATTCTGACTACCTTTTACCATTTATCTTTCTTTTACTTCCGCGGAATGATTCAGCGTTTGTTTTTTAAACGTTCGAGCGGATGGGTATTGGTTGGTAAAGGAGCCTCAATACGTTATGCCCGTCATCTGAGCGTTGGAAGAGATTTTATAGTTGAGGATTATGCTGAGGTTAATTGCATGACCTATCGCGGGATAGTAGCAGGAGATAGGGTAACAATAGGAAAACACGCAATCATCAGGCCAACCAATATTTATGGATCTGCAATTGGCGAAGGTCTCAAAATTGGCAATAACTCCAGTATCGGACCCTATTCATATATAGGATGCTCAGGTTTTATTGAAATAGGAGACAACGTGATGATGTCGCCAAGAGTAAGCATATATGCCGAGAACCATTTATTTGACCACCCTGAACTAAGTATAAAAGAACAGGGAGTAAAGCGGGAATTTGTCAAAATAGAAGATGATTGCTGGATTGCTGCCAACACGATAATTCTGGCAGGAGTAACCATTGGGCGCGGGTCAGTTATTGCAGCAGGAAGTGTTGTTACCAAAGATGTTCCGCCCTATAGTATTGTTGGTGGAGTACCAGCAAAAGTCATCAAAAGCCGTAAATAGATCGTTTATTTTGATCGAAAAAGAATAATCTGATTATGTGTGGTATCATTGGTGTAATCTCAAAAAAGGAATTAAAAAACTTTCGTACAGATTATTTTGATCCCCTTAGTCATGCCCTTGACCAAATGGAATACCGTGGTCCGGATAATAAGGGAATATGGGTGGAAGATGGCATTTGTTTTGGCCATCGCCGTTTATCCATTATTGACCTTTCTGCTGATGGTAACCAGCCATTCCAATCTTCCTGTAAACGGTACATGACTGTTTTCAATGGTGAGATATACAATTATCAGGAATTAAGATCCGATCTGAAAAAACTCGGTCATACCTTCAGAACTGAAAGCGATACAGAGGTTATAATAGCTGCATATATTCAATACGGAAAAGACTTCTGTAAAGTTCTGAGGGGAATGTTCGCCCTTGTTATTTATGACCGGGAAGCGAAGCAGGTAGTTTTCGCTCGTGACAGACTAGGTAAAAAACCTCTGTTTTTATATGAAAATGAGGAACTTATAATATTTTCTTCGGAAATAAAATTCTTTCATGCCTTCAAAAATATAGCACTTGATATAAACGAGGAAAGCCTGTTGAATTTTCTCTCTTTGCAATACATTCCTGGTCCTGCTACAATTTATCAAAACATAAGACAAATCAGTCCGGCGAATGTCTACAGCTATAATCTGAACAAATCCCGGGGAGAAACATCAAGCTACTGGAGCATGTTTGATTATGTTGGTGAACGGAAAGATATACCTGAGATCGAAGAAATCGATAGCCTCATCGAAAAAAGTATAAAGTACCGGCTAGTTGCCAATGTTGATATCGGACTACTCCTTAGTGGCGGTATCGACTCTTCCCTGCTTGCCTGCTATATGCATAAACTGGCCGGGAAAAAAGTAAAAGCCTTTAATGTTAGTTTCGCAGACAAGACTATTGATGAATCTGTATATGCTCAAAAAGTTGCAGCTTCACTTGATCTCGATCTCATAACCCTCAGGCTCGAAGATATTACAGTTGAAAATTTCTCTAATTCTATCTATCATGCCGATCAGCCACTTGGCGATTCTGCCATAATTCCTACCTACCTGATTTCTAAATCGATTGCACAGCATGTTAAAGTAGTCTTATCGGGAGAAGGTGCCGACGAACTCTTTCACGGCTACGACCATTATCGCTACGAGAAATATTTTTACCAATTAGGAAAATTCCCTTTTAATGGAGCCAGTGCTTTGATGGAAATTATCTCAGGTCTTGGAATTCATAAATTTGACAAGGTCAGGAATAAACTCCGGAGTATTGGATCATTCAGAAAAGATACCGGTGTTTCCAGATGGACTTCTATTCTTAGTCCGGAATTAAGCCAAAGCTATCTGAAGAATGCGAAACAGAATACCGGAAACTACGAAATTCAATTTAACTGTTTTCTTCAGGACTTTGGAAAAAAATCAGGAAAACTGGAGTCAAGTCTCATGCTGGATCTGCTAACCTGGCTACCCGATGACCTGCTGGTAAAAACAGACCGCATGATGATGGCCTGTAGTGTGGAGGCACGTACACCATTTTTGGATCATCACCTGGTTGAAGAGGTGCTAAGATCATCTTCTCATTTCAATCAACCTTTATTTCAATCAAAAAATTATCTGAGGCAATTATTAAAAAAGAAACTGCCTTCCTCAGTATCTGAGCTGATATCAAACCGGCCAAAACAAGGTTTTGAGACTCCGAAATTACAATGGCTCAATTCCAGCCTGTCTGAACTTTCTTCCTATTTATTTTCGGAAGAAAACCTGAAAAATAATCCATACGTGAATGCCGGGATGGTCAGCACATTGTGGCAGGATGCTAAAAAGCAAAAACCCGGAACAAATAACCGCTTAGTCTGGAATATTTTTTGTTTTTTGGAGTGGCACAGACAACATGAATCTAAATTCGGATTTACGAAATGAAGGAAAATATCCTGTTAGTAGGGCACAGTGGCGATATGTATGGTGCAAGCCGCTCATTAATTAAGCTGGTTCGGATCCTGGATAAGAACTATAAAGTGTTTGTATTATTACCTGAAGCCGGAATCCTTCATAAAGAATTAAGTAATATACTGCCCGACGACAGAATTCTGATACTCGAAAACCTCTATATCTTTACACGAAAATCCTTTAAACTAAAATACATCGGATCAACGATGGCCCGGTTTATCAACAATCTTTTTAAGATAAGAAGGATTATTAGCAGATATAACATCAGGATCATCCATACCAATTCGGGCGTAGTTCCGGCTCCTGCACTTGCTGCAAAAATATCAGGGCGAAAGCACATCTGGCATATCCGGGAATGGTTTGGTGATTTTAAAAAATTCTGGCCAATCTACTCGGCTTATATGACCAGATTTTCGGACAGGGTAGTCTGTGTATCAAAAACCATGGCTGATCAATTTAATGGTCATAAAAAGGTAATAACCATTTATAATGGTTTTGAAATTCCTCAGATCAAAACAGAAATTTCAATCCCGGAAGCACTGCAGCAACACCTGAATCAGGCAGACCTGATTCTGGGTTGTACTTCGAGAATCAGATTGATCAGAAAAGGTCAGGAATACCTGATTGAAGCAATTGGAATTATCACTCAAAAAACCGGGAAAAATATTCAGGCAATATTGATTGGAGATTATGTTCCGGGCTATGAATGGCAAAAAGAAACTATTGCAGTGTTAATCAAAAAATATCACCTCGAAGACAGGATACATTTTCTCGGACATTTAGCTAATCCTCTTCCATATTACAGATTATTTGATGTTTTTGTCTTGCCTTCGGGCGAGCCGGAACCTTTTGGAGGTGTTATCATGGAAGCTATGAGTTTGGCTTTGCCTGTAATTGGATCAAATGCAGGAGGGACTACAGAACAAATTGCGAATGCACAGAATGGTTATTTGTTTGAAAATAAAAATGCAGAAGACCTTGCCGAAAAAATCAGCTATTTTCTGAATGATCCATCAAGTTTAGAATTATTTGGGAAATGTTCAAAAGAGAGAGTAGAAAAATACTTCAGTCTGGAACTGCATAAAGAAAATATCCTGAGACTCTATAAGAATATCCTGAATGAAAAGTAGCAACTTAGGCTAGCAAACGCGTAATATAATTATTGTAGCATCGGGAGGTTCCCGCTTTCCCGGAATGTCATTAAGTTAAGGGGCAGGAGGTTCTGGCCTTCGCCAGAATGACAATGTCTTATTTAAAAAATGGAGGAGATCCTGACTTTCGTCAGGATCGTAATCCTTAACTTAATGACATTGCGCTTTCGCGGGATCCGATAATTATCGGATGACAAGCGTTGTTGGGGATGAGGAGATTCCAGCCTCCACTGGAATCGGTTTAGCTTACTTATCACTTTTAGTGAACCAATTTGCTGCAAGATCATTCCAGTCAGGGTTATTTTTTTTCAATTAAAATATTTTTCCAGAATCGTTGCCAGGTCTTTAATTGCTTTTCCCTTGCGATGGCTAAGTTCACACCAGTAAATTGTTCATACCACACCAGTTTAGTACAATTGTACTTGCTTGTGAATCCATAAACGAGCTTTCGTTTATGTTCATATACTCTTCTGCGGATATTGTTAGTAAAACCGATGTACAAAACGTTATGATATGTATTTGTAAGCATATAAACAAAATATTCCCGCATTCCTCAAAATTGCAATCCTCGAAATACATAAAGACAAAAAATGAGTAAGAGGTAAAATATTTTATTATACGGTTCGCATTTCGATTCCAGCGAAAGCTGGAATCTCCCTATACCTCCCTCACCATTTGTCATTCCCACGTAAGTGGGAACCTCCCAATCCTTAAATAATGACATTGCCCATACGCCAGCAATATTGAATCCTCCATTAAATTCCCGTATTTACGATTAATTAAATACTTTTGTCGGAGGTTTAAAAACGAAGCTTAGGGATTGATCTGAATTACATCTCTAAAGAATTACATACCGGATTTCCGGAAAAATGATATAAATGATTGGATGAAAGTAGCCATTATAGGTACCAGGGGGTATCCCTATGTTTATGGTGGTTTTGAAACCTTTGTTAAAGAACTTGGCGAGAGGTTAGTAAAAAAGGATGTAGAGGTACACGTTTACTGCCAGGCAAATCTATTTAAAGAAAAGCCTGCAATTGTTAATGGTATTAAACTTCATTATATCCCTACCGTAGAAACAAAATCACTAAATCAGATTATACATTCATTCCTGTCTATTATCCATGCTGCTTTTAGCAGTTGCGACATCATTCTTGTAGTCAACCTTGCTGCCGGTCCAATGGGCTGGATACCAAAGATTACCGGAAAAAAAACAATGATCAATGTAGATGGTTTGGAATGGCTAAGGCCCAAATGGAAGGGTCTTGGCTCAGCTTATTTCCGATTTGCGGCCAGACTTGCCACAAAATTATACGATCTTATTATTACTGATGCAGATGCAATGCGGGAGGTTTATCTTAAAGAATTTAAACAGGACTCCATTGTTATTGCTTATGGGGCCCCTCCTTTCAAGAAAGCAGATCCATCCCTTCTGAATCGGTTTAATATCATTTCTGACGAATATTACCTGATTGTCGGACGATTAATTCCTGATAACAATGCAGATCTGATTATCAAAGCTTACCTGGATTCTGCATCTGAAAAAAAATTAGTAGTTGTTGGTGATGTTCCATACCGGGATAAATATGCCGAAGATCTCAAAAAACTTGCAGACGAAAAAGTACACTTTATAGGATATGTTCGCGATAGTGATGAACTTATGGCCTTGTATCAAAACTGCTTTTGCTATATTCATGGTCATAAATATGGTGGTACAAACCCCGCTATGTTAAAAGCCATGTCTAATAATTGTGCTATACTTGCCTTAAATACAAGTTTTAATCGTGAAATGTTGACAAATGGCAAATTTGGCTTATTATTTGAAGAGACTACCGAATCTATACAAGAATGTATGAAGAATCTTGAGAAAGATGAATTATTAACTAAACAATTAAGGTCAGCGGTGAGTTCAGGATTAACAGATAAGTACAACTGGGATTGTGTGACAGCAGCGTATCAAAAGGCCATGATAGAGTTGCACAATTCAAAATCAAAAAAATAATTCTCATGACGAGACCTTATTTTTTATATAGCGGATTCAGATATTTAATCGATACCCCACTGCTTATCCTGTCCTTTTGGATAGCAGATTATTTAACCGCAGGTCAGATCCACTCCGGACAGGAATCTTTTGTATATATTTTTCTTCTGCTTTCAATTATTGCCTGGTACAGTGCAGCACAGATTTCCGGACTTTCCAGAGATTTAAGGTCAAATAAATTCGCTGAAGAAATCATATATGTACTGGTTACATTAATAATTTTTGCAATAACATTAACATCCTGTTTATTTTTCTTTCGCAATAAAATCGAATTAAGTAATAACTTCCTTCTCGTTTATTTTCCGGTGCTGTTTACATTAATTCTTTCCTTCAAGTACCTGTTTAGAAAATATCTGCACAGCATTTTTTATAGCGGGAGGCTTCAGGAACAGATCATCCTGGTAGGTTCAACACCAGCAGCAAAAGATTTTTATGATACAATCAATCTTCACACCTATTATGGTTATAAATGTATCGGATTCCTGGATGATGAAAATACAAAACTAAATGGATGCAAATATCTTGGAAAGATTGGTGATATCAATAAAATACTCGCAGAATCTCCTGTAGATGAAGTAATTATTGCCTTACCTAATGCTCAGCACCATCATATAAGTGCCTGTATTGAAGCATGTGATTTTCATGCAAAACGGGTCAGGATGATTCCTGATTTATATTTATATGCTGCCAGTAATATAAGTATAAATACTATCGGACTTTTGCCTGTAATTAATTTCAGGTCACTCCCACAGGACAGGCTACCCAATAAATTATTGAAAAGGTCCTTTGATGTTTTATTCTCAATACTATTTTTTATCCTGATTGGTTGGTGGTTCATGCCCGTCATAGCATTACTCATAAAACTTACATCTAAAGGCCCTGTATTCTTTAAACAGGAAAGATGGGGTTTGAATAACAAAAAAATAATATGTTATAAATTCAGAACCATGTACAACGGAAGTCCTGAAACTGATACAAACGGCGATTTTCTGCAGGCCACAAAAAATGACAGGAGAGTAACTCCTTTAGGGAAATTCTTAAGGGCATGGAATATTGATGAATTACCTCAGTTCTGGAATGTATTAAAAGGCAATATGTCTGTTGTTGGCCCCAGACCACATGTTACCCCACTAAATATTTCTTCCATTCAAAATGTAGATCGTTACATGCTCAGGCATCTTGTTAAACCCGGGATTACAGGATATGCACAGGTAAATGGCTGCAGGGGCGAAACATCTGCACCGGGTTCGATGCAGCGGAGAGTCAATTATGATCTTTACTACATTCATAGCTGGACTTTTTGGATGGATTGTCAGATTGTTTTACAGACTATAATTCTTACTATTAAAGGAGATCAGAATGCTTATTAATAAACGGAAACAGGTGCTTCGGATCTCTGTCATTTTGTTGTGCATTACCCAGTTGACACTCAGTAATGTTCAGGCACAAATAGTTTGGGAGAATCCAAGACTCCCAATTAACAGTTTCCTCTCAAGGCAGGCACAAAAAGGAAACATCAATATTGCAGACTTCATTCTTCCGATGAGCAGAAAAGAAATTGCTTTCAACTTGTCTGCACTTAAAGATTCCATTCACAAATTGTCAGTCATCGAAAAAGAGGAACTTAACTTTTACCTGCAGGAATATACTGAATTCAATACTAACAGGATTGACAGCACTTTATTTTTTAAAAATGACCCATACGGACGCTGGAGAGCTTTTTCGGCTGAAACCAGTGATTTTCTTATAAGAATTGATCCAGCTATGAGCCTGGAAACGACTCAGGGAGGAGGTAAAAGTATAATGAAGATGAGTGGTGGATTACAGCTCTGGGGGCATATGGGGAAAAATATTTCTTTTCAGGCATTTTTCACCGATTTTACTGAATATGGAACCCGGATAGACACGATCAGACAGTTTAGCAATGAAACAGGCATAGTAAGATTCGCCAATGTCAAACCAGACTCCAAGTTACTCACCTACAGTAATTTAAGAGGCAGCGTAGGTTATGAATTCAAGACTGGATCAGTCAGCTTAGGAAATGATCAGTTATTGTGGGGTTATGGCGAAAACGGCAGGCTTGTTATGTCTGATAAGGCCCCTGCCTATCCTTTTATCCGATTAGATTACCAACCCCTTAAATGGGTTAAGTTCCAATATGCGCATACCTGGCTTCAATCTGCAATTCTTGATTCTGCCCGCACCTACCCTAAAGGAAATACCATTTATGGAAGCGACCGGGAAATTTATGTATCGAAATTTATGGCCACACACAGCCTCAATTTCTTTCCTGTAAAAGGGTTATCGCTCAGTATTGGGGAATCAATCATCTATAGTGACAAAATGGATGCAGGATACCTGATACCCGTTATGTTCTTTAAAGCTTATGACCAGATTACAAGCAGGTATAAAATAAATTCCGGCTCTAACGGACAATTTTTCTTTCAGGCCAGTTCAAGGAACCATATTAAAGGTATGCACCTATATTCTACACTTTTTATCGACGAAATAAGAGCTTCGGAAGCACTTAACAAAGATAAGAATCGAAATCAGATTGGATTTAATGCCGGAGCCTCAATCACTGATCTTTTTTTACCATACCTTACGCTTGGAATGGAGTATACAAGGATTAATCCCTTTGTCTATCAAAACTTAATACCTGCTCAAACTTATACAAGTCAAAACTATTTAATGGGCGACTGGATTGGCCAGAATGCAGACAGACTAACTGCATGGTTAAAATATAATCCATTGCCCCGCTTGTCAACAAAAATCCGTCTGGACTATATCCGTAAGGGTGAAGATGGCTCGCTGGAGGATCAGTATTACGCTGAGCCTCAACCCAAATTTTTAAGCTCAAAAGTCGAGATTCAAAAACAATTACTCATTGAAGCAGGTTATGAAGTAATTAACAACCTTAATATCAAAGGTTCATATTTTAAACAGGGTGGTATTATTCGGCCAAACCTGCAGACCTCAGCAGTACCTAATGAGTTTCGCTTTGGGGTTAGTTATGGGTTTTAGGGGCCTCAGCCCAACTCCCTCCAAAGGAGAGGGAGGAACGATTGTCTTGTCCTGAAATAGGTTTACAAAAAAAACTCCTCCTCCCCCTTTAATTCCCCCTCAAGCGGGGGATACTGGACGCCTAGGTATACTGCTATAAGAAAACCTTTAGGCATCATACTGTCCTCAAGAGTGGGGCAGGTCAAGCTTGATGTGTCAGTCGATTGCTGAGCATTGATTGAGGTGGCGGGTCAAACTTGATGTGCCAGTCGATTGCTGAGCATTGATTGAGGTGGCGGGTCAAGCTTGATGTGCCAGTCGATTGCTGAGCATTGATTGAGGTGGCGGGTCAAGCCCGCCATGACAGCCGTTGGTGGGAGAAGAGGAGATTCCGGCGCGGAGGCCGGAATCTGACTACACTGCTGGAAATGATTTAAGAAACCATTTTTCTGCTAAATCATTCCAATTCGGGTTGTTTATTTCAATAAGTGCATTTTTCCAGGCTCTTTTCCAATTTTTCAGTTGCTTCTCACGGGAAATGGCCAAATTGATATCCTCAAATTGCTCATACCAAACGAGCTTATTACAATTGTATTGGCTTGTGAATCCCTTTAATATTTTCATTTTATGCTCATAAACTCGTTTTCTAATATTATTGGTCACACCAGTATACAGCACATTGTTGTATTTATTTGTAAGCATGTAAACAAAATATTCTTTCATATATTAAAAATACCCGCATTTGATCTTTAAGCTAATTTATATGATTGAACGGTACTGCTTAATTATTGAAAGGGGAAATTGCACTGCTGCCAGGCCTTAATGCAATCCGATTCCGGCCCCCGCGCCGGAATCTCCTGTTTTTTTAAAATCGGTTTGTCATCGTGGCGAAAGCCACGACCTCCTTTTTTTAATACCTATTTTAACATATCAAATGCCACGACCTCATTTAGAAATTACCGATTGTCATCGTGGCGAAAGCCAAAACCTCCTTTTTTAATACCTATTTTAACATATCAAACGCCACGACCTCATTTAGAAATTACCGATTGTCATCGTGGCGAAAGCCACGACCTCATTTTTTTAATCCCTATTTTAACCTATCAAACGCCACGACCTCCATTTTTGAAATACTGTTTGTCAATACGAAAGAAACACTTCTATATTAAAATCGGTTTGTCATTGTAATTGTGTCGAAAGTCACGCCCCCATTCATAATTAATATTTGTCCAGATTTTTTCTCTTAAGTAATGCTATTACTCCTCCCGCATTGATTGGACACTTCATTATAATAGATAAAATTTGTGGCTAAACGGTAGCATAGCTAAGTTGCGAGACTGATTTAATAACAGGATTAATTCTAAAGACATTAGATTTAAAATCAACTACTCCCTTTTCTATGTTCTAATTATAACAGGAACGCTTATTGCATTAAATATTTATATTTGTACCTATCGTAATCTTTAGAAAAGCCTTCATGCGTTTAAAATTCTCAATCTGTATTCTTACTACCGTACTGGTTTTAACCTACCAGCAAAGCAGGGCGCAGAGTATATCCCTTGATAAACTTCAGAACATTAAGGTAAACCAGCTCTCCGATGCACAAATATCCGAAGCATGGAAGAAAATACAGGATTTGGGTCTTGCTGAACAGGACGCTTATAAATTGATGGAGCAGAAAGGTATGGATCCAATAGAGGTTAACCTTTTCAAACAAAGAATCAGCCTGCTCGGATTGAACAAGAGTGG
>NZ_DASWXT010000141.1:0-8820 GCF_036405355.1 Daejeonella sp.
GGTTTTGTCGAGAGTGACTTTATTTTCATGATAAGGAAGTGTCTCCCCAAAAGCAGTGATACCCATTGTCCATGCTCCCGGTTCGCATAAAGCATCTTTAAAATCAGCTCCAATATTCATTTCGGCAATATTGCGGCCCCAGCCTTCACGGCTAGCTCCACCCTGGTAACCGAAACCGCGAATATAATCGCGCTTATCATTTCCGATATTACGGAAACGCGGGATATAGATTCCGGTTGGTCTCCGTCCAAAATAGTATTTATCTTCAAAGCCTTCCATTCTACCGGATGCCCCAAGGCGGAAATGATGATCCATCAGGTTATGGCCCAATTCTCCGCTGCTGCTTCCAAGTCCGCCATCCCATATATCTGTTGCCGAATTCATCAGAATCCAGGTAGAGTTTAAAGTAGAGGCATTCAGGAAGATTATTTTTGCAAAGTATTCGTAAGTCTTGTTTGTTTCTGCATCCAGAACTTCAACACCTTTTGCCTTCTTGGTGTCCTTATCATAAAGGATCTTTGTGACAATTGAAAATGGACGCAGTGTTAAATTACCTGTCGCTACAGCTGCAGGCAATGTAGAAGATTGGGTACTGAAATATCCCCCAAAAGGGCATCCCAAAGAACATTTACTGCGGTACTGGCAATTTGTACGTCCGGGAAGCGCTTTCGTAAGGTTAGCTGCTCTGCCTATGACCATGTGACGGTCACCTTTATAATGGGCTTTGATACGGGCAGCTACTTCTTTCTCAACCACATTCATTTCCATACCGGGCTGAAACTCACCATCCGGAAGCTGAGCTAAACCTTCCCGGGTCCCGCTTATTCCGGCAAATCGTTCCACATGGCTATACCATTTCTCAAGATCCTTATACCTGATTGGCCAGTCGACCGCAATACCTTCTTTTGCATTGGCTTCAAAATCCATTTCGCTAAGGCGATAACTTTGTCGCCCCCACATCAAAGATCTCCCGCCTACATGATATCCACGATACCAGTCGAAACGCTTTACTTCGGTATAAGGACTGTCCTTGTCACTAGCCCAAAAATTTAAATTCTTTTCGCTGAGTGGGTAGTCTCGTTTTAATACCGGATAATCTTCAATCATCTGCTGGGTGCGACCGCCTCTGTGGGGGAACTCCCAGGGACCTTTTGTCGCATTTTCATAGCCTTTTACATGCTCAACGTTGCGACCACGTTCAAGCATGATAGTTTTCAGACCCTTTTCTGTAAGCTCCTTGGCAGCCCAGCCACCACTGATCCCCGAACCGATCACTATTGCATCATACGTATTATCAGCCATATCCTTTATTTTGTTTTATTATTTCATTTTCATTTTTGATCAAAGAGCAAAGAATAAGGAACAAAGACATAATCGTCTTTACTCTTTGGTCCTTATTCTTTATTCTCTATTCTAAACGTCACAAATCCTGACAGCATCCTTTAATGAGCCTGCCTTATCAGTATTCAATGGGATAAACTCCTGTGCAACATAGCCTGTAAATCCGGTATCAAGTATTGCCCTCATAATTGCAGGATAATTAAGTTCCTGCGAATCATCTATCTCATGACGACCGGGCACTCCGGCAGTATGATAATGGGCAATATACTGATAGTTGTCCTTTATCGTTCTGATCACATCCCCCTCATCAATTTGCATATGATAAATATCATATAAAAGTTTAAAATTTTCTGAACCAATTCTCTTTACAAGCTCTACCCCCCAGAGAGTTCTGTCACATTGATAATCAATATGATCAATCTTGCTATTAAGTAGCTCCATAACGATGGTAACCTTATTCTTTTCTGCAAACGACATGATCTGCTTCAAACCCTCAGCACAATTTTGCAGTCCCGTTTCATCGTCCAGACCATCTCTGTTCCCGCTAAAGCAAATCAAATTCTTATGTTCTGCTTTGGCGACAAGAGGAATCATTTTCCTGTAATTATTCAGTAATTCTGAATGATAAACCTTGTTATTCCAACCCTTCTCAAGGCTAATCTCTGCACCATTACACATAGTTGACTTGAGTCCGTATTTTTCAAGAACCGGCCAGTCTGAAGGCCCCAGCAGGTCGATTCCTACCAGCCCGATTTCCCTGGCAAGTTTGCATAGTTCTTCAATCGGAAGCTCATCAAAACACCAGCGGCAAACTGACTGATTAATATTACCTCTTAATGATTGAATATTTAGCATTTATTTAAAAACAAGAACAGTAAATAACCAATCATATTACATCAGGAATCTTATCCATACTCCTTTCAGAATTTTCCTTTCTCTGGCTAAAAGTAAAAAAGAACAACACAGCAACAACCAGCGCTATACCTGCAGCAATCATCCATATATTTTGCCAGTCGTGTTGAGTATCTGAGAGTTTATAAGCATCACTAACTATTCCGGCAACCCAGAAGCCAATCAACATTCCTATACCATAAGTAGCCAAAGTAATTAAACCCTGCGCTGCACTTTTATATTTATCGCCTGCTTTTGAATTCGTATATATCTGCCCGGAAACAAAGAAGAAGTCATAACAGATACCATGTAATGCTATTCCAACGATAAGCATGGATGTCAGTTCGTCTGCATTTCCGTAAGCAAATAGTGTATATCTGATTGCCCATGCAATCATCCCAACCAAAATGGTCACTTTGAACCCAAATCTGCTAAAGAAAAGAGGCAGGAGCAATAGGAATAATACCTCTGACACCTGCCCGATGGTCATTTTTCCGGTAGGATTTTCCATTCCGATTTCGGAAAGAAAGAGGTTTGCGTTCTGATAATAAAATGCCAGCGGAATACAGATCAATATGGATGAAATAAAGAAAATCAGAAAATTCCTGTTATTCAGCATTTTAAGGGCATCAAGTCCCAATAAAGAAGATAAAGCTACCTTTTCCCCTTTAAATACGGTAGGCGGAGTTTTTGGCAGGCTGAAACTGAAAATTCCAAGAATCAAAGAAGAAATCCCTGCCATCGCAAATGTATTCCTTAAAAGTCCTTCTGATACTCCTGCTGATGAGTCCCAGTGAAACAGGAAGCTAATGCATAGACCCGCAACGATCCAGCCAATAGTACCCCAAATCCGAATCGAAGAAAATTCCTTCTCGGCACTTTTCATCTGGTTGAATGAGATTGAATTTACCAATGCCAGGGTAGGCATAAAGAGGATCATATACCCGAAAACATAGGGATAAAATCCTGAAAAGTCGCTTGCATAATACATCTGAGACATTAAAATTGCGCCAATCAGATGAAGAGTACCAAGTATTCTTTCGGCATTGAAATACCTGTCGGCGATCAAGCCTATTATAAAAGGAGCTATGATGGCACCAAAAGACTGAGTGGAAAATACCGCAGCAGTTTCTGAACCATTAGCAAGCAGATTCCTGCCGAGAAAAGTCCCAAGTGTAACAAACCATGAGCCCCAGATAAAAAATTCGAGGAACATCATGAGCGATAATTTAATGCGGGTGAACAGGTTCATAACTTGTTTGATTGATTAAAATAAGGAGCTGATTGAAAAGGATAACCTGCGGATTAAATGACTCATATAAAATCTAAAATATTGAAATTCGGTTCTAATTGTATAAAATACACCATCTAAACCCAATTAGCGTATATATATCCCTTTCCAGATATTCATAAGGGACATATCTTTAGTTTGTTTAAAATAAATGTATATTTTTATTTTTAATAATCATACTCAATTAAATACCATCCTGATCTTTTAACAGGATGATAACACCCTCAGTACATAAAACAACCATGAAAAGAATTTACAAACTGTTGCCATTCTCTCTGCTGATACTTGCCCTGTTTGCTTTCACCAAATGGGAACAAGCAGTTAAACCCAGAGTCCTTGTCTTTAGTAAAACTGCAGCATACCGACATGAGTCGATTGCAGCAGGCAAGACCGCTCTGATCAAACTGGGCGAGGAGAACGGATTTACTGTTGATACCACCGAAAATGAAAATTACTTCAATGATGATTCCCTGAAAAATTATTCAGCAGTAATTTTCCTGAGCACTACCGGGAATATTTTGAACAGTCCACAGCAAATCAGTTTTGAAAGATTTATTCAGGCCGGTGGCAGTTATGTAGGAATCCATGCAGCAGCTGATACTGAATATGATTGGGAATGGTATGGGAAATTGGCGGGTGGATATTTCAAAAGTCATCCTAAGATCCAGGATGCTACAATGATTGTGAACGACCGCACGCACCTGTCCACAAAACACCTTGATGAAAAATGGGTTCATAAAGATGAATGGTATAATTACACAAATTTAAATCCTGATGTAAAGGTTTTGATTTCCCTGGATGAAAAGAGTTATACCGGAGGGGAGAACGGAGATTATCATCCTATTGCATGGCATCATGAATTTGACGGCGGAAGAGCCTTTTACACAGGTATGGGACATACCAATGAAGCATATTCAGATCAGCTTTTCCTGAAACATCTTCTTGGAGGCATAAAATACGCGATCGGAAATAATATTCCTTTAAACTATGCAAAAGCCAAAACACCTCCGGTACCTGAAGAAAACCGTTTTGTAAAAACAGTTCTGACTACAGGAACCCTGTTTGAACCAACTGAAATGGCAATTCTTCCAAATCTCGATATCCTGCTTGTGCAAAGAAGAGGCGAAATCATGCTCTATAAAGAGAAAAGCAAAAGTATCTCACAGGTTGGCTTTTTGAATGCCTATCACAAGACAGCAGTTGCGGGTGTAAACGCTGAAGAGGGAGTACTTGGAATTGCAACTGACCCGGCTTTTAAAGACAATAATTATGTATACATTTTCTACAGCCCGATAGATACCTCTGTTAATCGTCTCTCAAGATTTAAATTTGTTGATGATAAGCTGGATAACTCATCAGAAAAAGTAATTCTGGAGTTCTATTCCCAAAGAGAAATATGCTGCCATACCGGAGGTTCAATCGCCTTTGGCCCTGATGGACTTCTATATGTTTCGGCCGGTGATAATGCAACCCCTTTTGATGTTCCCAAGCAGGCTTTTGTTAATAAAGGCTATGGACCAATGGATAACCGCCCCGGGCTTGAGCAGTATGATGCCAGAAGATCATCCGGAAATACTAATGACCTCAGAGGAAAAATCATGAGGATAAAGGTAAATGAGGATGGCAGCTATAGCATTCCGGAAGGAAATTTATTCCCACCTAATACCCCTGGCACAAGACCTGAGATTTATGTAATGGGAAACAGAAACCCTTACCGAATCTCCATCGATAAGAAAACGGGATTCCTTTACTGGGGTGAAGTAGGCCCTGATGCGAATGCCGATAGTCCGGAAAGAGGTTCAAGAGGCTACGATGAATTGAATCAGGCAAGAAAAGCGGGCTTTTTCGGATGGCCATTTTTCGTTGGGAATAATTACCCTTACCGGGCATATGATTATACAAACGGAACAGCCGGTGAAGCTTTTGATCCTGCCAAGCCCTATAATAATTCTCCAAACAATACTGGTCTTGAATATCTTCCACCTGTTTCGCCTGCATTTATCTGGTATCCATACGCAGCTTCAAAGGAATTTCCTCAGGTAGGTACCGGAGGTAGAAATGCAATGGCCGGACCGGTCTATCATCCTGAATTTTACCCTAAGGAAACACGTTACCCTGATTATTATGCCAATAAACTATTTATTTACGACTGGATAAGAGGCTGGATAAAGGCGGTGACCATGAAGCCTAATGGTGATTACGATAATATGGAGGCCTTTATGCCAATGACTAACTTCTCCTCACCAATCGATATGGAATTGGGGCCGGATGGACGCATCTATATTCTGGAATATGGTAAAGGCTGGTTCTCAAAAAATCCGGATGCAGCTATCTCCAGAATTGATTTCGTTGCCGGAAACCGTCCTCCAAAAATTAAGGAATTAATCATAAGTAAAACAAGCGGAGTACTTCCATTTAAATTGCAAGCCAAAGTTGAAGCCAGTGATCCCGACAAGGATAAAATGAATTATGTATGGGAGTTGGGCAGTGGGATTAAGAAATCAACTGTTCAGCCAAGTATTGAACATACCTTTACTAAAGCGGGAGAATATGCAATCAGTGTTCTGGCAATCGACAAAAATTTTGCCAGCACCAATAGCAGTCCGATAACTATCTCTGCAGGAAATGCCCAGCCAAAAGTCAGTATTAAGTTAAAAGGAAATCAAAGCTTTTATTTTGCAGGAAAACCAGTAGAGTATGATGTATCTGTAAGCGATGAGGGTGCTACGGTCAATAAAAACACAATTTATGTAGCCAACAATTATACTAAAGGTACAGACCTTGCAGGTGCTTCAATGGGGCATCAGGTATTTACAGAAGCACAAGCCGGACAGGCTTTGATGCTGAAATCAGATTGCCAGTCCTGCCATCAGGTAAACACCAAATCAATCGGTCCATCATACACCCAGGTATCTGCAAAATACCAGAATGATCCTAATGCAGTGAGCTACCTGTCTGCAAAGATCATAAAAGGTGGTGGTGGAACATGGGGAGAAGTAGCAATGCCTGCTCATTCAGCCATGAGTGATGATGATGCAAAGAAAATAGCCCAATGGGTTTTGTCACTAGAAGATAAGGCGGTTAATAAAGCCACTTTGCCAATTCAGGGCAGTATTATTCCTTCTCAGGATTCTGAAAACAATATTTTTAGCATCTACGCCTCTTATACAGATCAGGGACAATCGGGGCTGAAACCCCTGACAGGTTCAGCAACAGTTTATCTTAGAAGCAATATTATTAATGCAAGAGAAATTACTGAAAGAACCAGAATCGGCTTGAAAGATTCAACCAATACTGGTTTTCTAATTTATCCGCAGAACAATGGATGGTTCAAACTGAACAATATGGATCTGTCGGGTATCAGGCATTTGGAATTTGCTAATCTTTCGAAAGGCAGTGGAGGTATTTACAATATTGAGATCCGTGCAAATTCAGAGAACGGGGCACTTATCGGAAAAAGTAGTTTTACGGATGGAGAAATTCCGGACCAGCAAAGCAATACCCTTGTTCAGCTTAATCTTCCAGCCGACATGAGGATAAATAGCTTGTTTGTACTATTTGTATCTGACCCTAAAAACTTAAAACCAAGGCCACTCCTTAAAACTGTTACTTTCAAGCCGGAATAAATTTATAAAAACCAGATATGATACTGCGCCGAAAACTCATTCTGCCGTGTTTTTGTCTGCTTGCATTGATTGCATGCAATTCAACAACAAATAAAGATTCCGGAAAAAGTACTGATAGCTCCTCCATTTCAAATCTGCTATCAAAAACTGCATTTCAAAAGATCATCGATGGTAGAAACACAGATTTATACATTTTAAGGAACAAGAACAATGCGGAGGCTGTTTTTACAAATTATGGTGCAAGGATCGTGAGCCTAAGCGTACCTGACCGATCGGGTAAATTAACTGATGTGGTAGTGGGCTTTGCAAGCGTGGAGGCTTATAAGCAATCAACTGAGCCTTATTTCGGGGCTACAATCGGACGATATGGCAACCGCATCGCGAGAGGTAAATTTAAACTCGATGGTCAGGAGTACTCAATTTTTACCAATAATAGTCCGAATGCACTGCACGGCGGTAAAAAAGGCTTTCAGGATGTGGTTTGGGATGCCAGGCAAGTAAATGGTCAAACTTTGGAGTTTAGCTATCTGTCAAAAGATATGGAGGAAGGCTTTCCAGGAAACCTGCAGGTGAAAGTTATCTATACCCTGTCTGATGATAATGAGCTCATGATTAATTATGAAGCATCAACCGACAAGAAAACAATAGTAAATCTGACCAATCATGCATTCTTCAATTTAAATGGTGAAGGCAGTGGCAGCATTCTGAATCATAGTCTGCAGATCAATGCTGAGCAATATACACCAGTAGATTCAACTCTTATCCCATTGGGAAAAATAGAATCTGTAGCTGGCAGCCCCTTTGATTTCAGAAAAGCAGAAAAAATAGGCGACAGAATTGAGGATAATAATATTCAACTGAAGTACGGAAAAGGTTATGATCATAATTATGTATTAAATCCGGCTGAAAGCGGAGTGATGAAAGCTGCTGCAATTGCAAGAGCTGACCAATCGGGGATTGTCATGGAAGTATTTACTCAGGAACCCGGTCTTCAGTTTTACAGCGGGAATTTTATGCAGGGTAAAAACACCTTTAAAGGAGGCACTAAGGATGAATTCAGAACAGCATTCTGCCTCGAAACGCAGCATTTCCCCGACTCGCCAAATCAGCCGGCATTCCCGGCAACTGTTCTGAGCCCAGGAGAAGTATACAAAACAAGTACTGTTTATAAATTCTCAGTGAACAAATAATGCTGAATTTAATTCAGGATTTATTTCCGGCAGAAAAGAACAAAATTTTATATTTAATATCTGTTTGACACGAATAATTTTTAGCCTTAAATGATGAAAAGAAAATTAAGAATGGGAATGATTGGCGGCGGTAAAGATGCCTTTATCGGGGCTATTCACCGCATTGCAGCCAATATGGATGGCCTTATAGAGCTTGTATGCGGAGCCCTCAGTTCCAGTCCGGAAAAAGCCATCGAAAGCGGCAGAACCCTATTTCTACCGAAAGACCGGATTTATCCGAATTATGAAGAAATGATCCTTCAGGAGAGTCGTCTTCCAGCCGGTGATCGGATGGACTTTGTAAGTATAGTTACTCCCAATCATGCACACTTCGCTCCGGCAATGATGGCTCTGGAACATGGCTTTCATGTAGTGATTGATAAACCGATTACCTTTACACTTGAGGAAGCTAAACTGCTGAAGAAAAAAACCGAAGAAACCG
>NZ_DASWXT010000142.1:0-62511 GCF_036405355.1 Daejeonella sp.
AGAGGTGGTTGTAACAGCACTAGGTATTGAGAGAGAGGCTAAATCCCTAACTTATTCAGCTCAGACCATAAAATCTGATAAAATGAATGAGGCAAAGGAAACTAATTTAATTAACTCTTTACAGGGGAAAATTGCCGGAGTAACCATTACCAGAAATGCCACAGGTCCGGGAAGTTCTTCAAAAGTGCTTCTTCGTGGTAGCAGATCAATAGGAGGTAACAATCAGCCATTATACGTAATCGATGGCGTTCCTATGGATAATTCAACTCGTGAGCAGGGAGGAGGAACTGCTGGTGGCCGGGATGGAGGTGATGGTATTGGGATGTTAAATAGTGATGATATCGAATCGATGACTATTTTGAAAGGTGCTTCTGCAGCAGCTTTATATGGTAGTCAGGGTCAGAATGGGGCTATTGTAATTACTACCAAAAGAGGTAAAGCAGGGAAGGTGTCTGTGGATTATACTGGCAACAGTACATTCGATCAGCCTAATATCCTGCCTGATTTTCAGTACCAATATGGACAGGGGTCAGGCGGAGTTTATGCTGCCGGATCTGAAACGAGCTGGGGTCCAAAGATTACTGGTCAGCAGGTAACTTTATGGAATGGAAAAACTGTTTCGATGCAAGGGCAGGAGAACAGGATCAAAGATTTCTTCAGAACCGCTGGTACTTATACTAATACTTTAAGCTTTACAGGTGGCGGTGAAAAAATGCAATCATATTTTTCATATGGAAACACAATGGCTCAGGGTATTTTGAGAAATCATGACTATAACAGGCATAATTTCGATTTCAAAATTGACAATCAGGTATCGTCTAAGTTGTCATTCTTCACAAAACTGAGCTATATCAATGAAGATGTGGATAACAAACCATATCTGAATGAAAGGATAGATGTTGTCTCGAGGATTTATCGTGCCCCGGTCAGTATTCCATTGAGTCAGATGCAAGATTATGAGTATTTTGATGCCGTTGGAAATAGAAAGCAAAGCTACTGGAAACCGGGTTCCGTGTTCCTTTCGAACCCTTATTGGGCATTAAACAGGCATTTGTTTTTTGAAACAAAGGACAGATTGCTGGGTTTGTTTTCAGCGAAATATAAGTTCAACAGTTGGCTTGATTTACAGGTACGGGGAAGTATTGATAAGACAATTCAAAAAACTGATGATAGAATGTACGAAGATTCCTATCATAGTGCCGGGCAGGGAGCGGTTTATGCGCTAACCAAATTGAACAGCCATTCCACCAATATTGATGCACTTTTATCTTTTAAACAAGAGATATCAAAGAGTTTTGATTTAAATGGTTACCTGGGAGGTTCTATTCAGCAAAGTAAATATGAAAGTCTTAATATAAACGCTAATGGTTTATTTCGTCAGGACTTCTTTTTTATCCAAAATGCTAAGAATCCTAAAGGAACAAATTCTTTCGGCAGATCTCCGCAGGTTCAGTCATTGTATGCCACTACTACATTGGGATATAAGGATTATTTATTTATGGATTTGACGGCCAGAAACGATTGGTCTTCAGCCCTTCCTAAAGCTAATCAATCTTATTTCTACCCCTCTGTCGGGTTAACCGCAATTGTGACCGATATGATTCAAATGCCGAAATGGATTTCTTATGGAAAAGCCAGATTGACACTTGCAAATGCCGGATATGGCGGTACCCAATATCTTGACAGAAATTATTTTGATGTTGCTCCGGGAGGAGTGGTCAAAACACCTCAAACCCGCTCTTTGGGGGATTACAAGCCTGAATTAACCAGTTCTTTTGAAGCAGGTTTGGATTGGAGATTTTTTGATGGCAGATTTGGTATAGATGCAACGTACTATATAACTAAAACTAAAAATCAGTTACTGGCAGTTGCAACTCCATATGCTTCTTTATTTGTAAACCAATACATCAATGCTGGCTTAATTGAAAATAAAGGTATTGAACTCACAATTTCAGGTACTCCAATACGCAAGGATAAATTTTCCTGGAATTTGAATCTGAATTTTGCAGATAATAAGAACAAAATAATCAGGTTAACAGAAGCTCTCAGAGAAGCAATTCTGATTGACGACAGACAAGTTATGATCAAGGCTGCAGAAGGTGGAAGCTACGGTGATATGTATATGGTTAACTGGGCTAAGGATAGCCAGGGCAGAAGACTTGTTGATGATAATGGAAGAATTATCCTTACAGGAAAAGATTCATATGTAGGAAACTATAATCCTAATTATATGATGGGCTTAAATAATTCATTTTCCTATGGAAATTTTGGATTGAGTTTCCTGATTGATTACAGAAGCGGTGGGACAGTTATTTCTGGTACTCAGGCTATCATCGATGCCGATGGTCATTCGAAAAGATCTCTGGAGGGTAGGGAATCAGGTTTAGTGCTTGATGCATATACCCAGGCCGGAGTAAAAAATACTAAAAGTATATCTGCTGAGACATATTGGGCATCTGTAGGTAACTGGACACCTGTAGGTGATTTGTATGCTTATTCAGGTACCAATCTCAGGCTAAGAGAAGTGGTTTTTGGTTATAATTTCCCTAAAACTCTTATAAGTAAAACAGGATTTATTCAGGCGGCAAAGCTTTCACTTGTTGGAAGAAATCTTTTCTTCTTTCAGAGAGATGCACCATTTGATCCTGAAATGGCAACCGGGACCGGTAATACTGGCGGTGTGGAGTACGCATCCTTACCTAGCACACGTAATATTGGTTTGAACCTGAAATTATCATTCTGATAATTAATTTGATTGGGTGAGCATGAGTATGAACCGAACATACGGTATTCACTTAAATTATGAACTTATAAAAATTGAAGAAAATGAAATTTAACATAACAAAAGTCAGTGGAATATCCTTCATATTAGCGTTTGCGCTAGTTCTGACAAGCTGTACTAAAGATTTTGAGGAGATAAATACCAATCCCGTAAAATTAAGTGAATTAACACCTTTAGATACCCGTAGCTTATTTCCGGGAGCTGTAATTGCGGGAGTAAACAGCGACGGGTATATTATTACCACTGCATTATTTGCTGGTGTATATTCACAGCACTTTGCTTCGACACAACCGGCTCACATGTCGCACCGTTACCTTATTGTTCAGGGTTGGGTATTTTTACAATGGTTAAATACCTATGTGTCTGCAATGCCGGCCCTTGTAAATATAATTGAACAAAGTAAAGGTAAGGATCCGACATTGAATGCAATTGCCAGAATCTGGAAAGTGTATGTATTACACAGGACAACAGATTACTGGGGACCGATTCCTTATTCAAAGATCGGAGATAAAGGAACAACAATCAGTTATGATTCTCAAAAGGACATATATTTTGATTTCTTTAAAGAACTAGATGAAGCATCGAATGACTTAAAGAACAATATCAATGTTACATCCTTTGCCGATAAGGATTTAATATATGGTGGTGATAATAGCAAATGGTTGAAATTTGCTAATACATTACGTCTTCGACTTGCTTTAAGGATTTCAAAAGTTGAACCTGCAAAAGCAAAGGAAGAAGCTGAAAAAGCTGTAGCTGGTGGTGTTATGCTTAGTAATGTTGACGATGCATTCATGAAAGTATCAGCAAATGTCAATAATGGATTCAATTTACAATCAGGATGGAATGAGTCCAGAATGAGTTCGGTTTTTGAAAGTTTGTTTAAAGGCTGGAATGATCCACGGATGAGTAAATATTTCAGGCCGGCAGTAACTGACGGACAATACCGTAGTGTTCGTAGTGGTATGTCTCAGGCTCAGCAAAATATTCCGGCAAACAGTTTTGATAATAGTTCGGATGTAAGCTTAAGACTTGCTCCAATTAATATGAACACTACACCACAATCAATTATTTATGCTGCTGAGGCATATTTGCTAAGAGCTGAAGGAGCTGTTAATGGCTGGAACATGGGTGGGACAGCTAAGGAATTATATGAAAAGGGTATAGAGATGTCTATGAGATCCTGGGAAATTACTGACCAGACTGTGATTAATAATTACATCAATGGAACAAGTCTTCCAATAGCACCAGGTGGTTATTTCAATACACCTGCATTAACCGATATTCCTGTAAAGTTCGCTTCAGATCCTGAGAAGCAAAGGGAACAAATCCTTACTCAAAAATGGATTGCAGTCTTTCCGGAATCTCACGAGGCATGGGCTGAGGTGCGTCGTTCGGGTTATCCTAAAACCTATCCGTTAATTAATTCTGATAATCCGGATGTACCAAAAGAAAAAATGATTCGTCGTATCACCTTCCTTGATATAGAGAGAAATAGTAATGGCCCTGCTGTTACCGCCGCAGAAGCTTTGCTCGGTGGCCCTGATAAAGCCAGTACACAATTATGGTGGGATAAGAATCCATTTTAAGAAATGATTTAACCTTTATAAAAGATAAGGGCACATCTGTATCCTAAGATGTGCCCTTAATTTGATACTATTAATTTTCTTCAGGATTTTGTTACAATAGAGGCACCAGGATTTAGCTGAGCCGGAGCTCTATTATTACAACTAAATAGCATCTGCCTATGTTTATTCGCTTACTTGCCTTTCTTTTTTTTTTAGTTGCAATCTCAGCTCATGATGTTTACGCACAGGATACACGTTCATTTAAAATATTTCAATTTCCTCCGGATAAAATTCCGGTGATAGATGGGAAAGGTCTTGACTGGGAAATCGTTGGAGATGAATATTCAATTGGGATGGATAATTTATTTGATGACCGGATTGATAGTAACAGACATCTGAAGAGTAATCCCGGGAACCTTGATGTAAAAGTAAAGGTTGCCTGGGTAAAGGAAATGAACCGCTTATATTTTCTTTATGAAGCCTATGATGATTACTGGGACTTTTCATTAACAGATCTGCATAATGACATTTTTGAAATCGTTGTGGACGGTGATCAGTCAGGAGGCCCTTTTATTGGCCCCTTTCATCCAAATAAAAGCCTCGGTCTAATGGATGCATATTTTTCTTTTCATGGGGTTCATGCACAAAATTATCACATATTCACTCCCGCAGTTGGAAAGGATTGGGCTATGGTTTGGGGAAGCCAACCCTGGATTAAGGATTTGCCTTATGCCAATGCAGCTTATGATTTTAATTTTAATCCCGGTGAATCAGGTAAATTAACACTGGAATGCTGGATCACTCCATTTGATTATGCAGGAGCTGAAGGACCTTCCCGTGCTGTTGAAACTGTACTGACTGAAAACAATAATATTGGTTTAAGCTGGGCAATAATTGACTATGATGATGTAAACAAAAGAGATGGCCTTAACAATGGATTCTGGAATTTAAGCAAGGAAAGAACAATGTATGGTAATGCAAACTATTTGTTGCCCTTTAAATTAATGCCGCTTGAACCTGAATTTTTAAAGCCAATAGATGCAAAGTGGTCTTTTTCTGTCACAGACATGAACAGGAGGTTGGTGGCTTTTACAGATAAGTCAACAGGAATAATTACTTCATGGAAATGGGATTTTGGCGACGGTGAAATGTCCACGGAGCAGCATCCTGTACATAAGTATACTAAAGCCGGTCAATATGTAGTGACTCTATGGATTGAAGGACCAAAAGGTAATTCACGAATTTCTAAAGTTTGGGACGTAACATTGAAGTAAAAAAAATTAAAATATGAATCGAAGATATATTTCACGCTATTTATCTGTAAGTACTGTATTCAGGGGAATTTTGACCCCAATCATGTTTAGACTCCTCTCATTTCTGGTTTTTTCGGTAATGATTATTTCATGTAAGGATAAAAAACCGGTATTGTTCAGCCTTATAGATAAATCAGATACCGGTATAGATTTCAGGAATAATCTTCAGCCCAGTACAGAGATTGATATTATGAAATATACATACTTCTACAATGGGGGAGGTGTGGCAATTGGAGATATTAATAATGATGGCCTGCAGGATGTTTTCTTTACAGGCAATATGGTTAAAAACCGATTGTATCTTAACAAGGGTAATTTTGAATTCGAGAATATAACACAAAGCAGTAATGTTACTGTAAAGCAGGGATGGAGTACAGGAGTAACTATGGTGGATATAAATAGTGATGGTTTTCTGGATATCTATGTATGTCAGTCAGCAGATTATTCGCCCGAAAGAAGAAAGAATCTGCTTTATGTAAATAATGGTGATTTGACCTTTACTGAGCAAGCAGAACAATATGGTTTGGCAGATCAGGGCTACTCTACACAGGCCTCATTTTTTGATTATGATAAAGATGGTGACCTGGATATGTTCCTTATTAATCATTCCTTACAGCAATATACAACCGGAGCACAGGAGAATCCTGAAGTTAGAAAAATCAAAAACCCTGATTTTGCAAGCAAGCTCTATCGAAATGACAAGGGACGGTTTAAGGATGTGAGTGAAGGAGCTGGCATTACTTCTAATGTACTTACGTTTGGATTAGGACTGGCAATTTCTGATGTAAATAATGACAATTGGCCCGATGTATATGTTTCAAATGATTTCAACGAACCTGATTATTTGTTCATAAACAACAAAAATGGAACATTTACAGATCAGATGAAGGAAAGTCTGGATCAGATTTCATTGTATTCCATGGGTTCAGATATTGCCGATTATAACAATGATGGCTTAACTGATATATATACTCTGGATATGCTTCCGGAAGATAATAAAATTCAAAAGATGCATGCTGGTCCTGAAAATTTTGATAAGGTTCAGTTTCTGCACAAGAAAGGGTTTCATTATCAATTAAGTAGAAATATGCTTCAAAAAAATAATGGTGATGGTACTTTTTCTGAAATAGGACAATTGTCAGGCGTATCAAATACCGATTGGAGCTGGGCCGGATTATTTTCTGATTTTGATAATGATGGGTTAAAGGATCTAATGGTAACTAATGGCTATGTCAAGGATTATAACGACATGGACTTTATAAAATATACGATGAATAATGCCCTTAGAATGGCAAATTTAGGCAGAGATGCTATGGTGGCAGACTTTATTGAAAAAATGCCAACCATCATTATCCCAAATTATATATACAGAAATAAGGGAAGTGATAGTTTTGAGAAGAAAACGAAAGATTGGGGTCTGAACCATCCTGCAATTTCAACAGGTGCTGCTTATGCAGATCTGGACAATGATGGTGATATGGATTTGATTATAAACAATATAAATTCATATGCTCAGGCTTATAAAAATAACAGAGATCAGCTTCCTGATAATAATTATATAAAACTAAAATTAAACGGAACCCCAGGCAATGGCTCAGCAATAGGAGCAAAAATTACCCTTTATTGTAAAAATGATCAATATTTTCAGGAACAAATGCCGGTACGTGGTTTTCAATCCTCTGTTGATCCGGTTTTAAACTTTGGGATTGGTAAACACAGTGAAATTGATTCTATACAGGTTGTTTGGCCAGATGATAAGGTATCAACCTTTAAAAATATAAGGCCAAATCAGTTACTTAATTTATCCATGACAGCTTCTGATCAAAAGGTCAAATATAAAATGCATGTTATTCCAGAGCCCATTTTTACAGAACCTGTTTCTCTTGGTTTTACCCACAAAGAAAACTATTTCCGCGATTTTACAAAACAGGTTTTGTTATTAAACTTTCTATCCAGGGAGGGTCCATGTATGGCAAAAGCCGATGTGAACAAAGATGGTAGAGAAGATTTGTTCATAGGTGGGGCATCAGGCCAGGCTGGAGGAATATTACTTAGTACCAAATCAGGTGAGTATAGGATGTTGAATAATTCAGCATTTGAAAAAGATGCCATTCATGAAGATACCGCAGCAGAGTTTGCTGATATTGATAATGATGGTGATGCAGACTTGTATGTAGGGAGCGGAGGTTATGAAGCCGAATCTGATTCCATATTGGAGGATCGCATATACTTAAATGATGGTAGAGGTAATTTTATCAGAAAGTCTAAAGCGCTTCCTGCTTTCAGGATTAGTTCATCCTGTGTTAAATCTGTTGATTTTGATAATGATGGTGACCTGGATTTCTTTGTTGGGGGTAGGGTAATCCCCGGTAGTTATCCCCTTGCTCCCGAAAGTAAGCTTCTGACCAATGATGGTAAAGGCAATTTTACTGATGCTACCAATGTTCTTGCTCCCGGCTTAAAAAGTGCAGGAATGGTAACGGATGCTGTTTGGGTAGATCTCAATAAGGATAAAATGGAAGATTTAATTCTGGTTGGAGAATGGATGCCAATAAAGGTGTTTATTAATTCCGGAAATAAATTAAAAGATCAGTCTTCCTCATACATAAATTTCGCCTCAAAAGGGTTTTGGAACAGGATTTATGCAGATGATATAGATGGAGATGGCGACAAAGATCTGGTAATTGGAAATCTTGGTTTGAATGCTCAGTTCAGGGCCTCAGATAAGGAGCCGCTTAGCCTCTATTATAAGGATTTTGATGCCAATGGCTCAATTGATCCGATTTTCTGTTATTATATTGATGGCATTTCCTATCCTGCTGCATCAAGGGACGATTTGACAGAACAACTTCCTTTTCTGAAGAATAAATTTTTATATTATAAAACCTATTCTACAGCCAAAATTAATGATCTGTTTAACGCCGGGGAATTGAAAGCTGCCTCAGTACTTTCAGCAAACTTCCTAAAAACTGTTTATCTCGAAAATAATGGTAAAGATGGCTTGAAGTACATTGAACTGCCTGCTGAGGCACAATTCTCTCCTGTATATGCGATTCGGTCGATAGATGTAAATAATGATAATAAGAAGGACCTTGTTTTAGCAGGTAATAATACCTGGACTAGGGTGAAATTCGGACAATATACAGCTAATCATGGAATGGTTTTTTTAGGTGATGGTAAAGGTAGATTTAACTATATACCTCAAAGAGAGAGTGGACTTAAAATCAGGGGAAATGTCCGTTCAATGGAGGTTTTGACAACGGACAATTCAAAATCATTAGTGTTTGGACTAAATGACTCAGCACTAAAATTGGTTAGACTCAAATAGATCTTACTAATCCCCTGATTTTTTTCAGGATTTTAATATACTTCTATGAAAATTAAGAGTAATTCTTCTGCTAAGCAGAATCTGTTATCATCTCAAAAAGGTAAAGTTGAGTATGAAAATCGTCAAAGTAAAACACATTCAGAATTAGATTTAGAATGTGATGTTGAGCAGCCAGCAATTAATTCACCCATCAGGAGACGGAGCTTTTTGGGATTAGGTTTTTTGGGTCTTACAGGTCTTTCTCTTTCCTCCCTATCATCTTTCGCAAATAAGTCAGAAAATCGGGTAGTTAAAAGTATCTCCAGGTTGATATCAAGTACCAGGGAAGAAACTTATTGGGATCGGACCGACCGTTTTGAGGAGAAAATGAAGTTAATGCAAACAGCCTGGGAGCGTAAGGACTTTAAATTGGTTAGAGCTCTGTCCAACTCTTTAAGAATTACGGGCATTCAGGCACAGATGGAAGAAGATGATCCGGGATTGCCATTATCCGGTTCATCTCATTTTGCTGAAGTTGCATCACTTCCTCTACACTGGAAATCCTGGGCAAACGGGTGGAAGTACTTTAAAGTATTGGAGCTAAAGGAAACTATCGCAATAGAAAGAAAGGCAGAGCCTGTTGAAGTACTTTTAGCTTTTTCAGCAAATCAAATCAACTCACCTTCCCGGGAAATTCGTGTTGCCCGAATTGATGAAGGTAAATTAATTGAAGTGACTTCTCAGGTTTTTGATGTTATACGTCGCAAAGGAGAATGGTTTTGCAAACTGCTTTTTCTTGCAAACTGTCATGCAGGTAAAAGTAAAACCTTTTTGGTTTTCTATGGAAACCCTGACGCAGAATTGCCGTCCTATCTAAGCGATCTAAACACAAAAGGAGAGGGTGTGGGATTAACAATTGAAAACAATGTTTATAAAGCGATTCTTTCTGCTCAGACAGGGCAGTTGGAGCGTATGACAATTAAACATGGACATGGGGTTGAACTTTATGCAGGTGGAGAAGCTCATGGCGAATTGCCTGGGATTGATTGGGCACATGATTATGTTTCAGAGGGATTTTATCAGAAATTCAGAATTACTTTATGGGATGAATGTCCTGATTATGAAATAGTTAGAGGTCCGATATGCACCATAGTGCGCCGATGGGGTTTTCCTTACTCGCCGATTCACCCTGTTTTTTCACCAAGCAGGCTTAATATGGATATCGAGTATCGGTTTTATGCGGGTTTACCCTATTTTCATAAGTTCGGTAAGATGACTTCTGTAAAGGATTTTGAAGCTGTTTATGCCCGTGATGATGAATGGGTATTTACAGGTCAGCCCTTCACTGACCCTTTATGGATGGGCCGCGATGGAAAGTTGAAAATCGGAGAAGTTGATCCTGATTTTAAGGATAATCTTTGGGGTGTTGGATTCTTTAATAAGGATACCGAAGATTCATTTTTTGGTTTGTTTTTAGAGCATTATGCAGATGGAATCCCAGAATTGTTGCATAATGGATCTCCACAGGCTCATTATGACTGGGCACTTCAATTATGGAGTCGCTCTCCGTTACCGGTCAAGAAATTACCGGCAGGAACGGTGCTGCATGAAAAGAACGCTTATTTGTCAATTCCTTTTACTTATGAAGATGGGCCTCAAAAAATAGAAGAATTGAGGCGCAGATTAATGAAACCTTTAAGTGTTACAATTGGAAAATTAGAAAAAGATTTGGTTCAGGTTTCCTCCGGAAGACTGGCTCGGCCGGGAGAGACCGGGGATAGCCCGATTTCTAAAAAAATAATATGGGATGCCCTGCAAAATTGTAAAGATTATGAATTATACAAGGCTGATATCAGTATTGTGGATCTTGGCCTGGTGTACGATATAAGTGTTCAGGGCGATTTAGTAAAAATAGTTCTGGCTATGCCACACCGTGGCCGGCCTCTTGGAGGCTTTTTTACACATGTAACCAGTCCGATTGATCCTAAAATTTTCAATACTATTCCAGATGTATTACTGAAAATACCGGGTGTACGTGATGTAGTTATGGAACAAACCTGGTATCCGGGCTGGAGTTCTAATCTGCTGACTGATGTTGGCCGCCGGAAATTGAATTTGTAAAAAAACAATTAATAAATAATTCTTAGAAGTTAAAAATGATCAGCAGGATATTTAAAACAGCCGAATCAATAGATAATTTGAATAGTTTCCCGATCCTATTAATGTTAATTGCGAGTTTTTTTATTTCCTGCGGGAATAGTCAAAGTGATGGTGAATGGGGTGTTTATGCAGGCGGTAAAGAACGAATGGGCTATTCTTCACTAAGCCAGATCGACACATTAAATGTCAAAGATTTAAAGGTAGCCTGGGTTTATCATACCAAAGATGCTGATCTGTCAAGTCAGATGCAAACCAATCCATTAATAGTGGATGGAGTTTTATATGGTACTTCCCCGCAATTGAAGCTTTTTGCTGCTGATGCAGCTACAGGTAAAGAATTGTGGGTCTTTGATCCTGCCCCAGGTATGTTGACAGATAATGCCGGAAGGCAAAGTTTTGGGCTCAATGTATGCCGGGGTATTGTTTTACACAAAGAAAAGAACAAAGAGCATCTGATCTTTTATACTGCAGGATCATCCCTGTATTGTGTTAACAGTGCTACTGGTAAACCCCTTAACACTTTTGGAAAGGATGGCCGCATTTCTTTATATGACAATCTGGAATTGAACAGAGATATCAGTAACCTGAGGGTAACCTCAACCTCGGCAGGAATTATATATAAAAACCTGATTATTATGGGAAGTAGCCTGTCAGAAGAAGAGGAAGCTGCTCCGGGGCACATCAGGGCTTATGATATCCATACCGGTGAAATGAAATGGCTATTCAGAACCATTCCCGGACCAGGGGAAACTGGTTTTGATTCCTGGGAAGACCCTGAAGCATATAAATATGTTGGAAGCGCGAATGCATGGGGCGGATTTAGTTTGGATGAAAAAAGAGGGATTGTTTATATGGCTACCGGAACATCGAACCCGGATTTTTACGGTGGTAAACGCAAAGGGGATAATCTCTTCTCTAATAGTATTCTCGCACTCGATGCTGCTACGGGCAAATATGTTTGGCATTTTCAGGCTGTACATCATGACCTATGGGACTGGGATTTTCCTTCAGCGCCTTCACTGGTAACTATTAAGAAAGACGGCAAAAAAATCGATGCACTCGTACAAACAAGTAAGCAGGGTTTTATTTACCTCCTTGATCGGGATACAGGCAAACCAGTGTATCCTATCATTGAGAAATCCGTGCCAACAAATACTGATCTGGATGGTGAACAAGCTTCTCCAACCCAACCTATACCGACGGTGATTCCCCCATTTGCCAGACAAGGTTTTACAGAAGCTGATCTGAATACTAATATTCCTGACTCTTCTTTTAATGATCTGAAAAAGCGGTTCAAGGCCTTAAAAAATAATGGGATGTTTACCCCGCCAAGTATAGAAGGCACATTAGTATTACCGGGACTTACCGGCGGTGCTGAGTGGGGAGGGCCTTCGGTTGATCCTGAAAGTGGTATCATGTATATCAATGCCAATGAATTGCCCTGGATTATATCCATGCAGGATACCCGCTTAGAAAAACCGGCAAAGTCAGCACAAAATAACATGCAGGCAGGCAAAGTGTTATTTACCAAAAATTGCCAGGGTTGTCATGGTGCTGACTTGAAAGGCTCCGGTAATTTTCCTGCCTTGCTAGGTCTTGATAAACGTTTTAATGAAGAAGATCTCAAGACTCTGATTTCTTCTGGTAGAAAAATGATGCCTCCCTTCAAGAATTTGGGTGAAAATGATAAAACTGCAATTGCTTCCTATCTGTTGAATCTTGAATCTAAACAGAAAGAGCCATATGTTCCTGAAGAAAAACAAAGGCCTCCTTTTTACAATACACCTTACCGTCTTGCCGGGATTAAGCCATTTCTAACCAGGGAAGGTTATCCAGGCATCGCGCCTCCATGGGGTACATTGAGTGCTATTGACCTTAATAACGGAAAACTGGTTTGGAAAAAGCCATTGGGAGATCATCCTTACATGAAATCAATGGGTATTCATTCAGGTACCGAGAACTGGGGCGGATCAGTAGTTACTGCTGGAGGACTGGTTTTTATTGCAGCAACAAGCGATGAGATGTTCAGAGCCTACAATAAAAAGAATGGTAAACTTCTATTTGAAACCAAGCTTCCCGCCGGAGGTTACGCAAGTCCGGCAGTTTATAGCGTAAATGGTAAGCAGTATGTAGTGATTGCATGTGGTGGGGGTAAAATGAGAACCAAATCAGCAGATACCTATGTTGCTTTTTCATTACCATCTGAACAAGCAGATTGAAAGTTTGAAAAGAATGGTTACCTGCTAGTCATGTTTACAATCAAAAGAAATTATTTTACGACAATGCCCAAAAATTTTATAATATTTAATATGCATTTCATCTCCCGGTTCATTTTTCTTCTTTTTTTGCTCCTGTCTGTCAGTGGATTATCAAATGCCCAGGATAAGCGAAAGTTTAAGATCTTTCAGTTTCCTGCAAACATGATCCCAACAATAGATGGGAAAGTTGAGGACTGGAAAATGGTAGATCTCTCATACAATATCGGTATGGATCAATTGTGGGATGATAGGGACGATAGCGTCCGACATCGCTTTGCTGATCCTGAAAATCTTGATGTCAATGTAAAGGTGGGATGGGTAAAGGGAATGAACAGGCTTTATTTTCTATATGAAGCGTACGATGATTATTGGGACTTTTCATTAACAAATTTACATAATGATATCTTCGAGGTGGTTGTTGACGGAGATCAGTCGGGTGGTCCACTTATCAGTTCTTTTCATCCCAATAAAAACCTCAATCAAATGGATACTTATTTTTCTTACCAGGGGGTACATGCACAGAACTATCACATTTTTACCCCGGCTAAGGAAAAAGATTGGGCAATGGTCTGGGGAAGTCAACCATGGATTAAGGATTTGCCTTATGCCAATGCTGCTTATAATTACAACTTCAAACCTGGTGAGTCAGGACGTTTAACCCTCGAATTCTGGATTACTCCTTTTGATTATGCTGGTCCTGAAGGTATTTCAAGAGCGGTTGAATCAGTTTTAACAGAGAATAAGGAAATTGGTCTAAGCTGGGCCATTCTTGATTATGATGACGTAAAGGCATCCAAATACAATGGATTTTGGAATCTCAGCAAGGTGCGGGAGATGTATGGTAATGCATCCTATCTGCTTCCTTTTCGTCTGATGCCATTGGAGAAACCTTATCTAAAACCAATAGATGCTCAATGGTCATTTGTTGTAACGGATATGAATCGCCGGATGGTTTCTTTTACTGATAAGTCATATGGTGAAATTTCCTCGTGGAACTGGGACTTTGGTGATGGAAGCAGCTCAGACCAGCAGCATCCTGTTCATTTCTTCCCGAAACCAGGGCAATATGTTGTGACTTTATCGGTCAAGGGGCCTGCCGGTACCTCACGTTTGTCAAAAGTCTGGGATGTGACCTTAAAATAAATCAATATCATACCTGTTCGATCATTAGGCAGTAACAATCTGGTAAACAATGTTTTTTAGAAATTATGTTCATGATTTCGTAAAATAACATTAGTTGTTGATCAGAATTTAATGAACTTTTATTCTTTAGAACAATGAGGCCCTGCAGCAAAAAACTTAATATGATTAACCAGAAACAATTTTCGTTTTTATTCTTTGTTTGTCTGGGTTTCTTTTGTATTTCTTGTGATAACTCTGACAGTAAAAACGAATGGAGTGTTTACGGCGGAAGCAAGGAACGTATTCAGTATTCAGCGCTGGACGCAATAGATACTTCCAATGTTGAAAATTTACAGCTGGCCTGGATTTACCATACTAAAGATGCAGAATCAGGCAGTCAGATTCAGGCGAATCCGCTTATCGTTGATGGGGTACTTTATGGTGTTTCCGCACAACTAAAGCTGTTTGCTGTAGATGCCCTTAGCGGAAAGGAAAAATGGGTATTTAATCCTGTAGATTCGATGATGGTTGATATTCAGGGCAGGCAGAGCTATGGAATGAATGCCTGCCGTGGGATTGCACTTTATAAGGGTAAAAACAAAGAACATCTCCTTTATTATACGGTAGGATCTTCCTTGTTTTGTATAAACAGTACCACAGGTAAACCGGTTCTTGCTTTTGGGAATAAGGGTCGCATTCCGCTTCACGATGGCCTTGATTTAGACAGGGATTTATCAAATTTAAGAGTCACTGCAACTTCACCGGGGGTGATTTACAAGGATCTTATCATCATCGGTACCAGTTTGTCGGAAGAAGAGGAATCTGCTCCCGGTCATATCAGGGCTTATGATGTACATACTGGCAAACTAAAATGGATGTTCAGGACAATACCTGAACCGGGTGATGTAGGATATAATTCATGGGAAGACCCTGAGGCTCATAAATACGTAGGAGGGGCAAATGCCTGGGGCGGACTTAGTTTAGATGAAAAGAGAGGAATGGTTTTTGCCTCTACAGGAGCGGCAGTGCCCGATTTTTATGGAGGTAAAAGAAAAGGAGATAATCTTTTTTCGAATAGTATTCTTGCGCTTGATGCAGAAACCGGAAAATATATCTGGCATTTTCAGGGTGTCCATCATGATTTATGGGATTATGATTTTCCTACATCTCCGGTTCTGGTTTCAATAAAAAAAGATGGTGAAAATATTGATGCGGTAGTACAGGTTAGTAAGCAAGGGTTTATCTACATGCTCGAACGGGAGACTGGTAAGCCTGTGCATCCGATTCTGGAAAAGCCAGTGCCTGCATCAGAGCTCAGGGGGGAGCAGACCTCTCCAACCCAACCCTTTCCAACCGTACTTCCTCCTTTTGTGAGACAGGAATTTAAAGAATCTGACCTGAATAATATTATACCAGACTCTTCCTATCAGGATCTGAAAAAGAGGTTTTTAAGCCATAAATCGGGTAAGATGTTTATTCCACCTAGTGTGGAGGGAACACTTGTTCTGCCAGGATTAACCGGTGGTGCAGAGTGGGGCGGACCTTCCTTTGATCCTTCAAGCGGTATACTTTATATTAACGGTACTGAAATGCCATGGGTGGTTACCATGATTGATACTTTGAAAGAGAAGCTGCCAGAATCTACTCAAACAAATCTACAGGCTGGTAAAAGTATCTACAATAAGAGTTGTAAAGGCTGTCATGGTGCTGATCTTAAAGGTTCAGGTAATTTCCCTTCATTGCTCAATCTTCAGGCAAAGTATGATGAGCTGAAATTCAAAAATATCATATCATCCGGACAGCGAATGATGCCTGCCTTCAAGCATTTTAGTGAAGAAGATAAAACAGCTCTGGCATCGTATTTACTAAATATAGAATCAAAACAAAAGATGACTTTTATTCCGGTAACTAAGTTAAGCCATCCTTTTTATCGTTCACCGTATCGCTTTGGTGGATATAAGCAGTTTTTAACTAAGGAAGGTTATCCGGGGATTAAGCCGCCATGGGGTACTTTAAGTGCTATTGAGCTCAGTACGGGTCGCTTGGTTTGGAAAAATACCCTCGGTGATTACCCTGAATTGAAGGCAAAAGGTATTCATGCTGGTACAGAAAATTGGGGCGGATCTGTTGTAACTGCCGGCGGATTGGTATTTATTGCTGCAACAAGGGATGAAAAATTCAGGGCTTTCAATAAAACCACCGGTAAACTACTATTTGAAACTACTTTGCCTGCCGGGGGATATGCTACACCATCTGTGTATAGTGTGAATGGTAAGCAGTTTGTGGTAATTGCATCTGGTGGAGGAAGAATGAGAACTAAATCGGCGGATACCTACGTTGCTTATTCCTTACCCGATAAATAAAATTTATAGCTAGCGAATCAGTATTGAAAAACTAAATTTTAAGCATTATAAATTAAAAAAAATGGAAAGATCAACCTTTTTAAAATCCCTGGCTGGAGTGGGTGTGGGTACTTTGGGACTGAGTTCTTTAAGTGCATGTAAAACCAGTTCCTCTGATTCCTCTGTTAATCCTGATGTGATGCCAGCACATATTTCGGGAGCTGCATTGGATTTCAATAAGATCAGGGAAGATTTCCCCCGCACAAGGGAGGAAGTCTATATGGATAATGCATCAACCCATCCGATTAATATTTATACGGCTGCAGCCCTGCATCGCTATGCGGAATGGGCTAAGAACGATGTAGGTGAGCCATGGTGGCCAAAGTGGTCAGAAACACGTCAGCAATGCAAGGATAGCTTTGCCAAACTGATCAATGCAGATCCGGATGAAATTGCTTTTGCAAGAACTACCGTCGAAGCAGAGAACAATATTCTGAATGGGATGGATCTTAAAGGGGGTAATGTGGTGACAACAGATCTTCATTATGCACCAAGTTTATACGGTTACAAGATGCGCGAGAAACGTGATGGACTGGAAGTAAGAATCATTAAGCATAATGACTGGAAGTTTGATGCAAAGGATTTTGAAGCTGTGATCGATAAGAACACCAAATTGGTTGCTATAACACTGGTTTCGAATGTGAATGGTTTTCTGGTAAAGGATGTTCGGGCGATTGCTGATCTGGCTCATGCAAATGGAGCATTACTTTATGTAGATATAATTCAGGGCGTAGGTGCTGTACCGGTCGATGTCAAAGCCATGGGTATTGATATGGCTGCCTGTTCTACCTTCAAATGGTTGATGGGTAGTAAAGGTTTTGGCTTTATGTATGTCCGTAAAGATTTACAAGATACCCAGGTTCTGCCTACGCAGCACCATGGAGGCTTAAATTTCAATTATGGCCCCTGGACAGATAACCCTGATTCAGCATTGGGTGAGTTTGATTTCAAACCTACCACAGGCCCGGCGATGTATGAGGTAAGTTACCCTTCTTATGAAGGCGTATCCTGTGCGATTACTTCGATGAAATATATACATACCCTGGGTGTTGAAAATATCCGTAATCATGTTCGTACGCTAACAAGCCGTTTGGCCATAGAAATGCCAAAAATTGGTTATCCTATGATCACTCCAGAGGGCAATGAAAGTCCTATTATTGTATTCCAGGCTAAAGATCCGGAGGAGGCAATGAAAAAGCTCCGTGCAGCCAAAATTAATGTGGCAATGCGTTTTGGAAATAAATTAAGACTTTCTCCATCGATTTATAATAATCAGGCGGATATCGATCGTATTTTGGAAACACTTTCTTAAAATAGGAATGGATTTTTAAGGTTAATCTTTATAAGAAGAATCTCAATATTTAATTATTTTTGGTGACAATGCATTCGAAAATGAATGTTTTATATAACTTGTCACAATGAAAAATTTCTCTGTAAATAGTATTCGCTATAAATTTAAAGTAACACTTTTTCTGAGTGTTACTTTTTTTATGCTGGCAGATTCAGGATTTGCATGGGCTCAGTCTCCAAAGCCGGGTTCTAAACCTAATATTATTTTTCTCGCAATTGATGATTTGAACGACTGGATTAATCCTGAAGGACTGGGAGGATTACCGGGATTGAAAACTCCGAATTTCGATCGTTTGAGAAAAATGTCAATGTCCTTTACCAATGCACATATTCCATCGCCTGCCTGTGCCCCTTCGAGGGTATCTATAATGACAGGTGTTAGTCCGGCAAGATCTGGGGTAACAGGTTGGAAGCATCCTGACTGGCGTAAAGTTCCTGCACTGAGCACTTTGCTGACTATGGAACAGTTTTTTAAGGAAAAGGGCTATAAAACCCTTGCAGGTGGTAAAATATACCATACCTTATCACCTCCAAGATCAACAATAAATCAATCTGAAGGCAAAGGATGGGATTTTTATTATCCTAGTTTAAAAGTTCCGGTTCCATTCCAGGTCAGAGCACCCGAGGAAATTATCTCTCCCAAAAATTTCAAAGGTGTACAGCCTGATTATTTTACCTGGGGACCGATTGCATTAGGTGATGATTATATGGCTGATTTCCAAATTGCAGAATGGGCAAATTATGAACTCAGTCAAAAACATGATAAGCCTTTATTTTTAGCTGTTGGATTGACCAAACCTCATGACCCATGGGAAGTTCCGCAAAAGTATTTTGATATGTACCCTCTGGCCAGTGTCCCTGACCTTCCATTTAAAGAGGATGATTTAGAGGATGCCTTTATCCATGGAAGAAGGGCACTCCATCGCTTTATTACTGATAATAATCAGCTTAAGAAAGTTTTGCAAGCCTACATGGCAACCATATCTTTTACTGATGCAATGCTTGGAAAATTTTTGGATGGTATGGAAAAATCTGGTTATCTGAAAAATTCAATCCTTGTAGTCTGGTCTGACCATGGTATGCATATGGGTGAAAAGGAGAATTGGGAGAAATTTACATTATGGGAACGTTCTACCAGAGCTCCGCTGTTTATTATGGCACCAGGTATAACTAAACCGGGCTCAACTACCCATGTTCCGGTCTCTATGATGGACATGTTTCCTACACTTGCTGAATTGACAGGTGAGAAAATTCCGGAATACTGTGATGGGGAAAGCTTAGTTCCAATGCTTAAACTTGAGAGTTTTGATCATAAACCTGCGTTTACAGCTTATTTTATGAATGAACAGGGTGGTGCAAATTCAGGTGATGGGTACACCATTCGCTCAAACAGGTATCGTTATATTTATTACCCTTTTATTAATCTGGAAGAGCTTTATGATCATCAGGTTGATCCTAACGAATGGAATAACATAGCTTATAAAGCTTCGAGTAAATCAGTAATTCAGGAACAAAGGAAACTCTTATTGGATCGGGTGCCTGGCTTGTCATGGACCAATGCGGCACCTAAGGGATATACCATTGCTAAGGATGGAAGCGTTAAGAAAGATGGCTATGTAAAAATTGCAGATCTTAAAGAAATGAAATGGGGACTTTAATGCAAAAGCTTTCTAGGACATTTTTAGTGTCTCATCTTAATAATGTCTCAAAATTGTATTCTGGTCTTTTAATAGGATTTTATTGCCTTTTTTTATTCAGTTCATGTAATCAGGGAGCCAAAACAGTTTCGATTGAAAATAAATCCGCAGGAAATAGCTCGGTCTATAAGACCCTTGATCAGATTGCTTTTAATGGGGATACATCCAATACCGGAATGGTCTCTATCCAGGGCGGCGAATTTATGATGGGTGCGGATAATGATCAGGCAGATAAAGATGAGTATCCCAAACATAAAGTGATTTTAGATCCGTTCTGGATCGATCAGCATGAAGTTACCAATGATCAGTTTGCTAAGTTTATTGAAAGTACAGGTTATGTAACTACGGCTGAACGCAAACCTGATTGGGAGGAATTGAAAAAACAATTGCCACCCGGAACACCAAAGCCCGATGAATCCTTACTAGTTGCGGCCTCACTGGTTTTTACGCCTCAAAAGCAGGAGGTTGACCTCAATGATTACTCCCAATGGTGGGCATGGGTCCCGGGAGCCAATTGGAAGCACCCTGAGGGACCTGGAAGTACAATTGATGGTAAGGGCAATTATCCTGTAATCCATGTTAGCTGGGATGATGCTATGGCCTATTGTAAGTGGGCAGGAAAACGTTTGCCAACTGAGGCAGAGTGGGAATATGCCTCCCGGGGGGGACTGAGCAATAAAATTTATCCCTGGGGAGATGAGCATATCAATAAGGGAAAGGCTAAGGCAAATACCTGGGAGGGGAGCTTTCCATACAAGAATACTGCATACGATACTTTTACGGGGCTTGCTCCGGTTAAATCATTTGCTCCAAATGGATATGGATTGTATGATATGGCAGGAAATGTATGGGAATGGTGCCAGGACAAATACCGGAATGACTATTATCAGAGTATAAACAGCCCTAATGGTGTCAAAAATCCTCAGGGGCCTGCTGATAGTTTTGATCCCGATGAACCCTTTACTCCTAAGAGGGTATCAAGAGGAGGATCATTTATGTGTAATGAAAGTTATTGTTCCGGGTATCGGGTTGCCCGACGAATGAAAAGCTCTCCGGATTCTGGGATGAGTAATCTGGGTTTCAGATGTGCCAAATAATCTTTTAAGTAGAATTTTTATGCTGAGTTCTATACTGTCCAGAAATATAATAATCGTCCTGATGCCGGTCATTTTACTAGCCACATCATGCTCAGGTCCTAATCCTGAAAGGCAGGCTAATAATGCACCAGCAAAAGTTTTGAAAGTTAAGAATGAGGTGCCAGCCTGTTGTTCAAAAAAACCGTCCCGATTCTATCCTTTGCCAAAGCAAGCGTTGAAATAGATTTCTATTTTGGTTGAAATTATGAGAAATGATATGCAATTTTGAGCCGTTTTTGCCTTTGAATCTTAAAATTCAGAGGTATATTTTTGTTAGTAAAATTCTATTATTTTCTAATATTTTCACTTTTTTTTGTATCTCAAATATCATTTTTATTGGATAAAAAGTAGTGCTAATTGTGTCTTAATGACACTAAGTTTCAGTATCTAAAATATTACCCGGGCAATTTTTTTCTGCTTGTTTTTATTTTTCACATTGGATTTTTATTTATTAATTTCGATTATATTAGTAGTTGAAATGTCTACATATGCAGTATATTCTGATGGCGAGTTGCTCGATCTTTTAAGGTCAGGGGACAGGTCTGCATTTGCAGAAATATATAACAGGTACTGGAAGAATATATTTACAGTTGCATCCAATAAAATTGGACAACTTGAGGAAGCAGAGGAAATCGTTCAGGATATTTTTATATCGCTCTGGAACAGAAGGGAAGAAATTGTTATTACCTCAAATCTGAATGCATACCTGTCAGTCTCAGCAAAATACCGCGTGATCAAGATTCTGGCAAAAAGAAACCAATACAATAAGTACGCTGTTCATAGTCAAAATGTTATTCCGATAATAGCCAATTCAACAGATGATTGGTTTGAGTTTGTTGAATTAAGATCAAGATTAGAAATTCTGGTATCAAATCTTCCCGAAAAATGCCGCCTTGTATATAAAGCAAGTCGTGAAGAGGGTTATTCTCAAAAGGAAATTGCTGAACAGTTTGGGATTTCTGAGAAGACTGTTGAAGCCCATATCAGTAAAGCTCTTAAATCTTTAAGAACAGGTTTAGGTCAGCTTTTCCTTTGATCTCATTAAAATCAAAAAATATTTTCATTCCCACTAAGGGATAAGCCAGGGTTGAGGGACTTGTAAATAAAGACCCCTTAAATGAAACCTTTAAGTTCAAACGAGCGATATCAGGAATTAGCCGAAAAATGGCTCAATAATACTATAAGTCCTCAGGAAAACGAGGAGTTTCTTCAGTGGTACAATAGCGGGCAGGAGAATGATATCAATATCCCCAGAGACTATGCTGATAGTGATCAGGATTTAAAAAGAAGAATTTTTGCGGAAATAAACCAGAGTATTTCTGAACCTGTTTCTTCTCCATCCTATAGAATTCAATCATGGTTTGCAGCAGCAGCTGTAATTATAGCTGTTTTCGCAGCCGGCCTTTATTTCTCTTCAGAAACAAATGAAACCAAACAATATGTTGCGGATAAAGTAATTTCAGAGCCTAAAATAGCTTCTCCTTTAAAAAAGATATCTCCGGTTTCTAAAATTGAAGATCAGAAGTCTGTTATGGTCAATGATATCGAAGCAGGTGAAAATAAGGCAATACTTACATTGGGTGATGGCTCGAAAATTATATTGGATGATGCTAAAAATGGAATTCTTGCAAATCAGGGTGGAAATAGTGTTCTTAAGGCAGCAGAAGGTGAGGTTATCTATTCATTCCTTAGCGAAGTAAAGGATCCCCTGACTGTAGATGAACATACTCCCGTTATTTATAATACAATAGAAACCCCAAAGGGAGGTAAATTTCAGATTAGATTACCCGATGGAAGTAAAGTTTGGTTAAATGCAGCCTCTTCACTTCGTTTTCCTACTGTATTCAACGGGTCAAAACGGCATGTCGAATTAATAGGTGAAGCCTATTTTGAAGTATCACCAGATAAATCAAAAATATTTGAGGTCAATACCAGAAATCAGGTAGTACAGGTACTTGGAACACATTTTAATATAAATGCATATCTGGATGAACCAACTGTAAATACAACTTTGCTGGAGGGTAGCGTAAGGGTCTCTGATCTGAGGACAAATATTTCTCAATTGCTTAAACCCGGAGAACAATCTCAGTTGAGTGAGCAGATGGAGGTGATAAATTTAAAAAACACCAACGAAGCTGTTGCCTGGAAAGAAGGTTATTTCCAGTTTGATGAAGCGGATATAAAAACAGTTATGAGGCAAATTGAGCGCTGGTATGATGTATCAGTCGTGTATGAAGGCGATCTTCCCAATTACCGCTTTGGAGGTGAGATTGAAAGAAATTTAAGCCTGTTACAAGTGCTTAAAGTATTGGAAAAAACAAAAGTTCATTTTCGTTTAGAGGGAAGGGAGGTTATTGTAATGCCATAAAGGTCTACAAATGAACAAAAAAACAAACCAGAAGCGTTGGAGCGCCTCTGGTCACTGTTTTCGCTTAAATAAAAATTGATGCACAAAGATTATTTATTAACAAAACAAACAAATGTATGAATTCTCTAATTAATAAAGAGTATTGTTTAGACATTACTCGGTCAAAAGTCTGCCATAAATCAGACGCCTTAGACCATACAGAGCACCATCAGATTGCTGATAATCTGATAAAAAAGTCGCTTTACAAACAAATCGGACGGATTATGAAACTGACGTTCATTTTAATCATGGTTGCACTAATGAATGTCTATTCCAAAGGATATTCACAAAAAGTAACCCTTACAGGTAAACATGCCCCGCTGGAGGAGTTCTTCTCTACTATCAAGCAGCAAACGGGCTATGTGTTTTTTTATGACCTGAATCTTTTAAAAACAGCCAAGCCGGTAACCTTAAAAATAGTTGATACCGAACTATCGGAGGCTTTAGCTATTCTTTTTAATGATCAGCCACTGGATTACAGTATTGAGAATAAAACTATTGTTATCAGCGAAAAATTATCTGCAAAAGACAGAAGATCACTGAAGAACATGAGTTTCATGCTGATGGATATCCGTGGTAAGGTTGTTGATTCAAAAGGAGAGACTCTCCCGGGTGTTAGTGTCAGGGTAAAAGGTACTGCTGTTGGAACAACGACAGATGCTCAGGGTAATTTCGTTTTGAATGCTCCTGATAACGGTACTCTGATTTTTAGCTATATAGGTTATATAAGCCAGGAAGTTACTGTTAATGGCAGATCTACGATTAATGTCACTCTGGTTGAAGATTCACAAATGCTTGGAGAGGTTGTGGTAACCGCTCTGGGTATCGAAAGATCCTCTAAATCCCTAAACTATGCTGCCCAGACTGTTAAAACAGCTGATCTAAATCAGGCTAAAGAAACAAATCTTATCAATTCCCTGGCTGGAAAAGTTGCCGGTGTAACTATTACCAAGAATGCAACCGGACCGGGTAGTTCTTCAAATGTAGTTTTACGGGGTCAGCGCTCTGTATTTGGTAGTAACCAACCTTTATATGTTATTGATGGTGTTCCAATGGACAATACTAGTCGTGAGGTAGGTACAGGTGGTACCCATGGAAGCCGGGATGGTGGTGATGGTATAGGTATGTTGAACAGTGATGATATTGAATCCATGACTATCCTTAAAGGTGCATCAGCTGCGGCATTATATGGAAGTGCAGGACAAAATGGTGCAATCATTATCACAACCAAAAGAGGAAAATCAGGTAAGATTACCGTTGATTATACCGGAAATACCACTATTGATCGTCCGTTTATCCTGCCTGAAGTACAGTCAGAATATGGGCAAGGTGCTGGGGGTGTTTATAATGCAAACTCTGAAACTAGTTGGGGTCCAAAAATTACAGGACAAACAATCACTTTATGGAATGGTAAGCAAATGGCTATGCAAGGTCAGCCTGATCGTATAAAGGATTTTTATAGGGATGGATCAAGTTTGACAAATACAATAGGAATTAGTGGTGGTAGTGAGAAAATGCAAACCTATTTTTCATATGGTAATAATCAAGCAAAAGGAATTCTTCGAAACCATGTGTTAGACAGACATAATTTTGATTTCAAGATCGATAATAGTATCACTGACAAACTTTCATTCTTCACAAAGCTAAGTTATATCGTTGAAGATGTTGATAATAAGCCGTTCACTGGTGAAAGAAATGATGCAACAGGTAGTATTTATCATGCTCCGGCTTCCATTCCACTGAGTGAAATGCAGAACTACGAATATACTGATGCTTTTGGTAACCTTAGACAAAGCTATTGGCTACCCGGCTCGATTTACTTGTCGAATCCATACTGGAAAATGAACAGGCAGGTTTTCTTTGAACAAAAGCGTCGTATGATTGGTCTGTTACAAGCAAAATATAAGTTTAATAACTGGCTTGATTTACAGGTTCGTGGTAGTATGGACAGAACTGACGAGGATACTGAAAACAGAATGCACAATGATTCGTATGAACTGTCCGGAAATGGAAATTATTTCGAGATATACAAAGGAAACAGAAGATTCACTAACCTTGATGCTTTGCTTTCTTTTAAAAGAGATATTAATAAGAGTTTCAATTTAACAGGATACATTGGGGGTTCGGTTCAGGAAACAAAATATGAATCAATCAGTACCAACGCTAATGGTCTGAACAAACTGGATTACTTCTTCATGTCTAATGCAAGAAATCCAAGAACTACAAACATTTATGGACAAACCCCGGAAGTGCAGTCTGTGTATGGTACCTCGACTCTATCATTTAAAGATTACCTCTATTTGGATATAACCGCTAGAAATGATTGGTCTTCTGCTTTACCTAAAGAGAATCAGTCGTACTTTTATCCTTCAGTAGGATTGACAGCTATCGTAACAGATATGCTCGATTTGCCTAGTTGGATTTCTTATGGTAAGCTCAGGACTACTTATGCAAAAGCAGGTTTTGGCGGACAGCAATATTTGACTGATAATTATTTTTCGGTAGGGGCTGGCGGTGCTATAAATACTCCTAGTGTCAGATCACTCGGGAATTATCAACCGGAAATTACTACTTCATTTGAAGCAGGTTTAGACTGGCGATTTTTCACCAACCGGATAGGGCTTGATGTTACTTATTATAGATCTAATACTGAAAACCAGTTAATTGCTTTGGCTGTTCCAAATGCTACACTCTTTAGTTCTCAATACATCAATGCCGGATTAATTCGTAACAGCGGGGTAGAAATTATGTTGAGTGGTTCGCCAGTTAGAAATCAAAGTTTTTCATGGGATATGATGGTTAATTTCTCAAAAAATGTGAATAAAGTTGTTAGATTGTCTGAGAGACTTAAAACAGCCGTTTTAGGTGATGACAGACAGGTGCTCGAAACAGTTGAAGAAGGCAAGTCATTTGGAGAAATGTACATGGCCGAATGGAGTAAAGATGCACAAGGCAGAAGGTTAGTTAGTCCTGCAGGCGTTCCAATTCTTACCGGGAAAACAGCTTATGCAGGAAATTATAATCCTAATTATATGCTTGGTGTCAACAATTCATTCAGTTTCAAAAATCTTAACCTCAGTTTCTTATTAGATTACAGAAATGGCGGTACAGTTGTAGCCGGTACTTTGGCTGCAATGGATGTGAGTGGTAACTCGAAAAATTCTCTTCAGTATAGAGAAACTGGGATTGTTGTGGATGGTTATACAACAGCCGGTGTAAAAAACACAACATCAATTACTGCAGAAAGATACTGGCAATCATTAGGTAACAGAACTCCTGCAAAAGACTTTTATGCTTTTTCTGCGACTAACCTTAGGCTGAGAGAAGTGGTGTTTGGGTACAAAATTCCAAATCAGTTTGTTCAAAAATCAGGATTTATTAAAAATGCCAGATTATCTCTGGTTGGAAGGAATCTGCTTTTCTTAAAGAAATATGCGCCTTACGATCCTGAGATTGCTACAGCTGTAACTAATAGGGGTGGTATGGAATATTCTTCTTTACCTACAACCCGTAATATTGGTCTTAGCCTGAACGCGTCATTTTAATAGTTAAATGACTATTAGATAAATATTAGTATTAATATTAAACTGAATACAATGAAAACTCAAAAATCATTATATAAAAGATGGGCCAGTAGGTTGATGCTATTTTTAGCACCAATCGTAATACTGACTGCCTGTACTAAAAATTTCGATGAAATAAATAAAAAACCAGATGGTTTAAAGGAACTGACTGCACCGGATTTACGTAGTTTATTCCCCGGTGCATTAGTAGCCGGAGGTGGAATAGGTTATAACGAAACGAGTATGCTTTTGTTTCCTGGAGTATACTCTCAACATTTTGCCGGTACCAACATCAATCAGGAGTCTCATAGATATGTTATTGTGCAAAGATGGCAAGACATATGGCCTGGAACCTATGTGAATGCAATGCCTAAATTGGTAAATATTATCGAAGCAACCAAAGGTGGAAAAGAACCTAGCATGAATGCAATTGCCAGAATGTGGAAAGTTTTCTGTTTTATGCGTGTGACTGACGAATGGGGTCCAATTCCATATTCTAAAATTGGCAAGGACACTACTGTTGTGAGTTACGATGATCAAAAGAGTATTTATTTTGATTTTTTCAAAGAACTGGATGAAGCTACTACAGATCTCAAAAACAATTTAGCTAAACCTTCATTTGCAACAGCAGATCGGATCTATAATGGAGATAATGCTAAATGGTTAAAGTTTGGAAATACATTACGCCTGCGTTTGGCCTTGAGGATTTCGGATGTAGAACCTGCTAAAGCTAAATTGGAAGCAGAGAAGGCATTTGCCGCTGGGGTGATGACACAGGCTTCAGATGGAGCCCATTTTGCAACTAATGCAGATTTTAACAATGGACTGAATAATTTCATGGGAAGAAATGGCTCCAGGATGAGTGCTACGATGGAAAGTTTATTAGTGGGCTATAAAGACCCAAGGCTACCTGTATTCTGGAGTCCTGCTCTCACTGATGGTAAGTTCCGTGGTGTTAGAAACGGAATGACCGTTGCTCAGCAAAACTTGCCTGCTAATAGCATCAACAATAATTCAGCAGTTGGTCCAAAGTATCAGCCTGCTGCGATGACTACAACTCCTCAGGTTGTTTTTTATGCCTCTGAGGCTTATTTCCTAAGGGCCGAAGGTGCATTGAATGGCTGGAACATGGGTGGAACCGCCAAGGAACTATATGAGATGGGGATTGAAACTTCATTGCGTGAACATGATATTACCAATGCAGCTGTTATTTCTGCTTATATTAATGGTACAAGTTTACCTGTTGCACCCGATAATATGTTTCCAACTCCGCCTTTAACCGATATTCCGGTTAAGTGGGAAACTGCTACGGAAAGACAGCGCGAGCAAATCGGAACCCAGAAATGGATTGCTTTATTCCCGGAAGGTCATGAGGCATGGGCCAGTATCAGAAGGTCAGGATATCCTAAATTTTATCCTTTGTTAAATTCTCAAAATCCTGATATAACACCGGATAAAATGATCCGGAGAATTTCCTTCCTCGACAGGGAAATTATTGCTAATGGTGCTGCAGTAAAGGCAGCAGTTCCATTACTGGGTGGTGGTCCTGATAACGTAGCTACCCGTTTGTGGTGGGATAAATCAAAATCAAATTAAGGAACCTTACAGCAGGTTACTTATTTCTTAAAATGCATCATCATAATACCCCGGGCATACTTGCGAAAGCAGGTATGCCCTAATTTACCCATCAATTGGTATTAATGATGCTTTAAAAAATTTTGCCTTGATTTTTCAAATTTTAGTTGGTGGTTTTTGATCTATCCTTGGAATTTGTTGGCTGTTCATTTTAAAATTTGATCGGGTATAATTCTGATAAACTCAAATGCATGATAGAATCTAATAAGAACTTTCCTGCCTTAACCAGATGAATATTTGTTCTGGTATTATTAACCTGATATCTGATACGATATGCCTTATGTTATGACAATAGTAATTTGAAATATAAATTAGAAATATGAAAACAAATATTCCAATCCAAACTGAATTAACGATGCATAATGACTTATATTCTGAAAAATTCGTTCAGGATTTTCCGGCTTCCCAAAACCATGACCCTGAATTTTCTGGCCCTGTTTCTGACCCCATTAAACGAAGAAAATTTCTTGGGATGGGTCTCCTGGGGATGGCGGGGCTAAGTTTACCATTCGCTTCAAGAGGTTCTGGAAATAATTCTGTCGAGAAATTCGTAAAAAATGTCATTGCAACTGAAACTGAACTCTATAAGAAGCAGTCAGATAGTTTCGAAACCAAGATAAAATTAATCGAGAAAGCCTGGGCTGAAAAGGATTACCGAATGGTACGCTCGTTAAGTGATTCGCTTCGAAACACGGGTATTCAAGCTCAGATAGAAGATGAGGATCCTGGAAAGCCATTGGTGGGTTCAGGCCAGTTTGGTACTGTTGCTACACTTCCTGTGGCCTGGAAAACCTGGGCAAACGGCTGGAAATATTATAAGATAATTGGATTGGAAGAGAAAGCCGGAATTAAAAGAAATGCTGAGCCGGTGGAGGTTCTCCTGGCTTTCCGTTCAGATCAGGTGACATCCCTGGCCAGAGAAATCCGTGTTGCTGAAATCATTAATGGTCAGATAAAGGAAGTGACTTCTCAGGTATATGGAGTGGTAAGAAGAGGAGCAGAAAGATTATGTAAAGTGATGTTTCTTGCTGATAATCAAGGAGGTGAGAAGCGTAATTATCTGGTGTTTTACGGTAATCCGGATGCTGAATTACCTGAGTATACCTCAGATCTTGAAGTAAGCGGAGAAGGTTATCACTTAAAAATAGAAAACCAATACTTCATCGCTTCACTTTCTAAACAAACGGGCCAGTTGGAACGGATGTTAATTAAAAGGGAGCATGGGGTTGAATTGTATGCCGGTGGTCCCGGACACGGAGAAACTCCTTGTATCGACTGGGCTCATGATTATGTTTCTGAAGATAATTTCATGAAGGTCAGAATTCAGTACTGGGGAGAATGCCCTGATTATGAAATTGTTCGAGGTCCTATATGTACTATTGTTCGTCGTTGGGGATTCCCGCATTCGGCACTGCATCCTGTTTATAACCCATCCCGTTTAAACATTGATATTGAATATCGCTTCTATGCTGGTTTACCTTTCTTCCATAAATTTGGTAAGATGAAAGCGGTTAAGCAATTTATTTCCACAGCTCTCAGAGATGATGAATGGGTATTTACAGGCCAGCCCTTTACTGGAAGTCTGTGGATGGGAGCGGATGAAAAGTTGAAATTCGGTGAGATAGATGAAGCAAATAAACATAGTGTTAAAGCATTCGGATATTATAACAAGGACTCTAAAGATTCATTTGTTGGATTGTATTTAGAACATTCTGCAGAAGAAATACCAAAGTTTCTTCATGCCGGCCATTCCATGTTGTATTATAACTGGCATGGAACGACCTGGTCACGTTATCCGCTTGAAAGAAATCAGCTAGTTCCCGAAGGAGCCGTACTTCATCAAAAAAATGCTTATGTAACTATAGGGTTTACAGAGGCTGATGGCCCGGCTAAAATTGAAGCATTAAGAAAAGAATTATTAAGTCCGCTAACCAGCTTCCAGGCTACTTTGCCTGCCGGAATATCAGCAAAAGAAAATAAGCGTGTTCTTGCCCGTGAAGGTGAAGCACAGAATGGACAGATCCCAAAACAGGTATTGTGGGATGCTTTAAGAAACTGTAAAGATCAGCAGTTGTATATCGCAGATGTCAATATTGTTGAGCTGGGATATATTTATAACCTCTCAATGGATGATGATGGTGTGGTAAAAGTATTGATGACGATGCCGCATAGGGGAAGACCATTGACAAGTTTCTTTATATGGGGATCAAGTGTGGTACATCGTACGGTATCCAAAACAGTAATGGGTGCACTCACAGAAGTACCGGGAGTTCGAAAAGTGGTAGTTGATCAGACCTGGTATCCTGAATGGAATTCAAATTTCATCTCAGAGGAGGGCCGTAAAAAATTAGGAATATAGATTCAAAAAATTAGCAAACCGAATTTCGGTTTAACAATAAAATGGTTTTAACATTTCTGCCGTGAAAAAAAATAGTTCATCTAAATCAGGATTAGTTCTTTTGGAAGGAGACTCTGAAATACAAGCCTCAGGAAGATTTTTCCCAGAAGAAAATCCGGGAAAAGAGTCCGAAACTATAATCTCCGATGGAATTAAACGCCGTAAATTCCTGGGTATGGGTTTGTTGGGCCTTGCCGGACTAACCTTGCCGCTTGGCAATAAAGTTACTGGAAAAACTGCTACTGAGAGTTTTGTAAAGGAATCTTTTTCAGTGGCAGAAACTGTCTCCAGTCAGTCGGATAGTTTTGAAGATAAAATGAAAATGCTTCAGAAAGCCTGGGATAAGAAGGATTATCGTCTTGCACGGGCATTGACCAATTCACTTCGTATTTCAGAACTTCAGGCTCAGGCTGATAACGAGGATTTTGGAACCCCATTAATTGCTGCAAATCAATTTGGTGCTGTTGCTTCACTTCCAGCTGCCTGGAAGAACTGGGCAAAGGGCTGGATGTATTATAAAGTTGTGAATCTGGAAGAGAAGGCTGGTATTCAGCGTAAGGCTGAACCAGTAGAGGTTTTGCTGAGTTTTCAGGCAAACCAGGCCGCGTCACTTGCACGCGAAATTCGTGTTGCAGAGGTAAAGGATGGTGTTTTGACAGAAGTAATATCGCAGGTCTTTTCAGAAATTAGACGAGGAGCTGAAAAGATCTGTAAACTTCTGTTTCTTGCGGATAATCAGGGTAAAGAGAAGCGGACTTATCTCATTTTTTACGGGAACCCGGATGCAGAACTGCCGAATTATCAATCTGATCTGAAGGTTACAGGTGAGGGTTACGGACTCGATATCGAGAATGAGTATTTTACCGCATATCTCTCAAAACAAACCGGTCAGCTGGCCAGATTGATTCTGAAACGTGAGCATGGTTTAGAGATCTATTCTGGCGGTCAAGGGCATGGTGAACCTGCAGGTATAGATTGGGCACATGATTATGTGACTGAAGATAACTTTCAAAAAGTGCGGATCTCCCTTTGGGAAGAATGCCCTGATTTTGAAGTTGTCAGAGGTCCTATCTGTACAATCATTCGTCGTTGGGGAGTACCTTATTCCCCGGTTCATCCAATTTTCTCTCCTGCCAGGATGAATATGGATATTGAGTACCGTTTTTATGCCGGTTTACCTTATTTCCACAAGTTTGGCCATATGTCGGCGCTCAAGACCTTTGATATGGTCTATGTACGCGATGATGAATGGGTCATTACCGGTCAGTCTTTCACTGATATCCTATGGATGAACTCTGAAGGTAAGGTACAATTAGGGCCGGTGCCTGAAGAATCAGCTGATAATTTATGGGGAGTTGGCTTCTTTAACAAGGACACCAGGGATTCATTTATTGGGCTCTTTCTTGATCATCATACCGATGGCTTTCAGGAGCCAAGTCATAGTGGTTCACCAAGCTTTTATTACAAATGGCATGGTCAGTTCTGGCAAAGAATGCCGGTTCCAAAAGGGGTAAAAACTATACCGGAAGGCGCTGTTTTTCATCAAAAGAACGCCTATGTTACTATCCCTTTTACCACAAAAGATGGTCCTGCAAAGATTGAAGCACTTAGAAAGGAACTTATGAATCCCTTATCAAGTGCTTCATCTGAATTGAATAATACTGTTCAGGCGAAAGCGAGTCCGGGTCGTTTAGCCCGTTTAGGTGAGGCTCAGGATAGCCCGATTCCAAAAGAACTGATATGGAAGGCTCTCCGGGATGTTAAAGATCCCCAATTCTATAAATCGGATATCAGTATAGTTGATCTTGGTTTAGTCTATGACGTGACAGTTAGGGGGAGTGTAGTAAAAGTATTAATAGCAATGCCTCACAGAGGTCGCCCGCTGGGTACCTATTTTGCCTACGGATCCAATGTTGTTCATCCAACGACTTCTAAAAATATTCTGACAGCTGTATATGAGGTTCAGGGTGTTAAGAAAGTGATCATGGAACAGACCTGGTATCCTGGCTGGTCATCTAACATGTTAACAGATGATGGACGGAAAAAATTGGGAATTTAGAATTGATTTTATAATTGGATTCTCTAAAGGAGATACTTATTACTGATGAATATTTGACATAAATAGAATGAACATGAAGAAATTTAATCCAAGCAAGTCAGCATTAAAAATGCATGATGATTCCTATGAAAAGGGAAAGGTAACAGAAATTACAAATTCCGGTTCAGAACCGCAGTTCTCTGACGGGATGAAACGCCGTAAGTTTCTGGGTATGGGTCTTTTAGGTTTTGCAGGTTTGACCTTGCCTCTAAGCTCCAAAGCAGAAGCTCAGAATTCTATTGAGAATTTTGTAAAGGAGAGTATTGCACCTTTTGCTGATAAAACAACCAGCCAGACCGATAGTATTCAGGAAAAAATCCAATTACTTCAGGAGGCATTGGTAAAGAAGGATTACAGAACGGCCAGAGCAATTACCAATTCAATCAGAATATCTGAAATACAGGCTCAGGCAGAAGAAGAGAATTTCGGAACTCCTCATGTTGCTGCAAGTCAGTTTGGAACAGTTGAGTCACTTCCGGCAGTCTGGAAGAACTGGGCAAAGGGCTGGAAATATTATAAGGTTGTCAGCCTGGAAGAAAAAATAGGAACTCCGCGTAAAGCTGAGCCCGTAGAGGTTTTATTGAGTTTTCAGGCGGCTCAGACGGCCTCTCTTGCACGTGAAATTAGGGTAGCAGAAATTAATAATGGTGTTTTAACTGAAGTAATTTCCCAGGTATTCTCTGAAGTACGCAGAGGGGCAGAAAAGATCTGTAAATTATTATTCCTTGCTGATAATCAGGGTAAGGAGAAGAGACATTATATTGTTTTTTACGGTAATCCGGATGCCGAATTGCCTAATTATCAATCTGATCTAAAGGTTAGCGGAGAAGGTTATGGATTGGATATTGAAAATGAATTCTTCACAGCAATTCTATCCAAACAAACCGGACAGCTTGCCCGCATGATCTTAAAACGTGAACATGGTCTTGAGATCTACTCAGGTGGGCAGGGTCATGGTGAACCAGCAGGCATAGATTGGGCTCACGATTATGTATCTGAAGAAGGATTTCAAAAAATGCGAATTTCATTATGGGATGAGTGCCCTGATTTTGAGGTAGTCAAAGGTCCGATCTGTACCATCATCCGTCGCTGGGGATTCCCTTACTCACCGGTTCACCCCTTATTTTCACCAGCCCGGATGATTATGGACATTGAGTATCGTTTTTATGCCGGTTTGCCTTATTTCCATAAGTTCGGTCATATGACTGCTGTGAAGGAATTCTCTCCTGCAGCCTTAAGAGATGATGAATGGGTAATAACAGGACAGTCATTTACTGACATGTTATGGATGGGGCCTGATGAAAAACTAAAAACAGGAAATGTTCCTGCAGATTTAAGCGATAAATTATGGGGAATTGGTTTCTTCAATAAAGATACCAAAGACTCATTCTTCGGATTCTTCCTTGAGCATCATGCAGAGGGCTTAGGAGCCGAATTAGCTCATAATGGATCACCTAATTTACATTATCAATGGCATGGACAGATCTGGAGCCGATATCCGGTTCCAAAAACAATTAAGACCATTCCAAAAGGAGCCGTGCTTCATCAGAAGAATGCCTATGTAACAATACCATTTACCTTGAAAGACGATACAGCAAAGATTGAAAATCTGAGACAGGAACTACTGAATCCATTAAGCAGATCAGGTGCTGTACTTCCTGCCGGAATAGTTGCAAAGGAAAGTCCTCGTCGCCTTGCCCGGGCTTCCGAAGCCCAGGACAGTCCGATCAATAAAGCATTGCTATGGGAAGCTTTGGGATTGGTGAAAGATCCGCAATTGTATAAAGCTGATATCAGTATTGTTGATCTGGGATTAGTTTACGATATAGCAGTACGTGGTAGTGTTGTAAAAGTAACGCTGGCTATGCCACATAGAGGTCGGCCACTCGGTGCTTATTTCACCCACAGTTCCAATGTGGTGCATTCTTCAGTTTCAAAAACAATGATGGAAGCACTTTATGCGGTTCCAGGTGTCAAAAAAGTAATCATGGAGCAAACATGGTATCCTTTATGGAGTGTTAACCTTCTTACAGATACAGGAAGAAAGAAACTGAATCTTTAAACTTTTTTTGAATACACCTTTATGTTTAGCCGGCTCAGTGAAGAGCCGGCTATCCTAAAATCAATCTTGTCATTTTTTCTTAGCCTATTAAAATCCTATTCCATGTCTGGTCTGAAAATAAAAAATTACCGCTGGATCATCTTAACCTTATTGGTTTCGGCCACTACTATCAATTACCTTGACCGGCAGATCCTCGGTTTATTAAAACCAACCCTCGAAATAGAATTCACCTGGTCTGAGACAGATTTCGCCTTTCTTGTGATGGCATTTACAGGGGCTTATGCTGTCGGTTTGATTTCATGGGGATGGTTCATCGACCGGATCGGTACCAAGCCCGGATATGTCATTTCAGTTGCAGCCTGGAGCATTATGGGTATGCTGCATGCAGCAGCAAGAAGTGTTACCGGCTTTGGGCTCGCAAGAATTGGTTTAGGTTTGACTGAATCGGGAAACGTACCTGCGGGGATGAAAACGATTGCAGAATGGTTTCCAAAAAAAGAAAGGGCTTTGGCAACCGGTCTTTTCAATGCGGGTACCAGTTTTGGTATAATCATAGCGCTGCTTATTGTTCCCTGGATTTTGAGGAATTATGGCTGGCATGAGGTATTCATCATTACCGGATCTGTTGGTTTTATATGGCTGTTGGTTTGGATATACGTTTATGATGTGCCATCGAAACACAAACGTTTAACTGTTGATGAGTATAATTATATCCATGATGGACAAAAACTTGATGCTGAAGCTGAGGAAGAAGTTGTGAAAATAAAGTGGTTCAAACTTTTTACTTATCCTCAGACCTGGGCATTTATCACCGGCAAAATATTGCTTGACCCGATTTACTGGTTTTTTATGTTTTGGCTGCCTTCTTATTTCGCCTCAACTTTCAAGCTGAATATGTCGAATTTGAGCCCTGAATTAATGATTATCTATACAATGACCGTTTTGGGAAGTGTTGGAGGTGGTTATTTTTCATCCTGGCTTATCAAAAGGGGCTGGCCGACACTAAAAGCAAGAAAAACTGCACTTTTTATTTTTGCAATTATGGAATTAACCGTACTTTCCGCTCAGTATGCAACCAATGCATGGATGGTGGTTGGAATCCTCAGTTTTACTCTGGCGATTCATCAGGCATGGAGTACAAATATATTCACATTGGTTGTTGATCTTTTCCCTAAACAGGCTGTAAGCTCTGTAACAGGTATAGGAGCAATGTCCGGAGCAGTAGGAGGTATGCTGTTCCCCTTACTCGTTGGCTATATCCTGGATAGTTATAAAGCGGCAGGGAATTTAATCGGTGGTTACAACCTGCTATTCATTATTTGCGGATTAACCTATCTGTTTGCCTGGACGATCATTCATTTATTGACCAGGAAATCAGATACAGTAAGTTTACAGGAATTGGTTGAATAAAATATTTAGGTAGAAATTGAAATCCCGTATATGCGGGGTCATTAAAAACAAATTATTAAGTAATGAAAATTGAATTTAAAGATCAGGTGGGAATTATTACCGGAGCAGCCTCCGGTTTAGGTCAGGCTATTGCCCTGAACTTATCAAAAAAAGGTGTAAAACTTGCCTTATTCGATAGGGATACAAATGGTTTACAAAAAACAAGGAACCTGTTGGCAGGTGAGTCAGAGATCTATGTTTTAGATATTACAAATGAATCGGAAGTTGCAGATTCAATTAACAGGGTAAATGAGCATTTTGGCCGGATTGATATTCTGGTCAATTGTGCAGGTATCGTTGGAAAAACAAATATTCTTAGTCATGAGGTTGAGGCTGATAATATGCAATTGGTTCTAAATGTGAATCTTATGGGTTCATTTTATACCTCTAAATATGCAATTCCGAAAATGCTTAAGAATAATTATGGAAGAGTGCTACACATAGCCTCTATTTCGGGTAAGGAAGGTAATGCCGGTATGCTGGCTTATTCTACATCCAAAGCGGCTGTAATTGGTATGACTAAAGTTCAGGGTAAAGAATATGCAGAGACAGGCGTCACCATCAATGCACTTGCACCTGCAGTAATTCGTACGGCCATGGTTGAAGCCCTGCCTGATGAGCAGGTGAAATATATGACTGATAAAATTCCAATGAAACGATGCGGGACTTTGGAAGAAGCAGCATCGACTGCTGCTTTCATTGTATCACCTGAAGCAAGTTTTTCTACAGCATTTACATTTGATCTTTCAGGTGGAAGAGCGACTTATTAAAATTATATACAATGAGTAAAAGACAAATTTTTCATCCGGAACAAAAAAACAAGGATTTTGTAATTGGAGCATATTCAGATGCTGTTGAAGTTGATGGCACTGTTTATATCAGTGGTCAGGGTCCTGTTGATTTCGCGACTGGTAATTTTGTAAGAGGAACCATTGAGGAAGAAACACTTCAGACACTTCATAATATAAAATGCCTGATTGAATCTGCCGGCGGTACATTAGATGACGTGGTGAAATGTTCTGTACACCTTGCTGATATTAAGGATTGGGACAGATACAATAAGGTTTATTCTGAGTTCTTTACCGGCGTTCGTCCGGCACGTATTACCGTTCAGTCTGGCTTAGGTTTCGGAATCAAAGTGGAGATTGATGCAATTGCTAAAATTTCGAAGAAGTAAATATAAAACATGCCACAGGATCATCGGTTTGAACTGATATCCAGTGGTATATTTTTCTAAATAGTTAATTATGTTTTGGGATCAACTTACATCCTTACAGCTTGCTGCACTGGATAAACAAACTCCGGTTCTCTTGAACATTGCTGCAATAGAGCAGCATGGTGCTCATTTGCCGGTAGCTACCGACAGAATGATAGGTGAATATTTTTCAGGTCTGCTCAATAAAGAGATCGCAGACAAGGTTCTGATTCTGCCGGTTGTCGCCGTCGGATGCTCAGATCATCACATGGGCTTTTGCGGGACTCTCACGTTAAGTCATGCTACATTTTCAGCAGCAGTAAAAGAGATCATTCTATCTGTTTTGAATCATGGTTTTTATAATATTATTCTGCTGAATAGTCATGGTGGTAATCAGGGTATCATGCAGGTCATTATTGAACAGCTTGGATTTGCTAATCCCGATGCTCATATCCTTGGTGCTTCCTGGTGGAATGTAGCAAAAGAGGAACTATTGAAAATTACAGAAACAGGTCCCGGAGGCACGGGCCATGCCTGCGAATTTGAGACTTCTTTGATGAAGGTTATTGCCCCCCATTTAGTTCAGGAATCGCTGATCAAGCCTGGGGCAAATGTACCGGCATTTCCTTCGGTGGAGGGAGATTTGTTATCCGGTCCTAAAATTTCCTTTTATCGCACAATGAAGGAGTTGACACCCAATGGTGTTTATGGTGATCCAACTAAATCCTCTGCCGAAAAAGGTGTTCGTATTGGCGAATGTGTTACAGCCGCTTTAAAACAACTTGTATCGGATATCTATAAACTGAAGGGAAGAAAGTACATTAAATCCTGATTTAATATTGAATTTTATAATACAGGCCTTTTGCGAGAAGCAAAGGGCCTATATTATTTGCCAGACAATTACTCTTCAGATTTATTTTTAAGTGACATCAGCAGGGTATAGGCTCCCTTTGTTACTATTTCTTTGTCGGCAAAGGCAGCACTATTGATTACCTCTGCATAGTTATTCTCTTTTACACCGGTTTCAATGGCTTTCATCTCAAATTCCAGTCTTCTCTTTTTAATAAATACGTAATCCAGACCTTCGAAGCTAACAATTGCTTCTTCCGGAATGGCAAGGGTTTCATGGCTTTTTATTTCAATCTCAGCATTCATATACATTCCGGGTACTAAGGATTTGTCAAAATTTTCAAAATGACAATGTACCTCAGCGGTTCGTTCTTCACTGAGATCTCCAGTGATCAGGCTGATTTCACAGGGGTACTTTTTATCAGGCTGATTATTGGTATAAGCCATTAATTTTTGCCCTTTAGAAAGTTTAGCAAGGTCCTTTTCAAATATCTTCAGATTTAAATGTATGTCTGATGGGTCGATAATTTCAAAAAGTATATCCGATGGATTTACAAATCGTCCAATATTGACATTCACTTTCGAAACAACACCACTAATAGGCGAATATAGCGGAACAGTTCTTGAAATATTATTCTCAGTTATATTATTTGGATTAATATTGATCAGGCGCAGTTTTTGGGCCAGCGAGTTCAGGCTTATACTTAATGTACTATAGTCCATCTGAGCCTGCTGAAAGATCTTATCGCTGCTTGCTTTGCTTTGATTTAATTCCCTCTGACGCTCGAGCTCAGCTTTACTAAACACCAGCTTCGATTTGGCAGTAAGGTATTCCTGTTGTAACTGTATGTATTGCTGATCTTCCATAATCGCAATGGTTTCGCCTTTTCTTACCTGCATTCCAGGCAAAAGTCTTGTCGACTTTAAATATCCTCCCAATGGCATTGAAATAGATATCATGTTCTGGGGTGGAACATCTACTGTACCACTTGCCCTCAGTACAGAAGCAATACTTTTATTCTCCAGTTTACCGAGTACAATTCCTGCAGATTTGAATTGAGCCTGAGTAAGACTCACTGTATTTTGATTTGCATTTGCATCTGCCTTAAGCTCTTCCGTAGGACTCTTGGTTCCACAGGCTGTTATTAGTAGAAAAGCAGAAATTATTAGTAGATTCTTCATTAGTTCTTATTGTTTTGAGCCTAAATAATTTAGATTAATAATGCTTTCATTTAAAGCTTTTATGATATCCAGATAATTATTGCGGATAACTATAGCCTGATTATTCAGCATTACCCAATCCAGATAGTTGATTTCACCATTTATAAATTGTTTATCAGCTGTCTGACTGATTGTTTTTGCCTCTGGCAGGGAGTTCCTTTCAAAATAATTGGCAGCTTCCAAATAACTTTCGTATTGTGATTTGGCACTTTGATATTGATTTTCAATCGTTTGAAGCTGATTCTGATATTCATTATCAGCTATCATTTCACGAACTCTTGAAGCATTTACTCTGGCTTTCTGAGCACCTGCAAATATGGGTATCCCAATTCCGATATGACCCGAATTAAAGCGTTTGGATTGGGAATACAGTATATTATCTGCACCTGTACCCTGAATACTGGTATTGAAATAGCCAAGACTTAAATCAGGAAGCATTTTGGATCGCTCAAGCCGGGTGTTTGCGGCAGTGATTATCTTCTGCTGATCTGTAATTTTCAATAGGGGATGTTCTTCTAATGCCTGAAAAGATATCATGGCCGGCAAATCCATTCTTATTGAATTTTCAACCGGTTCATATCTGTTCGCAGAGTTGAGAACCAAAGCCATTTGCAGTTTTGCCAGTTGAATCTCTTCCTGTAAGGATTTTAGCTGCAGAAAAATACCCCCCCGCTGGCTTTGTGCCGTTGCTTTCTCTAATACATTACTCTCACCTGTTTTAAACCTTAAATTGGCTTTCTTCACAAATTCTGAATAGATGCTGTCTGCCTGCAATAAAAGTTTTTCCTTCTCCCTAAGAATAATAATACTGTGATAGATCTGAGAAACTGCCTTTTTGATTTCAGCTTCCTTTAATGAAACACTTAAAACTGAGGCCTTCCATTCTTCATTCAGAACCTTTTTTTGATTGGAATAGACAGTTGGAAAACTAAATGACTGACTTAAACCGAAACGATTATCATTATAAATACTGTTGATCTGCCCAAACTCTGTACTCAAATTCGCCTGCGGAATATTAGCTGATGAACTGATAAGCTTTTGCTGATATTCAGCTTTGAGCTTTTCGTTTTTAACTGATAAGTTATTCTTCAATGCGGTGTCAATAGCCGCCTGAAGACTTATTCGTTCCTGTCCATTTGCTTCCAGGATACCTGAAAAAGCTATTAGCAACAGTAAGGTGGCCGGTGCCTTTGAAACTTTGAGTTTTCCTGTTTTTTCAAAAATGATATAGAGTATTGGCAGAACGAATAGAGTCAGGAGGGTAGCAATCATTAAACCCCCAATTACTACTGTAGCCAAAGGCTTCTGTACTTCAGCCCCGGCTCCGCTGCTCAGTGCCATTGGTAAGAATCCCAGAGATGCTACAAATGCAGTCATCATTACCGGACGCAAGCGAATTTTTGTTCCCATAAGTACGATTCTATTTAAATTTTTAAGTCCCGATGTTTTAAGCCTGTTGAATTCGGCGATAAGGACAATTCCGTTTAGAACTGCAACCCCAAATAATGCAATGAAACCAATTCCGGCACTGATACTAAACGGCATCCCACGGAGTGCCAAAAAGAAAATTCCACCAATAGCCGACAGGGGTATGGCCGTGTAGATAATTAAGCCCTGCTTCACTGAATTAAAAGCAAAAAACAGAAGTAAAAAAATGAGAAGCAAAGATACCGGAACGGCAATCATCAGTCTTTGCTTAGCTGCATTTAGGTTCTCAAATGCACCACCATAAGTGATATAGTATCCTGCCGGAAGTTTTATCTGCCCATCAACTTTTAACTGCAGTTCATTGACAATACTCTGTACATCACGTCCTCTTGCATTGAAACCCACAACAATTCTGCGCTTTGCATCTTCCCGCTGTATCTGATTAGGGCCGTCCTTGATCTCGACATTAGCAAGCTGGTAGAGTGGAATATTACTGCCTTTGGGAGTAGGAATTAATAAATTTCGTACATCTTCCAGGTCTTTCCGCTTATCGTTATTTAGTCTCACAACAAGATTGAAACGCTTCTCTCCTTCAAAAACAAGCCCGGTGCTTTGACCTGCAAATGCAGTATTCACTACCTTATTGATATCAGAAATTTTTAAACCATACTGAGCAATTGATGCTCTGTTATACTCAATAACAATTTGTGGCATTCCTGTCACGGGCTCAATAAACAAATCCTGGCTACCTTTAACTGTATTTACAATCTTTCCCAGATTGTCAGCATACTTTGCCAGAGTATCGAGGTCTTCACCGAAGATCTTCAAAACCACATCCTGCCTCGCACCAGTCATTAATTCATTAAAACGCATCTGCACAGGATACTGAAAGCCCGTTGTAATTCCCGGTACATCCTGAAGTGCTTTTCCCATTTTCTCTGCCAGTTCATCAAAGGTTTTTGCAGTGGTCCATTCTGCTTTGTCCTTAAGAATGACCATCATATCACTTGCCTCCATTGGCATCGGATCGGTAGGAACTTCACCACTTCCAATCTTAGTTACAACTTTTATAACCTCAGGAAACTGCGTTTTGAGAATATGGGCAGCTTTTGTGGTACTCTCAATTGTGGTATTTAGATTGCTTCCTGTCAATACACGTGTATCAACTGCAAAATCTCCCTCTTCCAGTGCCGGAATGAATTCCCCGCCAAGTCTTGTAAGTATAAATACTGCTGTAATGAAAAGCACAATAACAGTTCCCAGCACAGCTTTTGGAAAACGTAATACTTTTGAAAGTAAATTTTGATAAGACCTTTCTATCCGGTTCATTACCCGGTCTGATAGATTTGGTTTATGTTTTACTTTTTTACTTAAAAACCAGGCACTCATCATTGGAATATAAGTAACAGATAGTATAAAAGCCCCCAGCAGTGCGAATGCAACGGTTTGTGCCATGGGTTTAAACATTTTGCCCTCAATGCCCTGTAAGGTTAAAATAGGCAGGTATACAATCAGTATAATTACTTGTCCGAAAACAGCACTATTCATCATTTTACTAGCTGATTTCTTGACTTCATCGTCCATATTTGATTGGGTCAGACGATTGACCATCCCGTACCTTTTGCCATGTGATATCTGATGCATCACAGCTTCTACAATTATGACAGCGCCATCCACAATCAAACCAAAATCAAGTGCTCCTAAACTCATCAGGTTACCGCTTACTTTGAAGGTATTCATCAAAATAATCGCAAAAAGCATAGCCAATGGTATTACAGACGCAACCAGTAAGCCAGCCCGGAAGTTGCCAAGAAAAAGCACCAGAATGAAGACAACAATCAAAGCCCCCTCCATCAAATTTTTTTCAACAGTAGAAATGGCATTGTTTACCATTTTCGTCCGGTCAAGGAAGGGTTCAATGACTACCCCTTCAGGTAATGTTTTTTGAATTATGGCAATTCTCTCTTTAACATTTTTAATTACCTCACTGCTATTGGCGTCTTTAAGCATCATTACAACAGCCCCCGACACTTCACCCTCATCATTATAGGTCATAGCCCCGTATCGTGTTGCATATCCGATGTTGATTTCAGCTACATCCCTGATGAATACAGGTGAGCCACTTTCTGTGCTTTTTATACTGATGCTTTCTATGTCTTCTTTAGAACCTATAAGTCCTTCTGATCTGATGAAAAGTACAGTAGGTCCTTTTTCAATGTAGGCTCCACCCGTATTCTGATTTCCTTGCTCCAGCGCATTGAAAACATCATGGATGGTAATATTAAAGGATTGTAATTTATTGGGATCAACCGTTACTTCATATTGTTTTAGCTTTCCTCCGAAACTGCTTACTTCAGCAACTCCTTCAACTCCAAGTAGTTGACGTCTTACAATCCAGTCCTGAATCGTCCTGAGTTCAGTTTCATCATATTTATTTTCATAGCCCTTTTCTGGCCTCACCACATACTGGTAAATTTCGCCCAAACCAGTAGAAATGGGACCTAATTCCGGCGTTCCTATACCCGGAGGAATTATGGTCTGTACCTGCTGAAGACGCTCAGCAACCTGCTGCCTTGCCCAGTAAACATCTATATCATCATTAAAGACGATGGTTACCAATGAAAGACCAAATCTGGAAAAGCTTCTGATCTCTTTGATTCCCTTAATATTACTGTTTGCCTGTTCGATTGGAAAGGTTACCAATCGTTCAATATCTGTTGCACCAAATGATGGTGCAACAGTGATTACCTGAACCTGATTATTGGTGATATCTGGAACAGCATCTATTGGTAGTTTTGTTGTTTGATAAGTGCCATAGACAATAAGCCCGATGACAAACAATCCTACAATTAGTTTATTCCTTACGGAAAACTCTATAATTGCGTTTAACATATATTGTATTGTTTAACAATTTATTGATAATAAAAATGTACCTGCTCCTGATTTAGAGTTGGTAAAAGAATTATAAAATTGTTAACAGAATTTTGGCGGCTGCCAGATATTGGAAAGGTAGGTGGAATTAAAACAGATATTTTCCCTGAGATTATATTCATTCAAATCAATCACTACAGGTTTGATAAGTGTGAGGACAGCAGGATTGTGAATAAATGTTAATACGATACTATGTACAGAACCTTCATGAGATTTGAAAGGAAGACGCATGTCTTTGTCATGGTCGGCATATTTAACATCATTGTTTGTATAATGCATGACCAGGAAATCCCAGAATGTTGTCCCTTTATTCAATGATTTATGTTCATTGAAATGCTCTGCGAGCAAAGGAAATTTTAACACCTGATAAAATTCAGTTGTTGAAATCAGATAGACTGAAATAAGTAATATGGATAATAACTTTTTCAATATTCAAAGTTACGAAAAAATCTTTTATTATAAACCTCTGCCTGATGATACCCTTTTTGGATATAAATATTCGTCTCACAGAATTTTATCGGCCTTAAAGAGCTGATTACTTTTGAATAGCTCCCATAATATCTAAATCCTTAATACGCTCTCTAACCTTGCTCATAAATTCGTCACCGGGATCAGTTTTATTAGTCAGGTAATTTGGATCTTTTTCTTTCCATAGCGGGTGACCGATAAATGATTTGTATTCATGGTGCCCGATCACATATTCAATATTGTATTTTTTCTTGAGGTATCTGATCAATGCCACATTTGCATCCAGTTGTGCTTCAGTTAATGGAGCATTACTGCCTCCAACATTTTCTACTCCGATGGCGCAATAATTTAGCCCAATAGTATGGCGCGCGAAGGCATTTTCAGGCAATTGCCTGAAAATGACTCCATCCCGATCCACGAGAAATTGTGCGGCCACATTTAAACTGCTTGCCCCTGCAATACCACTTCTTGCACCGGGCAGAAGGGCAGGGTTCATCACATCGAAGGATTGTTCCAGGGTGGGGATGGCTGTCCAATGTAATACGATCATTCGGGGAACAATAGTGGCAGAGTCCTGGATTATTCCATGACGTTCTTTCAGGTATTCAACCGAGAGCTTTTTTCTAAGTTCATCAAAAACCACAGGCTTATTGAATGTTCTGAAGGTTTGGGCAAAGACCATATTTGTTTGCATGCCCGAGCTAAAGATGATGGATAGTAGCAGGATTGATCTTCTAAGATTTGATGTCATGTCTTTTTTTTAAGAATATTCGGGTTATTTTTTTATAAATGTAATATTATCGATCTGAATAATCATGGCTATTTCTTTACATTAGTAAACTGGTATGCCGGATTGTTTATCCAGAAATCCAATAGTAAAATTGTAAGATGATAACAAATGTCGCAGAAAATCAGTTAGAGAATCCCAAGCCCGGCTTTGCAGCACAGCGTATATCCTCCATCGATATTTTGAGGGCTATTACGATGGTACTTATGATCTTTGTCAACGATTTCTGGTCACTGACTGATATCCCGGAAGGATTGAAACATGTAAAAAGAGGGGTAGATGGTATAGGATTTTCAGACGTAATTTTCCCCGCTTTTCTGTTCATTGTGGGACTTTCATTACCATACGCCATTGCTAACAGGATAAAAAAAGGCGATACTACCGCTGATATTGTTCAGCATATTTTATTCAGGACTATTGCTTTATTGGTGATGGGTGTATTTCTTGTTAACGGTGAAACTGTTAATGCTGCGGCAATGGGAATCCCCGGCTGGCTCTGGTATCCGCTAAGCTGCTTTTGTTTTATTTTAATCTGGAATACTTATTCAAGTAAGGTCAATATAGCGCTGCAAAATATCCTGAAGATCTCTGGCATCATTACTTTAACAGTTTTAGCTTATTATTATCGCGGAGGCGAAAATGGAGATGTTCGTTTTGCAAGCCAGTGGTGGGGTATTCTTGGTTTAATAGGCTGGGCTTATCTTGCCGGTGCCTTAGTTACCTTATTCTCAAGAAATAATTTCTATGCACTTCTGTCTGCCTGGATTTTCTTTTGTGTATTGAGTATGGTAAATAAAGCAGGTTTGGTTCCCGGAAGTATATCAGCATACATTCCTGGTGCCATTTTGGGTGGCACTTTGCCCGCACTTACAATGGGAGGGGTTTTAACATCCTATGTATTCAGGCATTATGTTAAAATAAATGAGCGATGGAGACTCACCATAATATTTCTGATCTCATCATTGGTTTTAATTTGTTTATCAATAATAACGCGCCCATATTGGGGCCTTGCTAAACTAGGCGCTACCCCCGCATGGTTATTTCTTTGTTCAGCCTTTACTTTAATGGCCTTTACCCTGATCTATTGGGTAGCAGATGTATGGAAAAAGAGTAAGTTGTTCGACATCATAAAACCTGCAGGCACTGACACCCTGCTTTGCTATCTCATACCTTATTTTGCTTATGCAATCGTCAGAATCACTGGATTAAAACTTCCGGACCTTCTTTTAACGGGAGGATTAGGCTTATTGAAGTCGTTTTGTTTCGCACTTTTATGTGTATTGGTAACCCGTTCACTGAATCGACTTGGTTTGAAACTTAAAATTTAGCTTTTGACAGCATATTTGACAATTATGGACAGATCATTAACGGCGGTACGGGTATTGTAACAAAAGCGTAACGATTTTATGACTTTTAAAAGATTAACTGCAATAAGGCCGCTTATTCAATTTTTTTTCATAGAATTATAGATTCGTTTATGGCAGCATTATTTCCATGATATAAAACCGGTTTTCCTGGGTTTCAATGGCAAACATTTTCTGAATACAAATCCTTTTTTAATTAATTTTTTTAGATACAAATACAGGTAAGATTATGAGTAAAACAAACACACACGAGATTCTTCAAAGTGCGGCATTCAAGAAACTTGTTAAAAACAGATGGAATATATCTCTATCGTTCACATTCGTCATGCTTTTTGTTTACATAGGTTTTTTGCTTTTAGTAGCCTATGATAAAGACTCACTTAAAATTCCTATTGGTGAATCTCTTAATTTAGCAATTGTGGTTGGTTTAGGGATTATTTTATTTTCCTGGTTAATCACAGGAGCATATGTTTATTGGGCGAACAATTATTACGATGAAGCCGTAAAGGAAATCAAAAAGGAAATTATCTAAATATCTATACATCTATAAAATATATGTCTTTGAACTTATTACTTCAAATCAGTCCGGAAGTTACCCCATCTACTCTGGGAACTGCAAATCCGGTATCAATCGCAATATTCTTCCTGTTTGTTGCAATCACGCTTTACATTACGTACTGGGCTGCAAAAAAAACCAAAACAGGTTCTGAATTCTATGCTGCCGGCAGGAATATTTCAGGTTTTCAAAATGGACTTGCATTAGCAGGAGACTACATGAGTGCTGCTTCTTTCCTCGGTATAGCCGGGATGGTGGCAACTAAAGGATATGATGGACTGATCTATTCTATTGGTTTTCTTGTTGGCTGGCCGCTAATTATGTTTTTGGTTGCAGAGCCACTCCGTAATCTTGGTAAATATACTTTTGCCGATGTGGTTGCCTTTCGTTTAAAACAAAGACCAATTCGTATTGCTGCAGCAGCAGGCTCATTAATGACTATTGCCTTTTATCTGATTGCACAGATGGTTGGGGCTGGTAGTTTAATCAAAACGCTATTTGGACTTGATTACGAAATAGCAGTTTTTGTAGTTGGGATAGTGATGACGTCCTATGTGCTTTTTGGAGGTATGCTTGCAACAACCTGGGTGCAGATCATTAAAGCGGTTCTTTTACTTTCAGGTGCTACTATTCTAGTTTTGCTTGCACTTGCTAAATTTAATTTCAGTCCTGGAGAATTATTCATTTCTGTAAAATCTCAATATGGAGCCGATATGCTTGCACCGGGAGGTTTTATTACCAATCCATTTGATGCGCTTTCACTTGGTTTAGCATTGATGCTTGGAACTGCGGGCCTTCCGCATATCCTGATGCGTTTCTATACTGTACCTGATGATAAGGCTGCCAGAAAATCTGTCTTTGTTGCTACCGGTTTCATTGGATACTTCTATATTTTAACCTTCTTCATCGGATTTGCTGCACTTGCTCTTGTAGGTAAAGATGCAATCTTAGGTCTTGATAAGGGAGGTAATATGGCCGCACTCCTGCTTGCAGAGAATACAGGTGGAAGTGCATTTCTTGGTTTTATTGCTTCTGTAGCATTTGCAACAATTCTTGCAGTAGTTGCAGGTCTTACACTTTCGGGTGCCTCAACTATTTCGCACGACCTTTATGTACACGTGGTGAAGCATGGTGTTTCTGATGAAAAGGGGGAAATGAAAGTAGCAAAGAGAGCGACAATCTTCTTAGGAGTGCTTGCAGTTGCCTTAGGCTTGATGTTTAAAGGTCAGAACGTTGCATTCATGGTTGGACTTGCTTTCTCAATAGCAGCAAGTGCAAATTTTCCTGCATTGCTTATGTCAATCATTTGGAAAGGATTTACCACTAAGGGTGCTGTCTGGTGTATGGTTACCGGAGCATCCCTCGCTTTGATACTGATTGTTCTAAGTCCTACAGTTTGGGTTGATATCATGGGCAATTCAGAGGCGATTTTCCCTCTGAAAAATCCTACCATCGTTTCAATGACCTCAGCCTTCGTAGTGGGTATCATTGTCTCACTATTACAACCAGAAAAAGAAGCAGCCGATTTGTTCGAAAGTGAAAAGCTCAGAACTTATCTCGGTCACGGTTCTGAAAAATAATCGATGTCTGATCCGCCATAGGCCGATCAGACATTTTTTTTACTATAAAAACTAATTATATGAAACGTAGAGACCTTCTTAAAGGTTTAACAGTTCTTCCATTAGCCGGAGGGATTTTATCAGGGGAAAGTGCCGCAGCTGCTGCATTGCCCAATGTAGCTAACACTGCCGCAGCAGCGGCAAAAAGAGATTTATTCAAGGAATTAGGTGTCCGTACATTCATTAATGCCAGAGCAACCCTAACCTTTATGACTGGGTCGCTGATGCAGGATGAAGTGCTTGATGCAATAAAAAACTCATCCAGAAGATATTGCATGCTGGATGAACTGCAGGATAAAGTAGGTGCCAAAATTGCTGAATTATGCCATGCTGAAGCTGCAACCGTTACTTCAGGAGCATTTTCTGCAATTATGCTGGGAACTGCTGGTGTATTATCGGGGCTTGATGCAAAGAAAGCTGCGATGATTCCTCATCTGGAGGGCAGTGGTATGAAAACAGAAGTTATTTTGCAGAAGGGTCATAATATTGGCTACTATCAGGCTATGAAAAATTGTGGTGTAACCATGGTTTGGGTTGAGACCCGCGAGGAACTTGAGCGTGCCATAAATGAAAAAACAGCAATGATGGCCTTTATGAATTGCAATACAAACTCTGGTCAGATCAAACACAAAGAATGGCTGGAAGTTGCAAAAAGACACAATATTCCAACACTTATTGATATAGCAGCCGACGTTCCTCCAATTGAAAATTTTTGGAAATTCAATGATATGGGCTTTGACTTGGTATGTCTTTCAGGTGGAAAGGCAATTCGTGGTCCTCAAAGCTCTGGAGTATTGATGGGCAGGAAAGATTTGATTGCTGCAGCCCGGTTGAGCGCTTCACCAAGAGGAAGCACCATTGGAAGAGGTCATAAAGTTAACAAGGAAGAAATTCTGGGTTTGTATGTTGCTATTGAAAAATTCATACGTACAGGTGAAGATGAATGGAATTTCTGGATGAAACAGATTGCCCATATCGAAAATGCCGTAAAAAATATCAAGAGTGTTAAAACACGTGTTTTTGTACCTGAATTGGCTAATGCTACTCCTAATCTTGAGATATCTTGGGATCCGGCGGTCATTCCTTTTACCGGTCAGCAGATTCAGGAAAGACTGAGTAAAGGAGAACCTGGTATTGAATTAAATGCAGGTAAGAACAATATATCACTGGTTACTTTCATTATGGTTCCGGGAGAAGAAAAAATAGTTGCTTCCCGTATAAAAGAGGAATTATCTAAAGCCTGAGATAAGGCTGAAAGGGTTTTATAAGGCTGACAGGGTTCAAAACCCTGTCAGCCTTTTTTATTAATTGCTATCCAAGGCCATGATGCAATCCGATTCCGGTCTCCGAACCGGAATCTCCTCAATTTTAAAATTGATTTGTCATCGTGGCGAAAGCCACGACCTCATTTTATCCTTTGAAACTGCTTGATTTTTTTTTCTCACAAAGACGCCAAGACGCAAGGGGCTACAGATTATATAATATCATTTAATTTAGGTGTTATATTTCGCGTCTCTGCGAGACCCTTTTAAACATTTCCCACTTCCCGTTAACTATTCCCTGATTTAGCCGCCATATCCGAGAATGTTATAACATAGGCAGGAAGGAATACAAGCAGGCCTTAAGGCTGACAGGATTCATAACCCTGTCAGCCTTTTCTTATTTCTCTTTTCCTATTCCCCATTCCCATTCCCTTCCTACTTCACAACCATATCCGAAAACGGTATTACATAAGCCTGCAGGAAGACAAAAAGTCCGACAAGCGCAGCCAGAGCAATACTATGGAAGAATACATACCGAAGAATCTGTCCCTCATGCCCATACCAGTTTGTTGCGGTACTAGCTACAACAATACTTTGAGCATCAACCATTTTCCCCATTACACCTCCTGAACTGTTGGCGGCAGCCATCAGAATCGGACTGACATCAGTTTGTTTAGCCGTTATGGTTTGCAAACTACCAAATAATACATTCGAGGCAGTATCAGAACCTGTTAACGCAACTCCCAGCCATCCCAGCATGGTTCCAAAGAATGGATAAAGAACTCCTGTTTTTGCGAGAGCCAGCCCCAGGGTCGCATCCGCCCCCGAATATTTGGTTACATACCCTAGTCCGAGCATTGCTGCTATAGTAATCAGTGAGAATCTAACCCTCCACAAGGTCTGCAGGTAAATTTTCAGCATCTCACGAATAGAATAACCAATTGCAAAACCTGCAATTAGACTGGCAACTAAAATACCTGAGCCTGTAGCCGATATCCAGTTTAGTTTGAAAACAGCCTCTTCGGTTTTTGCCGGTTTATCAATGCTTGGAACCGGAGCAATGGGAGGGGAGCGTTTCACCAGATTATGCAGATATGAAACCTGGTATTCCGGCGCTGATATAGAATTCAAAGATTTTTTAACTGTAGGAACTCCCCAGGCAAAGATGAATATGGTAAGTATGACCCATGGTGTCCAGGCACGTACCATGTCTTTCGTAGAGACTGAGACGGGGTCTGCAGCTATTGGAATCACGTCGTCTGCTTTTGGTAGTTCCCATATAGTTTTTGGCTGCCAGAATTTAAGCAGGACAATGATAGAAACGATAGATGCAATTGAGGCAAAAATATCGACTAACCATGGTCCGTGGTAATTTGAAACCAGGAATTGTGTCACCGCGAATGATAAACCGGCAGTAAGTGCTGCAGGCCATACACTGATCATTCCCCTGAATCCTGCCATGGCCCAGATTACCCAGAATGGAACGATGAATGAGAATAGAGGCAGTTGTCTTCCCACCATGGCAGATAATTTTAGTATATCTATATCTGTTACAGCCGCAAGGGCAATAATAGGGGTTCCCAGGGCACCAAATGCAACAGGAGCGGTATTTGCTATCAAAGATAGTCCGCAGGCCGCCAGTGGCCTGAAACCAAGCTGTATCAAAATAGCAGCAGTGATAGCGACCGGAGTTCCGAAACCAGCTGCACCTTCAAAAAAGGCACCGAATGCAAAGGCAATCAGAATTACCTGTATTCTTGGATCGGGTGCAATGGTTGATAAATGCATCCTGATCAAGGTGAACAAACCTTTATTGACTGTTAGCTGATACAGGAATATCAGATTCAAGACAATCCAGCCAATAGGAAAGAGGCCATAAGCACTACCATAAAGTGTTGTCGCAGCAACGGTTTGAACAGGCATCTGGTATACAAAAAGTGCAACTCCGATAGCGACTGTCAAACCAAAAACAGCTGCCAGGTGAATCCGGATATGGAATACAGCAATGGATCCCAGAAGAACGATTATTGGGAGTGCTGCAAGAATAGTGGACAGCACGGCATTATTTAAGGGATCATAATTTTGAGACCAGATTTGTTCCATTTTAAAGAGTTTAGTTTTTGATTATTGGCTTACAATTTATAAATAAAATTGAATAGAAAATCCCCGGTATTGATTTTTGAAATCGATACCGGGGATTGGAATTAATTCTATTGAATTATTTTTTTGGGAGAGTGACTTTCCATATTCTTCCACCTTCAGAATTTGCCGTTCCATGCTCCATCACATAGATTTTATTATCAACCATAACGGCATCCACAGGTGCATTGAAATTGTTAACCAATGTAGTAGTTCTCATATAATAATTATCAGCAGCCGAATTATAAGACATATCCAAATGCATCAGGTCTTTTCCGGCTTTTCTTAATAAATTGGTTCCGGGACGGTCAGAGCCTCCACCATATCTGAAAACGAATCCATCACCTTTAAACTCAGGTGATAGTACGTTCTTTACGTCAAAAACCAGACCCAGTGGCACACTATGGGCATTAAAAGTGCTCACAGTTCTTCCGGTAATATCACCGTCTACAATTTTGCCAGATGCAATATCCCGGTATTCATTGGCGTCAGGTCCCAGATTCTGAACTCCCGGCGAAAATTTAACCCCTTCAGGGATTTTTGGAAAGTCCGGGTCATTCCTGAAATATTTTACAATCCAGGCATGTGAGCCGGGACTAATGAATGCATCTTTTGCCGGATCTGGTTCCCAAGGTGAAAATTGCTGTGGGTTTTCGACTCCGGCCATTTGCCATGGGAAGCCGTAATGTCGGCCTTGCCTGATCCAGAACATTTCTTCCGACTGGTCATAATCACCCGAATTTACAACGCCAAATAAATTACCCTTACCATCGAAGGTCATATCATAAGCATTTCTGATACCCTCCGCATACAGATAACCATCTGCTTTTAGCTTCGCGGCATCAGTACCCAGAAGCAAATTTTCGGCATTTACAGGGATTCTGAAGACATTTGCTGTCAGGGCATTGTCGCGGGCATTAGGGTAAGCACCTTTATTATCCTGAACTTCTCCATGATCTGTTCTGGCTCCGGAGTTTACATAAATGAATTTTTTATCCGGACTAACAACAAGGGCATTCCAGCCATGATCAAATGTGGTTGCATTGGTTCCATATTCAACAGTATTGAAAACTTCTTTCAATACCGGTTTGGATCCCGACAGCTCATATTTTACCATGCGGCCTTTCGTTCCTTTACCATTGTTTACACTGATATTGCCACACAGGAATAAAGTATTTCCTAAAAAAGCAGCACCCTGCAGTCGGGTGATACCGTGGTCTTCAGCACTGAAAATCTGGTGTTCTTTTGCCTCAGGGGTATCAAAATCTGATATCCTGAATACATTGCCATCAAAAGTTGAGTACCAGAACTCCCTGGTTTTTGGGTTTAGAATTAATCTAACTCCCAGACGGCCTATATTCATTACTTTTTCGACAGTTATATCTGCCCTTAATGATACTGGTGTCTTTATTGGCGGTGCTGCTCTGGGACTGTTCTGTTGTGCAAAACAAAATACAGAGCAAGAAAAAAACAGGGTTAATAGCCCTGTTTTTCTAAATGTGCATCGAATGGTGCCCATATATACTATTTAAATGAATTTAATCTATCAGTTTGTTGCAGGTCTTGCTGGCCTGGTTCTTGGAGGATTTGGAAGAATATTAGGCTCAGCAATTGCATTTAAATTATAAACAATTCTTCCGCCTCTGATTGTCATTTCAGTTTCTAACCTGTTTTTTCCAGCAATTTTACCATCTCTGGCATAGAAGCCGAAATTTCCTTCCCTTAAAGTAAATATGGCAACATCAGCTTCTGCACCAACTGAAAGATTACCCAGTTCTGGTCTTTTAATCTCTTGTGCGGGATTCCAGGTGCTGGCTTTGATTACACTTTGAAGATCCATTCCCATTGCCATGAATAGCGACATGATGTTTGGCATATTCTTCATTGCATTATTCATACTTCCTGTGTGAAGGTCAGTACTGATTGAGTTAGGATAGAAGCCGCTTTTAATTGCAGGGGTTCCCTGATTGAACAGGAAGCTTGATCCTCCAAAACCCACATCAAATATAACTCCTCTGTTCTGTGCTTTGATTACGTATGGTTTTACCTTATTTGTAGTTACATCAACAATTGATTCGCGTCCATTAGGGCTTGTACTTCCGTTTCCACCAAAAGCATGCGTATAGATATCGCCAGGGCGAAATTTCACGTTGAATAGTGAATCTAATGGAAGGAATGGGGTTGCGCCACCAAAATCTACGATAACCGGAAGGTTCGCCAGACGACCCGCCTCCATTAAACGATCAGTTGGTACCCATGTGCGACCGTTGAAGTGAGCAAGTTTGAAACCGACAATATCATTTGGGTATTTTTTTGCCATTTCAGCGGCTTTTTGAGAATCCATCTCATTGATGTCGTTCTCATATTTGCCACCGGCCATACCCTGACCAACAATGTTCAAAAATGCAAGTACACGGGTTTGAGATTTCTCTATCGTTTGCTTTTTATATAATTCAAAAGTTTTCCATCCAGGGCTACCTGCATCCACAACAGTTGTAACACCTGCGGGGAAAGTAAAACCATCCGCAGGTAAACTTGCCGGAGCATTCATGTAAGCATCCCCATCATGTCCCCAGAAGAAGTGAACGTGGATGTCAATTAATCCCGGAGTAACATACATACCTTTAGCATTAACAACCTGAACTCCCTCTGAAGCATTGATATTTTTTGCTATCATGGCAACTTTTCCGTCCTTAATAGCAACATCCATCACAGTGTTGATGTTATTTTTAGGATCAATAACATGGCCCCCTTTTATAACAATGTTATAAGGCTTGGGCGATTGTGCCTGAACGCTCAGATAAACAGAGAAGAGCAGGGCGAAAATAAAAAGATGTTTTTGATTCATTTTACTCGTTTTAGGTTTTTATTATTTTGGTTTATCTTATTGATTTTAAACCATTAACAAGAAATTTAATTCCTGGTTAATGGTTCACCGGTAATATGGAGTGTTAATTTATGAATATATCCCCTAGTCTGGCAATAATATTTTTTTTGTTACAGAAGGATTTGTTTTTTTGACAAAATTCTATTTTAGTAAAATATTTCTTCGCGGGGTTTAGCTTATGCTCTCTGGTAAATTTTGATTTTTACTTTTTATTTAATAGTTTTATTGACTGTATGAGTGAGCAATTAAAAATTGAGGATGTAGAATTGATGGATCGGATACGGTCGGGAGATGATATAGCACTCAAGCTTATTTACAAAAAATACTGGAATCAATTATTTTCTTCTGCATATAATGTCTTGCATGATCAGCAGGTTTGTGAGGATATCATTCAGGAAATTTTTATCAATCTTTGGAATAAAAGAGAATTAATAGAAATTAAAGTATCATTAAAATCCTATCTTTTCGCTTCAACCCGTTATGAAGTTTACAGGCAGGTTCGTTTTAGCTCAGTCCGTGAAGATTTGTTCGAGAATATATTTGAGCGCATGGAATCACCTTCTGAATATGGTAATATTGAGCATCGCGAACTGCTATCCCAGATAAATTCGATTGTAGATAAACTCTCTGCCAAATGCAAGGTGGTTTATAAATTAAGCCGTGAGGAACAATTATCACATAAGGAAATTGCATCACAACTTGATATTTCGACCAAAACTGTTGAAAATCACCTGAATAAAGCACTCCGCCAATTGAGGATTTCTCTTGGATTGTTCTAGCATTTACATTATTTTCAGTATATTAGACTATCTGATTAAGTACTCCTCAAGGCTTATACCGACCATATACCGTCCTTATACCGACCTTATACCGATATAGATAGTGTTAGACAAGTGTTGACATAAGGTTCAACGTCGTTCAGTTGTTAAGTAGTCCCTCCCTTTTATTTTAGTTTGTTAATTCTATACGCACTCTTTTCCATTGTTATCTTCCAGTTTTTAATTCCCCACCCAATGGCTATCGGGTCCCCATTTCCTATTTCCTATTTCCTATTCCCCATTTCCCATTTCCTATTCCCAATTTGTTCAGCTCTCCACCCGAATACTATCGGGTCTACACTCTCAATTATCATTTTTTTTTTATTTCAACTAGGGGATAAGCCTGTTTTTTTACTCATCATATCAAACACCCTGTTTTGGATAAGAAAGATTTTCAAAAACTATTGGATAAGTATATTGCCGGAGAGGCCTCTTTGGAGGAGGAACAGCGTTTACTTAACTTCTATGGCAGTTTTCAAAAACAACCTGAATCAGATCTGGAGATTGATCAGATAGGAGATAATATCTTTGAAAGAATTCAGGAAACAATTCAGCCCCTTGAAGAAGATCAGTATTCTTATAGATTTTATTATTTAAAATCAATTTCAATTGCAGCGATGATCTTGCTGGCTATTACCACAGGTATATATTTTTACTCTAGCAGAGAACTTGCCGAGCCTGAACATTTTGCTGAGATCGATGTCAGGAATGATATAGCTCCCGGGTATAATAAAGCTATTTTAACACTTGCAGATGGTTCAAAGATAAGTCTGGATGATGCTGCTAATGGGCTGCTTGCCAGTCAGGGGAATATCGCGATAACCAAAACAGAAAACGGACAGATTGTTTACGAAAATAACAATAGAGACAGGACTAAATTTATGGCCAATCGTTCTGTGACCAATACAATTCAAACTCCTAAAGGAGGTAAATATCAGGTTCGTTTACCTGATGGGAGTAAGGTATGGTTAAATTCGGCTTCTACACTAAGTTATCCAACTACTTTCGCCGGCAATGAACGAAAGGTTCAATTGAAAGGGGAGGCGTATTTTGAGATTTCACCCAATAAAAATATTCCTTTTCGTGTGCAAAGCGGTAACCAGATCGTAGAAGTTCTGGGTACACATTTTAACATAAACTCCTATGATGATGAAGATTACGTTAAGACAACTTTATTGGAAGGAAGTGTTAAAGTTATCCTTAATTCTAAACCAAATCTGATTTCTAATACCAGGCTACTAAAACCAGGAGAGCAGTCCTTGACTAAAGCCTCACATTCTGGTATTCGTATAGAAAATGCCGACACAGAAAAAGCTGTTGCCTGGAAAAATGGCTATTTCAAGTTCAGAAATACACCAATCAAGGAAATTATGCGTGAAATTGAACGCTGGTATGATGTTGAACTGGTTTATGAAGGTAAAATACCAAAAGATGAATTTACAGGCTTTATTTCTAACGATGTGAAGATATCAGCAGTTCTCAAAATTATGGAAGAAAGTGGTGGAGTAAAATTCACTGTAAAAGGAAAGAAATTAAAAGTTAAATCAATGCCATAAACCTTAATCCAAATAATATGATGAAAAACGATACCAGCTAATTTTATTATAGGGATTAAAATAAAAAACCGCCCCGGATTGCGCCCCGGGACGGAATAAGTTTTAGATTAATCTCTTGTATTAAATTCCGTGAGTACGAAATTTTAATTAATTAACCAAAACAAACTTAAAATGTAAAAATATGAAAAATGTTTTACTAAGTGAATGCAGTAATTCCTGCATTAACAAAGTCGGAAATTCTACCGGCAAGAGACTTATAAAGGTGGTCTCGAATCAAACGCTACGAATTATGAAGCTAACTACCATTTTAATTTTAGTTGCTTTTTTGCAGGTAAATGCAAAAGGCTTCTCGCAAAATGTTACGTTAAATGAAAAAAATTCTAACCTGGATAAAGTTTTTACTGAAATCAGAAAACAAACGGGTTATGATTTTCTTTATAATACCAGATTGCTGAGAAATACAGTTCCTGTAACTGTGAAAGCAAATAATTCTTCTTTGGAGGAGGTTTTGGATCAGGTGTTTAAAAACCAGCCCTTAACCTATACCATTACAGAGAATACAATTATTCTGAAAAGGAGAGATGAGCGATTTTTAGAGCAAACCTCTAAATTTACATTAGTACCTGATAATCGTGATTCTAGATTATTAAGTGCTCAGACATCAGCTAAAGTATCTGGTTTCACTATCGAGCAGAAACGTGCTGACATACGTGGTAAAGTAATCGATGCTACTGGCGAAGCTTTAATTGGTGTAAGTGTTCGTGTAAAAGGTTCTGATACAGGTGCATCAACGGATGTAAACGGAAATTTTACATTAAATGCTCCCGAAAATGCGATTCTGGTATTTACCTATATCGGTTATGTTACTCAGGAAGTTGCTGTAAATGGCAGAACCAACATCAATGTAACCATGGTTGAAGATCGTCAGGCATTAAGCGAAGTGGTTGTAACGGCATTTGGTGTTACCAAGGCAAAAAGAGGATTAGGTTATGCTGTACAGGAAGTTCGTGGTGAAGATTTTACCGAATCACGTCAGAACAACATCGCAAATTCACTGACAGGTAAAATTGCTGGTGTTGATGCAACCCAGGCTAACTCTGGTGCAGGTGGTTCCAGCCGTGTTATTATCCGTGGTAATACTTCATTGAATGGTAACCAGCAGCCTCTTTATGTGGTAGATGGTATGCCAATTAATAACGGAAACCGTGGGCCTGCAACAAGTTCAGGTGGTTTGAACGTTGACCGCGGTGACGGTATTTCCAGAATGAACCCTGATGATATTGCAACAATCTCTGTATTGAAAGGTGGTGCTGCTGCTGCTCTTTACGGATCACAGGCTGCAAATGGTGTAATTTTGATAACAACAAAGAAAGGTTCAGCTCAAAAAGGTGTCGGAATTGAATTTACTTCTGATGCAAATTTTGGTTCTCCATCAGTGTTCCCGAATTTCCAGTATGAATACGGACAAGGAAATGATGGTGTTAAGCCAGCAACAGCTGCTGCAGCATTGAGTTCAGGACGTCTTTCTTATGGTGCAAAAATGGACGGTTCAATGGTATTACAGTTTGATGGTGTTGCACGTCCTTATTCTCCTTTTAATGTAAAAGATAATATCAAGAATTTTTACCAGACAAGTCAGAATATTACAAATAGCGTTGCATTTAATGCAGGTAGTGAAAAATTGAGAATGAGATTATCAGTAAGTGATCTCCGTGCACAGGACCAGCAACCAAATTCAACTTATAAGAGAAAAACAGCCAACTTAAATGTTACTGGTAAAATGGGTAAGAATGATTTCTTAACTATAGAATCCAGCTTTCAATACAATGTTGTTGGAGGTGTAAACAGACCAAACGTGGGTTATGCAGAGATCAACGCCGCATGGCCTGTTTATCTTGCTGCAAACACTGTGGATGTTCGCAACATGGCTGGTACAGATCCATCAAAACCAGGTATCAATGCAGCAACAGGTAGAGAATTAGAATGGAATCCGGTACCTGCGGCTATTAACCCTTATTATGCTGCTTACCAGCTGGGAAATAAAGATGATCGTCAGGGTTTAATTGGCCGTGCGAGTGTTCAGGCGAATATTTTACCTAATTTGTTTGTAAAAGGTACTGTTGCCAGGGATTTCAATTATTACACTGAATCTTTTTATGTTCCGGCCACAAATGCATTTACACCACTTGGTTATTTCAGATCTGGGCTTGAACAAACTGATAAGACTAACTTCCAGGGTATTGTAAATTATAATCAACGTTTTTTAAAGGATAAAATTGGGTTGAATATTCTTGCCGGTGCACAAAGTGAAAGAGATGCCAACAGAAGCAGCACTGCAAACGGAACACAGTGGGTTGTTCCAGATTTCTACAGTGTTACCAATTTGGTTAATAGAGATTTAGTTAGTTACAATAATGCTACTTTGGATGGTACTGCCTCTGGTGGAACAAATTCAGTATTTGGAGAAGCAAATATTGATTATAATAATCTCCTTTACTTAACTGTAACCGGAAGACAGGATTGGTTCTCTGTATTGAATCCTGGATTTAACTCAATCTTCTATCCATCAGTTGGTGCTAGTTTTATTCTTTCTGAGGTTGTTAAAATGCCTAAGTTTATAGATTATGCAAAATTACGTTCTTCATGGGCTGAGGTAGGTAGTGCTACTGTAAATGCAGGTAGTATCAATCAGACCTATGCTGTAAGTACTCAGAATGCTTACGGTATTCCAACCTTAAGTAATCCGAATACTCTTAATAATCCTAATATTCGCCCTGTTACAGTGGCTACCATTGAAGGTGGTTTTGAGGTGCAGATGCTGAATAGCCGTATCGGTTTAGATGTGAACTACTATTCCAGAAGAACCAGAAATGACATTCTTTCTCCGCCAATTTCAGGAGCTACTGGATATGCAGCAGGTAGAAGAAATCTTGGTTTGGTTACGAACAAAGGATGGGAGATTAGTTTAACTGGTACCCCTGTTAAAAAGGATAACTTCTCATGGGACGTGAATTATAACTTTGGTTACAATCAAAGTAAGATCGTAGAACTTGCAGAAGGAATCGATGTCTTAACCTTAGGTAATGGTATCGGTGGCCCTCAAATGATAAACGCAGTTGGCTTACCTTATTCAACTGTACGTGCTTATGTTATGAGAAGGGATGCTAACGGAGCATTAGTTTACAACAAGGCAACCGGATATGAAGACAGAGTTTTACAGGATATGGGAGTAGGAAATCCTCCTTATCTGATGGGATTAGGTAATAATTTCCGTTATAAGCGATTCAGTTTAACTGTGGATATTGATTCTAAATTTGGTGCTGTGGGTTACAGTAACTTAATTCAGTATGCAACACGTTTTGGTCATACACCACAGACTCTTCCCGGTCGTGAGGGAGGTCTAACCGTAACTGGTGTTGATCAGACAGGAGCTCCATTTACTAAATTATGGGATGTAGCGACATTGGATACTTATTACAATAACTTCGGTAATGCTTATCCTGGACAATGGGTTTATAAAACTGATTTTGTCAAATTACGTCGTGCAGTATTGAAATATAATCTTCCTGTTAGTGCTCTTAAATTCATGAAAGTTCAATCAGCTTCAATTGGTATTACTGGCTTGAATCTGGCTATCCTTTATCAGGATAAGAGAACTAAAGAAGCAGGTATTGATCCTGAAATGCAGGAGACAGTGGGTAATGCACAAGGGAGTCAGGGTGTGGCTATGCCAAGAACCAGAAATATTGGCTTTAACCTGAATTTAAGATTCTAATACTAAAATCTAAGAACATGAAAAAGACATTCTTAAAATTGATATATGTGGCCGGAGCAGTTTTTGTGGTTTCAACTATACAATCGTGTAATACCGGGAAACTGACCGATCTGAACAAGAACCCGGATGCAATTGAATATGTAATTCCGGAATATTCATTTACTGCAGCAGCTTTGGGTAGTGTACCCGGTGAGAATTACCGTGCATTAGGACAGGGTTTACAATACTTCTCATCTTATAAAGAAGTTCCTGCAACCGGTGATAAATTTTATAATTTTAATGGCACTGCGGGTAATTTTAATATTTACAGAGGAGTAAACCCTACCAATAACAGTGTTAACAATACAATTCCGGTCAGCTGGAATCGTTTGTTACAATTAGCAAAGGAGATCCCTGGTGCAGAAAATGTAAATAAGCGCGCTGCGGTTGAGATTCTTAGAATTCTGGCCTTTCACCAGCAAACCGATCTGATGGGTGATATGCCGTATTCAGAAGCAATGAAAGGTTTGGACGTAATAAAGCCTAAATATGATACTCAAAAAAGTATTTATGCTGCCATGCTTACTGAACTGGAAACTGCATTGAAATCAATGGATCCTACCAAACCTAATGTATTTGGGAATGCCGATCCTTACTTCAAAGGTGATGTTGCAAAGTGGAAAAAGTTTGGTTATACCTTAATGGCTCGTTTGGGCATGCGTATGTCCGATATAGAGCCAGCTACTGCAAAGTCATGGGTTGAAAAAGCTGTAGCAGGTGGTGTTATGACATCATTTGCAGATATAGCTTACATTAAATATGCAAACGTAACAGGACAAATGAACCCACGCGTAAATACTTACATTGTTGGTGATTTTACAAGCCCTGGTGGTGATAATGTTGAAGGTAGCAAGTGGTCTGGTAAATTTATCGATCATCTGAAAAACACTTCAGATCCACGTTTACCTGT
>NZ_DASWXT010000143.1:0-30773 GCF_036405355.1 Daejeonella sp.
TTGATTATTAATTATCTATGATTATTATATTTTTAGCTTTATCTCTTTTAAATTTAATAATTAATGAAAAAATATGTTCTCTCCATGAGATTTTTAAGTAATTGAAAAAATACTTGTTTTCAGAACTAAAATGAAATCAGAAATTATCTTTATTATGAAATACGGTAATTGCTGGCTTTCAGGTTTCCTTAAAATACGACTTTAAAATTCTGCTAATTCAGAAATGGAACACTGATTTTATAAGTCACCTTATCGCCCCATTTTAAAGTGCGTGAATAAGCTGTCAATTTTTTGTATTTGTGAATTGAAATTGTTCTTTTCCAGGAAGCTCTCTTTCACCTTTCAACACTTTTTATTTATGCTAACTGACTGCATCTCTAAATGAATTTTAAAGAATGTAATAATGGCAAATTCACATTACCTCTGTCCTGAAACCTTCAGAAAAAGCTTAGACTAAATTCGGCAAATGATCATGATGTAAAACACCATTATTTTCAATGTTCAGATTCCATTTTAAAACAGGCTTAGTGTAAAAAACTCCTCCCCTACCCGATGGGAGTTTTGGAAACAGGCTTTCTTTTTATGTTTTTTAAATAGGGATACAGGAAGATTGTACCCAGCACAATTATTGCTCCGGCATAAAATCCAGGAGTCATTTGTTCCTTCTTTCCAAAGAACATAAAGGCCAGAATAATGCCATAAACAGGTTCCAGATTCGTGATAAGAGCAACCCTGAAAGCAGATAATTCTTTCATGACAGCCACTCCTGCAACATAGGCAAGCGAGGTACAAACGGTTCCAAGGATCAATAAAAAGAACAAATCAGAGGGATTGAGGCTAACAGGAGCCTTCAGGCCTTCAGAAATTAATAAATAGAGAGAAACCCACACCCATGCTCCAATGAGCTCATAGAAGCTTATAATCGGTGCAGGACGATTTTGGATTTGTTTAGAATTTATGATTGAGAATATACTGGCACATAAAGCACTTAACAAACCGCTGATAATTCCTATAGAGTAGCGCGATTCAAACTTAAAAATCATATAGATTCCGGAGATGATCATCAAGCCGGTGAATATTTCGAGGCCCGATATTTTTTGTTTTTTTAACAGGGGTTCTAATATCGCAGTGAACAGGGTAAGGGATGAAAGGCTTACCAGAGCTACCGAAACAGTTGAAAGTTTGATTGATTGAAAGAACAGAATCCAGTGTGCCGCAACAATTGCACCTGTAAAGAATAATTTCAAAAAAGTTTCCCTGGATACCCTGATCGATATTTTCTTATAAAGGAAATATCCGTATAAGCTAATAAAGGCGATCAGAACCCTGTACCAGACGAGATGGGCAGCATCGATAGATATCAAAGCACCCAGGATTCCTGTAAATCCCCATACAAAGACTGTGATGTGAAGAATGATCAGATTTTTACTGATCTCAGGTTTTTGAAAAGGCATGATGGTTTATTTTGGTGCTTTCATCAATAAATAGATGCCCAGAATTCCAAAAACTATATTGGGGATTAAAACGGCAATCAGAGGGGGTAATCCGCCTTTTAAGGCGAACATGCTTGAGAATCTGATGAATAGGATATATGTGAAGCTTAGAAATATACCTATTCCAAGTGGAAGGCCAACCCCTCCGCGTACCTTTCGTGAAGAGAGGGAAACGCCCATTAAGGTAAGAACAAAGGCAGATAGGGGGTAGACGAAGCGCTGGTATTTTTCAAGTTTTAAATCCGACATCACCCCGGTGCCTCGTATTTCTTCCTTCTTAATGCGATCATTTAACTCACCCATATTCATCGCCTGGTAAATATTATCATAAATTTCGAAGTCTTTCGGGCGCATATCCAGTGTGGTATCCATTTGTAAACTTGCGGTCATAGACTCCTTCAAACCATCGATTTTCCGGATGGAATAATTTTCAATTTTCCATTTTGTTTTAACTGAATCCCAGCTGATCCTGTCGGCAACGAGCTTTTCTTTCAAATCCATCCCTGAGAATTTTTCAAGTGTGAATTTATACCCGGTTTTTAAATTATTGTCGAAATTTTCAATGTATACCAGCGTGTTTTTATCAATCTGCATATGCGTATACATCTTGGAATTGTCTGATTTCGGATTCACATAAACATTCTCAAAATCAATCTTCAGCCGGTTAGTTTCAGGAATGATGAATAGATTAAAGATCAGTGTAACCAGGAAAATTACCGTAGATGAGATCAGGTAAGGCCATAAAAATCGTTTAAAACTAACCCCGCTGCTGAGTATTGGTACAATCTCTGTTTGATCGGCCATTTTAGCCGTAAAGAAAATAACAGCTATGAAATTTATTAAGGGAGAGAGAAAATTAAGATAGAATGGAATAAAACCGACATAATAACTGAAAATAATCTCTTTAATAGGTGCCTGATGCCTTAAAAAATCATCCAGTTTTTCGGAAACATCGAAAATTACAATAATCACAGTGAAAATTGTCAGGGTAAAGGCAAATGTCCCCAGATATTTCTTTATGATGTACCAGTCGATAATTCCGATCATATTCTAATTCTATAAGCGTTGTGCTAATTGAACGACCATTTTGTTTTTCCAATCGTAAAAATCACCGGTTATAATTTTCTCTCTGGCCTCATTCACCAGCCATAAGTAAAAATGCAGGTTATGCAGGGTTGCAATCTGAGCACCCAGTATCTCTTTTGAATGAGCCAGATGTCTAAGATACGCCTTTGAATAATTTCTATCTGCAAAAAGATCACTATCTTCTTCCAGCGGAGAGAAATCGTTCTTCCAGCGTTCATTACGAATATTAATGATGCCATTTTTGGTGAATAACATCCCGTTTCTGGCATTTCGGGTTGGCATTACACAGTCGAACATATCTATCCCCAATGCGATATTTTCGAGGATATTTACAGGAGTACCTACACCCATAAGGTAGCGTGGCTTGTCTTTTGGAAGTATATCAGTAACGATATCTGTCATTTCATACATCTCTTCGGCAGGTTCTCCAACTGAGAGTCCGCCGATTGCGTTTCCCTCCCTTTCAAAAGAGGCGATAACTTCTGCAGATTGCTTACGAAGATCTTTATAAACCGATCCCTGAACGATTGGAAACAGGGTTTGATCAAATCCATAGAGGGGAAGTGTCGTGTCAAAGCGTTCGCAGCAGCGCTTCAGCCAGCGATGAGTCATTTCCATTGAACGTCGGGCATAGCCATATTCGCAGGGATAGGGTGTACATTCATCGAAGGCCATGATAATATCAGCACCAATAACCCTCTGGGTATCCATTACCGATTCAGGGGTGAAAAGATGTTTTGAACCGTCTATATGTGATCTGAAGGTCACACCTTCCTCCTTGATTTTTCGCACTCCAGAAAGAGAATAGACCTGATAACCGCCGCTGTCAGTCAGCAGGGGTTTATCCCAGCCATTAAATTTATGCAATCCGCCAGCAAGCCGAAGGGTCTCCAGACCCGGCCTGAGGTATAAATGGTAGGTGTTGCCAAGGATGATCTGGGCCTTAATATCTTCCGAAAGTTCATGCTGGTGCACGGCCTTTACCGAACCTGCAGTGCCTACAGGCATAAAAATGGGGGTTTTGATGATGCCATGGTCAGTACTTATTTCACCTGCCCGTGCTTTCGAAGATTTATCTGAAGCCTCTAATTTAAATTTCATTCAATTGCAAAATATCAGCCGCAAAAATAGCAAAATATAAACTGTAGCCGGGGAGAGCCGGAATTATGCCCGGATTATTTCTTTTATTTTTTAAAAATGACAATAGTTAGCTGAAAAATTAGAAATTTACCCCTGTTTAAAGCTCATTCTAACGCGTGGATTATTTAGTTATTTCGATTTCAATTTCCCTACTGATTTGTTTGATCCTGCAGTTATATTATACTCTTGCAATTCATAGAAAATTAGCGGTTTATAAAGGTTATGAAAATAATAATCAGTTTTTGGAGCCGATCTCGGTCATCATTTGTGCAAAAAATGAGCTGGAGAATTTAAAGCAGAATCTTTTGACATTTCTTGAACAGGATTACCCTGATTTTGAAGTAATAGTTGTAAATGATTGTTCAAATGACGGATCCGATTGGTTTTTACGCGACTTATCCTTACAGTATAAAAACCTCAGGGTGGTCACAATTAATGATCACCCACGTTTTAAGCACGGAAAGAAGTTTGCAGTAACTCTTGGAATAAAGGCAGCAAAAAATGAAAACCTGGTCTTTACCGATGCAGATTGCAGACCAGCATCAAACCAATGGTTAAAATGTATTCAGCGAAATTTCAATGAGCATACTGAAATTGTTCTGGCTTATTCTCCTTATGAATTTAAAGGGGGTTTGCTTAATCGCTTTATACGTTATGAAACATTCATTACTGCCCTTAATTATCTTTCCTATGCTTTAAAAGGTAAGCCTTATATGGGAGTTGGGAGAAATATGGCCTACAAGAAATCCCTGTTTTTTAAGGGCAAGGGATTTGCGTCACATATGCATATTTTATCGGGTGATGATGACCTGTTTGTAAACCAGAACGCTACAGGCACTAATACCAGGATTGAAATCGATTTTGATTCCCATGTCTGGTCTGAGCCCAAAAAATCGCTTTCCAGCTATTTTTCACAGAAATTTCGTCATCAGGGCGCCGGAAAAGCATACAAAAGCAGCCATAAAAGAATGCTTGGAGTGCAGGTGCTATCAGGTTTCCTGTTTTATGTATTTCTAATTGCTTTAATTGTAATAAAGGCAGATTGGTGGATTATTGCTGCATTTTATTCTATCAGGTTATTGTCGCAAATTCTGGTTTATATACCTGTTTTAAAGAAATTAAAGTATATTGATCTGATCTGGTGGGTACCGGTATTTGATTTCATTTATTATTTTTATATAGTGCTTTTAAACTTTATAGCCTTATTCAGGAAGAGGGTTGAATGGAAATAAATCCTAACTTTTCGGCAAATGCCAAAAATGATTTCATGCTGGTCATCAGAGCAAAAGATGGGGATCAGAAGGCTTATGCCGAATTAATGCAGAGATACAAGGATTCCATCTACTTTATGGCCCTTAAAATGGTCAACAATAAAGACGATGCAATGGATCTTACAGTTGAAACATTTGGAAAGGCATTTGAGAATATCGAGAAGTATAAACCTGATTTTGCTTTTAGTACTTGGTTATTCAGAATAGCAACTAATAATTGTATAGATTTCATCAGGAAGAAGAGACTAAATGTGGTTTCCCTGCAATCTTTATCTGAGGAAGATAAAGATGAGAAGCAATTGCAGATTCCATCAGATACCCTAGACCCTGAACAAACATCAATAAAGAAGCAGGAAAGTGAGAAACTAAAGAGTATTGTAGAGCAACTACCTCAAAGGTACAGAACCCTGATAATTTTGAGGTATTACGATGAACAATCTTATGAAGAGATCGCACAACAGCTTGATCTGCCTTTAGGTACTGTAAAAGCACAGCTTTTCAGGGCCAGAGATCTGATGTCAAACATAATGAATCGCAGAAAGAAAAATTTGAGAAGTGACTTCTGATATTATATCATATTATTTTCCTGACCTTAGCTCAAAGCAAAAGGAGCAGTTCGCCGAACTTGATGAGCTCTATCGTTTCTGGAATGCCAGAATCAATCTGATCTCAAGGAAAGATATCGATATGCTATATCTTCATCATATCCTTCACTCCTTGGCTATTGCAAAGCTTATATCATTTTTGCCCGGCGAAAAAGTTCTTGATGTGGGTACCGGCGGGGGATTCCCCGGAATTCCACTTGCAATCATGTTTCCTGAAACAGATTTTCATCTTGTAGATTCTATTGGAAAGAAGATTAAGGTTGTTCAGGAGGTTGCTTCTGGATGTGGATTGACAAATGTGAGGGCAAGTCATGCCAGAGCAGAGCAGATTGATGAAAAATTCCATTTTGTGGTTTCAAGGGCTGTAACCCGTTTATCTGAATTTTATCCCTGGGTAAAAGGAAAATTTGAGAAAAAGTCGATGAATACCCTTCAAAATGGTATATTGTACCTGAAGGGTGGTGATTTGACTGAGGAAATTAAAGAATCAGGCTTAAAAGCAGAACTTATACCTCTTTCAAATTTTTTTAAAGAAGATTATTTTGATACTAAGTTTGTGGTTTATATCCCGCAATAAGCTTTGGTATTTTTTTGACTGAATGTGACATCCCCAAATGTCCTTTCTGTTTTTTACTCTTTTTTTTATTCTTTCATTAAAATTCTTAGAATATGGCATTGCTTCATCAGCTGGCATTATCATGTATCCCTGGTATAGGCTCAGTACTTGCCAGAAATCTCCTTAGTTATTGTGGCGATGCGGAGGAAGTGTTTAAAGCGAAAACTAAGAATCTGGCCAATATCCCAGGTATCGGCCCTAAAACACTGGAATTTCTAAAGGAACATTCAGCATTAAAGCGGGCTGAACAGGAGCTTAAATTTATTGATAAGTTCAGAATTAAGGCCTTTTTTCTTACAGATGATGATTACCCGAAACGCCTTAGAAATTGTGCAGATGCACCTGTAGTAGTATATTTTAAAGGAAATGCCGACTTGAATGCCAGCAAAGTAATTAGTATCGTGGGTACCAGAAATGCAACAGATTATGGCAAAGAGATATGCAGAACGCTGATAGAAGACTTGAAGGTTCATCAGCCATTGATTATTAGCGGATTGGCTTATGGGATTGATGGGGCGGCCCATAAGGAAGCTCTTAAAAACAATATTCCGAATGTGGCTGTTCTTGCACATGGGCTCGACCGTATTTATCCGGCCCAACACCGGGCAATGGCTGAAAAAATTCTGGATTGTGGCGGACTAATTACCGAATTTATGTCGGGTACAATTCCCGACAGGGAGAATTTCCCTAAGCGGAACCGGATCATCGCCGGTTTGGCCGACCTAACCATAGTCGTGGAGGCCAACATCAAAGGGGGGGCATTAATTACTGCTGAACTGGCCAATTCTTATAACAGGGATGTATTTGCCTATCCAGGTAGGATTAATGATGAATTTAGCCAGGGATGTAATTTTCTGATCAAAACCAACAGAGCAAATATGATAACCAGAGTGGCTGATCTGGAATATCTGATGGGGTGGACCAGAAATCAGATATCACCTTTAAAACCTCAGCTTAGTCTGCCAATCAATCTGACAGCCGATGAGCAGAGCATTGCTGATATACTTTATGCCAAAGGAAGTCTTGGGGTCGATGATCTCGCTATTTTAACTGGTTTTCAGCAAAGTAAGCTGGTCATGATCATTCTGGGCATGGAAATGAAGGGAAGTATCATTTCATTACCCGGAAAGGTTTATAAAATGACTTAATGCTCATTTTTCGGATAATCATAGAGAATCAATTCCCCAGTCCCAGCACTTAGCATTTTCCAGCTATCAAAAGGGAATTGTATCAATGCGATGCCACAGGTTGGAATATTGTAAATTTCTTTTCCGCAGAATTTATTGACGAGATCAGTGATTGATGGATTATGGCCAAACAGGGCAACAAAATCTGCCCGATCATCCATTCTGTTAGTACAATCGAACAGCGTATCAGTCAGCGCATCATATATTTCAGGATCCTGAATGATATCTGACTGTGCTATTCCAAATTCATGTGCAAAATACCTGGCGGTTGAAATGGCACGCAACGCCGGACTACTGTACAGTATTTGAGGGTGTAAATTTTTTGTTTTTAATCTTTTGACCATTTCCTGAGCATCTTTCTCACCCCGGTGGCTTAATGACCTTTTGAAATCCGGTTTTTTGAAATCGGCTTCTTCTGCTTTTGCGTGGCGAATGATCAGTAATTGTTTAGGCATTGCTTTCTTTGATAATTTGATTCAGATCGATAAGATTCATGCACTTAAAATGCCCCTTGGGGCAGTTATTAAACCCAATTTTTGAACATGGACGGCAGCTTAGACCATTAACCTGAATAATTTGTGAATGATCTGCTTTGTATGGATACATCCCAAACTCAGGAACCGTATTCCCCCAAACAGATACAATAGGCTTATTGAAAGCGGCGGCAATATGCATGAGTCCGGTATCATGGGTAATTACTTTCTGAGCCTTGCTGATCAGAAATGCAGATTCATCAAGTTTGAAACGGCCACAGCCATTTAGTACATGAATGCCGGCTGCATTAGTAATTTCTTCAGCACGTTCTTTATCCTCAGGCCCTCCAAGTAAAACCACAGGGCCTTTAATTTTACTGCAAAGTTCGGCCAATTTATCAACAGGAAGCCGTTTTGTTGCATGCTGGGCACCAATAACAACAGCAATGAATCTCTGATGTGAAGCTGGTAACAGTTCAGTAAGATCATATTGTTTCATTAAAAAGTAATCCAAACCTTTAGAGTCGTTTTTTACACCAAGAAATTCTACAGTCTGAAGATAGCGGTCAACAATATGAACAGGAGGGAGGACATTCATCTTAAAATTGACCATAAGCCATTTTTGCCGGTTTAATTTGTCAAAAGAGCTTGATCTTACACCTAATTTTGCCTTGATCCATAATGTTCTCAGATTATGATGCAGATCAATTACATGGTCAAACTTCTCTTTTTTCAGTTCTGTAATACAATCAGAAAGGGATTGCTCAAGGTAATGGATTTTATCAATGTGTGGATTTCCTGCCAGGACAGTTTCATAAGACTTCTTGGTTAAATAATGAAGCTCAAGACCCTCCAACTGCTCTTTCAGGCATCTGATTGCCGGACTTGTGAGTACAATATCCCCAATTGAACTAAAGCGGATGATCAGTATTTTCAGATTCTTGACTTTCACAGCTTTTGTTTCTTTTTTTTCTGTTCAAATAGTTTGCTGATTTGATCAAGATTCATCGCATTGAGACAATTTTCTTTGCTTAATCCTCCTTTTCTTGCGACAAGAGTCCCATATTTCATGTCATTAAATCCCTCTTTACGATGGGCATCGGGATTTATAGATAAAAGTACACCCTTTGATATCGCATATTGATGCCATCGCCAGTCCAGATCGAGCCTGAGTGGATTGGCATTGATTTCAATGATTACCTGATTTTCGGCACATGCATCAATAACCTTTTTATGATCAATTGGATATCCGCTTCTGCTGAGCAATAACCTGCCGGTTGGATGTCCCAGAATCGTTGTAAATGGGTTTTCAATAGCTTTTATCAAGCGCTCTGTTGCTTTTTCCTCATTCATATTCAATATAGAATGTATGGATGCTACAACAAATTCGAAGCTGGCCAGAACCTCATTGGAATAGTCTAGAGAGCCATCATATAAGATATCAGATTCAATTCCTTTAAATATCCGAAATGGGGAAAGCTTTTCATTCAGCCCGTCAATTTCTCGTTGCTGGGCTGCAATTCTTGTTTCAGTAAGACCATTTGCATAAAAAGCCGATTTCGAGTGATCACAAATCCCAAAATACTCCAGTTTTAAGTCGTTTTTGCAGAAAAGTGCCATTTCTTCTAAAGTATGGATTCCATCACTCCAGGTACTATGGTTGTGGAGACTACCTTTAAGGTCAGAATATTGAATTAGTTTGGGTAAGGATTTTGATTCTGCGAGTTTAAATTCACCATTGCCTTCCCGTAATTCAGGTTCAATGAAAGGGAGGCTGGCAAGCTCATAAATTTCTTCTTCTGACTTACCGGACACATCAACTCCTTTAAGCATAGATCTCAGAGTTTCCACATGTTCCGGATTTCCCGTTTGGGAGATCATTTCCCATCCCAGTTCAGCTTTTTTGACAAAAGCTAATTTAATTTTTATGCCTAATTCAGTCTGGCAATTTATTTGGTTTTCAAGGACCTGGAGGTCTTTAAGGTCCCAGCTTTCCAGTTTAGCTAAGATAGTATTGTTAAGTTCTTTAACCAAAAGCAGGTCAATGCTATCAATGATCTCAGCTCTTCTGCGGTATTGCCCTGTCAGACAAGCGAAATCAGGCTGAATTTCTGCTTTAATTTGTTCCAGGATGGTTTCAGCAAAGCTTTCAACCTGTGCATAGAGAAAGCGGCCATTGCTGGCCATATTAAATTCGATGGTCTTCTTTATTTCTTCCTGGGTTTTGAGTCCGAAGCCCTTAGCCTCAATCAGGCGGTTTTCATTACAGGCATAATACAATTCCCCAACGTTTTCAATGCCAAGGTCCTTCCAGATGACCAGGATTTTTTTAGGTCCCAGGCCTTTTATTTTCATCATTTCAACTATTCCCGGGGGAGTTTGCTTGAGAAGATCGGAGAGATCTCCAATGGTATTTGAATGCACAAGTTCCCAGATTTTGGATGCTATACTTTTACCAAGACCATCAACCTGCTCCATTTCATCCAATGATTTAGCTGCAATGGGATAAGGAAGTTTATCAACTTTAAACGCGGCATTCGCAACCGACTTCACCTTGAAGGGATTTTCATTATGAAGTTCCATCAATTGACTTAAAAGCCTTAAAGTCCGGGAGATCGTTTTGTTTTCCATACAGCTAAAAGCTCAAAAATAAACAACCCTTCCCTGAAAAGGGAAGGGTTTGATTAATTTTTAAGGAGAATTTGTTCTTTAATTGAATTATTTCACCTGAATATTGTAGGGCATACGGGCCTGAACACCAGAGATGTTAATTGCTGACTTCATTTGCTCGTAATAAATAAACTGATCACCCAGTTCCTGTTTCATGAAATAGGTTTTTACCTTATCTCCGCTATGTTCAAACAACGATTTAAGAGGATCAACCTGATCAGGATAACTTACAAGTTTATAATCGGTTATCTTGGCCTTTTTTGCTGCAGAAGCTATTGCATCATTAATATCCCCAAGTCTGTCAACCAGTCCATTCTGAAGGGCTTCTGTACCACTCCAGACTCTTCCCTGACCAATACTGTCAATATATGTCTGTGATTTTTTACGTCCATCAGCTACTTTTTGGGTAAATGTGCTGTAGGTCCGGTTTACTTCCTGCTGAAAGATCATTTTTTCCGCATCTGTCAATGGCCGGCTCACTGTACCCAGATCAGCAAATTGGCCGGTTTTAACTCCATCAAAAGTGATTCCGAGCTTGTTTTTAAAGAAATTCTGCATATTGGGGATGATACCAAAAACTCCAATGGAGCCTGTAATTGTATTTGGCTGCGCAAAGATTGAATCTGCTGCGCAGGCAATATAATAACCACCTGAGGCTGCTACATCACCCATAGAAACTATTACCGGTTTGGATTTTTTTGCGAGAACCATTTCGCGCCAGATTACATCCGATGCAAGGGCACTGCCACCCGGAGAGTTTACTCTTAATACAATAGCCTTTACTTTTGTATCCATCCTAGCCTTCCGGATAGCCCTTGAAATCCTGTCAGAGCCGATTGACTCATCATTTCCTTCACCACTGATAATGTTACCATTAGCATAAATAATGGCAATACGGTCTGAAGAGGAAGCTTTCCTTTCATCCGGAGCCGGGGCATATTCTTCAATACTTACCGATTTGAGGTCCTTTTTCTTGTCTGTTCCGGTACGGGATTTTAACTCATCAAGCACTTCATCTTTATATTTAAGACCATCAATCATCTTGTAAACCAAAGCGTCTTTTGGATTTCTGACTTTTGCACTGTCTGCGAGTGAGAAAAGTGTGCTTTTCGGAATTTTTCTGCTTTTTGAAATTTCGCTAAGGAAATGGTCATACATAGATCCAAGGAAAGAATTTACTTGCAGGCGGTTGGGTTCACTCATCTTATCCAGAATAAATGGCTCAACAGCACTTTTATAGGTTCCTACTTTAATGATCTGTGCTTCAATTTCCAGCTTCTCCAGTGAACCCTTAAAAAACATCATTTCTGAGCTCAATCCCCTGAAATCTATCATTCCTTCAGGATTGAGGTATACTTTATCAGCGACAGAGGCCAGGTAATAAGCCCCCTGAGTATAAACTTCACTATAAGCCAAAATGAACTTTCCGCTCTTTTTGAAATCGATCAACGCATTTCTGATCTCTTCAATTGTCGCAAAACCTGCAGCTAAGGAAGAAACATCAAGATAAATGCCTTCGATATGATCATCTTTCTTCGCTTCTTCCAGACTTAAAAGAATCTCGTTAAGACCGAGAGTTTTTTTATTGTCAAAACCCATGAAACTGAATTCAGAAAATGGATTCTTATCTGTCCGCTCTTTGATTGGGTAATCCAGACTGATATGCATGATACTATTGGATGTTGGAGTCACTTTACCATCACTGCCTGCTGAGGAAACCATCCCAACAATCAAGGCAATCAGAAGTATGAAAACAAGGAAAAACGACAGGATAAAACCTACCATTGAAGCGAAAACAAATTTGAAAAACTCTTTCATATTCAGAAACAAATATATTATCTATGCAAGTATACTAATTTACAGATTCAGTATTTGGCTATTTGTTACATGGAATTACTTAATTAGATGTATATCACTTATTTATTACTTGGAAGTAATCTTGGTAACAGGAGAAAGTACATTGCATCTGCTATTTCTGAGATACAATCAAAGCTCGGAAGTATTGGTCAGCGCTCATCCATCTATCAGACAGCCTCATGGGGGAAGCACGATCAGCCTGATTTTTTAAATCAGGTTATTGAACTTAAAACGATTCTGAAACCCCAGGATTTGTTATCAGGAATCCTGAGTATTGAAGCCGATTTGGGTCGTAAGCGCGTGGAAAAGTGGGGTTCCAGGATTATTGATATTGATATTTTACTCTACGAAGACCAGGTAATTAATGAACCTGAACTGATTATCCCTCATCCTTACCTGGCCTTCAGAAGATTTTGCCTGATGCCTTTGTGTGAAATCGCCCCCGGATTCATTCATCCTGTCTTGAAAAAAAATATTCAGGAATTGCTGCTTGAATTGTCTGATGATTTATTTGTAAAAAGGCTATCTTAGAAAATTGTTTTCAAACTAAAAATTAAAGATTAAAGATGGATAATGCTGGTTTCAAGTTGGATTTATCATACCTGAAGGATGTTGCAAGTGGCAGCGATGAATTTATGATTGATATGATTGATCTCTTCCTTGATCAAACCCCTGCTTATTTCGAACAGCTTGAGCAGTTTATTATTGAAGAAGACTGGTCTAAAGTGGCAGATATAGCACATAAAATTAAGCCGACCCTGGCTTTTATGGGTGTCGACTCTGCCAGAGAAAGCATGGCCGAAATTGAGCAGAATGCCCGGAACTTGATAAATCTGGAAGCGATATCCCCGGCATTTCAAATACTTAAGGAAATGTCTGTACAGCTTTACACGCAATTAGCAGAGGTGAAAGCCAGTTTGCAGAATCCTTCTTGAATTTATATTCAATAGTTCCCGGTAGGTTCCCGCCTTCGCGGGAATGACAAGGTTGTTGGGGGATTGTGGAGATTCCAGCCTTCGCTGGAATCTCAGATCGCCCATATGATTTTACCTCCGAATAGTTTGTTAAATTAGTATTAAACTTAACCGATTCCAGCGAAAGCTAGAACCTCCTGATCCTTAAAGAATTTATATCCCTAAAAAATACAGATCTTTTATCTCCCTCATTCAGTTTATTAATCTACTGAAATTCTGATTATTGTCCCGTTAGATCTTTGTCTCCTGTTCTGAACTGAACCAGGGATACCAGAAAATAAATAATAATAATGATCGGAACTGCTTCAAATTTTAAAAACAATAATAGGAGCAAAGACGAAATGATCAGAATATAGCGAAGCAGATTTTCCTTAAACTTTAATGATTTAAATTTCAGTGAAATCAATGGCATTTCTGCCACCAGCAGCAAGCTCATGATTATACTAAAGATTACCAGAAGCCATTGATTCAGGATTAAACCGACAAAATAGGTATTGCTATCACTAATAATTAAAGGAAAAGAGGCTATTAAAAGTGCATTTGCGGGGGTAGGAAGGCCAATAAAATTCTCGGATTGCCTCGTGTCTATATTAAACTTGGCAAGTCTTAAGGCCGAAAAGACAGCGATTATAAAAGCCGAAAAGCTCAACCATGAAGCTCCAAAATCTATTTGCGGAGAAAGGGCAAAGAGTTGATAGATAATTACTGAGGGTAAAACCCCAAAACTTACCATATCTGCCAGTGAATCCAATTCCTTACCGATGTCTGAGTAGGCTTTTAATAACCTTGCCAGCATCCCATCAAAAAAATCGAACACTGCTGCAATTACTATCGCATATGATGCCCAGATCAGATTTCCCTGGAATGCAAAAACAATCCCAAGGCAGCCGCTGAACAGGTTCAGGCAGGTTACAGAATTAGGAATATGCTTCTTCATCTGAAATTATTTTGGTTCAGCCCGATGCGTTTAATTCAATAGAATGAACTCTGATCTGATCGGATCAGGAGTTCATTGATATCAGGAATTCCTCGTTTGTTTTTGTACCACGCATTTGCGATTGTAAAAACTCCATTGATTCCTGAGAATTCATGTCAGCCAGGTGATTACGCAAGATCCAGATCCTTTGTAGTGTATCCTTATCAAGCAGCAGATCATCACGACGAGTACTTGAAGCGGTAAGGTCGATCGCAGGGAAAATACGCTTGTTAGAAAGTTTCCTGTCTAACTGAAGCTCCATATTACCTGTTCCCTTAAATTCTTCAAAGATCACCTCATCCATCTTAGAACCGGTCTCGGTAAGAGCCGTTGCTAGGATAGTTAATGAACCACCATCCTCGATGTTTCTGGCCGCACCGAAAAAGCGTTTAGGCTTGTGTAATGCATTTGCATCCACCCCCCCGGATAATATTTTACCTGAAGCAGGTGCTACAGTATTGTATGCTCTTGCCAAACGGGTAATAGAATCGAGAAGAATAACCACATCATGCCCGCATTCAACCATACGCTTAGCCTTTTCAAGCACAATGTTGGCAATTTTAACATGGCGTTCTGCAGGTTCGTCAAAGGTAGAAGAAACTACCTCGGCACGTACGCTTCTGGCCATATCCGTAACCTCTTCCGGACGCTCGTCAATCAGTAAAATGATTAGATACACTTCAGGATGGTTTTTCGCAATTGCATTAGCCACATCCTTAAGGAGCATTGTTTTACCAGTTTTAGGCTGTGCTACGATCAATCCACGTTGTCCTTTACCAATAGGAGTAAACAAATCAATGATACGTGTAGAGTGATTTGCAGTATCTACAAAAAGGTTTAGTTTTTCAGTTGGAAATAATGGGGTAAGGTAATCAAATGGTACTCTGTCACGTACCTCTGCCGGAATACGGCCATTGATTGCTTCAACTCTTACTAAAGGAAAATATTTTTCACCTTCTTTCGGCGGACGGATGCTGCCTCTTACGGTATCCCCGGTCTTAAGTCCGAAAAGCTTTATTTGTGATTGAGAAACATAAATATCATCAGGTGATGAAAGATAATTATAATCGGATGATCTTAAAAAACCATAACCATCCGGCATGATCTCCAAAATTCCCTCATTGACAATAACATTATCAAAATCCATATTGATTACAGGAGCTTCCTGACTTCTTGGATTTTGATTTTGATTTTGGTTTTGCCTGCGTTCAAATTTTCTTGGCTCTGCATGCTCTGCAGGTTTAGCCTCTTTACTCTCCGGTAATGTATCAGCAGGGCTTTCAGAATCACTTATATTCTGAACAGGATCAATTGCGGGGATATCATCATCCTCAGGAAAATCAAATGTGCGGGTATTATCCAGCGGGACTTCCTTATGTTGTTTGCTTTCAGCAACAGGTTTAGTGCTGCGAAGACGTTTCCGTGGTCTTGCACCCGAATCAGAAGGTTCAGCTGCATCAACACTCTCAGTTACCGCTTCACTATTTTCGGTCGCAGGGGAGGTTTCTGCAAATTCAAGAATCTTGGATATCAGATCCTGTTTGCGTAGGGTATCAGTATCCTGAACACCTAAGGTTTGAGCAATTTCACGTAGCTCAGAAACGAGCTTATCGTTCAATTTATTACTATCCAGCATTAAATTTGGTTTATATTTTTTTGGGATTTTAGTTCAAAACATCTATCCTGGAAATCGACGACACAAGAATTCTTGCAAAAGAAATGCTTTGAGAGAATTTTTGTGATTTCCTGAATTCAGGGATAAATTGAGATTATGACACAATTCTATGCAATAATATCAAATAAAACAAAACTTTATTTATTTTTTTAATGCTCTGAACTCAGCTTTAATTATTTTCGCTCCAATATTGCAGGAAATAATGAACAGAGAACAGTTAATTGAGCAGATAAAAATCAAGAAATCCTTCCTTTGTGTTGGTCTGGATACCGATATAACACTCATTCCCAAGTTTTTACTGGATTTTGAAGATCCTGTTCTCGAATTTAATAAGCGGATCATAGAAGCCACCCATGATCTTTGCGTTGCTTACAAGCCAAACAGTGCTTTCTACGAAAGCCGGGGAATTGCTGGCTGGAAAAGTTTAATCGGAACTTCTAAGCATATACCTTCTACTTGTCTTGGGATCATAGATGCCAAACGTGGCGATATTGGAAATACCTCATCCATGTATGCTAAAGCCTTTTTTGATCCAGCCTCTTCAGGGATGAACTTTGATGCAATCACCATTGCTCCATATATGGGAAGTGATTCGGTAAAGCCTTTTCTTGAATTTCAGGATAAATGGGTCATTTTACTCGCATTAACATCCAATGAAGGAGGGAAGGACTTTCAGTTTATAGAAACCGGAACAGGTCGTTTGTTTGAAAATGTGATTCAAAGAGCAAATACCTGGGCAGGAAATGATCGTCTGATGTACGTGGTAGGTGCGACCCGCGGAGAAGAATTCCTGAATATCCGTAAATATGCGCCTGATCACTTTCTTCTGGTTCCCGGAGTGGGAGCACAGGGAGGAAGCTTACAGGACGTTTGTAAATACGGCTTATCCAAAAGCTGTGGATTGCTTGTAAATTCCTCGCGATCAATAATCTATGCCTCATCAGGTGAGGATTTTGCCGAGCGCGCCAGGGAAGAAGCCAAGAAACTTCAATCTGAAATGGAACCATTGCTGGAAGGTATTGGATTTTAATTGGGAATATGCCACCCGGAATTAGGATTTTAGGATTCGAGGATTTTAGGATGACTTAAATCCTGCCAACCTATTAATCCTGTTAAAGAAAATATTCTATTTGTATATACCGTGATTAAGGTGATTGAATTAATTACCATGATTTAGAAATCCTAAAATCCTACCATCCTATTAATCCTAATTCAGATTTTATGCCATTTGCCTGAACCGTGATTCAGTTAATTTCTTTGATTACCATGATTTAGAAAACCGTAATAATCCTGCCATCCTAAAATCCTATTAATCCTAATTCAGATGTTATGCCATTTGCCTGAACCGTGATTAAGGTGATTGAATAAATTACCATGATTTAGAAAACCGTAATAATCCTACCATCCTAAAATCCTACTAATCCTAATTCAGATTTTATGCCATTTGCCTGAACCGTGATTCAGTTAATTTCTTTGATTACCATGATTTAGAAAACCGTAATAATCCTACCATCCTAAAATCCTATTAATCCTAATTCAGATTTTATGCCATTTGCCTGAACCGTGATTCAGTTGATTTCTTTGATTACCATAGTTAGAAAATCCTAATATCCTTATATCATAATACAGACAACATTCCCGGCACGTAAATTTCTTAATTCAACCACTTAAACAATTCTTAATACCGTTTAATCATAATTTTTTACTGCCATAATTATTTTCGGCATATTAATTCATGATTCTCAATGAAGATTTACTGCATTATATCTGGAAATTCCGTCTTTACCAAGTATCAGATCTAAAAAGTACCTCAGGAGAGAGCCTGGATATAATCCGTCCCGGACATCATAACCACCATGCCGGTCCCGATTTCTCCAATGCAAAAATCCGGATTGGAGATACTTTATGGGCTGGGAACGTAGAAATTCATATCCACTCTTCAGATTGGTGCCGGCATCAGCATCAGTTCGACAAAGCCTATGATAATGTGATCCTGCATGTGGTGGCATATCATGATCAGCGAATTTTCAGAACTGATGGAACGGAAATTGCTGTTTTGGAAATTGGAAATCTGATTCCTGAAGAGATCACTCAAAACTATGAGGACCTGATGGCAGGCCTGAACTGGATTCCCTGTGAAAGGAAAATTAAACAGCTTGATGAACTTTTTATAAATACTTGTCTTACAAGGATTTTGATAGAACGTCTTGAGGAAAAAAGCGAGCTGATTGAAACACTCCTGATTGAAGTAAAAGGCAGCTGGAATGATGCCTTTTATATTAACCTGGCCCGGAACTTCGGTTTTAAAACCAATGCCTTACCCTTCGAAATGCTTGCCAGATCCCTGCCGCAGTCATTATTGGCAAGATACAAGGATCGCCCACTTCAGATTGAGGCGCTTATCTTCGGACAGGCAGGCTTTCTGGACAACAAGCTAATAGATCCTTATCCGCAATTGCTCAGAAAGGAGTATCAATTTCTGCGGAAAAAGCACGATTTGAGGCCAATAGATAAATACTTATGGAAATATATGCGATTAAGACCACGTAATTTTCCGTCAGTCCGGCTCGCTCAGTTTGCTGCCCTGATAATCCGTTCAAACCATTTATTCTCTAAAATCATTGATGAAAAGGATATTGCTGTCATTATTGCGATGTTTAATAAGTTAAAGCTCAATGAGTATTGGAATACACATTATCGCTTTGATCAGGAATGTAAATATTCTGCTGTTTCATTCGGAGAAGAGGCCATAAGTAATATTCTGATTAATACAGTGTCAGTTTTTTTGTTCGCATTTGGTATCAGAACAGGAAGTGTAATACACAGGGAAAGGGGTATAATCCTGCTTGAAGGCCTTAAGCCAGAACAAAATGCAATTATCAGAAAGTTTAATGATATTGGGGTAAATTCGAGTAATTCTGCAATAAGTCAGGCACTTATACAATTAAAAAAATCATATTGTGATCAAAAGAAATGCTTATCTTGCGGGATTGGAATCAAATTTTTGAGCAAGTAAAATGTTTCAGCAGTTTCTTACATTTTTCGAAAAACGTTCTTTTGGGGTATGTACCTATCTTGGAGAGCGATTTAATATATCCATTTCCAAGATCAGACTATTTTTTATTTACTCCTCATTTCTGGCCGTAGGCTTTCCACTGATATTTTATGTATTTGCAGCCATTGTTTTGGATGTTAGGCATTATATCAAAAGGATCAGGGCAAGTAGTGTTTGGGATTTTTGACCGCGGGTCAAGCCCGCGGTGACAAAGGATCAAGCCCGGCTTAACAATCCATTCACTAGAATTTAATATTCCCTCTTAATTCGCCAGAACCTACAGTTGAACTGTGAATGTTTACATACCATTTACCGGCCAATAACTGTGCTTCCTGGGCACTTGTCAGGGCGACGGTCATTCCACTTAAAGTACCACTGCTTCCGGTTGCAAATCCAGTGATACCAATTGCAACACCCGAACTTACAGCATCACTGCCAGTATCAGAACCATGAAAATGCATGTTGGTTGTTGTTGCTGACGCACTTCCTAATTGCCAGGTGATCTTGTAAGTGATCATTTTCATTGTAGGATCATAAGAGATCTCCGCTGTGCCGGTCCCGGTAGTATTTACTGCAGGGACTTCCTGTGCACCACTTAAGGTAACGTTAGCCTTTTTTATCAGGCTGACAGGTTCTTCCACTTCATCCTTTTTGCAGCCTGAAAGTACAAGTACAGACAGCAAAATAAGGGAAATTGATTTAATGGAACCAATGAGTAGGGACTTTTTCATAAATTATTTATTTAGTTTTCAAGTACCTACGCAAAGAAGTCGCGTTTGGTTGTTTTCAAGAAAGAAATAAAGCGGTCTGTCAGGAAAGAATCTTTGCAATTTCAAGAAACCCCTTTTCAAAAGCCTTGTCAGCAGCAGTTTTGCCGTCTTCCATTTTTGCATCAACAATAGCCCCGGCCTCCAGTAAAACGATCAGGAGTTCGATATTGCCATTATGGGCAGCTGAATGAAGCGGGGTTGCTCCCGACTTTTGCACCACATTGATGTCGGCACCTGCTTCCAGAAGCATTTTGGCAATCATGGTGTAATTTGACGCGACAGCAGAGTGGATAGGGTATACGCTAAACCCATTTTTTGATGGGATATTTGGATCCGCACCACTAAGAAGCAGGTTCCGGACTACATCCTCGTTTCCAAAATAGGCAGCCAGACTAAGTGGTGTAAATCCATCATCAGAAAATTCATGAATCAGACCGGGATTTTCTGCGACAATGTTGGTAATATGATCGTTCTTTCCTAAGGCTGAAGCCTCAAAAATGCTGATTTCGGGAACATGCTTTAAAATAATATCAGCCAGTTCGGGCTTTTTATAGTAACAGCAGAGCAGTAAAGGAGAGATCTGCTGACTCGTTTTTTGAATGGCAAGTTTCGGATTAGAGTTTAGAAGTGCATATAACTCAATTGCATTGCCGGTTACAATGTATTCCTCCAGTAAATCCTGATCCATTTTATAAGGTATTAAATGAACTAAACATCTGTTTATCAATATTAAGAAAATTAAATAAAAAATGCAGCAGATTTAGGCTATCTCAGATATTCTTTATAACATTATATTTGTCAATATTTAGCAAATTTTCGAATGCCCTTACTAAAAGGAAACCAATTCAGGAGTGCCAATTCTTTTCGCGATGAGCCAAAGTCTAAGCCTGCCCCAAAACAGCGGGTTCCGAAAGAAACAGCTGAGGATCTGCCGAAGTTCAAGTTGAATGACGACCGGACTATAAAGATAATCGGTCTGTTCTTTCTGATCGTATCGCTTTATTTCATGGTGGCCTTCACTTCCTATCTGTTCACCTGGCAGGATGATCAGAGTTATGTGATCGATGCCAATGGTGGCTGGAGTAATTTGATGAAAACTCAGCAGGAGCTGACTGAAATGGGACTTAACCAGCCGGCAGTTCAAAACTGGCTTGGTAAATTAGGTGCACTTTTATCTCATCAGTTTATTTATGAGTGGTTTGGTGTTGCATCTTTCCTCTTTATCGGTGTTTTTTTTATCATAGGATACCGCATGTTATTTAAAATCAAGGTTTTATCTATAACAAAAACGCTTGCTTATTCCTTCTTTTTACTGATTTTCACTTCAATTACACTTGCATTTTTCCATGCTTTCATCAGTGATTACCCACATTTTCTCGAAGGTGAGTTCGGGTTCTGGACCAATCGCCTGCTGCAGGCTCAGATTGGAGATGCCGGTACTGCCGGATTGCTGGCATTTGCAGGTTTAAGTGTATTGATCATTGCTTATAACATCGATTTCAAACTACCGGAACGCAGAGCAAAACCTAAATATGTTGTTCCTGAAACCAGTGATGAGGTTGAACTGGAGGATGAAATCTTGTATCCGCCGGTGGAATTTAATTTACCCAATCGCCCCGGACAGGAAACAAGTAACGGAAATACACAAAAACTGAGTCAGAATCTTCCACCTATTGAGCTTCCTGAAGAACCTGAACCTGAAGAACATAAGCCCGTAGTACTTAGTCCTGCCAAAAATGTGCCTTTTGAAACATCTCTGGCAGTATCCAATGATTTGAAGGATTCACCCCCGCTTACAATCGAGAAAACCGAAGAGGAGAAGAAATCGACTGAGCTTGTTGAGCAGTTTGGTATGTATGATCCAACCCTGGATCTGTCAAGCTACAAATACCCAACCCTCGATCTTCTCGAAAATTATGGTTCCAATAAGATTGCAGTTAATTCTGAAGAGCTTGAAGCCAACAAGAATAAAATAGTTGAGACACTCAACCATTATAATATAGAGATTGATAAGATCAAGGCAACTATCGGTCCGACGGTAACTTTGTATGAGATTATTCCTGCACCCGGAGTGAGGATCTCGAAAATTAAAAATCTGGAAGATGATATTGCCCTGAGCCTTGCAGCACTGGGTATCCGTATCATTGCCCCGATGCCCGGAAAGGGAACTATTGGTATTGAGGTTCCGAATCAGCATCCTGAAATGGTATCGATGCGTTCTGTGCTTGCCACAGAGAAATTCCAGAATACAACGATGGATTTGCCTATTGCACTCGGGAAAACAATTTCAAATGAGGTTTATATTGCTGACCTGTCAAAAATGCCGCATTTGCTGGTTGCCGGTGCTACCGGACAGGGGAAATCGGTTGGTATCAACGCAATTTTGATCTCCTTACTGTACAAAATGCACCCGTCGCAATTAAAGTTTGTGCTGGTTGATCCCAAAAAAGTGGAATTGACGCTTTTCAGGAAGATTGAAAGGCATTTTCTTGCCAAATTGCCGGGTGAAGCAGATGCGATCATTACTGATACCAAAAAGGTAATCACAACTTTAAATTCCCTGTGTATTGAAATGGATATGCGTTATGACCTGTTGAAAAACGGACATGTACGGAATTTGAAAGAGTATAATCAGAAATTCATCAGCAGGAAGCTTAATCCTAATGAAGGGCATCGTTTTCTGCCCTTTATCGTGCTGATCATAGATGAGTTTGCCGATCTGATGATGACGGCTGGTAAGGAAGTTGAAACACCGATTGCCAGAATTGCCCAATTGGCCCGTGCGGTTGGTATACACCTTGTAATTGCAACCCAGCGCCCTTCAGTAAACATTATCACTGGTACAATCAAAGCGAATTTCCCGGCACGTCTGGCGTTTAGAGTGTTATCTAAAATTGACTCAAGAACGATCCTTGATAGCGGGGGTGCAGATCAGTTGATTGGACGCGGGGACATGCTTTTATCCACAGGAAGCGACCTGATCAGGATACAATGTGCCTTTGTAGACACTCCGGAAGTGGAAAAAGTGTCAGAGTTTATCGGTTCACAGCGCGGATATCCTTCAGCATGGATGCTTCCTGAATATCTGGATGAAAATGCTGATTCATCGGCAAAAGATTTTGATGCCTCCGACAGGGATCCGATGTTTGAAGAAGCTGCACGTTTGATTGTGATGCATCAGCAGGGTTCTACCTCTTTAATCCAGCGAAAGCTGAAATTAGGATATAACAGGGCAGGCCGTATAATTGATCAACTGGAGGCCGCAAATATCGTCGGACCATTTGAAGGGAGCAAGGCCAGAGAAGTTCTGATACCTGACGAATATTCTTTGGAACAGTTCTTGAATACATTAGATAACAATGATTAACTAAAGAAAAAATCAAATGAAGAAGTTATTTATAGCTGCGTTTCTTGTTTTAGGTTCCGGAATAAGTGTGATGGCGCAGAGCGAAGTGAAAGCAAAGGCAATTTTGGCAGAAGTTTCGAAAAAGTACCGCAGTTATGACGTGATTAAGACAGAGTTTTCATACACCCTTGAAAACCCTGAGGCAAAGATCAAAGAAACCCAAAGCGGGACCTTGTTTGTGAAATCGAAGGTGAATAAGTATAAGGTTGTTTTGAAAGGGCAGGAGCTGATCAGTGATGGTAAAAATCAGTGGACTTACCTGAAAGCGGATAAAGAGGTTCAGTTGAGTGAGGTTGATAATTCGGCAGATGCTTTAAATCCTGCAAAATTGTTCACAATTTATGAGAAGGGATTTAAATCACTTTATACGAATGATACCAAAGTGAACGGAAAAATGGTTCATAACATTGATTTGAGTCCAACAGATACTAAACGCAGCTTTTTTAAAGTAAAACTGCAGATTGATAAATTGAGTAAACAAATTGTAAATGCGGTAATCTTTGACAAAAATGGTAACCGTTATACCTATAGTATCAAGACTTTCACCCCGAATATTAAAGTGCCTGAATCAATATTTGCATTTGATTCTAAGCTTTATCCGGGCGTAGAAGTTGTGGATCTGCGATAAGCTTTATAAAAATAATTTAAAGGCTTCAGGCATTAGTGTTTGAAGCCTTTTTTGTTATTTTTGAAATGCAATGGCCCTAAGTTATACCCAGCATACACTTGATAAGCTCGAAGCCCTGATTAAGACTCTCGGATTTAAGCTGCGTTATGAAAAGGGCAATTTTAAGACCGGCTCCTGTGTTCTGGAGAAGGACCGGATAGTGATCGTGAATAAATTTTCGAACCTCGAAAGTAAAATCAATTCATTGGCTGATCTGCTTCAGCGATCAGAAACTGATGAAAACCTGCTTGATGAGAAGCAAAAGGCATTCCTTTACATATTGAAACAAACAAAAATAGAGTTTTGAAGATCACATTTTTAGGAACAGGAACCTCTCAGGGCGTACCGGTCATTGCCTGTGATTGCGCGGTATGTAAATCAAAAAGCAAGCGTGATAAGCGTTTGAGGGTATCTGTTCTGATTGAAGATCAGGGAAAAACACTGGTGATCGATGCTGGGCCTGATTTTCGCTACCAGATGCTCAGGGCAGGGGTGAAGCATCTGGATGCAATTCTGTTTACCCATGAACACAAAGATCATGTCGCCGGGCTGGATGATGTACGTGCCTTCAATCATAAACAGCAGTCTGAAATTGATATTTATGCCCATATCAGGGTTCAGGAGGCATTGAGGAAGGAGTTTCATTATATTTTCTCAGGAAATAATTACCCCGGTATACCCCGTTTAAAACTGAACAATATTGAGGAAAACCAGACTTTTGATGTTTCCGGAATCTCTGTGATGCCCATTTCTGTGATGCATTTCAAATTACCTGTTTTCGGTTTCAGGGTAGGAGGCTTTACCTATATCACTGATGCGAATTCGATTTCAGAAGAGGAAAAACTAAAGATCAAAGGTTCAGAACTGCTGGTAATCAATGCCTTGCAGAAAACAAAGCATATTTCACATTTCACTCTTGATGAAGCCCTGCAACTCGCAGTCGAGATTGGAGCAAAAAAAACCTATATCACCCACATCAGCCATAACATGGGAACTCACCGTGAAGTGTCTAAAGAACTGCCGGAAGGGGTTTTTCTGGCATATGATGGACTGGAATTGGAACTATAGTAGACACGAATTCACATCTTCTTCATTAAGGAAATTCGTTTTCGCCTCATGGCTTAGATTTTACCTGTTATCAGTTACCTGCTGCCAGGATATGCGCGGTCATCCCGAAAGCTGCCCTTCAGCAGCTGAGGGAACTTAGCGAGATTAAATCAAATTTTGACTCTTGACAATTCCCTTCTTCACCCTCGCAGAAAGTGATCCCCAAAAATGCATCCCAATTAAACTTTCCATTCACCCAGACGAATCCTAATTCAGAAAGCTAAGACCAGATTCTCCCCAGCATCTTTACTATTCCTCAGTAAATCAGTGCTATGTAACAAAAGTTACGCTCATGCCAACATACAATAGCTACCTTGTTTATGAATTAAATTAAGCGATATGTCTGCTAAAAAAATAGTTATTGTTGGAGGCGGCAATGCCGGACTTTCAGTTGCTGCACAGCTCTTAAAAAAGGATAAAAGTCTACAGATAAGTATTATTGACCCTTCTTTAAAACACTATTATCAACCTGCATGGACTTTGGTGGGTGCCGGGATTTTCGACATTAAGAAAACCGTAAGAAACCAGGCTGACTACATTCCTGAAGGAACCAAGTGGATTAAAGATGCTGTAGAAACATTTTTGCCGGAAGAAAACAAGGTGGTTTGTAAGAGCGGCGCATCTTACGATTATGATGCGCTGATTGTTTGTCCGGGTATACAATTAGACTGGCAAAAAATAGCTGGCTTTAAAGAAACATTGGGTAAGAATGAAGTCAGCAGCAATTACTTATTTGATTTTGCGCCGTATACCTGGGAACTGATAAAGAACTTTAAAGGAGGCACTGCCGTGTTTACCAATCCGGTTAGTCCGATAAAATGTGGTGGTGCCCCTCATAAAATAATGTATCTGGCTTGCGATTACTGGCAAAAAAAAGGCATATTAGATAAGTGTGATGTGCATTATCTATCAGGAGCGGGTGCCATATTTGCTGTAAAAGAGTATGCGGACACCTTAACTGAAGTAGTTCGGAATTATAATATAAAACCCCATTTTGGTGTGAATGTCACTGAACTGGACGGCCCCAATAAAACGGTACATTATGAAGAAAAGGACGCTGATGGAATTGTACTAAAGAAGGAAATGAAATTTGATATTTGTCATGCCGTACCCCCACAGTCGGCACCTGATTTTTTAAAGAGCAGTCCGCTGGCTGATGCCGCTAATCCTTATGGCTATGTAGAAGTAAATAAAAGCACTCTGCAGCATTCCCGCTATCCGAATATATTTGCATTAGGTGATTGTACAAATGCACCTTGCAGTAAAACCGGAGCAGCTATTCGTAAACAGGCACCAGTGGTTGTGCAAAATGTATTGGCTGTTTTAGCTAATCAGCCAATGACTGCCGAATATAGCGGTTATAGTGCCTGCCCAATTCCTACACAATATGGCAAGTTAATGTTGGCAGAGTTTGATTATACGAACAAACCGACCATGACCTTTCCTTTTGATCAGACCAAGCCACGCTGGACCATGTGGATTTTAAAAACTAAGATTTTGCCCTGGCTGTACTGGAATAAGATTTTAAAAGGAACGGCTTGATAATGAATAATTGATAGTTGACACCCGATAGCCTATCGGGTTGAGAATGAATCCGCCACTAGAGACCGTCATCCCGATCAGCCCTTCGCTGAGAGGGATCTCCTGAAGATATTTAGAAATTTCAATTAAAAATTTCCGTCCCCGTCGCTAGCCAGTTAACAGCCAACGGACAACAGATAACATTCTTTTGTGCCCAGGAGCAGATTCGAACTGCCACACCCGTTAGGGCGCCACCCCCTCAAAGTGGTGCGTCTACCAATTTCGCCACCTGGGCATTGTGTTGTTATCAGTTACCAGTTGCCTGTTTTCAGTTAGGAATTACAGATAACTGATAACAGCTAACAAAGAACTCATTACTCGTGCCCGAAGAGAGACTCGAACTCTCAAGGATTGTACTCCAACGGCTTCTGAGACCGCAACGTTTACCAATTTCGCCATCCGGGCAATGCTTTTACAAGCTTTTCCCCATTCATAATTCAAAGCCATTAAATCAGCCCTTTTCTATGATTGGAGTGCAAATATATAAGATTTGGAATAAAATTGGGAGTAAAAGAAATAAAAAGCGTTTGTGGATATTTTTAATTAAATTATATCCCGCGAAGACGCGAAGCCCCAAAGGCTTATGGTCATTTGATGTATGTTTTGAAATGCCATCTCTACGTTTTTGCGAGAATAAACCCAAATAAGATCCTGATTTTTAATCTCTTTTGTTTAAGACTAATTATATCATTTTGAATGTAAGCCCTGCCTTGTCTAACGCATCATTCAATTTAGGTAAGCTGCTTTTCCCCATTCCATGAAGCGATAAAATCTCCTTTTCGCTATAAGCAGATAGTTTCTCTAAACTTGTAATTCCTTCATTCTCCAAAGCCCGTCTCGCCGGCGCTCCAAGCAAGGCTAAAAAGCTGTCCTCAGGTTTTCTTTCTTCTTCACAAATCGGACAAACAGGGCAGTCGCTGCTCTTATAAAATTTATGCCCTTTTGGACAGGTCTTTAATGTAGTCATTCTATAGTAATCAGATCATTTAACAAATATCAGGAATGGTTTGCTGTGATTAGATTATATACTCATGGCCTGTCCGGTTTTTAAGATCAATTCTTTACAGGCTCATAGTAATGCAATACTGCACCAGAGCTAAAAGCTTTTGTCTTTAACAGTTTAAGAAGAGTTCTGTCCTGTATATTTTCAAACAGGGGTAAACCGCTGCCTACGATAACCGGATAAATACAAAGCTGAAATTCATCAATCAAACTAAGGTTCATTAGCTGTATGATCAGACTCCGGCAGCCAACCAGAATGTCTCCACCATCAGGAGATTGCTTCAGCTCTAGAACCTTTTCTTCAAGAGATTTGTCAGACAGTTGAGCGGTATCCCATTCTGTATTCTCCAGCGTATTCGAAAAGACGATTTTTGGAATTTTATCAATAGCGATCGCAAAATCGTCCATTGATTTTTCACCGGAAGGATTTTTTAGCAGGGTTTGCCAGAATTGCATGAGCTGGTAGGTTATCCTTCCATAAAGCACCAGGCCTGATTTATCTAATAATTCAGCGTAATGCTGATGTATTTCTTCATCCGGAATTCCTGCGGTATGGTCGCAAAATCCATCGAGTGTCATATTGATTCCTGCGATTATTTTTCTCATTCGGAAGCTTTAATTAATTATTATGCTTGATGAATATCTATGAGGATCTTTTATTGTTCCTGATTAAATATCCATAATATCAACAAAATATCCTACCTCAAAATAAACTATCAGAGATTGCAATATATCCTGTTAAACTTCAGTTAAACATTCTTTATTCGATCTCACCCTATATCATAGTCTCAACATGACTGGAAATCCTTATTTTAGAAACATCAACGTAAATAAATGCGCAAACTGAAGCTATTTTCTGTATTCTACAAAAGCACGCTAAGTTTAAGTCTCACATTTGCCGCATTGCTAGCAGCTATGGGAGGGAGGCTTTTTATTACAGTTTTCGGGATTGCATTTATGACAGGAAGCTGGATTTTAAGCCTTTATTATAAAGAGCAAACCCGCAAAAATGAATACGTCTATTATCAGAATATGGGTATCACTAAATCTGCTCTGGTAATTTTCTCAATTCTCCTGAATGTTTTGATTGGATCATTCTTCATTCTCTATGATCTTGCCTGATGTTTTAGAAGTCGATAGTCTTGCTAAAAGGTATGCTGAACGGGTAATCTTAAGCGATGTCTATCTGAAATGCCAAACCGGCGATATTGTGGGCCTGTTTGGCAGAAACGGGACTGGTAAATCAACCCTTATGAAGATCGTGTTTGGTATGGAGAAGGCAGATAATAAATTCGTCAGGGTGAATGATAAGGTATTGCTAAGCCAGTCTCAGCTGATAAAGGAAATTTCTTATTTATCGCAGGACAGCTTTTTACCCAATAATTTAACGGTTCTGGAGCTTGTCAACCTTACTTTAAATAGTAAGAAAGTGGATAGTTTTTTGGATGATGCTATCCTGACTCCCTTTCTGAGCACTAAGGTAAATTCACTCTCAGGAGGGGAACTTCGTTATCTGGAGATTAAGCTGTTACTGAACCTGCCTTCTAAGTTTGTATTACTTGATGAACCTTTCAATGGGATTTCACCAATTATTGTACAAGCAGTCACAGAACTGATTAGATCTCATTCAAAATCCAAAGGGATTATCCTGACCGACCATGATTATCATAGTGTTCTGGATGTCGCAAACAGGTATTATCTGCTGAGTGATGGTTATTTGAGAGCAATCTCCGGAAGAAATGATTTGGTGAGGCTGGGATATTTGAATCGTTAGGGATGATTGATTTTAAGCTGTTATTCCTTAGTTGTTCTATACTTTTTTTATTTCGTAACGGAGTTCAACCATTCCATTTTGGTAAGCTGTTACGTCTTTCAAATGTAAGGCTTGTTCTTGTTCTATATGGTCAAAAAATGGCATTCCTTCACCTAAAATGATTGGCAAAATGGATAATCTTATTTCGTCTGCTAATTTCAACCGAATGAACTCTTTGGTAAGCTTCGCACCCCCAACAACCCAAACATTCTTATAGTTCGGTATGAGTCGTTCTTGCACAAGTTTATTCAGGTCGCCCTTATAAAATCCGATGTTCTGCCTGTCAGAGGATAATTGTTTGTTGCTTAGCACAATTGTTGGTTTGTCGCCGTAAGCCCAACCATATGACTTAGAAAGCTCCATGGCATGTTCATAAGTCCGCGCTCCCATTACATAGCAATCTATGGTTTTTAAAAATTCTTCAGGATTTGGATCAATAACTCCTTTCTCGTAATTGTCTGATACTTCAAACCAGGAAACGCTATTGTCTTTTTTGGCAATAATGCCATCAAGACTTGAGACCATATGTATTGTTATTCTCAAGGTGTTTGTTTTCATTAGTCAGCATATTTTTTGAACTGTTAAACAAAAGCTATTATAAAATGTTATGTTCCCCTGCTGCCGGTAGGCACGAATGTGGTTTTCAGATTTTATGTCAAGTTCGCGTTATATTAAATTTGCTCATTATCAGTAAGATATCCCAGTCTAAAATGAAAATAGTAATTCTCATTAAATCGACAACGGTCAAGGAATAACGATTGCCTCCGGCGACCTATTTGCGATATACTTTCCAGAAAAAAATCGCTTTGCCCACACCGGTTTCATTGATTAATGGGATTGAACCTGGGCGGGTAAATTAGCTTAGAGGAGCTTCTGGTTGGTTTATTAACTTCAAAGGATACTAAGGACAAATGGGACTTATTGCCGTTTCAGTGTCGCAGGTTGTCCTTCTTGTCCCTATTTCTTAATTCGATTCTAGCCTTTGTCATTCTTTCCCTTTATCCTCACCTTCACCTTATAAACCCTGCTATTCCCATTCTCACTCTCCGCAAGATATTGATTGAGTCTTGCAACACTTTCAAATTTTTTAGGCTGAATGCTATTCCTTTTGCTGGTGAAGTATAAAGTTTCATTTGCTTCATCATAGTAGGGGCAGTATTCCATAAATTTTGTGTTGATGGTATTGCCCATGTTTTCTGCTTTGCTCCATCGATTGTCTTTGTCTTTTTTGGAAATGTACAAATCGCCGCTACCCAGGCCTCCTTCGCTATTGTATTTTGTGTAAATCAGGAAATCTTCATTTTTGGAGATGAATGCATTGAATTCGTAGCCGGGACTATTGATTTCAG
>NZ_DASWXT010000144.1:0-1892 GCF_036405355.1 Daejeonella sp.
AGAAATAAAAGAGGGTAAAATTAAATGGTTCTCATTTAAACAACATTTCTTCTCCAATGTACTGATCGCAAAAAACAGCTTTGATAGTGGAGAATTAGCCGTTAGCACAAGTCCGGATGCAGGAACTGTAAAAAGCTTTGCAGCCAAAATGCAAATACCTTTCCAGAGACAGGAAACCAGCTCCTTTCCGATGGAATTCTATTTCGGTCCAAATCAGTTAAATATTCTTGAAAAACAGGGCTTTGATATTGAAAAACAAATAGATCTGGGTTACTGGCCATTGAAGTACATTAACAGATGGGTGGTATTGCCTGTGTTTAACTTCCTTGAGGGTTTTGGATGGGGCTACGGACTTATTATTCTTGTGCTGACCATTCTGCTTAAAATGGTTTTGTTGCCGCTTACCTACAAGTCTTACCTGTCAATGGCGAAGATGCGTATTCTTAAGCCAGAGATGGACGAGATCAAAGGCAAAGTTGGCGAGGATAACCCTACCCTATTACAACAGGAATATTTAAAGCTATACAAAAAAGCCGGTGTAAATCCGCTGGGTGGTTGTCTGCCGATGCTATTGCAGTTGCCAATCATTATGGCGTTCTTCTTTTTCTTCCCGAATTTATTTGAATTGCGTCAGCAAAGCTTCCTCTGGATGGAAGATCTTTCAACCTATGATGCCTTCTTTAAATTGGGTTTTGAAGTTCCTTTTCTTGGAGACCACATCAGTTTGATGTGTATTTTGATGACTATTTCAACATTGATCTACACCTATTTCAATAATCAGGTTTCGGGTGCAACGGGTCAAATGAAATACATTGGTTATATCACGCCGATCATATTCTTTGGGGTACTGAACAGTTTCCCTTCAGGTTTGAATTATTACTATTTCCTGGCCAACCTGATGACTTTTGCACAGCAATATATCATCAGAATGTTTGTTGATGATAATAAGATACATGCTCAGATCCAGGAAAATAAGAAGAAACCTGCTTCAGAAAAGAAGACCTCAGGATTCCAGAAAAGAATGGAAGATTATATGAGACAACAGCAGGCGGCTAAAACAAAGGGTGCTATTGAGGATAAAGGATCTAAAAAGAAACCAAAATAATCGGTAACGCAGACAGGGTTTTGAACCCTGTCTGTGTTAATTAAAACCCTGTCAGCGTTGTTTTATTGCTGTAACCCGACTATAATTCTTTTCCATAGTCTGGAATACCAGTTCAGTATCACTTAGTTTACTGACCAAAAATGGAAATTCTCTCGTTCTCCCTCCTTCTAAAGATTCAGTATACCTGATCATTTTACCATCTAGCCTATATTTGCCCTTTGACAATTGCTTACCGCCCCATTCAATGATAAGTTCATTGGTTTCGGTAAAGATTATTGCAGGAGAAGCATGTTTAAGTTCTTCATCGCTGGTAATATCCTCCGGATCTGCATTAACTACTTTTACGTAGTTCCACCTACCCAAAAGATCACTTTTTTCTATTTCATAAGAGCAGGAAGAACAAAGCAGAATACAAAATATAAGTATTGGAAGGCTACATTTCATAAGTAACAAATGTAACTATTGCTGGCATTTTAAGGCCGTACTTTTATATTATTAATTACATCATCCAAAAATTTCATCATGAAAAATCAACTCAAAATCACAGGATTAGGACTGATTCTGACAGTGATTATTTTTACTTCAGGCTCCTGTAAAAAAGATAAAGTTTCAATCAGTAATAGAACGAATACAGAAAATATCAACGCTGTAAATATCGAGGCTCAGATTAATACTTTGCCAAAGGAAAACTTGAGTGCGGATGAGTTAAATAGTATTTCATTCTTAAGAGAGGAAGAGAAATTAGCAATGGATGTTTATTTAACTCTTTATAACAAATGGGGTGTGA
>NZ_DASWXT010000145.1:0-18744 GCF_036405355.1 Daejeonella sp.
CTGTAAATATCGAGGCTCAGATTAATACTTTGCCAAAGGAAAACTTGAGTGCGGATGAGTTAAATAGTATTTCATTCTTAAGAGAGGAAGAGAAATTAGCAATGGATGTTTATTTAACTCTTTATAACAAATGGGGTGTGAAAATCTTCGACAACATTTCCAGAAGTGAAAATACCCACATGTTATTGGTATTAAGTCTGATTACTAAATATAATTTACCGGATCCCGTTGGTGCAAACACGGTTGGTATTTTTAAAAACACAAATTTACAGGCACTCTATAATCAATTGGTTCTCGAAGGTAATAAGGGCATTCTAAATGCCTATATAGTGGGAGCTACAATTGAAGATTTGGATCTTTTTGATATAAAAATGGCACTTTTAAAAATTGACAATCAGGATATTAGATTTGTATTGGACATTCTTGCAAAAGGAAGCAGGAATCATATGCGCTCATTTTACCAAAACATAGTAAATGCTGGCGGAACTTATACACCTCAATATATAACTAAGGATGAGTTCAAGACTATTATTGATAGTGGAATGGAGACAGGAAATTAGAATTTATAATAAGCAGAAGATAAATTAAGGAAATATCAGGGTCAATTACTCAGGCAAATTCCTCAGAAAGAAATCCCTGATATTTCCGCCCATTATTTTTTCAATATCATCCCTCGAGAAACCAAGTTTTAGAAGCTCTGTGACAATTAAAGGGGCACCGGTAACATCAAAATGCATCTCAAAAGCTCCATCCCAATCCGACCCTAATGCCACCTTCTCAACACCGATCTTATCAGCAACATACCTGATCGACTTTGCTGTTGAAGCTGCATCAGTACCACAAACAGCAGTTTCCCAAAGCCCAACACCGACCAGACCATTCCGCTCTCCTATTTTTATCAATTGCTCATCAGATAAATTGCGCTGATTATCACAAACCCCTCTGACACCTGTGTGTGAAACTAATATCGCTCCCCTGAAATGTTTAAAAACATCTTCAATTGTATTTTGTGAGGAATGGGCAAGATCAACTGCAATACCCATCTCTTCCATTCTCTTAAGCAAAGAATGTCCTTTCGGAGTCAATCCTCCCTTCTTCATCCCATGGGCTGAACCTGCCCATTCATTATCAAAAAAGTGGGTAAGGCCAATATAGCGGATGCCTAATTTATAAAATTCATCCAGGTTCGAAAGATCATTCTCCAAACAATGGGCCCCTTCGAGTCCCAGCATCCCAGAACTAAGGCTGCGGTCAACAGCTCTGTCAAAAAGGAAAAGCTTCATGTCTGCCTTGCTTTTAATTACCCTGAATTTCCCATCTGACCTTTCAGCAAAATCATGCAAGGCATTAGCCTGGTTAAGGGCTCTATTCTTAATACTAAACCAGGTTGAGGGTGTTTGTAACTGAGCAAAACTAAGCAGGCCGATCTGATCTGAATGATCATCATTCTCTTCTATATTTATACCAAAAGGTACCTTACTCACAATTGTAAACACTTGAAAAGCCATATTAGCCTTTTGCATACGCGGAAGATCAACATGCCCGTATGTATGCTCCTTAACTAAATCACGATTCCATAATAAGGCATCGCAATGCAAATCTGCAATAAATGGAATGGAATCATACCAGGAAATCCTTTCAAATGGTCCTATTAGAGTAGATTTATTTTTTGAACGGTCAATATATTGAGGAACAAACAGAAAAAATACCAGGGCAAGCAAAACTAGTACAAGCAGAATGATTTTAATTGCCTTTTTCATAGTTTTTGGGGTGTTGCAGTATCGATTAAAAATATATTTCAACTAATAAACTAATCAATTTACATATGCAAAATTAAATATGGCTTTAATCTTCCAAATTCATGAAATAGTCAGTAAATGTGTTAAAATCATCAAATTTAAGGTCAAAATCCTCTGTAGTGCCAAAACCATAAGTGAGTAGCACAAAAGGCAGTCCGGCCTTTCTGGTTTCTAATCCATCACCCAGTGTATCCCCGATATATACTGGTTTTTTTAAGTTATGCTTATCAACAAGGAGCTTTATATTGTAGTGTTTGGGCATAGAGTTTACGCCATGAGCCATTTCGTCAGTTATATATTCTTCCAGATCAGCCCACTTCATAAATTCAACAATCAGGTTTTCAGGGCAATTGCTCACAATGAATAATTTATACTTTTTGCTAAGCTTTATGAGCCCTTCCCGTACGCCTTCATACATCACTCCTCCCCGTTCTGGCATCAGTCTTAGTCTGCATTCATTTATGGTCTTATAAACCCTCTCCCGGCCTTCCTCATCCATCTCAGGAAAAAAATGACTCAACACTTTAGATCGTTCCCAGCCCATTACATAATGCAGGTCATCACGAGTAAACACCCGGTTCAGGTTTTCAATTTTAGCACCTTCTATCCACGATTCAAGGTATGTATCCAGGGCATCCCACAAGGTGCCGTCCAAATCGAAGATTAAACTATCAGGTTTTAACATTTTGAAAATTAGATTTTTAAATTTTGAAAAAATAAAAAAAGTGCGCTACGGAAATAGGCGCACTTTTAAAAAATTATAGGATAACAATTCCGGTATGATTATAGTCTGAATGCCTGCCTAGCGAGTAATTTCCATTTCCCGCCCTCTTTTCTCCATACCATCAGATTACCAATTCTAATGTCAGTTGGAACACCGGCATTAGTGGCTTTTCCAATAAAGATATGTCTCACAACAGCATTTTTTCCACTGACCTGAATTGTTTGATCGGTGGTATTGATCGAAGTAAACTTAAATGGACCGTTGAATAAAAAGTCTATAAACTGTTCTTTATTCTCAACCTTACCAGCTGAATGACCATAGGACAATGCATCTGAGACCAGCATGTCCAATGCTTTCCGCTCAGGGTTTACTACATTATTATGTAGCGCAGTGACCGCAGTTGCAACAGCTTGTTCAGGCTGTGACTGCGAATAAATGTTTGTAGCGACAAACATCATAAAAGCAAAAAATAATCCAATTTTCTTCATATCTATACAGTTTTAATGAGATCTAACTTCTCCTTCAATTTCTGGCTCAACATAACCTTCAGGAGGTCTTCTATGCCAGTAAGAGGCTAGTATAGATCCCGTTATGTTCATCAATGGACCGAATACTGCGGGTGCCAGACCCATAGTTGCGATCTTTCCTAAGCTATTGGCAATACCAGAGGCTAGTCCGCCATTCTGCATACCAACTTCCAATGCTACAGTACGAGCGTCGCGCTCAGGCATTCTAAATAATCTGGCAAAGCCATAACCTAAGCTATAACCAAATATGTTATGAATGAGAACAACCAAAATTAATACAGAACCAATTTCTAAAAGACTATCACGGCCTGCTGCGGTTATAACTACAATAATTAAGGCTATACCTGCCATTGAAACTATTGGCATTGCAGCATCAAGCCACTTCATTTTACCGGATAATAATTTATTGAAAATCAATCCTGCTCCAATTGGAATAATAATCATTTTAGCAATATCCCACATCATTCCAAACATATCGATTTCAATAAATTCACCAGCAAGTAACTTCATCAGAAGTGGTGTTAGAACCGGAGCAAGCAGTGTAGCTATAGATGTAATAGTTAATGAAAGTGCCAGATTTGCTTTAGCAAGATAACACATTACATTCGAGGCCAGACCACTGGGTGAACAACCAATTAACACTATCCCGGCAGCAATTTCAGGTGAAAAGTCAGTGGTAGTGGCTAATATGAAACCCATTGTGGGCATAATCATAAACTGTGCAATAATACCAATTAATACACCTTTAGGTTGTTTAAACACAGCCATAAAGTCATTTGCACTCATGGATGTACCCATTCCAAACATAATAATTTGAATAAGGGGGGTTATTAATCCTGTCAGCTTGAAATCACCAACTGTTTTAAAATACTGCGGATAATAAAGCGCCATAGTTACGGCTGCAAAGATCATTATTGTATATGAAAACCCTTTAAGATTATCATACCCTTTAAAACCCACTGCAAGTAAAAAAAAGAAGGTGATTAGTAATGGTCCTGCATCTGCAATATTACCGGAAAACATCATCCCCAGTGAGATTAGCAATAATAATGCAGCGACACCAAGAGCCGCGGAATAAATATTCAATTTTTTCACAATATTATGTTTTAGTTATATTCTTATTTCCATTTAATTACCAGGTACGCTTGCTCATGATAACATCAAGCTCTGCTTTAGTCATTTTTCCTTCTTCAGGATGTCTTTCCATCCATTTCAGGAAATCCATTTTCATTTCTTCAGTCCAGGCATTATCCAACAGTCCACCTGTATACTTTCCCGATTTGATAACTTCAAAAGCATATTTATCTCTTCTAACTACAAATTCAGCAGTCGATACCACTTGCTCCGCTAAATGTGCCGGAACAAACAAAACTCCAATTTTAGCAGCAATTACTAAATCACCAGGCATTACAATTGCTCCACCAATACGAATAGGTGTATTTAAGCCCATTAACAGCATCTCCTCCATAAAACTAGGATGAAAGTCCCTCACAAAGGCATTGAACCCCTTGATTTCTTCCAATCCCGGCACATCTCTGGCTGCACCGTTGAGTATTACTCCATTGCCTGAATTAGCATAAATTGATGTTCCAAGAGTACTTCCAATTAGTGTACCTCCATTGATTTTCCCAAAAGCATCAGCAACATAAATATCTCCCTTTTTTAATACCGCAATCGGCCAGGTATTTGTATTACCAACACGGCCCTGCTTTACACCTCTTTCTTTAATGTTTTTTTCCAGATCGGGGCGATTTGGCATATACATCGCAGTTACTGCCCTTCCGGTCATAACTTCATCGTTCAGGGTTTTCCATCCGTGTTCAAACTGATTAAGATAACCAGATACCTTTAATACTTGCCAGGCATCATCAAGGCCAATTTTTTTTGCCCTTTCCAAAAGATTATCTGAAATCTTAGGACGACCATCAGGGAAACGTTCACCTTTCCATTCAGAAGTTAAAAATGTAAGTTCTTCCTTTGGAATTGTTTGTGCAGATAACCAGGCTTGAGAAGAAACACAAGCAAATACAAATGACAATAATAATTTAACTCTCATAGTTTTAATTTAATAATATAAATAAACAAAAATTATTTAAATAATAATCAGATCAGCCCATTCTTTGATTCGAATTGAGTAAGCTCACTGATTATTTTTTCTTTCTTATCTTTTTGAACTTTTTTGAACCCGCAGGCAAGGTGACCTTCCAGATACTTCCTACTTTGGCATCATATTCAATGATATATAATGAATTACCAATCAAAACAGCATCTGTTGGATTATTGAACGAATCAACAATCCGGGTTGTTTTTACAAAATAATTATCACTTCCCTTATCATATGACATGTCAAGGTGAAGTAAATCTCTGCCCTGATCTGTAAATGGTTTCATCAGACTGGATTTGGATCCAAGAGTGTTTCTGAGAACGAAACCATCACCCTTAAATTCACCAGAAAGTACTCCTTTAGTATCAAAAACAAGACCTAGCGGAGAACTGTGAGCCGTAAACGTACTGATAGTTACTCCAGTATTATCTCCGTCAAGTATTTTACCTGAATGCCCTCTGTATTCATTGGCATCCGGGCCCAGGTTTTGAACTCCCGGACTAAATTTTATACCTTCCGGGACTTTAGGAAAATCAGGATCATTTCGAAAATACTTCATCAGCATCCCGTGCGATGTAGCCGGCAGAAATGGATCTCTTTTCGGATCAGGCATAAAATCTGGATATTGCTGTGGATTTTCAATGCCTCCCATAATCCAGGGAAATCCATAATGACGACCTTGTCTTACCCAAAACATATCTTCGGAATGATCATAGTCTGAAGAATTGACAACAGCAAATAAATTGCCATCAGAATCAAAGGCCATATCGTATGCATTACGAATACCTTCAGCATACAGATAAGCCTCTGCTTTTAATTTATCAGTGTCATTGGGCAATAATAGATTTTCTGCTTTAGCAGGGATTCGAAAAATTTTGGTGGTTAGAGCATTATCACGTGCATTAGGATAAACTCCTTTATCATCTTGAATTTCACCATGTCCGGTTCTGGAACCAGAAGTGATAAAAATATATTTTTGATCCGGGCTAAGGACAAGTGCATTCCAACCATGATCCCATGTTGTGGCATTCAATCCATAAGCTTCAGTATTGAAAACTATGGTCATTTTTGGAATACTGTTTGGTACAATTGAAAAGCGTACCAATCTTCCTCTGGTACCTCTGTAATTATTTTCGGTAGTATTACCACATAAAAATAGCTCAGAGCCTGCAAAAACAGCTCCCTGCAGTTTGTTTATTCCGTGATCCTTTACTGTAAGAATTTGTTCTGAAATGATAGAGCCATTCTGTTTGGTGATATGAAATACTCCGCCCTCAAAAGTCGTATAGTAGAAATCACCAGAAACCGGATGAATCAATAAACGAACGGCATTTGGTTCTATATCGGCAAACTTCTCAATTAAAATATCAGACCTTAAAGGGACAGGGGTTGACTGGACTACCGGACTTAATCTTATTGAAGTAGTTTTTGTCTCCTTTGGTTTAGAATCCTTCTGGGCGAAAGAAATAGCAGGTTCGACTAAAAAACTAAGAATCCCAATTACAAATATTCCTTGCTTGATTTGCATTTTTGTTATTCTGTTTTGCCTAATTCCCTGAGAAAGACAATTAATTGCCAGCGCTGCTCTTCGGTTAGAGCTTCTTTAAAAGGGGGCATATTACCTTTTCCGTTGGTTAATTTCCAGAATAATGCACCGTCCTTTTGCTTTATCACCCTCTGATCATGAAAATTTGCAGGTCTGATACCCATTGATCCACCCGCCGGACCATCTCCATAACCAGTATCCCCGTGACAAGAAAAACAGTACATATTGTATAACTCTTCTCCCTTTGAAATGGATTCCTGAGATACTGTCAGTGGATTTTTAAGGGAGTCGGCTGATGCCGGCGCTAACCATGCTACCTGCTTTACTGTATCCTGTAAAAATTTTGAATCAGTTCGCTTATATATTAAAGACTGATAATTACTTGAAGCAGAAAGCATTATAACACTAACTGCACAGAATAATAATAGAGTATAAAAATTATATTTTTTCATAGAATTAAAAATTTTCTCAGACAGGCATTTAGCAACAATATTACAGCCAATACAAATTCCGAAAAATTGATATTGGCTGTAATAATTTTGAATTAAATAATTGCAGGATTAAACCTGCCAATTACCTTGAATGATTATAGGTATGCAATAGCATCCATCTCAACCAGTGAGTCGCCGGGAACACCACCTTTAGCCACTGCAAGAGTTGAACGTACCGGAGGCTTACTGCCAAAACGACCTTTATAAACTTCATTCATGCCTTTGTAGTCAGCAATATCATTCAGATATACAGTTACCTTCAATACTTTTTCCATTGAAGAACCAGCCTTAATTAACTCTTTTTCGAGTTCCTTAAGAACAATCTCGGTATGTGCCTTGATTTCAAAAGGCGCTGTATGGGCACCTTTTCCTGCGATATAAACTAAACCATTATGAATTACATGTCCGGAAAACATTGGAACATTTTGAACGGATGTAACATTACCAACCACTTTTTCAGGTGATGATTCAATTCCTTTAGCATTAGCCACGACACCTAAGCCGGTTACTCCTACTACTGAGGCAAATAATTTCTTTAATACTGATCTTCTTTCTGTTTTCATCTTTATTTATTTGAATTGATAATTATTTCTTTTTTGACATGAGCCATTCACGACCTGGTTTATCAACCCTGAAGCTTTCAACATTGCCCTTATCCTGTAAAGTAACGTATGCAGTTCGCCCATCCTTTCCACCAAATGCAATATTACTTGGTAGTTTTCCTGCCAGAGTAATTTCAGTCAATAACTTTCCGGCAGGTGATAATTTTGCAATTGTACCTTTTCCATGCCTTGTTATGTAAAGATTCCCATCAATATCGCAGCGCATCCCATCCATACCGAAATCAGGAAATTCATGAAATAGCCGCTTATTGCTTACTTCACCCTTTGGAGAAAGATCATAGACCCATACTTTACGCTGTACCGATTCATTAACATACAATAACTTATTATCCGGGCTTACTTCAATACCATTTGCAGTACCCATATTATCCAGGGTTGTGGTTTTTCCATCAGTATCAATTCGCCAGATTCTGCCTGTACTGGCTCCCCAATTCGGATCACTTGCATACAGTCTGTCTTTATTGTCAATGGCAATATCGTTTGGCTGACTCATATTAGCATTATGTGCAAACACTGTAATATCCTTAGTTAACATATTAACTTTCAGAATATTGTGTTTTGTATAATCTGCAATAAGCATATTACCCTTACTGTCAAAGCGTATACCATTGCCAATACTTCCCTCAGGGAGTTCAATAAACAGGCTGGCAGATCCATCAGGTTTAACCTGTCCGATTGTACCCTGCTTGGCAAAATTCACTACATATAAAATACCTGCTTTATCAACTGCAGGTCCTTCAATTCCTCTGGTAAAACCATTTAAAGCTGTTAAGGCAGAAGATTTAAACAAAGGAGTTTTAGCATCCTGTGCATTAGTAAACAACACAGCACTGACTAACAGAAAAGTAAGGCTCAATGGCTTCATTGCTGAAATATTTTCAATCTTATTCATAAATTCAAATTAATATTGGATTAATAATATGAGTAAAATCCATAGGCTTTCCCCTATGAAAAGATTAAATTAATAATGCAATTTAAACTTATCTTATCAGGAGTACAATAACACAGGAAAATGTTACAGTGCGCAGTAGTTCTTTTAGCTTATGGGAACAGGTTCTGAGAAAATAGAAATTCTCAGAACCTTTATAAATTTGCTATTTAACGCTTAGAATATAGTGAACCATTGCTTCAGCATCTTCGTCAGATAATGCAGGGTGTGGTGACATAGGAATGGCTCCCCAAACGCCACTTCCTCCAGCTTTTATCTTTTTAACAAGGTAATCTATGTTAGCCTTAGTATCTGAATACTTATTAGCTACATCTTTATAGCTAGGTCCCAATAGTTTTTCATTAACCTTGTGGCAGGCAAAACAATCTGATTTTGAAATCAGCGTCTCCCCCTTTTTAGTATCCACAGCTTGAGCAACAACAGCCGGTTTAACAGGTTCTGCAGGCTTAGCTTCTTTTACAGCCGGTGTTTCCTTTGCTTTTACCTCAGTAACTTTACTTTCAGCAGTTTCAACAGCAGCTACGGGAACTGCTGGAGCCGCATTCGTAGTGTCAATCGACGGGGAAGTCACAGCAGCTGTATCCATTTCTACCGAAGCGCTTGTATCGGCATCACTTGATTTTTCAGAAGAACTACTGCAGGCAATAAAAAGGGCACAAACACCCAAAACTAAAATTCTTTTCATTTCTTTGGTACTCTTAATTCTTTAGCATACGACATTGTATGGCACAATTCTATTTAAAAAATCCCGGATTTAAAATAAAAACTCAAAATCGTGACACAGGCTCTCAAAACTCAAGTTTCAAAATATTCCTAAGATAATGTTCAGATGTGAGCAGGAAATATAGCTAAAGAATCTAATTTGAGATTAGTTAACCTGAATTCAATATAAGGAAAGGTAAAAAATACGGTTATCATTAGTCAGATAAGGTTCCTGAACCACAATGGTTTGATGTTGAAAATCAATAACCGTGAATTATAGGCTATTTCAGCCCTTTCCTTCGAAGTATTTCCGGCAAGAAATCACGTTCCGGATCAAATTATGAATAGCCGGAAGATACCTCCTCCGGCAAGGTTTATTTTACCCGGAGCTGTTTTTCATCGTAAAGGACAGCCCGGCATTAGGACCATCTTCAGTTTGAAATAAACCCGTGGCAACTGTAGATTTTTGCCCGAGCGGATTTTTACATTAAAAAGGAATTTATAAGCAAAATAAAGAGAACACTGGACTGCCAGAGCCTAAGAATCATAGACCTTGCTTTCTAAAACAAAAGAAAATCTTCAATCTAATTAATCCTGCAAGATTGTATTTGGATCTCAGGTTAATTAAGTTTGTTGAACACAAGTTCACCAATTTTATCGCCCTCAACTATTCCTTCTTCCATTGCTTCACGGTAATGAATTCCACCATACATACGGCTCAAAGCTGCTTCATTTGAAGCCTGTTTTACATTCTCATATTTACGGTCAGGCCAGCCCCATGCTCTCTCAGTATTATCAACAAATGGAGTGTTATCACCAAAAATTTTGGTTAAAACTGTCGCTGATGCACTGGAAATAATTGAGTGTCCACTGGTATATTCCGGGAATGGTGGAGTTTGAAGATAGGGCTTCCAGGCATTATCCATATAATTGTTAATATAGGTTTCTGGTCTTACCAGATCATAAGTAAACTTTGTATTCCAGCAGGCGATAAACGCGTCCATTACGGCAATAGAAACACCTGCATAAGCAAAAACTGTTTTATCAAAATCGGCTTTCTGATTACTGCAAACAATTCCTGTAATACCCATCCAATGCCCGCCCGGAGTCATGGCCTTTGTTGCAAACATAACGTGTCCTGAAACGTTTACCTTGAATCCATTACAATCCCAAAAATCAGCGATTGCTTTTTGCTCATCGCTTAAGTTTTTACCTGTTTCATATACCTCATTTGCAAGTTTATAAAAATCACTGTTTTTATCCTTACTAAATTTAGAAGGTGGCTTTGGCAAAAACTGACTTGCCGAATCAATTAGTACAGGTCGGATCTTCATCCAGCTAGGCTCAATAGCAGGCATATATGCAGGAGGAGTTGGAACCCATCTGCCCTCTTCATTGGTAACTGTATATTTAACCGCTGATCGTGTCTGCTTATAATTATCTTTCTTTGCCCAATCAAGAACTGCCTTACTTACAGAAAGTGCATATTCCTGCGAGTTATTCAAAATCTCTTCGGGCATTCCGCTATCTCTGGCCAACTGAATATGATTATCAATAATCTTTTGGGTAGAATCCTTCGAAAATGTCAATTCCTTTCCAACATACATATAAGCCAGAACTGCTGAAAACTCTTTATTCACAGGCTTATTAGCTGCCGAAACTTTGAGTCCTTCAAGTTTGCCACTAAGTGGCTTATAGTCCTTTGACTGGCTTGCAATAACCTCATATCCGGCAATACTACTGTAGGCATATATTCTGCTGGCAACAGGGGGAGAAAAGATATCATGGGTAATAACCCGAGTAAGTAATCCTACAGTTTTGGAGTATTGCTCAGGATTTGAAAATACAGCTTCATAATCACTTTTCTTTGTGCAACTACTGAATAAAAAACCAATAAGTACAGCCAATAAAATTTTTTTCATATCTAATTGAATTTCAATTATTTAAGCTCTTATATTTATAGTAATTAAAAATATCTATGAGCTTACTTTAATTATATTTTTTCGTAAAATTAAAAAATGCTGATACAATAAACAAGATAGTATCAGGTTGCTAAAGGAGGTCCTTTTGGAACCAGTACTTTCTTATGAACCGGTTTTTCTAATGATTTGCTAGCGGTAAATTTTGCTGTGCGGTATTCGCCCATATGTATATCACCTGTAAGCGAGTCTCCATTAACTGTCCCTGAGAAGTAAAAAGTGATTTGATCTCCGGGTAATCTTAGTACACTGCTTAATTTGATCTGATTACCTTCAATTGTTCCACTAATATCCCGTATATCAAAGTCACCTTTATGTGTTCCATTAATCCAGTTTCCATCCTGCTGAATCGAAAAGATATGCTTAACTATACTATTAAAATATCTTACATTAACATTCCATTTACCACTTAGGTTTGCCGCGGGAGCAGTCATTGCCTCTGATTTAGGACTGCGTTTTCTGGATAGTATCTCAAATATTCTGTTTGCTACGATTTGATCCTCTCCTTCTTTCATATGGCTTGAAACAATATCAATGGTAGTACTTCCATCACTCTCATCACGGGAACCGATAGCAACTCTTGGTTTGGTACTACTGATTTCTTCTGCAACTTCATATCCGGTAATATTTAGTTTGGAAGGATCCCAGCTAATCCATAAGGTTGGGTGTTTGTTGGAAAGCTCGGTAGGATTGGTAACATTTGTTTTTACACCCTGAATTGTCAGGGCCTTTTTTGCAATTACATCCAGTCTACTGAGCCAGCTCTTGTATTCAGCATCATGGTCGCGTCTTATCCAGGTTTCAACTGCGGCCATCATTCCAATCATTTCTTCACGCCCAACTTTATTATCACGACCAGGACCGTGATGAGGGGAACTTGCCTGCCATGCCGACATTAATATCTCTTTGTTTCCGAGCAGTAAACCAGCACACTGAGGCCCCCGCATAGCCTTTCCACCACTGTAAGCAACCACATCTGCACCACGTTGTAGATGTACGGAAGGGATTGTCAGATTTTCGGCTGCTGCGTCAATTAAAACCGGCACATTCTTAGGTTTTGCAATACCTGCAATCACTTCAAGCGAAAAAGGTTGTCCTGTAAAAGAACCATTAACAGCATTTACATAGATCATTGCTGTTCTCGGATTAATTGCCCTTTCAAGTTCTTCTGGTGTTGCTACATGAATGATGGTTACTCCGATATTACGGACAGCATGATCATAGGTATTCCGTGAATATAATGGAATAATTACCTCATTCTTCTCAAATCCGCTTAGGTTGGGGATCCTGATAAGCTTTTCAGGGCTACCACCTGTAACACAAGCTGCAGTTACATGCTTCATACCTGCGGCACATCCGGCAGAAACCATACCCCATTCAGACTTTGTAAGATCGGCAAGTCTTTGGCCTATTCCTTCAGCTAATTCATCATATTGTACGAAGTTCTGAGAGGCAGCTTCCATAGCTTCCCTAACGGGAGGAAGTTCCAGCGATCCACCTATAATTGTATAGGCACCACGGCAGTTAATAATAGGTTCAACACCAATTGAGCGGAAAATATTCATTTCAGCCATAAATGAAGATTCCGTAGTAATACTTACTGTTTCGGGTACCGGAGCAGAACTGGGTACTGAACCCGGACTTCCAGCTAAAACAGATTCTCTGTTAATTGCTCCTCCAGCAAGTGGAAGTAAGGCTAGCCCCTTAATTAAATTTCTACGTTTCATATCATTATTTTGAATTGTTATGGTAAATTGAATTCAGGCAAAAGAATTTTCAGATCTTGCTCAGTGGTACTAATCTGACCAAAATTCCTGTATCTTCAGTGAGGACATACAGGAATTGATCAGGGCCATATTTTACATCTCTGATCCTTCCAAGATTATGGAGCATGGCTTCATCATGCACAAATTTATCATCTTTCATCACAACCCGATAAAGCTTCTTAGTAGCTAGTCCGCCTATAAAAATATTGCCATCCCATTTAGGATAACGTGTCCCATAAACAAAATCAAGATCTGATGGTGCAATAGCATAATGATGAATCGGGGGTTCGGTTCCTTCACGATATGGACTTTCAGAAATTATCGATCCATTATATTCAAGACTGAATGTCGCTAAAGGCCAGCCATAATTTGCTCCCCGCTTTAAAATATTCAGTTCATCACCTGCAAGTTCACCAAATTCCACAAAAAATATCCTGCCTGTTTTAGGATCACGGCGAAAGCCCTGATGCATCCGATGCCCGTAAGAATAGATTTCAGGTAAAGCTCCGGGAGTATTTACAAATGGATTGTCTTTTGGAATACTGCCGTCATCATTCAGCCTCATGGTTTTTCCATCCGGAGCAGAAAGGCTTTGTGAATTCATCCTGTCACTATGTATTCCAACAGTAAAATACAGGAATCCCTTATTGTCGAATCCGATTTTACTTCCAAACCAGTCACCATTACGTTTAAACGGGCCTGCTTTGTAAATCATCTTTTCCTCCACAAGCTTATCACCAATCAATTTGCCTCTCATCAATGCAGTATAACCGGTACCTGGTGTTGTTGGCTCGATAAAATATGAAAAGTAAATCACCCTGTTCTTTTCGAAGTTGGGATGCAACTTAACATCACGCAAACTTGTTGGAACATTACCCCCTATAGGATTTGCCTGAACTACCCCGTCTTTCACTTTCAATAACTTACCACTACGCTCTGCTATCAGAACTGAATTATCAGGCATAAAAACAATACTCCATGGTCTTACAAGGTCTTTGACAACTGTATCAACCATAAACATTTGTTCCTCTGAGCTATTCACATTACTAACCTTGAGAGGTAATGGAAAATAGCGTGCCGACAAATTCTTATCAAACCTGTAGTTCTTAATAGGCAAAACCGGCTTAGAAACAGTAGCATTCAAATCCTGTTTTGCGAATTGACGGATATATGCAACTAACTGCCACCTCTTTTCTTCATTAAATGCAACGCCATAGGCAGGCATATTACCCTTACCATGGGTTAGCTTCCAAAAGAGGGCACCATCCTTTTGATCGCTTACATGTTTACTATGAAAGTTCGCAGGTGGTATTTTATACCTGCCCGGTTGCCCATCTCCAAGTCCGGTAGTCCCATGGCAGGAAACACATAGCATGGTATACAATTTTTCACCCTCTCTTATCACCTGAGGAGTAAATGGGAATGGGCTCTTAATTGTATCTGCTGAATCAGGGGCTTTCCAGGGTTCCTGAACAGGAAAACTGGATCTAAAAGAGATAAAAATTAAAGCGCCTATTCCTCCAAATAAAACAATAAGCGCTTTTTTGTTCATTGTTAAAATATTCATTTCAGTTAAAAGATTTTAGATTCCGGAAGAAAAAGAGACAGAATATAAATAATATCTGAAATCGAAAATCCGCACGGCTGTATAATTAAATTAATTTTTCACTGTTTTAACAGGTGCATTATTTATTCCGAAAACAAATTGATTCCCTGAATTTCTTCCTGCAGGGAAGATTTTCAGGCTTCTCACATTACCTCTAATGTTAAGACCGCTTTTCCATTGTGGAACATACGAAAATTCACCCTTACCATTTCCTGAAAGCAGTGTTCCGTTACTGGAAGTGAAATGTCCGAATTTAATTCTGGTCCATGAATTATTGCCGGCTAAAATAATATCTTTCTTACCATCCTTATCAACATCAGAAGCTGCAATAGCATAAACCGGTGCATATTGCGCTTCAATTGGAAGTGGCTTTAAGTTAAAGCCTTTGCCTGTATTTTCTAAATAGACAGTTTCAAGCAGCTCCGCTTTAAGCATTTTGGCATCCTTTAACTGATCAGCAGTAAAAAGATCATTGATCGTTGCATTGGCATACTTATGATATTCTAAAAATTTATTCTTTAGACTTGGAAGTTGATCCATAAGATCATCCCTCGAAGCTGCTGGATAAGACACACCATCTATATAGTAGCAGAAAATAGGATCTACAGAACCGTTCTCGTCGAAATCTTTATAATAAATACTCATTGGTTCCTTCTCACTGGCTTTAAACTGTGCATTCAATCCTAAATTTCCAATAACAAGGTCTTTATCCCCGTCAGCATCCATGTCATCTGCATAAATAGTATTCCACCAGCCAGATGAACCAAACTTGATAAATTCGGTTGATCTGTCTTTCAGCTTACCTTTTTGATTGAGGAATATGCGTATTGGCATCCATTCACCAACTATGATCAGATCATTTACTTTATCCTGATTTACGTCGATCCAAACGGCATCACTTACCATTCCTGCATATTTTATTTCAGGAGCAATGGAAGCAGTTCCATCCGTAAAATTACCTTTGCCATCATTGATCAGGATTTTACTTTCAGGGGTACTCGGATACATCCCCGGAGAAACGCGGCTACCTGCAAATAGATCCAGATCACCATCTCCATCGATATCTGAAGATCTGACAGTACCTGTACTGCTTAGCATTTTAGGAAGTCCGGTAGTTTTCTTTGTAAAATTGCCCTTACCATCATTAATGTAAATCCGATCCTGTAGCCAGGGACTATCCGGTCCGAATTCATAGCCACCACTTCCAACATAAAGATCAAGATCACCGTCACCATCCATATCGAAAAATTCAGATGCTGTATCTTCATACTGAGCATCTGCATCCAATGAACTGCTGTTCTTTTTTATAAAATCACCAGCACTGCTTTGTGTAAATAAAGCTCCGGCCTGGCCTGAAGCACCTCCTATAAACAGATCTTCAATTCCATCACCATTAAAATCAGCTTTAGCCATAGTTGGACCTGGTCTTGAAAGATAATTCGGGAGTAAGGTCTGAACGGTAAAATCATTAAACTGATTTTCTGTATGCGTAAAATTAACTGAAGAAGAGTTCACTAAATATTTATCTTCTGCAGGAATAGGATTAAACTTCAAATCCAGATTAGCATTTTTAACATCCAGTGTAAGGGTCTGATTTACTTTTACATTTTTAATTTTCTGGCTCTTGTCATTTGGCCAAATGATAAACAATGAATCAACGACCTGATTTTCACCAAGTCCAAAATTTAATACAGGATCTACAGAGGATTGAAACCCTCTGACAGGAATTTGTTCCTGAAAGTATTTTACACCCTTTGCATATAGAACTACCTTAGCACCAAAGCCTAATGAATTTTGCTTATCACCTTTTAACTGAACTCTGAGAAAAGAATTCTTATTCAGCAAGTCTGAATTGTTTCTATAAACACTTGCATTTTCATTGGTATTGCTTACAACAAGGTCCATATCACCATCATTATCCAAATCAGCATAGACTGCACCCGCCGAAATCCCCTTTTTATCAAGACCCCACTCTGTGTTTTTCTTCTCGAAACGGTCATTACCAACGTTTTGAAACACATAATTAGACTGAACGATTGTTGGCATTTTCTCTATGAAATCCTTTGCAACAACAGTATTCCCCTGCTGCCTTGAACGAATTGTTTCGTCCATTGTATATTTCAGGAAATCCATGTCTGTATAATCTTTAACATAGCCATTGGTCACGAAAAGGTCCTTCTTCCCATCCCTATCCAGGTCAGAGAACAAAGCTGCCCAACTCCAGTCAGTATTCGATATACCTGCAATTTGTCCGATTTCAGAAAAAGTCCCATCTCCATTGTTCTTCTGAAGCATATTACGGCTAAACTGAAAATAAAACCCTCTGTCGAACAGAAATTGCATTTTGTCGAAATTTTCAGCTCCTGAATGCATCTTTTGGGTCTCATTGCTTTCAGGAAGCATGTCGAGAGTTACCATATCAGGTAATCCGTCATTATTGTAATCGGCAACATCAGATCCCATGGAATACATGGAAATCTGCGCCATACTTTCTGTTAGTTTATCTGTAAAAGTTCCATTCCCATTATTAATAAACATATAATCAGGTTCATTAAAATCGTTGGAAACGTAAATATCCAGCCAGCTGTCATTATTAATATCAGAAATAGCAAGGCCTAAACCAAAAGTCAAAACATTGGATGTAATACCGGCTTCAGCACTAATATTCTTGAATTTACCATTATCATTCCTATATAATTTATTCGCAAAATCAGGGTTTTGCTCTTTTCTCAACTGCACATTTTCCTGAACACCGGTTGTATATTGTTGCAGGGAGTGATTTATAAGAAACATGTCGAGATCACCGTCCTTATCATAATCAAAAAACGAAGCCTGGGTTGAATAACCATGGTCAGCAAGACCATATTCTTCGGCTTTTTCTGTAAATGTCAGATCACCATTATTAATAAATAATAAGTTCTTTCTTCTTTCTGGATCAATATCTGCAGAGCGACTGATATAAATATCCAATAGTCCATCAGCATTGATATCCACCATAGTGGCACCTGTACACCAACCCTGCTTACTGGCAATACCACTTTTGTCGGTTACATTTTCAAATTCAAAATTTCCTTTATTGATGTAAAGACGGTTCTTAACCATGTTACCAGTAAAAAGCAAGTCCTGAAGGCCATCATTATTAATATCTCCGACAGAGACACCTGCACCGTTATAGAAATACGAATAGTTCATCACATTCATATCATCACTCTCACGAAGCATATTTGAGTAATCTATCCCTGTATCATCTTCGTCTAGCAAGGTGAACAGTTTGTCGTTTTTACTGGTACAGCCACTCAATGCAAGACTCAAAAGAGCAGCAGCATAAATTTTTTTTAGCATGTTAATGTATTTTATTAAGCACGGATCATTGAATTTATTCCTGTTAAATAATTCTTAATTATCTTTTAAATTAAAAGATTTCGGAATAATGAAATAAGCTATTTTAAGAATAAATAAATGTCTTATTTCAAAATTACTGTGATTAGCAGAGAATCATTAAATATAAAAAAATAAATTTAGCTCTTTAAAGAATATCTACAGTGGAATAAATTATTCGAAAAAAAATATTTGGAAGGTCAAACGATTTATTATAATGGTTAGAACCTTATTCTAAAAACATATTTAATCTGGAAATTTTGGCAACAAAAAAGGTCTTCCTCAAAACAGGAAGACCTCATAGATATTAAAGATTAAAAAATCTGATTATTTATTCCACCACAAACGGGTAGCTTCATTATCAGCACCACCAAGTTTTGCAACACCTGTTGCAACACCAGCAGCGTTAGTCTGGCTTTCACCAATTGTGTATGGTACACGGCGAATAACCTGATCCTTAGTTACAAATAAGCTTTCAGAGTTCATTACCGGATATAGTTTAGGGAAACCGGTACGACGGTATTCAGCCCATGCTTCAACTCCATTTGGC
>NZ_DASWXT010000146.1:0-74731 GCF_036405355.1 Daejeonella sp.
AAAAAAGCCCTTCCTGAATTTTCAGGAAGGGCTTTTTTATTAGAAACGAATAATTATTGTTTCGGAGCGGCAGCAGCCACAGGTGCTGTTCCCGGAATGATATTTACTACATCCAATTCAAAAACCAGTGGAGAGTAAGGAGGAATTCCCTGATTCCCCTGCTCACCGTAAGCCAGTTTTGAAGGTAGTATCAACGTAGCTTTTGCACCCTTGTTTAAAAGCATTAGTCCTTCTTCAAATCCTGGAATTGAACCACCCAATCCAACAGGGAGTTTCAATGGCTCATATGGACGCTGAGGATTAAATGTTCCATTTTTCTTAGCAACATCAGGTAAGCTGCTATCAAATACTTTTCCGCTTAAGAACATGCCGGTATAGTTTACAACAACTGTATCACCCATATTTGGTTTTGCTCCGGTACCTTCTTTAGAAACTACATAGTTCAAACCTGAAGCAGTAACTTTAGGTTTAAGGCTTTTTGCAGAAACATAAGCCTTAACTTTAGCAACTTCTGCAGTTTTAGCCTGCTCCATTTCTGCTTTCAGAAATTCATCGATCTTTCCGCGGAAAAGACTATCGTTTAATGATCCTTTCGGAATTACTTTGTCAATTTTAATGGTGTAAACCAGGTATTTTTTAGTGGTATCAGAAGGTTGCGGACGACCCATCTTTTGTACCATTGAGTCGATGTTGATTTTAAAAGTTGCACTATCACCTTCACTTAAAAGGCCAAGAGCTGCAAAAAGGTCCCCTTTGAATACAGATTTTTCCTTAACCAGCAAAGACGGACGATCATAATCATAAGAACTGTAGAGAACTGAATCACCTTCAGTTTTCTCAATTGCTTTAAAAGCTACAAAATCACCTTCTTTAATTGTTTCACCAGATTTGTCAGTGTGGATCTTGTACAACATATCCCCCTCACCCTTGTCAAAATTGTTGCAAGCCGTTAATCCCGTAACTGCCAGCCCTAATACGATTACTAATTTTTTCATTTGTTTTTCTATTGTTTTGAAATATACATTGTTTTTTAATTGAATCAATCAGGAGATGAAATATTTTCTATTTTTTTTAAAAGCACCTGATAGCTTCTTTTGTATTTATTGTTTTTTACTGTTATAAAATTAATTCTGTATAAAATTCCGTTCACTGTGTTAATTGCGATCTGTACTCTGGTAATATCAGATCAAATTTTTCTCTTACAGTTTCGATTTTCTCATTCGAAAACCCACCCGCTGCATTTCTATGACCGCCACCATTAAAATATTTCTTACATATTTCGTTTGCAGGAAAATCTCCTGTTGAACGTATTGACAACTTTACAACATCCTGTCGTTCAATAATAAGGATCGCAAGACGGATTCCGGTTATCGAAAGGGCATAATTTACAATACCTTCGGTATCGCCGGTTGAAATTTTATATTCTTCAAGCTCCTGTTTTGTGATAACAATAATTGCTGAATTATACTCATTTAACACTTCCAGCTTATTCAGGAGGCAATGACCAAGGAATCGTAATCTGTTTTCCGAGAAATCATCATAAACCAATTGATGAATCAGTGTGTTATCTGCACCACAATCAATCAGATCGGCGACAATCCTGTGTACGTTGGATGTGGTTGATCTGAATCGAAAAGACCCCGTATCGGTCATTATTCCGGTGTAGAGGCAGCTTGCAATATCTTTGTTTAACAGATGCCTGTCACCCATCACATTCACAATAAACTCATAAACCAATTGAGCAGTAGCGCATGCGCCGGTGGTCCAGAGGCGATAATCCTCAAAACCTTCAGGTTCAAGATGATGATCAATTAACACTTTTTTTGCTTTCGAATTACGCACATAATGACCCATCTCGTTGATGCGCACCAGGGAATTAAAGTCAAGGCAAAAAATCAGGTCAGCCGATTCAACCAATTGTTGGGATTGCTCCGGTTTTTCAGTGTAAATGATTACATCAGAATTGCCGGGCAGCCATTGTAAAAAAGTCGGATAATCTGTAGGCGTAATTACATTGACCTGATGCCCATTGAGAATCAGATAATTATATAAACCTAAAGAAGATCCCATAGCATCACCGTCCGGTTTAGGATGTGTGGTAATGACAATGTGCTTTGGTTCAGCTAAAAACTCTTTTAGGGAGGCTAGTTCTAACATCTATTTAAAAAGAAATGCAAAGTTATTAAAATAAAGCTTCAAAACCGCTCATTTTTTAAAATCCTTTATGCTTTAATTAATTAGCAGTACTTTTGCAGCAATTTTGATAAATTAAGATGGCAACAAACAGAACTTTTACAATGATTAAGCCCGATGCTGTAGCCAATGGCCACACCGGAGCAATTTTGGATGATATTATCAAGGGTGGATTTAAAGTGATTGCTTTAAAATATACACGTTTGAGCAAAGATATTGCCGGTCAATTCTATGCAGTACACAGTGAGCGTCCCTTCTATAAGGATCTGGTTGATTTCATGTCATCCGGACCGATTGTAGCTGCAATTCTTGAAAAGGATAATGCTGTTGAGGATTTTCGCAAGCTGATCGGTGCAACCGACCCAAGCAAAGCAGATGCCGGAACTATCCGTAACAAGTATGCAAAATCTATTGATGCAAACGCAATTCATGGATCTGATTCAGACGACAATGCCGAAATAGAAGGACGTTTCTTCTTTACAGCATTCGAGCGTTTCTAATGCTCATTTATATTGTCACCCTGAAACAGTACAGGGTGACAATATAAAAAACCCTTCGATGAAAATTCTTCAAGCCCGCTTCCTGATATTTTTTCTGGTGATGCTGATCGTGCCCGCAGCTGTTTCTTATTTGGGCGGATGGGATCGGAGTGTGAATTATTTATTTGTTCTCAAGGCATTCTCAATTGCCTTTTTTATGACAGTTTTATATTACCTGATGGTAAAAAACTACAACGAAAAAAAGAGGTAGTTACAGAAAGACAATTTCATCAATAACACTGCCCCCTGCACGTTCATTCATTTTTTCGATAATATTGGAGCGCATCATCAACAGTTCATTTTTAATCACAGCAGATTCCAGTCGTATAAATAACTTGCGATCACGAATAAAGATATCCTTCGTCCGGTTTGCAATTGCCTTTCCCATCATTTCAGGCCATGCTACAACCAAAGAAGTTTCATCGAACTTTCTTCTCAGTTTGTAGACCTGAAGCATCTGTTCTATCGCATCCTTAAGTGGTTTGTCGTTTGTACGGCTCATAATTGGGAGATTATTGAATCCCTGCTTTTAAATTTAAGAAATTCTGGGACTATCGAGGTGTTATGATTCAGCAATATTCCCTTTTTCAATATCAAAAACAGTTACCGGAACATTCAGCTTAATGAAAATATTCTCAATTCTGTCCCTGCTGGTATCGGTAATAAATATTTGCCCAAAATCCTTGTCAGATACCATTTTCATTAATTTGGTAGTTCTGGCATCATCCAGTTTATCAAAAATATCATCCAGCAGAAGCAGGGGTTCAAATCCCTTTTGCTGCTGCAGAAAGGTGTACTGTGCAAGTTTTAATGCAATCAAGAATGACTTTTGTTGTCCTTGAGAGCCAAATTTTTTCAACGTCATCCCATGGATACTAAAACTCAGTTCATCTTTATGGATCCCGCTGGAGGTGCGCTCCAGTATCCTGTCGCGTTCCAGATTTCTGTTTAAAATACTGGAGAAATCTTCCTGAAGCAGGGGTGAATCATAAACCAGTTCAACCTGTTCAGCATCTTCACTCAGATATTGATAATGTTTATTGAAGATATCTGTAAATACCTCCATAAAGGCCTTACGCTTTTCGAAGATCTTGTTACCCGAAATCACAAGCTGATCATCATAGATTTCCATTAGTGATGCATCATAGTTACCCGAAACTGCAATCTGCCTTAGAAGGGCGTTTCTGTTCATCAGACTCCGGTTATAATTGATCAGTTCGTCAAGATACAGGCTGTCAGTTTGAGAGATTACATTATCTATGAACTTTCTGCGTTCTTCACTGCCTTCAATGATCAGACTGATATCATTTGGTGAAATCATGACTAAGGGGAAGAGACCTATATGGTCGGCCAGTCGCTGATATTCTTTTTTGTTGCGTTTAAATTTCTTTTTTTGACTTCGTTTTAATCCGCAATAGATCACCTCATCTGTATCATCTTTCCTGAATGTTCCCTGAATCATAAAAAGATCTTCACCCTGTCTGATCTGCTGACTGTCAATAGGATTGAAATAGCTTTTACAGAGCGACAGGTAATGAATTGCGTCGAGCAGGTTGGTTTTCCCAGCACCGTTGTTCCCGGTAAACGCATTGACAGTATCCGAAAAAATTAACTCGGCTTCAGAATAATTCTTAAAATTAATGACGGATAATTTTTGAAGCCACATAGTTAATGCCTGTGCTGAGAAGCGCTTTTACAAATTTAGTCTTTTCAGCTTGTTTTACTGTCCAAATAAAAAAAATCAATCTGTCTGATTTAAAAGTTGATACTTAGTACGAAAAATGTATTTTTGCGGAATTGGATTTAGTGAAACGGTTTACAACTTTTAATATACAAATGTCAAAAGATCAAAAAGATAACGTAACAGAAACTGACAATCAGCTTGGAAATACAAGCAAATTTGTTCAGGAAAATGCAAAAAGCTTAGCTGTAATTGGTGCTGCCATTATTGCTTTAGTGCTATTATATTTCGGTTACCAAAATTTCTACCTTGCCCCAAGGGCCGAAAAAGCAGCCAATGAAATGTATAAGGCTGAAGAATATGTGGCTATCGACTCTCTGAAAGACAGGGCAATAAAAGGAGATGGTTCATATCCCGGATTTGAAAAAATAGCAGATGAATATTCAAGCACTAAATCTGCGAATCTTGCAAATGCATATCTTGGTGGTCTTTATCTTCAGAAAGGTGAATATCAAAAAGCAGTTGATGCACTTGGAAAATACAGCAGCACAGGTAGCCCTGTAATTGATCCGCTTGTATTGGGAATGCTTGGAGATGCATACAGTGAATTGAAAGATTACAGTAGAGCTATTACATTCTACAAGAAAGCTGCTGATAAGAACAAAAACACCTTCACCACTCCTCTTTTCCTTAAAAAGTTAGGTTTGGTTTATGAGGAGCAAAAGGAATTTAAATCTGCAGCTGATACATATAAGAAAATCAAAACTGATTTTCCTGAAAGTGTTGAAGCGGCCTCAGTAGATGCATATATTGCAAGGGCTGAAGCAAGATTATAATTAAAAACATTTATAATGGTTGTTACCGTATATTACAGGTAACAGCCATTTATTATTTAAGAGCATGGCCAGCATATTAAAAAGTCTGTCAGATTTCTCTCATATAGAGATTCCTTCAGGTAAAGATTACAAGATCGGTATTGTGGTCGCACAATGGAATGCTGAAATTACCGGTGCCTTATATAATGGAGCGTGTTCTGCGCTTTTAAAAAATGGGGTGCTTGAAGATAATATTCTAACAGTTCAGGTACCCGGAAGCTTCGAATTAACGAGCGGGGCTGATATTTTGCTTTCTTCAAAAAAACTGGATGCTGTAATATGTTTAGGCTGTGTAATACAGGGCGAAACTCCGCACTTTACCTTTATTTGTAATGCAGTGGCAAGCGGACTTGTAAATGTTTCAATTAAACATAACAAACCTGTGATATTTGGCGTATTAACAACAGATAATCAGCAGCAGGCAAAGGATAGAGCTGGAGGGAAGCATGGGAATAAGGGTGAAGAGGCAGCAGTTACCGCAATTATGATGGCTGAGGTTCAAGCCAATGCCGCTCAATAAATATATTGTTTGATTATTGAATTAAAATCAATAATTTTAAAAAAACTGTAAGCATGAAAAGAGTAATTATAGGCGTAATAGCCTTATTTATAGCCACAACTGTATTACAGGCATGTTCTTCCAGACTATGCCCGGCTTATGGTACCTATCCTAAATCAAGGCGCTAATCCTTCTTTTTTCTGAATTCTTCAATTTGACCCGACACTGACGGCCTGTCCGCAATTTTGTGGTATTTTTGCAGGTCAATCAAAATAGTATTTTTAATCATGAACTGGATAGATCTAAATAGTCAGGAACAATTACAGAATATCGTTAATGCAGAAGGTTACAGCGTAATATTCAAGCATAGTACCCGTTGCTCGGTCAGCATGATGGCGAAAAGAAGGTTTGAGCACGATTGGACAGAAATTCCAGAAGGAACTCCCGTGTATTATCTCGATCTGATCAGTCACAGGGATATTTCAAATGCTATTGCAAGCACATTCAATGTTCATCACGAATCTCCACAGCTACTTCTTATAAAAGATGGTGAATGTGTTTATGAAACCTCACATAGCGAGATATCTGCAGAAGATCTGGCAGAGCAGATAGTTTAAGCCCAAAGCCCAAAGCTGAAAGCAGTTTAATCTTTAAAATTGAAAACAATGTTTTGAACCAGATCCGGGTGTAGGCTCTTGGCAACAGGACAATTTCTTGCTGATCTTTCCAGAATGGCCCGCTGCTTTTCGGTATAAATTATTTCAGGGAAATTGAAAGTTATTTGTATTTCACTTACCCTTCTCGGATCTGCTGCCATAATCTTGGTAATTGAACAGGTACTTCCGTCAATATCAATTCCATGTTCCCTAGCTGCAATTCCCATGATTGTGAACATGCAGCTTCCCAAAGAAGCCGACATCAGGTCGGTTGGTGAAAAGGCTTCCGCTTTACCCTGATTATCAAGGGGGGCATCAGTTATAATTGTGTTGCCTGAATAAACATGTTTTGCCTGGGTTCTCAGGTCTCCCTGGTAAATAGTTTCTATAGTTGCCATTCTGTGCTTTCTTGTACCCAAAAATAATTAAATTGTTGATTATCCCTGTCAAAGAACGAAAAGCTTCCGGATTTAAATACTTCTATTGTAAAAATATTGGATTGGGTCTATTCTCCCTCAATTCTTGTTAAAATTCTTTACTTTTGCAGTATGATCGAACTACCGGTTATTCCAGTAAATCAAATGCAGCGTAAACCCGACTGGCTGCGTGTTAAACTTCCTGTCGGGAAGGAATATGCTCATGTAAGAGGCTTAGTAGATACACATAAACTTCACACCATTTGTGAAAGCGGGAATTGCCCTAATATGGGTGAGTGCTGGGGCGCGGGAACTGCAACTTTTATGATCCTGGGAAATATTTGTACCCGTTCCTGCTCTTTTTGTGCAGTTGCTACAGGCAGACCACTTGCCGTGGATACAGATGAGCCTAATCGCGTGGCCAATTCGGTACGCCTGATGCAGGTAAAGCATTGTGTAATTACTTCTGTAGATCGTGATGATCTGAAGGACGGAGGTTCCACAATCTGGGCCGAGACCATTAATACAATTCGTAAAGAAAGTCCTGAAACTACTCTTGAAACCCTGATTCCTGATTTCAGAGGGGTCTGGGAAAATCTTGACAGAGTGCTGGCAACCAGACCTGAAGTAGTTTCTCATAATCTGGAAACAGTTCGTCGCTTAACAAAAGAGGTAAGGATTCAGGCTAAATATGATCGCAGTTTAGAATGCCTTCGTCGCATCAATGAAGCTGGTTTAAGGACTAAATCAGGAATTATGCTTGGTTTGGGAGAGACTGAAGAGGATGTTTATGAAGCAATGGCTGATCTTCTGGAAGCCGGAGTACATATTCTTACTTTGGGTCAGTACCTTCAGCCGAGCAGAAATCATCATCCGGTTGTAGACTGGATCACACCAGAGCAATTTGCGAAATACAAAGTCCGCGGACTTCAGATGGGTTTCAAATACATAGAGAGTGGTCCGCTTGTGCGCTCTTCATACCATGCAGAAAAGCATCTTTTTGAATTCTAAATAAAGACCTGAATTAATCTAAGAAGCTTCACAGAAGCTCTGAATCATTTCAGGCAGCAAGAGTGTGAGCTCCCCGGGCGGAATACTATACATTCCCATCTCCTGATTTAAGACATCACCGGTTTTTCCATGAATATAAGTGGCCAGCATTGCCGATTCTTTTGCGATATATCCCTGAGCTAAAAATGAAGCGATCATCCCGCTTAATACATCCCCCATTCCACCAACAGCCATAGCCGGGTTGCCCGTCGGATTGATCAGGATATCGCCCTCTGGCAAAGCTATAAAGGTATACTGGTTTTTTAACAGGATAATCAAGCTTAGTTCTTTTGCTTTTTTTTGCGCTAAGGCTACCCGATCCCACCATGTTGCTGATGTGCCGAACAGACGGTCAAATTCCTTCATATGCGGACAAATTATAGTCTGTTCCGGTAATTTATGCAGAAGTGCAGGATTTGCAGCTAAAATATTCAAAGCATCCGCATCAATAAGCATCGGAATATTAAAGTTTAATGCCTGTTTTACCAGTTCTGCTGCATTCGCATTAGTTCCTAATCCGGGACCAATGGCTATGGAATTGAATTTCCCGGAATTTACTTCAGATGCCAATTCTGATCTCGGCAGGGTCATCACCTCTGGTGCATAAGCATTTAATGCGGGCATGCCCTGTTCAGGGATGCATGCAGTAGTTAATCCTGCGCCGGAATGCAGGCAGGCATCGGCACAGAGCAGTGCAGCCCCCATCGTTCTGGTATTACCTGCAATTATCAGCGCATGCCCAAAGCTGCCTTTATGACTGAATGGTTTTCGGGTTTTGATCAAACCTTTCAGGTCTTTTTCTTCAATAAGTTTCCATGGCCCGGGCTGGGATTGTATATAAGACTCATCCAAACCTATATCAGCTACAATAAACCTTTCGGTAGCCTGTGTTGATTCGGGAAAAAAGAAATTGATCTTTGGACGCTGGAAAGTGATCGTCAATTTTGCTTTCAGGACAGTGGCATTTGAATCAATTATTCCATCTGAAGGGAAGCCGCTGGGTATATCAACTGCAATTACTTTTTTCTTTAATTTATTGAGGTATTTTATCAGGGCCTGAAGATCACCTTCCAAAGCTTTATTAAGTCCGGAGCCAATTAATGCATCAATAATAACAGTAGCATTTTCTTTGGGAAGATTAGTAGCATTGGATAGTTCAGAAAGAGGTATTCCTGTTAATTTCAGACGATCCAGGTTTATTTTAAAATCTGCACTTTCTTTCGGACTAAAACGCATGATTTTCACTGAAATAGAATCGTAGGCTTGCTCCTTTAACAGGCGTGCAACAGCCAATCCATCTCCGCCATTATTACCGGTACCACAATAAACACTGATCAGGGTATCCCGGTCAGGAACTTCCTCCATAAAGGCTTTAACAAATGCTGCCGAAGCTGATTCCATCAGATCTATTGAGCTGATAGGCTTGTTTTTAATGGTGTAGGCGTCCGCTTCGCGGATCTGAGGAGATGTGAGCAATTGAAGCATGTATAAATTTAAGAAAAGGAGATGGTATTTTACTCTCCGTCATTTCGAACACACCGGCAGTATTTATTTCTTAAAATCGGAATTGGTGGTGTGGAGAAATCTGTTGATGTTAGGCTATGCTTTTGACCATGGGATTTCTCTTCGCATTTAAAATATTTTTAAGGACAACAATCGAGGTCGCTCATCGAAATGACGGGTAATTCATGAAGGGTGGTTAATGACGGGTTACTTAGCCGCGGCCATTTCTAACGCAAGAAATTTCCCGGTATGGCTATTCCTTACTTTAATCAAATCTTCCGGACTCCCTTCGAACAGAATCTGTCCTCCACCCGAACCACCTTCCGGTCCGAGATCAATTACCCAATCGGCTACTTTAATCACATCAAGATTGTGCTCTATGACCAGAATGGTATTCCCATGATCAACCAGACGGTTCAATACCCCCAGAAGTACATTGATATCTTCAAAATGAAGACCTGTTGTTGGCTCATCCAGAATGTAAAATGTATTTCCAGTATCTTTTTTGGAAAGTTCGGTTGCTAATTTAACACGCTGTGCTTCTCCCCCTGATAAGGTTGTGGAAGATTGACCGAGTCGAATATATCCCAATCCGACTTCCTGTAATGTTTTAATCTTGCGATAAATAGCCGGAATTGGTTCAAAAAAAGCAACCGCATCTTCAATACTCATATCCAGCACATCGCTGATCGATTTACCCCGGTAACGAACTTCTAAAGTTTCACGATTATAGCGTTTACCATTGCATTCCTCACAGGGCACCTGAACATCAGGCAGGAAATTCATTTCGATCAGCTTCATGCCGGCACCCTGACAGGTTTCGCAGCGTCCACCCTTTACATTAAAAGAGAAGCGTCCCGGCTTATATCCTCTGATCTTTGCTTCCGGAAGCATCACAAACAGGTTCCTTATATCTGAGAATACGCCGGTATAGGTTGACGGATTGGATCGTGGAGTTCGTCCAATAGGGGTTTGATCGATCTCAATTACCTTATCAATATGCTCAAGGCCTTCAATTTTTTTATAGGGCATTGGTTTTTTCTTTGCCCTGAAAAAATGATGATTAAGGATAGGATAGAGTGTTTCTGCAATTAAAGTTGATTTTCCGCTACCTGAAACTCCGCTCACGCAGATCAGTTTTCCAAGCGGAAATTCCACTGATACATCTTTCAGGTTATTGCCAGTAGCATTCTTTATGGTCAGAGATTTTCCATTACCTTTTCTTCGTTTGGCAGGTATAGCAATCTCTTTTCTTCCACTGAGGTAGTCATTTGTCAGAGTTTTAGCTTTTGCGAACTTTTCCGGACTTCCCTCGCCAACAACCTCACCTCCATGTTCTCCTGCCGCCGGCCCCATATCAATGACATGGTCGGCATGCATGATCATATCTTTATCATGTTCAACCACCAGCACGGTATTACCTATATCCCGAAGGTTTTTTAATGCTGATATCAGTCGCGCATTATCCCGCTGATGCAATCCAATACTTGGTTCGTCAAGAATATAAAGAACATTTACCAACTGGGATCCGATCTGGGTAGCCAGTCGGATGCGCTGGGCTTCGCCACCTGATAATGTTTTAGCTGTCCGGTCTAAAGTAAGGTAGTTTAACCCTACATCCAGAAGGAAACCTATTCTTGAACGAATTTCCTTTAATATTTCACGGGCAATGGTATTCTGTCGTTCATTTAATCGTGATTCAAGATTTTCAAACCATTCAAAGAGCTGTGAAATATCCATGCAGGCCAGCTCATAAATATTTTTTTCGTTCACCTTAATATGAAGCGACTCTTTTTTAAGTCTTGCACCATGACATTCGGGGCAGGTTTTCAGTACCCGGTAATTTTCGAGGTCTTCGCCTACCTCATCTCCACGGCGCTCAGTCTGTTCCTCCAGCATTTTGATGATTCCATCAAAAGAGATCTGGTAATTCTGAACGTTCCATTTATTGTATTCAACCGGTACGGTAATAATATCATGTGAGCCATTCAGAATAATATCCAGAATTTCTTCCGGAAATTTTTCAAGAGGTGTAGACAGTGAGAAATTGTATTTTTTTGCAAGTGCTTTTAATATCTGAAAGACCCAGGTCTCGCGGTATTCGCCCAAAGGAGCCAGTCCGCCCTGCATAATACTCAGCTTCGGATTCGGGATAACCGAATGCCGGTCGACTTCAAATATATAGCCCAGTCCACTGCATCGCTCACATGCCCCGTAGGGTGAATTGAAGGAAAAGGTATTGGGTTGCGGTTCATCATATGAAATACCAGAAACAGGATCCATCAGGAATTTGCTGTAAAAGAATTCTCTGTTTTCCTTATCGCTGATTTTTATGATTCCTTTTGAAACTTTTAAAGCCGATTGAATGGAGTCATAAAGCCTTTTTCTATCATCTGCGCTGACCAGAAGCCGGTCAATTACCATTTCAATATCATGGATCTTATAACGATCGAGCTGCATTTTAGGGCTGATATCCAGGATCTCTCCATCAACCCTGACTTTTAAATAACCCTGTTTGCGGATTTGTTCAAAAAGTTCACGATAATGTCCCTTACGGCCTTTTACCACTGGTGCAAGAATACTTACTGCCTGACCATTGAATTTCTCAAGTATGCTTTTAAGGATCTGATCCTCAGTCATGCGCTCCATTTTTTCGCCGCTGACATAAGAGTAGGCTTCTCCTGTTCTGGCAAATAGTAAACGCATGAAATCATAGATCTCAGTTATCGTTCCAACCGTTGAGCGCGGATTTTTGCTGGTTGTTTTTTGTTCAATAGCAATCACTGGACTTAATCCTGAGATTTTATCAACATCGGGGCGCTCCATACCACCAAGGAACTGACGGGAGTAAGCGCTGAAAGTTTCCATGTATCGGCGCTGTCCTTCGGCATAAATTGTGTCGAAAGCAAGCGATGATTTTCCGCTGCCACTCAGTCCGGTTATTACAACCAGCTTATTCCTGGGGAAAGAAACATCAATATTCTTTAAATTATGTACCCTGGCACCGAAAACTTCAACTTCACTTTGCTCTCCAAGGTCAGGATTAGATTTATTCATAAATTGAATACAGGCTCAAAAATTTATGCAAATATGCGATTTTTTCTGCTAGTGACTTACGAATTTACCTGAGCGTATTGCAAGATAAGTTCGTATTCGCAAAATATTATCTGTGACCCGATAGCTAATGGGTCGGATAGTTCAGACTTACGAATTTACATGGGCTTCAAGCAAGATAAATTCGTCAGTCACATTTAGATTGAGCGACCCGATAGCTATTGGGTGATGAAATCTACTTTCCGCTCGGTTAGGTGATTTCGATCGGGAATTCGGACTTACGAATTTACATAGGCGCTATGCAAGATAAATTCGTCAGTCGCTTTTCTGGTAAGTGACTGGCGAAATCTACTTTCTAACCGCCTATGTGATTTCGATTTCTATAAACAAATAAGGGCCGTATTAATACGGCCCTATCTGATTGGTTTATTATGGTTAGTTCTTTAGGATTTGCGGGTAAGAAGTGTTATTTCTTCCTGTATTTGCATCAAAAAGTGATTTACTTTCTGCTGCACTCGCATTAGCTAAAAGCCTGCTAGCCCTGTTGTTGTATCCGTAACGGGTAGGGTTTTCAATAATCTCTTTCATAGAGATTAGTTTATAAACATAAGAAGCTGTTTCTCTGTTTAGCTTCATTTTATAGTAGTTGTCCTGGCTTTGTTTATGCATCTGACGTTTAAGACTGCCCTCGCCAATATTATAGGCAGCGGCAGCAAGTGTCCAGCTATTAAACTCACGGTATAAGGATTTGATGTATTTTGCAGCTGCAATACTCGATTTACGAATATTTTGCCTTTCATCAAGCTCGGCGCTTACTTTAAGTCCGAAATCCCGGGCAGTTTGTGGCATAAATTGCCAGTAACCTGACGCCCCTTTTGGTGAGGTTCCACCCTGAAGTCCGCTTTCAACCAATGGCACGTATTTAAAATCAGCAGGAATTCCGTATTGTTTCAATATAGGTTCAATAATCGGGAACCATTTTTCCGCCTGGCGGTGAAGCTTTGAAGTCTGCAATGCCTCATATGAATGAGCCTTTAAACTCGCATTCATTTTTAGCTTGATTCGCTTATCTCCCAATGGTAGAGTTTCATTCGCGAAACTCAGTGTATTAAAATAGGGTTCGATTGAAAATTCTTCATTTTGAGACCCCTGAATCGTTTTTATATAATTATCAAAAGTTGCAGGAGTACTATAAATAAACATCTTGGCAGTTAACAGCAAGCCCAACATCACAGAACACGTTATCAAGTGTTTCTTTATCATTTTTACCTCTCTTTTTAGTTCCAAATAAAAATATTTTTGACAAAGGTACGAAATATATATCTAATTATCAAATAGTTATGAAATTGGCCTTGTTGTGGAGCTATTTTTGGAGTAAATTTCTGATTGGGTTTAGGGTCTGATTTTCAATATTAAATCGGCTCTGTTTCCGTATTTTTGCTTACATTTGTGGTTCTCTTTTAAGGAGATAAAAAGCGTATCATGCCATTCAAAAATAAAAGGAACAGTCGAGACGACAAATCCGAAAAGTCTAAGCGTACTACAAAACCGGCTTCAGGTTCTGGTTCGAAAAGTAACTCTTACAAATCTGACCGTCAGGATAGTACAAGCAACACTAAGAAGAAATTATTCTCAGACGATCCAAAGAAACCATTTAAAAGCAGTTTCAGGAGCTCGGATGATAAATCAGGGTCCAGCTTCTCCTCAGAAAAGAGAAGCCCCAAGAGTTTCGGACGCTCTGATGACCGCCGCTCAGCTTCTGATCGTCCGGAAAGGAAATCTTTCGGCGACAGTCCACAGAGCCGAGACAGAAAACCTTTTTCTGACAGATCTCAGACTGAAAAAAGACCTTATTCAGATAGAAGTGAAAGTGGTAAAAAATCTTTTACCCAAAAACCTCAGGGAGATAGAAAACCCTTTTCAGGATCTAAAGACACCGAAAGGAAACCGTTCCAGTCCCGCGATAATAAATATTCAGACAAAAATGCACCTGTAAAAAGATTTAATGATAAGCCGTTCAAATCACGGCAACCCAGTGAACCTTCCGAATTCGATCGACCTAAATATAGATCTGATGACAGAAAATGGAGTTCAGAAGAGCATTTAGGAAATAAGCGAAGTAAAAAGCCCGCAATTGCAAAGGATGACGGACTAATCCGTCTGAATCGTTTTATTGCAAACGCAGGTATTTGTTCGAGAAGAAAGGCAGATGAATTGATCGCTGCCGGGGTAGTTTCTGTGAACGGTGTTCCGGTAACTGAGCTCGGGTTTAAAGTTGATCCCGCTAAAGATGCAGTCCGTTACAACGGAGAAAACCTGAAAAGGGAAAAAATGGTTTATGTTTTACTGAACAAGCCGAAAGATTATATCACTACCACTGACGATCCTCAGGAACGTAAAACGGTTATGAGCCTTGTTGAGAAAGCTTCGCGTGAGCGAATCTATCCGGTAGGGCGTCTTGACAGAAATACAACGGGTTTATTGCTGATGACCAATGATGGTGATCTGGCAGAGAAATTATCCCACCCCCGAAATAATATCACAAAACTATACCAGGTTGAACTGAACAAAAGCTTATCCCAGGGAGATTTGAATAAAATTCAATTTGGAGTTGAGCTTGAAGATGGTGTAATCAAGCCAGATCAGGTTAGTTATGTTGCCGGAGGGAGTAAAAAAGAGGTTGGAATTCAAATACATAGTGGTAAGAACAGGGTAGTCAGGAGGATTTTTGAGAGCCTGGGCTATGAAGTAGTCAAACTTGACCGTGTAGTCTATTCTCAGCTAACTAAAAAAGACCTTCCCAGAGGTCGCTGGAGATATCTGGAAGAAAAAGAGATCATTCAGCTTAAACACCTGATTAAATAAGATTTAAAGCCTTTGGGATTACCCGAAGGCTTTTTTGTTAATTTGCAGAATGATTCTGACGGATACCCATACCCATTTATATTACGAAACAGATCCCGCAAAACTGACAGAACTGATGCAAAGAAGTCTGGATAATCAGGTTAACCGGCTCTTTTTACCCAATGTTGATTCCAAATCAATACCATTGGTTTTCGGACTGGCGGAGCAGTATCCGCAGCATTGTTACCCCATGCTCGGTTTGCATCCCTGTGATGTGAAAGAAGATTTTAAAGAGGAATTAGCGCATATCTATAAAGAAGCAAAGCTCAGAAAGATTTATGCTATTGGCGAGATCGGTATCGATCTTTACTGGGATAAATCTACCTTAAGCATTCAGCAGGAGGCCTTTCGTACTCAGATTGGCTGGGCAAAGCAAATGGGTCTGCCCATTGTAATCCATTGCCGGGAAGCATTTGATGAGATCTTTGAAATTCTGGATGAATTAAAAGATGATAAACTCAGGGGGATCTTCCATTGTTTTACTGGTGATGCTGCACAGGCAGAAAAGGTAATCAGCCTTGGATTTTATCTTGGTATCGGTGGAGTGCTGACCTATAAAAATTCAGGTTTGGATAAAGTTGTACAGGATATTTCATTAGAGCACCTTGTTCTTGAGACTGATTCTCCATACCTGACACCTGTTCCATTCCGCGGAAAACAAAATGAAAGCAGTTACCTGGTTTATGTCGCACAGAAGCTTGCAGATCTGAAGCAGATTCCTATTGAAGAAGTGGCCAGAATAACTACCCTTAATTCTGAAAAGGTCTTTGGCGTTTAGGCCTTTGATATTAATCTCAATTCAGGAATTGATTTCATTTACCTTCTTTTTCTATATTTACAATCCAATAACCAATTAATTAGGCAATGACCAATGTTCTGATAATATATACCGGGGGTACGATCGGTATGATCAATGATCCTAAATCCGGAGTATTGGTTCCCTTTAATTTTGAGCAGATCACTGATCATGTGCCCGAACTCAAAAGGCTTAAATATCAGTTTACAGTACACTCATTTGATCCTTTGATTGATTCATCCAATATGAGTCCGGAGATTTATAAAGAGCTTGCGTTACGCATTCAAAGAGATTATGATCAGTACGATGGTTTTGTCATCCTTCACGGTTCAGATACGATGGCATATACTGCCTCAGCTTTGAGTTTCATGATCGAGAATCTGGACAAGCCTGTAATTTTTACAGGGTCGCAGCTGCCGGTAAACGGAATACGTACCGATGCGAAAGAAAACCTGATTACTGCTTTAGAGATCGCAGCAGAAAAAAGAAAAGGCAAAGCCATGGTGCCCGAGGTTTGTATCTACTTTGATTATAAATTATTCAGGGGTAACCGTTCATTTAAATATAATTCCGAGAAATTCGAAGCATTCAGGTCGCCAAACTACCCAATACTTGCAGAAGCCGGTGTTTATCTCAAATTCAACCGAAACTATATTCTAAAACCGAATTCTGAACCTGTAAAATTTCATACGAAGCTGGATAGTGCGATTGGAATATTGAAATTATATCCCGGAATTAGTCCGGCAATAGTAAAGTCGGCCCTTTCAGCAGAGTGTAAGGCAGTGATTATGGAAACTTTCGGATCAGGCAATACATCCACTCAAAAATGGTTTCTGGATCTGTTGCGTGAAGCAATTATGGGTGGCAAGCTTATTTTGAATATTTCTCAGTGTAAAGTGGGTACGGTTGAACTTGGGCGATATGAAACCAGCAGGGAACTCAGGGAAATGGGGGTAGTAAGCGGTTACGATATGACCTTTGAAGCTGCAGTAACCAAATTGATGTATCTGCTGGGTAATTTTAAGAGTAATAAGAAAATTGCAGAATATCTTGAAACTGATCTGAGGGGTGAGCTAACGGTTTATTGAACTTAATACTTATTACTTACAACTTAAAATTCCATTTTTTTTAATAGGTTTATTTAATCAATCTGTTAAGAGTATGCAAACACCAGACTATATAGTATTCTTTATTTACTTTATAATAGTTAGTACGTATGGATGGTACGTATACAAGCGAAAGAAACATGAAAATTCAAAGGATTATTTCCTTGCCAAAGACTCCCTGACCTGGTGGGCTATTGGAGCCTCACTGATTGCCTCTAATATATCTGCCGAACAGTTTATCGGAATGAGTGGCTCGGGCTTTACCATGGGGCTCGCAATTGCTGCTTATGAATGGCTTGCTGCAGTAACCCTCATTGTGGTTGCGGTATTTTTTATCCCGATCTATCTAAAAAATAAGATCTATACCATGCCTCAGTTTCTCAAAACGAGATATAATGAAACTGTTGCGATGATTATGGCCGTTTTTTGGCTTTTATTGTATGTCGTTGTAAACTTAACATCCATACTCTTTCTGGGGGCATTGGCAATAAGCAGCATCTCCGGACTTGATTTTGCCGTTTGTATGGTCGGGTTAGCCCTATTTGCCATTGTTATTACCCTTGGCGGGATGAATGTGATCGGGTATACTGATGTAATTCAGGTTGTGTTCCTGGTACTGGGCGGTTTGGTAACCACCTATCTTGCGCTGGATATGGTGGCTCAGCATTTCGGATCAGAGGGGCCGATCAATGGCTTCAACCTGCTGACGAAAAATTCGGCCGACCATTTTCAAATGATCTTTGAAAAGGATGATCCTTATTTTATTGACCTTCCCGGACTTGCTGTGCTCGTTGGCGGGATGTGGATAGTCAATCTGAACTATTGGGGCTGTAATCAATACATTACCCAGAGAGCTTTAGGTGCGGATCTTCAAACAGCCCGCAGCGGAATTCTTTTTGCGGCTTTCCTGAAACTATTAATGCCAATAATCGTCGTTCTTCCGGGTATTGCAGCTTATGTTTTATTTAAAGAGAATGTTTTTAGAGATGAAATGATGCTGAACGGAGAGGTTATGGCCGACCGGGCTTATCCGGTATTATTGAATTTATTACCTGTGGGATTAAAGGGTCTGGCTTTTGCAGCACTTACTGCCGCTGTGGTGGCTTCACTCGCTGGTAAAGCCAATAGTATCGCAACTATATTTACACTCGATATTTATAAAAAGGTATTAAATCCGGTAGCTGATGAGAAAAGGCAGGTAGAAGTTGGGCGCTGGGTTATTGTGATCTCCATGATCATGGCTGTAGTTATTGCCCCCTATCTTGGCATAGATAAGAAAGGCGGCTTTCAGTACATTCAGGAGTATACGGGTTTTGTCTCTCCGGGAATTCTGGCGATGTTCCTGCTTGGGTTTTTCTGGAAAAAAGCCACTTCTAATGCGGCCTTGTTTGCAACCATTGGCGGCTTTCTGCTCTCAATCATTTTTAAGTTCATGCCAGATTATGTTGATCTGCAATTCCTTAGTTCTACAGGATTTTCGGTTGCGAACTCAGCAGGGGTATATGAGATTCCATTCATAGACCGCATGGGATTTGTGTTCATTATTTGTGTGTTGGTTATGTACCTGATCAGTATCTATGAAAACAGAAATGGTATTATTCCGAATGCGTTGAAAGTGGATAGCAGCATGTTCCGAACAACCCCTGGATTTGCAGTCGGGGCTTTATTCATAATTGGAATCATTGCAGCATTGTATGGTATTTACTGGTAGAATCCTTTTTATTTAATTCCGGATCATTTTAGCTGATTAGCATACATTTTGACATGATACTTGATTCAAAGGAAGAAGTAAAAGTATATCTAAATCAGGAAGGGCTTATAAAAGGGGATGATAAGGCCCTGGTAGAGCATCTTTCAGGGGGAGTTTCTTGCAGGGTATGGAAGATCACGGTAAATGAGAACCGTTGGGTAATCAAGCAGGCTCTTGAAAAACTTGATGTAAAGGCAGACTGGTTTTCAGATGTGGAGCGAATCCATCGGGAGCATGAGGTGATGAAGCAACTGGAGCTGGTCATTCCTGATTCCAATATTCCTAAAATCCTTCATGTTGATTATGTCAACCACATCTATATGATGACCTGTGCCGAAGAAGGTGTTCAGACCTGGAAGGATTTGTTAATGAATGGTATGTTCAATCCCGATACCGCCAAGAGTGCCGCCGATATTCTTAGCCTGATTCATAGCCAGAGCCATAAAATTGATGAGCAGGTGAAGGCCGGGTTTAGTGACCAGAATTATTTTGTTCAGCTCAGGATTGATCCCTTCCACCGTTTCTTAATCAATAAATATCCTGAGCTTTCGGTTGAGATTAATGCTTTGATAGAAGAGCTGACTGAACAAAAGACCTGTCTGGTCCATGGCGATTTCTCTCCAAAAAATATGCTTGTTGAAAAGAGCGGGCATATTGTTTTGATTGATTACGAAGTGGCGCACTGGGGGAATCCGGTATTTGATCTTGCTTATTGTCTGGGTCACCTGATGTTAAAAGCCTGGCATTTAAAAAAACCTGCTGAGATACTCGAGCTTATCAGCACATTTCTTGCTAATTATAAAGGCCAGGTCAGTAATCTGCTGCCGCATTTGGGTTTGATGCTGCTTGCCCGGATGGATGGAAAATCACCTGTAAATTATATTCAGGATGAAAAATTAAAACAAATTATCCGTACTACAGCCATTAACTGGCTCAGAGGAGGGGACTCTGGCCTGAATGTTTTCGATGCCATCAAAAAGCAATTTTGAAACCATTTCTTTTGATATTTTTACCTCCTGAATACACACGTTTATCCCTTTAATTTAAATATGTCATGCCAAAAATCAAAGATCTAAAAGCAAGAGAAATTTTCGATTCACGCGGTAATCCAACAGTTGAAGTTGATGTATTTCTGGAATCAGGTGTAATGGGAAGAATGATGGTTCCTTCAGGTGCCTCTACCGGGCAGTTTGAGGCATTGGAACTTCGTGATGGAGGCCACAGGCATAGAGGTAAAGGGGTGAGCAAAGCCGTGGAAAATGCCAATACAGAAATCAGGAATGTTTTGATTGGACAGGATATTGAGGATCAGGACAATTTGGATACCTTAATGATTCAACTGGATGGCACTCCTGAAAAATCAAGGCTGGGTGCTAATGCAATACTTGGTGCTTCTTTTGCCTGTATTCATGCGGCTGCGAATGAAGCATCCGAACCCTTATTCAGATACCTTGCTAAGAAATATCTTTCTGCAGGAGATGCGGTCTCAATGCCGGTTCCAATGGTAAATATCATCAGCGGGGGATTGCATGCCGGAAAGAATATTGATTTGCAGGATTTTCTGATCATACCTGTATCGCCCAAAAACTATCCGGATGCACTCGAAATGATTTATAATGTGTACTGGAAAACACGGGAGATATTGATAAAAAAAGGATATAATGCCTATTTGCTTGCTGATGAAGGCGGTTTCGGGCCTGCTTTACCTTCAAATGAAGCCGCTCTGGAGGTTTTGGGAGAAGTATTTCATGCATGTGGTTATAAACCAGGGACGGATGTTGCGATAGCACTGGATGTTGCTTCCTCCCATTTCTACGATGAGGAGAAAGGAATATATCATCTGCATTCTGAAGACCGTAGCCTTAGCTCTGAGCAAATGATTGATATGCTTGAGAAGTGGACCAAAGAACATCCGGTTATATCAATTGAAGATGGCCTGGCTGAAAACGACTGGGAGGGATGGCAGGCTCTGACACAACGATTAGGCAAAAATGTTCAGTTGATTGGTGATGATCTCTTTACTACAAATAAAGTCCGATTGCAGAAAGGCTTTGACATGAAAGCAGGAAACTCAATTCTTGTTAAAATGAACCAGATCGGAACATTGACCGAGACCGTTAATACCCTCCGGATGGCAAAGAATGGGGGCTTCAGTACAGTAGTTTCAGCACGATCGGGTGAAACAGAAGATGCTACCCTCGCAGACCTGGCTGTTGGATTAAACGGCGGGCAGATTAAAATCGGTTCTGTAGCCGGATCTTCGAGATTAGCTAAGTATAATCAGTTGCTCAGGATCAATGAAGAGATCGGTAATAATTATGCGGGAAGTTCTGTTTTCAGATCTTTTGGTCTATATTAAGGTTTAATTAACACTTAATTATCGCTATTTACCTGTAAGAAATTAAAAAGCATAAACCATGGAACGTAGAAAATTCATTACCCTGGGAGCAGTTGCCGGTATCGCCGCAAGTACCATACCCGGTATTGCAGTTGCGGGTCTTCAGAATAAAGAGAAACGGTACCAGAAAGGGAAGAGTCCCTGGCCTGTTTGCCTCGATACTGCCACCATCCGGCCAGCATCTTTAAAAGAGAAGGTCAGGATTGCAGCAAAAGCCGGTTATGACGCTATTGAACCATGGGATGGTGAATTGCAAAAGTTTGAGGCCGATGGAGGTAACCTGAAAGATCTGGGTAAAGAAATAAGGGACAATGGTTTATTCGTACCCAGCGTGATCGGACTTTGGAATGCCTTGCCACCTACTCAGGAATTATGGGATAAGTCATTGGCAGATACCCGTAACCGGATGCGCATGGCTGCCGATATTGGCGCTAAGCATATACAGACCATACCAAATACCATTGGTGTAAATTATAATCAAAAATGGGCAGCTGATCGCTATCGGGATATTATTGAAATGGGGATCAATGACTATAAACTGAATCCGGCTTTGGTGTTTGTGAAATATTTTCCTGTTAAAACTTTGGGGCAGGCGGTCGGTATAGCACTGGATGCCAATCATCCTAAAGCGATGGTCATTCCTGATGTTTATCACATGTATATCAGCGAGAGTGGTTTTGAGGGGATTAAATTACTCAGAGGTGATATGATCGCTATTTTCCAGTTTAATGATGCACCTGCATCTCCGCCCCTTGCACAGCTTAATGATGAGCACAGGGTTTATCCGGGAGATGGAATTTTGCCTTTGCAGCAAATCTTCAGAGATTTAAAGGGAACGGGGTATAAGGGTTGCATTTCACTTGAAATGTATAATCCGGGTTATTGGAAAGAAGATCTGATGATGGTGGCGCAAACCGGACTCAGAAAAACACTGGAGGTTTTACAAAAGGCAGGGGTATAGATTGGGACTTGTTTAAAACAAATGGCCCAGGTTGCCTATTAAATAAAAAGGGCAGGATGCATTTACATCCTGCCCTTTTTTATTCTATTTTTTAATCAACGTAAGCAATACAATCAATTTGTACAAGAATTCCGTCTCTTCCCATCAGATCAGTTCCACATCCGGTGTATGAACGTACAGGGGCCGGATCAGGGAAATAGCCACGGTAAGCCTCGTTCAATGCTGCAATATTTTTATTCGGCTCTGCGACTGTCATGTGTACTTTGAGCACATTAGCCATTGATGATCCGGCTCCTTCAAGAACCTCTTTCATGGTGTCTAATGCACTGCGTATCTGTACCTGAATATCACCCGGCTCTTTGCGTCTTTCTGCATACCAGCCTCCGATTCCTGATAGGAATAAGAGGTGCCCTGAACGGATACAACCTGATAATACCGGAGCCGGTGCGGCTGGTTTTGCCCCAGCTGTAGCCGGTGCGGCAACTGTAGGGTTTGTATTTCCACCACTGTTACTCTTCCGTATTACCTGTTTTTTGGGAATCCATTGTCCCTTTTGCTTTTTGTTTTGAGCATTGGCTTCTGAGGGAATTGCTGCTGCAGCTCCTGCTAAAGGAAGAAGACTCAGACTTTTTAGAACCTTTCTGCGATCCATAATATTATTTTATTAAAATTTTAAATGCGTTTAATTAATCAACATAAGCGATACAACTCACCTGGCAAAGGATACCTTCCCTGCCCATCTGACTTGTTTTAGACCCACTGTAAGAACGCACAGGTGGATTTTCAGGGAAAAACTCAGCATAAGCCTCATTGAGTTTTGCCATATTTTTGTTTGGTTCGGCCACAGTCATCTGTATCTTCAGTACATTGGCCATTGATGATCCGGCACCTTCCAGAATTCCCTTCATGGTTGTCAGAACACTACGGATCTGTACCTGAATATCTCCCGGCTCAGCTCTCTGGTTAGCGTACCATCCTCCGATACCACCAATGAATAATAAATGACCAGAGCGAAGGCAGGATCCTGCCGGTGTCTTTATCAGTTCTTTCTTTGGGAGCCATTCTTCGGCTGCCGCTGCCAACGATTCTGCATCGGTTCCGGCTTGGTGCTTCGCAATAGCAGCGCTAGCAACTCCCGCAAGTGGAATGACGCTAAGTCCCTTTAATATTTCTCTGCGTTTCATCGATTTTAGTTGTGTTTTACTATGGCTAAATATAAATAAAAATGAAAGCAATAATTATCAGTACGGTTTTATTTTGAATCCGGAACCGTAATTCCTATCTCTTTCGATAATTTTAAAACTTCGCCCATAATTAATGGCTCTATCGATTCTTTCCATTTTGCAGGTAACCCGAATGCCATTTGGGAAGTATGGCCTTCATATCCGCCTTCACGCAGAATTTCAACGGTTGGAATATAGGCCATCACATCATTGGAGTAACCCATCACAAACAGGTCAGGGCCAAAGATCTTTTTAAGTTTGATCGCATAGTCCACAACAGGCTCTCCTCCAAGTGCAACTAATGACTGATTTCCCAATTGCCAGAACTGAACAGGATAGGGATAATTACTCAGGATGCGTTCACCCTTTTCGTATTTCCGGATCATTTCCAGAGCCCAATTCCTGATGTAGCCATTTTCTTTGGAGATCATTTGGTTTAACTCTTCCTTGCCGGGTGGGTTTTCAAATTCAATACTTACTTCTGAATAGGCGGTCTTCAAACGTGGCTCGAGTTCTCTCATTTCCCCTTCCAGTACAGCCTCCACAACCAATGCAAGTTCCTGCCCATATTGTTTGGCCAATGGAACCGTTTTACGCGGAAGGGCATTCTGGTTTCCACCGCAACCCTGAAAAAATAAGGCAGTGGCTCCGGGATGTACTTTTTCTACCTGAATCTGTGCATAGCCTGCATAATCTCCCGACCATTCATAACCACTTAATACCGTATTATGACAGGCATAACCAAAGGCTATGGCCAATACTTTTCCCTGTTTATCACTTACCCTGATTACCGGGACAGCATAATCACTCGGTCCTTTCAGATCAGTCTGGGCATCGATTTTGTTTTCAATATTATTCCTCCTGTTTACTGCAAATCTGGTGATACCATTTTGTGTCGAAATGTTAACAGGTCTCATTGAATTTAAGGCTTTTTTGACCAATGCTTCTATCTGAGCTTCAAATTTTATCGTATAAACCCTTATATCTTCTTTTTGCTGAGCATTTAAAGGATATAGTGCGTGTAGGGCATCCTGCAGCACCGGGCCCGAATGGGTATGCGAGGTATTGAAAATAATTTGGCTACGTGAAAGCTGGAAACTTTTTTCAAGTCGGTTTCTGATTTTTTCAGAAATACTTTTTGGAATACCTGATAGATCGGTAGTGATGAGCACCGCTTTTTTACCTGCGGCATCTTCAAATACGAGTGCTTTTGCCCAAAGTTCATGAAGTTTGCCTTCTGAGGGGCGGGTACGCGCTGCAAATCCGGCCATCCACATCGATTTTTCAGGAGTTATAATTACACTTGCTACTCCGGCTTTCCAGCCAGACTGATTCTTATCCTGCGCGGATAAATTTTGACAGGATACAATCGTTAGAGAAAGAAATATAATCAGAACGAGATTTTTTTTCATGGCATAATAAAAAAATAAGCAAAGTTTAGTTAGATTCCTTGTTCAGAAGATGTTAATTCAGAACCTTATTGAAGTACCTGCTTATACTTTAAAAGATCTGCTTCCAACTCTTTGTATGGAATATCCTGAACACTATAATTCTTGTCAATAGCAATACTTGCGGCAATTGCTGCTGACTGCCCGAGTACCATAAAAACAGGTTCCATACGGATGGATCCAAAGGCGATATGAGTTGCAGAGAGACAGGCAGGTGCAAAGAGATTATTTATTTCTGATCTTTTGGGAACTATTGACTTATAGCTTATCGGATAAGGGCTTGCAACATGGGCTTCAACATTGCCTTCATTTTTCACAAAGCCATTCACATCTACATAGCGTTTGATGTTGTGGGAGTCCATACCATAAGCACCCATCCCAACCGGATCTTCAGCGACTACCAGACGTTCGCAATTTTTTTGCGTCATTACATAATCACTGATCATGCGTCTTGCTTCCCTGATATATAATTGTCCCTGCCAGCCGTCTTCCCTTTCATATTCATCCTTGCAGGTACCCCATGTAGAAACCACATCCCGCACTTTTTTAGGAATCCGGGGATGATAGGCCAGAGTCCACATTAAACCCTGCTGATATTTACGGTGACGTTCAACAATCTTTTCGCGCTCTTCATAGCTTGCTTCGGGGTAGTCGTAGTTCTGACCAATAAAATCAGTTGAAAATCCTTTCTGGTTATTGGTATCTGTTTTACGGTTTGGCATATCCGAATTTATCCAGGGTACTAACGGGTCGCCATAGTCATACATTTTTTCTATGGGACCTTCGGCAGCCTCGTAGTTTCTGAATAATAATTCGTAGTCCAGTTCTTTATAACCAACAGGTTTGGCAAAAGGTATTCTGTTGTCGGGATGATTCGTTAAGGTCATGCGGAAGCAATAGGTCTGTATCTTATTGTCGCCTTTTCCATCAATTCCCGGTTTACCGGCTGTGATAAATGGAAGGAGTCCGCTTTTAGGATCACCTTTTTTAATGTAGGGATCTACTCCTTCAATGAAATTATGATTATAGGTATTCATTGAAATTGTTCTGCGTAGAGTCAGACTAATTTTGTTTGCCTGAATACCGTTTAATGTTTCGCCGTATTGCGCATTGGATTCACGGCCAACCGTGTAACTTACTCCGGCGGCAGCCATTAAATCACCTTCATAAGTCGCATCAATAAACATCTTGCCCTGATAAACCTGACCGCTTTCCATTTGGATGGATGTGATTTTTCCGGATGTTTTTTTGACTCCGCTTTTACGGTTTAATCGTTGATTATAAACGAGGTTGATGTTTTTTTCCTTGCTTAACATCTCCTTAAAGATCTTCAATGCCGCCGAAGGTTCAAAGGTCCACATAGCATCTTCGTGTACCGCGCTGGTTGTTTGTCCGCCGTCTTTATAAGTTTCCCTCCTTTGCCAGATCCAGTTTTCAGGTTTTTGGTAATAGGCTTTCACCTGTTGATAAAATTCCCTGGATAATCCTCCTATGGCCTGTTTGTTTCCAATATCCGTTTGCCCGAGTCCGCCGGTAGTTAATCCGCCGATTCTGTTTGTAGGCTCAATCAATATCACCTTTTTACCCATCCTCGAACTTTGAATGGCTGAGCTGATACCTGTTGAGGTGGCACCGTAGACTACGATATCGTAGTTTTGGATGTTTTGGCTGAAAACTGGATGACTACGCCCGACGACTAAAATTGTGACAAGTAGAATTACTTTACTTAGGGCATCAATGGATTTTAATTTATTCATAAGGAGGGATTAATTAAGAAGCAATGGAAATAAAACTAATGAAAATATTTATTGAAAGTGAAATCGTCTGGAAAAACAATTGGGAACGGCCATGAAACTCGAGAACTAATTTTTCTTCTAAAGGAAAAACTTTAGCATTTATTTACACTACTATTAGTTTCCCTGTGGTGTTATCACCGACCACATAAATATCTGGGGTAGAGGATGGGATTAATTCATTGATCCCTTTAGGAGGAATCGTCAAGCCAAATGCTGTCGCTTCGTTTCACTCCGCTATTGTCATTTTATGTTTCTCGCTTTTACGAGCTAAGGCTCGCAACGCTTGAAACAAAAAATGCCATCCGCCTATGGGCGGACAGCATTTGTCTTGCGGAGAGGGTGGGATTCGAACCCACGGTACCATTGCTAGTACACGAACTTTCCAAGCTCGCTCGTTCGGCCACTCTGACACCTCTCCGATAATTGGACCTATTTATTGTTTTTACTTATTATCTATAACATTTTGGGCTTATACCCCACTTATATTATACCGTTTTCTTTCAAAAACAAATACCCATTAATTGATTTGTAAAATATCTCCCTTTGATAAGCAAGGCTTCTTGTTTCGTGCTGCTCAATAAAGTGTAAAATTAAAGGTCTTCTATTTTTTGTTGATTTTATATCTCCTTTATTATGTTTTTTTAATCGTTCTTCTATGTTTTGAGTGCTTCCATAATAGAATCTCCCATCTTTTTCACTTTTTAATATATAGCTGAAGTACATTATTAAATATACCTATTGAAGAAATATATTAATAACGGTACCAGTGCTAGTACACGAACTTTCCAAGCTCGCTCGTTTGGCCACTCTCCGAAGGAGTCCTTCGGACTGACACCTCTCCGGATCTGCGGCCTTTCCTTTCAGAAGGGATGCAAAAGTATCAAAATTCTGTAAATATTGGAGGGTTTTACAAATTTTAGATCAAATCTGAATGTGTGAGCTTTGATTTAGTGCTGAAATAATCCCGCATTTTCAATATGTTTGCAGAATAATTCATATTTACCAGCAAGCCATAATTAATGCTGAATCTCGAAGAGATTAAAAAGCCCATCGCCGCAGAACTTGAAACTTTCGAAGCAAAGTTCAAAGCGTCTATGCAGAGCTCTGTGCCGCTTCTTGATCGCATTACCCATTACATTGTAAAGCGCAAGGGTAAGCAAATCCGGCCAATGTTTGTGTTCCTTTCTGCGAGCCTTTGTGGTGGAATTACAGAAGCAACTTATCGTGGTGCAGCACTCGTTGAATTATTGCATACTGCTACCCTGGTCCATGATGATGTGGTCGACAATTCATACGAGCGTCGCGGATTTTTTTCGGTCAATGCCTTATGGAAAAATAAGATCGCGGTTCTGGTAGGTGATTTTCTTCTATCCAAAGGACTTTTACTTTCGATCAACAATGGTGATTTCGGACTACTCAAGATCGTATCTGATGCGGTGAAGCAAATGAGTGAGGGTGAATTATTGCAGATTGAGAAGGCACGCCGACTGGATATTGACGAAGCGGTGTATTATGAAGTAATCCGTCAGAAAACAGCTTCATTAATTGCATCATGCTGTTCATGTGGTGCGGCTTCTGCAGGTGCCGATGCTGAAATTGTCGAGAAAATGCGCCTTTTTGGCGAAAAGGTTGGTATTGCATTTCAGATTAAGGATGATTTATTTGATTTTGGAACAGATGATGTTGGTAAACCTCTTGGAATCGATATTAAAGAAAAAAAGATTACACTTCCCTTGATCTATGCTTTGAATAAAGCAGGCAGTTCTGAAAAGAGAAGAATCATTAACCTGGTAAAAAACCATAATGAGGAGTCGGATAAGGTTTCTGAAGTCATTGATTTTGTACGTAACAGCGGTGGACTTGATTATGCCCGAAGCCGTATGGATGCCTATCAGCAGGAAGCTTTTACTATTTTAAATGAACTGCCAGAACACGAATCTCGTGATTCCCTCCAGCAACTGGTCAGATTTACTACTGAGCGTAAAAAATAAACATGTCAAACGAGATTATATTTTTCGGCAGCTTTCTGCTTTTTATTGTGCTGATGCTAGCCATCGATCTTGGTCTCTTTAACAAGAAGGATCATAAGGTTAGTATGAAAGAAGCGGCCATTATGAGTTTTATCTGGGTGAGCTTTGCGATAGGTTTTTATTTTCTGTTGCTTACTGAAGGTGAATTATTACATGATATCACCAGTTTTGCCAAACTTCAGGAGGTCACTGCCAAGCATCTTCATAATATTACCCTTATCCCGGGCAATTTTCCGGAGAGCCTTTCAGTTTATAAACAGAATCTTGCGCTTGAATTCCTTACAGGATATGTTATAGAATATGCTTTATCGGTTGATAATATCTTTGTAATGGTGCTTATTTTCTCTGCTTTTGGGGTGGACGAGCGATATTATCATCGGGTATTATTCTGGGGTATCATTGGTGCAGTTCTGATGCGCTTTCTTTTTATTTTCCTTGGTTCTACGCTCATCAATGAGTTTGGCTGGATACTGTATATTTTTGGGGCATTCCTTATTTATACTGGCGTTGGCATGTTCCTGAGCAGAGATGAGGAAGAAAAGATTGATACAGAGAACCATAAAGTCGTACGTTTTGCTTCGAAATATTTCTCTGTTTATCCGGAGTATGTGGGTAATAAATTCTTTATTAAGGTCGATGGAAAGAAAATGGTTACTCCGCTTTTCATTGTTTTGCTGATCGTAGAGTTTACCGATCTTATTTTTGCAGTTGATTCTATCCCGGCAATTTTTGCGGTAACCAAAGATCCTTACATCGTATTTTTCTCAAATATTTTCGCCATTCTTGGCTTAAGATCAATGTTCTTCCTGCTGGTTAATGTGATCCATAAATTCCATTATCTGAAGGTAGGATTAGCATTCCTGCTCGTATTTATTGGCATCAAAATGCTGGCCCATCACTGGCTGTCCTTATGGGGTTTTACAACCATGCACTCGCTCTTTGTAATATTATTTATTCTTACAACGAGTATAGTGGCATCGCTGGTGTTTCCGAAAAAGGGGGAATAGGAAATAGGGAATAGGAAATAGGAAATAGGGAATAGGAAATAGGGAATAGGATGTTTCAGCCAGGCCTTTAATCTTTGCTCCTTGTTCTATGATCAAATTTATTGTTGCCAGTTACCTGTTATCAGTAAATTGTACTGAATGTCATATGCACCAGTAATGTCTTTATTCTTTGATCCTTACTCTTATAACAAAATCTCAAGCGAACCAGAATTCATCTTGACCCGATAGCTATCGGGTCTTGGCTCTTGATACTCCTTAAAGCATTTTTAATATCTCATCTACATAAGCCCTGTCATTCGCAAGGCGCGGTACTTTATGTTGTCCTCCAAGTTTGCCACGGTTTTTCATCCAGTGATAGAAAGTATTATCGGGGGCAAGGTGCAGCAATGGACGGCGTAATGCCATGTCCTTATAACGCTTTGCGTCGTAATCTGAATTCGCTTCCCTTAAGGTTTGGTCCAAGATATCTGTGAACCGTTCAATATCATCGGGCTTTTGCTCAAATTCAATGATCCATTCGTGCCCTCCAACTTCATCATCTTCAAAGTAAATCGGACAGGCAGTATAATCACGGATGATTGCATGAGTCTCCAGGCAGGCTTTGGCGAGTCCTTTTTCAGCATTGTCTATGATCAGTTCCTCCCCAAAAGCATTGATAAAATGTTTGGTACGGCCTGTGATCTGAATGCGATGCGGCGAGAGGGAGGTAAACTTGATCGTATCACCAATCATGTAACGCCATAATCCCGCATTGGTAGAAATAATCAGTGCATAATTCTTATTCAACTGGACCTGATCAAGGCGGAGGGTTTTTGGGTTCTCAGCATGCAGATCTTCCATCGGAAGAAATTCATAATAAATACCATAATCGAGCATCAATAGCAGCTCTTCTGAATTAGGCTGATCCTGAATGCCGAAAAATCCTTCGGATGCATTGTAGGTTTCGAGATAATACATATTATCTGAAGGAATCAGTTTTTTAAACTGCTCGCGATAGGGATTGAAATTTACTGCTCCGTGAAAGTAAAACTCCAGATTTGGCCAAACTTCAAGCAGATTATTTTTGCCGGTAATTTCAAGAATGCGTTTGGCAAGAACAAGATTCCAGGTAGGAACACCGGCGATATTGGTTACATTAACATCAATAGTAACGCGGGCTATTTTTTCTACCTTTTCCTCAAAATTATCCATCAGTGCGATCGACATATCCGGTGTGCGGTAGAATTCGGCCCAGAATGGTAAATTTTTAATCAAAACTGCAGATAAGTCGCCATAACAGGAATCTGTATTCAATTGGTTGATTTGATGGCTTCCTCCTAAAACCAGGCATTTTCCGGTAAATATTCTGGCATCTGGCCTGTTATCGCAATACATAGATAGCAGGTCTTTGCCGCCTTTAAAATGGCACTCTTCAAGTGATTCTTCGCTTACGGGGATGAACTTGCTGCGGTCATTTGTGGTGCCTGATGATTTGGCGAACCATTTGATCTCAGATGGCCAGAGCACATTTTGCTCGCCGCTCATCATTTTTTCGATATATGGTTTTAGTGATTCATAATTCTGAATCGGAACCCGTTCCTTAAACTGATCCTGATTATAAATGGATGAATAACCATACTTTTTGCCCCATTCAGTATGTTGGGCGGTAGAAATAAGCGTCTGAAACCATTCATCCTGAACATCATAGGGGTATTTTATGAAAAGCTCGATCTGATGCATCCGCTTTTTCATGATCCAGGTAAAGATGGAATTTACAATTGTCATTCTGCTTTATGGCTTATTTGGGGCTCAAAGTTTCTTTTTTCGCAGTTCAAAATTCTGACCAAGATAGAATTTTTTGGCCATTTCATTATTCGCAATCTCCTGTGGGGTGCCTGTGAGCATGATCTTTCCCTCGGCAAGTAAATAAGCTCTGTCGGTTATGGAGAGGGTTTCCTGAACATTATGATCGGTAATCAGAATTCCGATGTTTCGCAGCTTAAGTTTTGCCACAATACTTTGAATTTCTTCAACTGCGATAGGGTCGACGCCGGCAAATGGTTCATCCAGAAGGATAAACTTCGGATCGGCAGCAAGCGCTCTTGAAATTTCAGTTCTTCTTCTTTCTCCTCCCGAAAGCAGGTCGCCCCGATTCTTCCTTACTTTGTGCAGGCTGAATTCATCGATCAGTTGTTCAAGCTTATCCCTTTGTTCTTCCTTACTGAGTTTTGTCATCTCAAGAACGGCCTTGATATTATCCTCCACTGATAATTTTCTAAAAACTGAAGCCTCCTGCGCAAGGTATCCAATGCCTTTTTGAGCCCTGCGATACATTGCATCCTCGGTAATATCTACGTCGTCCAGAAATACATGGCCTTCATTTGGCCTGATCAGTCCAACAATCATGTAGAATGAGGTTGTTTTTCCTGCTCCATTTGGCCCAAGTAATCCCACAATTTCGCCCTGCGAAACATGAAAGGATACATTATTAACAACAGTGCGTTGTTTATATTTTTTTACCAGATTCTCAGCTCTTAATATCATTGTTTCTGGTTTGGAAGAGATGCCCGTATCCCCTTGATATTTAGCTGTATCGATTTTTTCTCTTTCCATCTGTTCTCTTCAATGGTATAACAAATGTCAAATGCTGCTCCCGAATTGATCAGGTCCAGATATTCACCCAAACCAAAGCCTATACAATTATAGTAGGTCTGATTATCCTGATGCACACACATTTTCAAATGCTTATTGCCAACAATTGTTGCAGCACCGTAAGTATAAACATTTCTGCTAACAAATACAGGGGCCATATTTTGCGGACCGAATGGTTCAAACTGTTTCAGTATGCGGAAGAATTTCGGATCAATCTGTTTCAGTTCAATTTCTGCATCGATATTTATCGCCTGTACGAGCAGTTCCTCAGGAATGCTGGCTGCAACAACCTCCTCAAAGCGCTGCTGAAATGCAGGGATATTCTCTGTTTTCATCGTCAGCCCAGCTGCATATTTATGACCACCGAACTGAATCAGCAAATCACTGCATTCGCATAATGCTTCATAAAGATCGAAGCCTGCTACTGATCTTGCCGAACCCGCCGCATAACCGTTTGAATTAGTCATAACGATGGTTGGACGATAATATTTTTCGGTAAGCCTTGATGCCACAATCCCGATTACGCCTTTATGCCAGTCTGCATTATAAACAACTGTTGTTTTGCGTTCAATCAGAACCGGATCTTCATCAATCATTGCTAATGCCTGCTCGGTAATATTGCTGTCGTGCTCCTTACGTTCCGTATTTTTTGTGTTGATGATCTGGCTTTTTTCAATAGCTATGGCTTCGTCGTCAGCGATCAGCAGATTTACCGAATGCTTCGCATCATCAATCCTTCCGGCAGCATTGATCCTTGGCCCGATCGTGAATACCACATCCATGATGCTCAGGTTTTCTTTTCTTCCCGAAATATTCATAAGGGCCAATAAGCCCTTGCAGGGATCTGTATTTAATTTAAGAAGACCATACCAGGCCAGGATCCGGTTCTCTCCTGTAATTGGTACGATGTCGGAAGCAATACTAACAGCTACCAGATCCAGATAAGAGCTTACCTGCTCAAAAGGAATGTCATATTCAAGGGCATAAGCCTGAATCAGCTTAAACCCGATACCACAGCCCGATAATTCTTTATAAGGATAAGTACAATCACTGCGTTTGGGATCAAGTACTGCTATTGCTGCAGGTAGCTGATCTCCGGGAAGGTGATGGTCACAGATAATAAAATCTATCCCCCTTTCGTTTGCATAATCGATTTTATCAACCGATTTGATGCCGCAATCCAGTGCGATAATCAGCGAAAACCCATTTTCAAAGGCATAATCGATTCCCTGAGTGGAAATGCCATAACCTTCACGGTAACGATCAGGGATATAGAAATCAATTTCTGAATGAAGTTTTTTAAAGAAGCTGAAAGTGAGGGCTACTGATGTGGTTCCATCTACATCATAATCACCATAAATAAGAATCTTTTCGCCTGATGTAATTGCCTGATTGATACGGGATACTGCTATTGCCATATCCTTCATCAGGTAAGGGTCGTGAAGTCTGTTGAGTTCAGGTCTGAAGAAAATTCTGGCCTCTTCAAAATCAGTGATTCCTCTTTTAACCAGAAGGCTGGCAAGAACCCTGTCAATATTTAGTGATTCCTGCAATTCCGTTATTGCTGCAAGATTTTCAAGCTCCCGTTCCACCCACCTTTTTTGCATATCTTTGCCTTAATAAACCGTAAAAATAGAATTTAACATCCTAATAAACAAAGAACATTGAAAGCTTTCGCCTTATATGAAGGATCTTATTCTGTAGATAATTCAAAGACATTTATTCCATTTGATCCTGCAATTCATAATCCCAAAGACCGGCCTGCCTCACTGTTTATTTATGTGCAGCCTTTTCTGGTTGAAACCGGGAATGATCTGATTATTCTGGATACTGGTCTTGGCTTTCATAATGAGCAGGGTGAGCTAATTATTCATGAGAATATAAGGCGCGCGGGCTACGATCCTGCTGATGTCAGTCTGGTTCTGATGTCGCATTTGCATTTCGATCATGCTGGTGGAATGATCAATCATGCAGATGGTAAGCTGTCATTAAGTTTTCCAAACGCCGAATATGTCATCCAAAGAGGGGAGTGGGAAGCAGCCTACAGTAAACCATCATTATCTTACAAAACAGAGATTTTTGATTTTGTTCAACGCAGTGGTTCAGTACACTTTATTGAAGGAAGCGGACAATTTAACAGGGAGATAGCCTTTGAACTAACTGGAGGTCATTGCGAATATCATCAGGTATTCCTGATCAGGGAGGATGAAGAAACCATATTCTTTGGTGCAGATATTCTTCCTGAGCCTGAGCAATTGTTAAGAAAATTTATTGCCAAATATGATTTTGATGGCAGAAAATCTATGGAATTAAGACAGGAATACGGGAAACGGGCCGCTGAAGAGCACTGGAATTGTTTATTCTATCATGCTAAAAGCAAGGCCATTGCGAAAGTAGCATTTGAGAATGAAGCGTTCAGAATAGTTTAGAAGTATTGAGTATCAAGTATCAAGAACCAGGACGGAATTCGGGTTCAATTGAGACTTAGTAGTTTAGAATAAAGAACAAGGAACAAAGACTATTAGGCATTCATTTGACATTTAGTAATCTCAAAGTTAATTAACCAAACTTGTCTTTGTTCCTTATTCCTTATTCCTTATTCTTTGTTCTGATCTAATTTTTCTTTGCTGTCAGATTAATGTTCAGCTCAAACTCATCATCAATTGCTTTATCGCCAATATCACCGAAGAAGGTTTTTGATCGAAACTTGATATCATATTTTGTGCGGTCAACCCTGATGCCTGATGCCACAGCCACTACCACATCTTTACCTTGTTTAACAGTTGCAGGAAATGTCAGTGGATGTGTAATTCCTTTGATTGTTAGATTTCCGGTAATGTTTACACGTTCTTTTCCGGCTGCAGAAACTTTTGTGATCTCAAATTTTGAGCTTGGGTTTTTTTCGGCTGAAAAGAAATCCGGTGATTTTAAATGGGTTGTAACCCGGGCATTATCTGAGGTAATGCTGGACATGTCCATAAGAAACACTCCTTTTTGCAAAGATTTTCCATTATAAACCAGGCTTCCTTCTGTGATTTTTACTGTTCCGGTATGGCCACCACCAACTTTTTTCGCTGACCATCCGATTGAGGAGTTTGCTGTGTCAACTGTGTAAACATCTTCTTTAATTGGGTTAAATGCCATCATAAGGATGGTTGCTGCCAAAAGGATTGTAAAAGAGAATAGTTTCTTCATTTTTTTTTCATTAATTAATTGATCAATTCCTATAAATATATTCTAAATATATTTTTGTTTATCTGTTTAAGGAACTGTCACTTATAAATTACCTGAGTCTGACATTAAGACAAAGTGTTTTTGTGATTTTTGAAATAGATGCAAAAAGTTGTGCCTACATCAGGCAAACTATCAACTTCAATTTTTCCATCCATAGCATCAATCTGTGATTTGATAATGTATAATCCCAGACCTTTCCCATCAATATTGGAATGAAATCGCTGATATAGGCCAAAGATTTTATTTCCGTATTTATCAAGATTTATGCCTATTCCGTTATCACTAAAGAAAAGTTGGGTAAAATCCTTGCCTTCACGTGTTTTTAATGAGATCACCAGATTCCTGTCTTTGGATTTGTATTTAATCGCATTGGTGAACAGATTAAGCAATATACTATGAAGGTAATGTCTCGGGAAATGGATATTTAAATCATTTGCAAAGTTTACTTCTATTTTTGCACCAGAGCTCCTGATTTGGTTTTCTATCGTTTTAATCACCATATTAAGCTCAGTTTGAAGATTCAGGTCTTCACTTTTTACCGATTTTCCTGATTGGCTGGCTACGATTTCTACCAGGTCATTCAAGGTATTGTCTAATTGCCTTACACATTCATGAATACTCTGGCGGATCTCGTCCTGAAGCTCCTGAGAGAGGTTGCTCTCCTGCTGTAGCTCTGTCAGACTTATAAGATTTACTACGGGGGCACGGAGATTGTGAGAAGTGATATACGCGAACTTTTCAAGTTCATTGTTTTTCTTGCTGAGTTCTTTAGTGATTCCCTGCAATTCAATCTCCTTTTGTTTAATGAAGTCGATATCCAGTAAAGAGCCTACAACTACATTTTTTCTTGCACTACCATTCGAACTGATCATTTTGCTGAAAGAAAGAATCCATTTCCAATCGCCATGAATAGTTTTAATGCGATAAGTCAGGTTATTATATAAATTTTTTCCTTCTCTTAAATAGGTTGTAGCCTGTTTCACATTTTCAAGGTCATCGGGATGAATAGCACTCAGAAGGATATCATATTCTAAAAATACATCCGGGTCGATACCCTGATTTTGGAACCAGTTTCGGTCATAAATCACTTTATCTGTATCCAGATCCCTGCTCCAGATACTAAGTCCAGCCGCTTCTATTGCGATCTCCAAACGTTGTTCTGCCTTTATTCGATTAATGATCTCAGTTTGAAGGTCTGCAGTTCTTTTTAATACCTGTCTCCGCAAGCGCCAGTTACCGATTATATTTATTATAAATAGAAATCCTGCCACTCCGATTGCGTAGAGCAAATAGTCGAAATATTGCACTTTTTTTGTGCTCGAAGACCTGAACAATAAACCTTCGATTGTTACATCCTTATCTGCAAGTCCGAGTTGCTTATATATATTGAGCATGTTCTGCCAGCGTCCGGGATTCATATGTCCAATCTCAACAAGTTCGGGAAGAATCAATTTATTCATTTCACCGGCTTCATAAAGCAATTGCTCTCTGCTAATACCCCGACTCTTTACGCCAGGTAGCCCAAGTATATATTCTGTAATTTCTTCAGGGTGGCTCATTGCATATTGCCAGCCTTTCAAACTTGCTTCGTTGAATTTTTCAACAGTCCTGGGGTGGCTATTTGCCATCTTAACTGTAGTGAAAAGGAGGTCGCCATAAAAGTCGATACCATAATTCATGGGATTGATTATGCTTACTTCATGTCCCATTTTACGTAAAAGCTGTGGTTCAACAGTAATGTAGGCGCTTTGCGCATCAACTTTTCCCTTGATAAGATCCTGGATTTGCCAGCTGTGATTAATAATGTTTACAGAGTCTTTTGGAATTCCCTCGTTTAATAACAGGGCTTTTAATAAACTACCTCCCTGATCTTCGGATACCATAATTGACTTTCCAGCTAGATCTGACGGAGAACTGATATTCCTTTCCGACAAGGTCATGAAGATGTATGGAGAGTGCTGAAAAATAACGGAAACTACTACTACCGGTTCTTTATTGATGAAGGAGTTCAAGATATCAGATCCGGTGACACCGAAATCGGCTTTACCTTTCAGTACATTATCTACAGGTGGATTTAAAGCATTGCCTTGTAATATTTCAACATCGAAGCCTGCATCTTTATAAAAGCCCTTTTCTTTTGCGGCATAATAACCAGCAAATTGAAATTGATGCAGCCATTTTAGCTGAAGTTTTATAGGTTTTAATTCTTGAGAAATAGTCTGTAGAGGAAAAATCAGGCATAGCAATATCAGAGCAGTATATTGTACTAGGAAATGAAAATTTATTTTCATTTTGATACTCATTAATTACTCTTCCACTGGGAAATCAATCAAGTTTAAATTTACTGATTTTCAAGCAGTTAATTTCACAATATAAGAATATTGCTCCGGGTCTGTCAATTCGTGTTTCTCTCACAGGATTTTTTACGAAAATTTTAAAAAATTGTTTTACGGTTAATAAATTTAACACGAGAGCAATAAATATAATTAAATAAAAATACCCTGCTTTTGGGCAGGGTATTCTTAGTATAAAGAGTTGAAAAGAATAAGATTATGCTACTTCCTCTGCATATGATTCTATTGGAGGACATGAACAAATTAGTGTCCTGTCGCCATGAGTATCATTAACCCGGCCGACTGACGGCCAGAATTTATAGGCAGCGACATAAGGCAAAGGAAATGCGGCAGTTTGTCTGGAGTAAGGATGTGTCCAATCATCTGCAGTCACAACAGAAGCTGTATGGGGTGCATTTTTCAGAGGGTTATCAACTGCATCCTGTTTACCGATTTCAACTTCTGATATTTCAGCCCGGATAGCAATCATTGCATCGCAAAAACGGTCCAGTTCATGTTTAGGTTCTGATTCTGTTGGTTCGATCATGACCGTGCCTGCAACCGGGAATGACACTGTTGGTGCATGGAAACCATAATCCATCAGTCGTTTGGCAATATCGGTAACTTCTACACCGAGTGCCTTAAAAGCACGGCAATCCAGGATCATTTCATGTGCACAGCGGCCCTGACTTCCCGAATACAGAACCGGGTAAGAATTCTCTAACCGGGCTTTAATATAGTTGGCATTCAGAATCGCGAATTTGGTTGCATTTGTCAATCCCTCGCCGCCCATCATAGCAATATATGCATGTGATATCAGTAGAATTGAGGCTGATCCCCATGGTGCTGATGAAACCGCAGAAATTGATTTTTCATTACCCATATGAACTACAGCATGTCCTGGTAAAAAAGGTACCAGATGTTTTGCTACACCTATTGGGCCCATTCCTGGTCCACCACCACCATGTGGGATACAAAATGTTTTATGGAGATTAAGGTGACAAACATCGGCTCCGATTGTTGCCGGACTGGTTAGTCCAACCTGAGCATTCATGTTTGCGCCATCCATATAAACCTGTCCCCCGTTCTTGTGGATGATTTCACAGATCTCGATAATCGATTCTTCGAATACACCATGTGTTGAAGGATAAGTTACCATCAGACAAGAAAGATCAGAAGCATGTTCTTCAGCTTTCGCTTTCAGGTCGGCTACATCAATATTACCTCTTTCGTCGCATTTAACGATTATGATCTTCATACCTGCCATGGCTGCTGATGCAGGGTTTGTTCCATGAGCCGAAGAAGGAATCAAGGCAATATTCCTATGAGTATCGCCTCTGTCTAAATGATATGCGCGAATAACCATAAGTCCGGTATACTCACCCTGAGCACCAGAATTGGGCTGCAAACTCATAGAGGCAAAACCGGTTATTTCACTCAGCCATTTATTCAGTTCATCGAAGATCTGCATGTATCCTCCAACCTGATCGGCAGGTGCAAATGGATGAATCTTGCTGAATTCTGCCCAGGTAACAGGGACCATTTCTGTTGTGGCATTGAGCTTCATAGTACAAGAACCTAATGCAATCATCGAATGGCAAAGCGAAAGATCCTTTGCTTCCAGTGACTTAATATATCTGAGCATTTCATGCTCAGAATGATACGAGTTAAATACCGGATGAGTTAAATAATCAGATTCACGTTGTAACCGGGAAGGAATATGACTGCTAATCCCTGATTTAATTCCATCCAAATCCAGTTCATGAGCATTTTTACCCATAACTTTTGCAAAGAAGCGAATGATTGTCAGAACATCATTGGGAGTAGTTGTTTCGTCAAGTGTTATGCTAACCAAAGAACCTTCATAGTTCAGGTTTACTTCATTATTAAGCGCTTCTGCATGAATAGGGTTGATGAGGTCTCCCAATTCCAATTTAATGGTATCGAAGAAAAAATTATTTTCCTGTTTATATCCAAGAGTCTTAAGGGCCTGTGATAAGAATACACTTAGTCCGTGGATACGTTCAGCAATCTGCTTAATTCCTTTAGGACCATGGTATATTGCATACATGCTTGCCATGATTGCCAGCAGTGCCTGTGCGGTGCAAATATTTGAGGTTGCTTTATCTCTTCTGATATGCTGCTCACGGGTTTGAAGTGCCATACGCAGTGCATAGTTTCCGGCACTATCAATGGTTACCCCAATTATCCGGCCCGGTAAAGAACGCTTATATTCCTCTTTAGTAGCAAAAAATGCGGCATGAGGTCCGCCAAAACCCATTGGAATACCAAAGCGCTGGCTTGAGCCAACTACAATATCGGCACCCCATTCTCCCGGAGGACTTAATAAAGCAAGGGCCATGATATCGGCAACTACTGTAAGCTTTATGCCTTTCTCATGGGCTTTGCCTGCAAAATCTGAATAATCATAAATCTGACCTTTAGCTGCAGGGTATTGAACAATAGCACCGAACATTGTCTCATCCAGATTTACTGTTTCATGGCTGCCGATAAGTATCTGAATTCCATAAGGCGCAGCGCGGGTTTGAAGGATGTCAATAGTCTGCGTCAAAACCTCTTCCGAGACAAAAAATACCTTTGCATTCTCATTCTTTCTAAGGCTGTATTGCATAAACATTGCTTCAGCAGCGGCAGTTCCTTCATCCAGAAGAGAAGCATTTGCGATTTCCATTCCGGTGAGATCCATCACCATGGTCTGAAAATTCAACAGGGCCTGTAAACGCCCCTGTGCAATTTCTGCCTGATAGGGTGTATACTGGGTATACCATCCCGGGTTTTCGAGGATATTACGTTGAATGACACCCGGAACAATTACATCATGGTAACCCTGACCGATGTACGATTTGAAAACCTTGTTTTTAGAGGCTGTTTGTTTCAGATCATTCAGGTAATCTGCTTCACTCTTTGCTGCCGGCAGGTTCAGATTATTTTTCAATCTGATATTTGGAGGTACTGTTTGACTGATTAATTCGTCAATGGAATTCACACCAATGGTGCTTAGCATTTTTGCTGTGTCCTGCTCATTCGGAGCAATATGACGCTGCTCAAATTTTTCCTGATAATCTATATTAAGCTTCATTAAAAAGAGGGGAGTTTTTATGAGGCAAAAATAAGGATTTTCAGCACATTATTTAATTGCAATAATAATTTGCCAGAAATAAAACCGGCAATAACTTACATGGCCAATTTTTGCTCTAAAAAAGCTAAATGCTATTGATTTTCAACATTTTTTGATATTTATTTTTCAGCGGAAACGACCCAGCCTTCATCTTTCTTATGTTTGAGTTTATAGGTTTTTGTAATAAACTCACTGTTTGAACCTTTGTTGTTGTCAAAAGGATAGAAGTCTGTTTCAGCCTTCACTAAAGTTACTGTCACTTTTGCAGAATTGTCATTGGTTTTCACAAAATTAACAGGCTTATCATTGTCCATCTCATAAATGATAGTCTTAACCTTTGCTTTATCATTACCCTGTTCAAGAACAAAAGGTGCTGATTTCTCAGTTAATTTGATCAGATAGACAAATGAACTGTCTTTGGAAAGGAAAACCTTCTTTTGTTCCTGCACATCCATCGTAATGTACCCCGACTCTTCCAGCTCTTTGTACTTATTTAGCTCCTCCTGATCTTTATTTTGACGGAATTTCATTTCACCAAAATTGAAACTGGCTGTTTTATATTCTGGATTTTCATCCAGATAATTTGAGATCACCGATGCCGCCTCGTCATCATTGATGGTTGTTTCAGTCCCGCATCCGCTGATGAACAGGAATCCCAAAGCAATGAATAAATAGAAAACTGTTTTTTTCATAATCGTGTTTCTTAAAGATAATCAAATCCGGAGTAAATCATACTTAAGCCATAGAAGCTATACTCCTTTAAATTATTTCTACCAGATAATTTCCGGACTTCTCTCTTAACGACCCGAAACATATAATATTTGATTCGGGAATGCCATTTGACCGAAGAATTTCTTCAAAATCCGCGGTTTTAGATTCTTCTACGGCAACCAGCAGCCCCCCGCTGGTTTGAGGATCAGCAAGGATTGTGGTTTTTCGGGTCAGCGTTGTACTGCCTGAACCAATTTTATGACCGTAACTGTTCCAGTTTCTGTTAGTGCCTCCCGGGACTGAATTTTGATCAAGGTATTCTTCAATCACCTCAATTTTTGGAACTTTGTCAAACTCAATAACAGCCTGTAAATTACTGCCTTCACACATTTCTGAAAGATGCCCGAGTAATCCGAAGCCTGTAACATCTGTCATTGCTTTTACATAATCCAATTTGCCCAGAGTTTCACCAATTTTATTTAACATCGACATGCTTTTTGGGGCAATGGCTGCGTGTTCAGGTTTTAGAATTCCCTTTTTTTGTGCCGTGGTCAGGATTCCTACTCCAAGTGCTTTGGTTAGATAAAGTTTGCATCCTGCTCGTGCAGTAGAGTTTTGCTTTAAATGTTTAATATCTACAATGCCATTGACAGACAGACCAAATACGGGTTCAGGGCAATCGATACTATGTCCACCGGCGAGAGTTATACCGGCCTCAGTACAAATTGCCCTGGAACCTTCGAGTACTTTTTGTGCAACTTCGGGCGATAATTTATCGATCGGCCATCCTAATATAGCGATAGCAAGTACTGGCTTTCCACCCATCGCATAAACATCGCTGATGGCATTGGCCGAGGCTATCCTGCCAAAGTCGTAGGCATCATCCACAATTGGCATAAAAAAATCCGTTGTTGAAATGAGTGCATTCCCATTTCCAAGATCTAGTACTGCTGCATCATCTCTGGTATTATTTCCTACCAGTAAGTTAGGGTCGGCCAAATGAGTAATTGGGCTGTGCAGAATAATGTCTAATACTGCCGGACTAATTTTACAGCCACAGCCTGCACCATGTGAATATTGGGTTAATTTTATTTCTTCGGGGTTCATATAAATGAGTAGTGAGTAATGAGTATTGAGACCCGATAACTATCGGGTTGAGATATTTATGATGCTATTTAATTTAAAATAATTAAGACTCAATATCTACATTATTTAAACTTTCTGATTTAACGTGATTCAAGAGTAGTCTGCAGTTTTCTTCCGCATCTGTACTGCTGCATTGAATGATATGGATACTTTCTTTTTCCCTTTTTCCCTGCCCATTGGCATAGGTTTTATCATAATAGACCAGTACAATTTTTATAAAATCATCCATCCGGTTTTCTCTGATTGCCAGAATCGCATCACGGGTTTGTTCTGGGCCAAGTCTTTTACCGATTCGCAAGGTACTTTCAATCAAGAACTCTTTGTCAAGTACTCCGTATTCCTTTACCAGAAAATCGACTCTCTCCTGAAATGGTACTATGATTTTCATCACAGGAGCAAGGCGCATCTGATGGAAAATGGGATTGGGAATGAAACACCGACCTATCGACAAACTCTCATCCTCCAGCCAAAGCGGAGTGTTTTTGTCAATTTTATTCAGCTCACGCGCGAGTAAATTTTCGAACTGCTCCTGACCGGGCTGATTGAGCTGACCCATAGATCCATAGGAAGAGCCCTGATGTTGCGCAAGATCTTCAAGATCGATAACCTGCTGGGAATAATCTTTGAGCTGATTGAGGGTCTTTGTTTTTCCGGAGCCCGTCATCCCGCCCAAAATAAGTATGGAATAAGTTTCTTTAAATTGATCGAGTACCCAGTTACGGTACCTTTTGTAACCTCCTTCAAGAAGGAATACTTCAAAACCATAAAGATTTAATGCCCAGGCCATTGCGCCGCTACGCATACCTCCACGCCAGCAATGGATCAGGATTTTTTTTTGAGGAGCAATTTTAAGAGCCTGCTTAATAAAACCTGACCATTTTGGACCGGTAAGATCAAATCCAAGCAGAATTGCAGCTTCACGACTTTTTTGCTTATATGTTGTACCTACCTGAACCCTCTCATCATTAGAAAAAATGGGAAGATTATGAGCATTCGGAATATGTGCATGAGCAAACTCAAGCGGGGTTCTGACATCAATCACCGGGATAGTTTCGGCAAGTTGCAGAAATTTATCAATGTCCAGTGTTTGAATCATACTCAAGGAATAGTGCCGCTTATGAAATTAATTATTCTTTAGTGCCCTCAGGTACATTTGGATTGTATTTTCCAAACCTAAATACAGAGCGTCGCAAATAAGTGCATGTCCGATACTCACCTCGAGTAATCCGGGAATGTTTTTTGAAAAGTAATTTAAATTATGCAAATCAAGATCATGGCCTGCATTTATACCCAGACCCAATTTATTGGCAATCCTGGCAGCTGCAATATAGGGTTTAATGGCAAATTCCTTATCGGCATGATAATTACTGGCATACGATTCAGTGTAAAGTTCTATGCGATCTGTTCCTGTACGCTCCGCAGCTTCAACCATTTCTTCTGCAGGATCAACAAAAATGGATACACGAATGCCTTCGGATTTAAATTCAGCGATAATATCTTTAAGATAGCCCTGATGTTTGATCGTATCCCAACCATGATTGGATGTTAACTGACCCTCAGCATCAGGCACCAATGTAACCTGTGCTGGCTTATTGGCTAAAACCAACTCAACGAATTTTTTTTCTTTGGGATTACCCTCAATATTAAACTCAGTTTGAATCACCTTTTTCAGGTCGAATACATCCTGATAGCGGATATGTCTTTCATCAGGACGTGGATGAACTGTAATTCCCTCCGCTCCGAATCGTTCAGCATCCAGTGCAACTTTAATCAGATCAGGGTTATTGCCACCTCTTGAATTACGAAGTGTAGCTATTTTATTGATATTAACTGATAGATGTGTCATAGTATTATTAAGCAGCACTAAATATGAATTCAGCAACTGATTCAAAGATAGATAAATTGTGATAGACTATCCTAACCTGGCCACACAGGCCTTTGTAAAATAAACCTATTGGGGCGGCCGCGTTAGCTTTTTTGCCAGCGGTAAATTTTTCTGTATTTACCAGTTATTTGCAAAAAACTAAAGCAGAGCACAGGACTAGCAGAATCAAAGAACCAGAGACTCTGCTTTTCAGAAAGTAAGGATTCAGCCAACCAAAAATCGAATTTCATCCATTGCCTAAGCCACTACCCAGTTGAATTTATTCGGTCGCGGCACCAGTGGAAGATTACGCGCAGATAACCCTAAAGTCTGAGTTTTCGGCAATAAAAAAGCCCTTACGAATAATCGAAAGGGCTTTTTGTTTGTACGCCATAAGGCGTTCAATTATTAGTATCTGTAAGTGTCTGCTTTGAAAGGACCTTCAACAGGAACACCAATATAATCAGCCTGATGCTGATCTAATGTTTCAAGTTCAACGCCAATCTTTGCAAGATGTAAACGGGCTACTTTTTCATCCAGGTATTTTGGAAGAACATAAACCTTGTTCTCATACTTATCAGTGTTTGTCCAAAGCTCTAACTGAGCTAAAGTCTGATTAGTGAATGAATTGGACATAACGAATGAAGGGTGTCCTGTTGCACATCCTAAATTCACTAAACGGCCTTCAGCAAGTACGATCACATCCTTACCATTCAGGGTATATTTATCAACCTGTGGTTTGATTTCAACTTTAGTATTGCCGTAGTTTTCGTTTAACCAAGCCATGTCGATCTCGTTATCAAAATGGCCGATATTACAAACGATAGCTTTGTCTTTTAAAGCAAGGAAATGCTCGCCACGAACGATATCACAGTTACCGGTAGTTGTTACCACAATATCTGCTTCTTTAATTGCTGTTGCTAATTTCTTCACTTCATAACCTTCCATTGCTGCCTGTAAAGCACAGATAGGGTCAATTTCAGTTACAATTACACGAACTCCCTGAGAGCTTAAAGAAACTGCTGAACCCTTACCAACATCGCCATAACCACAAACAACAGCAACTTTACCAGCCATCATTACATCAGTTGCACGACGGATCGCATCAACCAATGACTCACGGCAGCCATATTTATTGTCAAATTTAGATTTGGTAACTGAATCATTTACGTTGATTGCAGGTAAGTGCAATGTTCCGTTTTTCATACGCTCATATAAGCGGTGAACACCAGTAGTTGTTTCTTCAGAAAGACCTTTGATACCAGCAATCAGTTCAGGGAACCTGTCAAATACCATATTAGTTAAATCACCACCATCATCAAGAATCATGTTTAATGGTTTGCGATCTGGACCGAAATGTAAGGTTTGCTCAATACACCAGTCAAATTCCTCCTCATTCAGACCTTTCCAGGCATAAACCTGAATTCCTGCAGCAGCAATTGCAGCAGCAGCATGATCCTGGGTTGAGAAAATGTTACATGATGACCAGGTAACTTCAGCTCCTAACTCAACAAGAGTTTCAATTAGAACAGCTGTTTGGATGGTCATGTGTAAACAGCCTGCAATACGTGCACCTTTAAGAGGTTTTGATGCACCAAATTCTTCGCGAAGTGCCATTAATCCTGGCATTTCTGCTTCAGCAAGACCGATCTCTTTACGGCCCCATTCTGCTAATGAAATGTCCTTAACTTTGTAAGGAACATAATTTGTCTCTACTGATGACATAGTTTGTGTTTTAAGTGCGTTTTAACGCACGATAAATGGATAATTATATATTTCTTATTTTAAGAAGAAATGTTCGCAAAGGTAATTATACTTTGGTCAATTCAAAAGGGTAAAGGGCTGTATTTAAGATCGAATGATATTTATTGGTAATGTGCCTTATGGAGTTTTTGGAAAGCAGGGCCTAGGATTCTTCTGTCTCACCTGTCCGGCTCTTCGCTTAAGTTTTGGCTCTTAAATTTAGTTTAATGTAAAGATTGCATTAGCCAAAAGCTATCGCTTCAATCCGGTTTATTTAACTTAGGCTTCATGCATTGATGTCGAGACAGTAAACCGTACAGTTTGTTTACTTATAACCTACAACTTATAACTTACAACTCCCTTAGTAATCTAAACGTCAAACGATTTCAAATTTCATCATATCATTTGTAAATACTTAACTTTGTGTATAATTCAATTTTTACTGATTAATTTAATTAAGATATGTATCCAGAATATTTAGTTGCTCCAATGCGTCAGGAACTTGTAAATGCAGGTTTTCAGGATCTGAGAACTGCTGAGGAAGTTGAACAAGCCATAAAATCAGACGGGACGGTATTGGTCATGGTGAATTCTGTTTGTGGTTGTGCGGCTGCTAATGCACGTCCTGCTGCCAGGATTTCAGTACAGCATGAAAAACACCCGGATAAATTTGTAACCGTTTTTGCAGGAATGGAAAAAGATGCTGTTGATACGGCCAGGGCATTTATGTTGCCTTACCCCCCTTCTTCCCCTGCAATTGCATTATTTAAGGACGGTAAACTAGTTCATATGATTGAGCGGCACCAGATTGAAGGACGTCCGGCACAGATGATTGCGGATAATCTTCAACAGGCATTTGATCACTATTGCTGATCAGAGTAAAGTTCTCTATTAAATCCTGCACTAAATGCGGGATTTTTTTTGTCTGAATTTTTAATAATCCTTATTCAGAAGCTTATCCAGTTCCGAAAAACTTAAATTCATTCTGACCCGCCCTTGCTTGGCATAGGAAATTTCCCCGGTTTCTTCAGATACGATTATTGCAACTGCATCACTCATTTCAGTAATCCCTATTCCTGCCCTGTGCCTAAGTCCGAATTGTGGTGGCAGCTTATCGTTTTCTGTAAGAGGTAAGATACTGCTGGCGCATTTGATGCGGTTTTCAGAGATAATTACTGCTCCATCATGTAGCGGACTCGTTTTCTGGAATATGCTTTCCAGTAGTCGCCTGGAAACTTTTGCTTCAATAATTTCTCCGCTATTCTGGTAAAATTGTTCATCAAAGTATTTAGCAAATACAATTAAAGCACCTGTCCGGCTCTTTTGAAGACTTTTGCAGGCATCAATGATCGGTTTGATGCGGATCGAATTATTTTTAACAATCTCTTTCCTGCCAAAAAGAAAGGACCACCAGGCCTTGTTTTTCTGCAATGATGCATTTCGTCCTATGAGCAGGAGGAAACGCCTGATCTCCTGCTGGAATACCACAATCAAAGCGATAAAGCCTACGCTTACAAATGCTCCCAGTAATTCAGTTAGTAGTCGCATTTGTGCCTGCTTTACCAGAATGTATGCAGCATAAATGATCACCAGTCCGAGCAATATATTCAGCGCAATTGTTCCCCTGATCAGGTTGTATATGTAATAAATAATAAGTGCAACCAGTACAATATCCAGGAGATCCAGAAAGCGAAGATTAAGGAAACTAAAGTCAAATCCTTCCATTCTATAAATGTAAATAATAATTGCGATTTGGTTGGATACTTGGTGTAGAGTATAGAGAAATCGGTATGAATTTAAATTTCCTGATTATTGATGATAATTTAGTTGGTTAACAATTTTAACGGCTTCAGTGGCTGCTTGAACATCGTGAACGCGGAGTATATTTGCTCCTTTTATCAGTGCGATTGTATTAGCTGCGGTTGTGCCATTCAGGGCATGTTCAGCATCGGTCTCCAGCAGTTTATAGATCATCGATTTACGTGAAAGTGCTGCAAGAACCGGATGCCCGGTCGATTTTAATTGTTCCAGATTAGCCAGAAGTTCATAATTCTGCTCCAGGTTTTTTGCAAAACCAAAACCCGGATCAACAATCAGATCATTGACTCCCAAATTCCTTAATTTTTGGATTCTGGAGGCAAAGTATTGACAGACTTCTGTTGTAATATCTTCATAATCATTCTGTGATGACATCGTTTGAGGAGTCCCTTTCATGTGCATCATAATGTATGGTACACCAAGCTTTGCGATGGTTTGAAACATCTCCTTATCCATCGATCCTGCTGAAATATCATTGATAATTGCAGCACCTTCATTCACCGCTATTTTGGCAATTCCGGATCTGAAGGTATCAATTGAAAGTATGGCATCCGGGAATTTACTAACAATAGCCCTTAAAACAGGTATCAAACGCTCTGATTCTGTTTCTTCAGAGATATGCTCTGCACCTGGCCGGGATGAATATGCCCCAATATCTATCAGGTCTGCTCCTTCCGACAAGATTTGTTCAGTTTTTTTAAGCGCATTAATGAGATTGTTATTTCTGCCTCCGTCGTAAAATGAATCTGGTGTGAGATTCAGGATACCCATTATTTGGGGTTTTGAAAGATCGAGGAGTGTTCCCCGAACATTTAACGTTGATTTTTGCTGAAAAACTGTATTTTTACCCGCCATGTATTGGCAAAATACCGATTAATTCATGGTTCTAACAAATAAAAAATTAAGGCTTTGATTAATAAAACTTCAGCAGAATACGATAATGTCATCAAAGTTTGCAGAGAACTTTTTCTAAAGAAAAGTAGCGATTATGGGACTGCCTGGCGTATTCTCAGGATATCATCCATAACTGACCAGATTTTTATCAAGGCTCAGCGAATCCGGACTCTTGAAGAAAAGAAGGTCTCGAAAGTGGGCGAGGATATTACTTCAGAGTATATTGGGATAGTTAATTATTGTATCATTGCGATGATGCAGATGGATCTCGAAAACGATGATAGAACGGAACTTCCTCTTGATGAAGTTGAGATGTATTTTGATAAAAGGGTAAATGAGACTAAAGAACTTATGTTTGCCAAGAACCATGATTACGGCGAGGCATGGCGGGATATGCGAATCAGTTCATTGACTGATCTTATATTAATGAAAATCCTCAGAGTAAAGCAGATTGAGGATAATGCCGGACAGACACTGGCTTCGGAGGGTGTCAGGGCAAATTACCAGGATATGCTCAATTATTCAGTCTTTGCATTGATCAAACTCGGGCTTTAAGAAACCGGTTCCGACAGGGCGGATTAAATTTCGGTCCTCCCTGATTTATATACCTTGATTTTTAGTTTAATGAAGAAGGCCTTATTAAATTTGCTGAGAGCAATTGTTGGATTACTCTTTATCTTTTCAGGACTGATCAAAGCGAATGATCCGCTTGGCTTTGGCTATAAGCTACAGGAGTATTTTGAAGTTTTTCACATCGCCTTTCTGAATGATTATGCAACAGTATTTGCAATTTTGCTTTGTACCATTGAAATTGTTCTCGGGGCACTGCTGCTGCTTGGCATCCGTTCCCGAAATGTCGCTTCAGGCTTATTGTTAACTATCATTTTCTTTACCTTTCTTACCTTCTATTCGGCTTTTTTTGAGGTGGTTACGTCCTGTGGTTGTTTTGGGGATGCTATTCCACTGACTCCATGGCAGTCTTTCTCAAAGGATATAGTTTTGCTGATTATGATTCTGTATATCTATAATAAGCGAACTGAGATCATGCCTTTGATCAGCAGTGAAAGGGCTCAAAATTGGATATTGGGATTCATTGTACTGATATCCCTCGGATTTGGCTTGTATACCTATAACTTTCTGCCAATTCTTGATTTTCTGCCGTATAAAATTGGGAATAATATCCCTTCATTAATGATCATGCCTCCGGGAGCGCCACAGGATGTATATCAGATTACCTATACTTTAAAGAATAAGATTACTGGCGAGACAAAATCCTTAACTGATAAGGAATATCTGAGTACAGGAATCTGGAAGGATAAGAATTGGGAAATTACCGGAGATCCTGAAAGTAAACTGATTAGTAAAGGCTTTGAAGTTAAAATCAAAGATCTGAAAATTACGGATAGTCAGGGGACTGATTACAATACTGAGATTCTCGAGAATCCATATTATAATCTGGTGATTGTGGCTTATGATCTTTCTAAAACCGATTTGATTGGGATTGGCAATCTGAATGCAATTGCGATCAACGCGGCAGAAAACTTCAATATCCGGACTGTTTTTCTAACTTCAAATTCAGCTCAGGACGCAGAGGCATTCAGCAAGAAAAATAAACTGGTGATGGAGATTTTCTATGCGGATGCAATTCCCCTGAAAAGTATGGTGAGGGCAAATCCTGGGGTCTTATTATTGAAAAATGGGACAGTTATCAATAAATGGCATTTTCGTAATCTGCCATCCTATGATGAATTGTCGAAGGGATATTTTAGTGTGGAATAGGGAATAGGAAAAGGGAAATAGGAAATTGGAAATTGGAAATGGGGAACAGGAAATAGTGAAAAAGGAAATGTAACAGCGTTTAGTTCCATTCCCTATTCCCCAAAACAATACATAGTCTAATAATCAATAGCTCAATGCAATAGCAGATGTTATTCACTCTGTGGTCAAATATTTAAGGAGAAAGAATTTTATGAAGGTATTCCTGATTGGATTTATGGGAAGTGGAAAGACAACCATTGGAAAAAAACTAGCTAGTTATTTAAAATATGAATTCATCGATCTCGATAAGTTAATTGAAACTAAGGCAGGAATGAGTATTGTCAGTTATTTCGAACTGCACGGTGAAGTCGCATTTCGTGAGCTGGAGCGCGATATTTTGCAAAAAACCGAATTTCCTGAAAATGTTATCATCGCTACAGGCGGCGGAGCACCCTGCTTTGGGGATAATATGGAATGGATGAACAATAACGGATTGGTAGCTTATCTTTCCTTATCGCCAAAGGCTTTGGCAAGTCGCCTGGAGCATTCAAAAACCGATCGCCCCCTGATCCGCCACCTGAAGGGAAATGAGCTGATTGATTTTATAAGCAGCAAACTTAAGGAGCGTGAAGTGTTCTATAATCAGGCTAAATATGTGGTCAGTGCGAGTGACCTGACGGCCGAGCGTTTATCTTTTTATTTGAATTTGGGGTGAAGCGTTGCCTTAACTCAAATAAACCGCATCATCCTTCGATTTATCATCCATAACCACCTCAATATGCTCTTTGACGAGTGTAGACATTTCCAGGCCGGTAAAATCAGAGGAAATTGGAAAATTACGGTGGCTTCGGTCAATCAGCACCAGTGTTCTTAATTTTTTTAGAGGAATGTCAATGAATACTCCAAGTCCGTATGCAAGGGTCCTGCCGCTGTTAAGTACATCATCTACCAGAATAACAACCTTATTCTTCACTGCATTGATATCAATATCCGAACTGGCCTGCAGGTGGGAACTGTCTTTATCTATATCGATCTTCATCAGGGTAACTTTGATCTCTGAAATAGCTTCAATGACTTTTTTCAGGCGTTTGGCGATAATATAACCCTGATCTATAATTCCAGCAAGAACGACTTCCTTTTCATTCAGGTTATCTTCCAGAATCTGATAAGCCATTCGATCGATCTTCTGCTTAATCTGTGTTTTATTGAGTATGAGTAATTTTTTAACAGCCATCTTGTTCTCAAATTTCGATTCAAATTACATATTCCTGTGCAAACCTTGCTATTTATTCCTTCAATTTATTTAAGAAGTAAATGCGGATTCTACTGATAAGGGAAGAAAATAAAATTAGCTCCTTCAGGAACAATTACAAATACACACATGAACTTGTATGGATCTTTATATTGTTTGATGAACTTTTCTTTCTTATCGGGTTGAACAAGTCCTTTTTCAGAAAATTCTTCAATTGTGGAGGCATGAATGCTCCATCCGGTATTCAGTTCATTTCTGTCCAGAATGGGTTCGCCTAATTTTACTTCATGCTGATGAGCCACAAAAATCGGAAATTCTGAAATGCCTTCCACCATTATTTCAATGGCTACTTCTTTCACCGACTCGCTATAAAACTTTAGATCAGTTTCAAGACTCTTCAGCGGACTTTCCTTGGCTTTATTATTCCCTTCTGTATTTTCTTCAGGATTTAGCAGGTCTTTGATTTCCATTGCAATCTAATTTAAAATGCCAGGCAGAATATGCTCCGGGTTATGATCTATCCTTTAATTGTAAGCAGCACCACATTTTCAACGTGCTGGGTATGCGGAAACATATCCACTGGTTTGATTCTGCCTACTTCATATTTTGCTTTGAGCAGTTCAATATCCCTTGCCTGAGTTGCTGCATTACAGCTTACATAAACTATTTTTTCAGCTTCCATTTCCAGCAATCGCTTCACAACATCAGGATGCATACCAGCGCGGGGTGGATCGGTGATTACTACATCGGGTTTACCATGGGTGCTGATAAAATCCTCATTAAGGATATCCTTCATATCACCGGCAAAAAAGCTGGTATTTTTAATTTCGTTAATTTCGGAGTTGATTTTTGCATCTTCAATCGCGGTAGGGACATATTCAATCCCAACAACATTTTTAACATTCCCTGCAATGAAATTGGCGATTGTGCCCGCACCGGTATATAGATCGTAAACAAGTTCATCACCTTTAAAGTTGGCGAAATCACGTGCTATTTTGTAAAGTTCAAAAGCCTGAGCAGAGTTGGTCTGGTAAAATGATTTCGGACCGATTTTGAATTTTAATCCGTCCATATTCTCAAAAATATGATCTGCTCCGGCGTAAATATGAATCTCCTGGTCGAATATTGTATCGTTCTTCTTATGATTGACGATGTACAGTAAAGAGTTGATGCTTTTGAACTGAGAAGCTATGAATTTCATCATACCCTCAATCTGTTCTTCATCTGCATAGGCAAACACAACAATCACCATTAATTCACCGGTGCTTGAGGTACGAATGATCAGGTTTCTAAGCGCGCCCTCATGATTTTTCAGGTTGTAAAATGAAATTCCTGCCTTAAGTGCATACTCCCTTACTTTGTTTCTGATCTCATTGGATGGATCAGCCTGCAGATAACAATGATCTATATCAAGGATCTTGTCAAACCTGCCGGGAATGTGATAACCCAGCGCATTCATTTCCATGGTTTCAGCGTTACGCATATCTCCATCGGTCAGCCAGCGTTTATCAGAAAATGTATACTCCAGTTTATTTCTGTAATAGCGCGACTCGGCAGAGCCCAGAATAGGCTCCATATCAGATACATCTACTTTGCCCAACCTTTGCAATGCATCGCTCACACTCTTTTGTTTGAATTGTAATTGCGCCTCATAAGTGAGATGTTGCCATTTACAGCCGCCACATACGCCAAAATGCTCGCAAAAAGGCTCGGTGCGATGTTCAGAAGGCTTTACAAGATTTTGAATCTTTCCCTCGTAGAATTTTTTCTTTCTTCGTAATAACTCAACATCTACAATGTCGCCTGGAACAGCTTTATCAATGAAGATAACCAGATCATCTGATTTACCCACACCCTTACCCTCTTCGGCAATGTCGATTACCTGTATATTCTGCAAAAATTTTTTGTCGGCCGGAATTTTTTTCATGAGCGGCAAAATTAAAGATTTTTATCTAAGGAAAGGGCTGGCGAAATATATTGACACAGGATTTACCGGAACCATGCTTTTAGCAGGTTCAAAACAGACAGATTAGCTTTATGAAAACAATATCCTGTAATAAATCAGGCCTTAAAATTCAAAAAGTTCATCAATTAAATCGGATAATATTAAAATTTCGCGGCTCATGGATGATAATTGGTTTTTGACATCAGCAAAATATTAAAATTTATACCAAAAACCAAATTGGTATAGTAGTTTAATATTAAATTTACTTTAAATCTACAATGCCAGGTGGAACCGCGACTTATTTGACTGCAGCCTTAACTAAATAGGGGAGAATTTCTTTCTGGAAGGATATAAAGTTTTTGCGAACATCAGAATCGCTGACTGAGGTGAAAGCAAATGAGAATACGATACTTTTACTTGCTTTGATCAAAAAGCGAAGGCGTTCTATATAATCATCAGCTTTAAAGAGTTGTGTTTGATTGAAAGATTGGATAAGCAGATTCTCAAGATCATCAGATAAAGTTTTCAGAAATTCCTGTGAATTGGCCGACTCACGTATAAATTCCCATCCAATAAATTCATTACATACAGTATATGATAAGCGGCTGGTTTTAAGGATGATCATACTCAGATAAGCTTCCTCATCAAGCTCTTCTGATGAATTATGAATGATTTCGTGAACACTTTGCTGAATATATTCCATCAGGATAGCCTGAAGCAGTAATTCCTTGCTTTCAAAATACTTGTAAATAGTTGCTTTGGCAATCTTGGCACGTTTGGCAATCTCATTTACACTGGTTTTATGGTAGCCATATTTTCGGAATAAATCCTGGGCTGCTTTTTTTATACTTTCCTTAATCTTATCGACTTCCATATCAGTTCAATACCGAGATTTCAAAATTACTAATAATTACTTTATATTCCTTAAGAGGTCTCTTAGCCGGGGCTTTCACGGGTGAACCATCAAATAATGAAAATTTTGCACCACTACATGGATCTGTAGCCGTCAGGTTTGGATCATCCGGTACTACCGCACATCTGTTTTGAGGATTCACAGAACTGCAACGATCAAATGCTACATAAGCATTGTCTGCCCGACGGTAAATAATCAATCCGGCAACCCCTGTATTATCCATCTTGTTGACCAGCAGCAAACCATTTTTGTTTTTAATATTAAACTCCTGGATGGTGATTCTATAATTTACATAGGCTTCAGGAATCCGGTCTAAGCCATCCTTTGTGCAGGAAAGCAAAGAAAGTGAAATGAGCACTATTAAAATTCCTGTTCTCATCAAATCATTTCTGATTGAAATTGCTTTAAAAAGCGGATGTCATTTTCTGAAAATAACCTGAGATCTTTGATCTGATACTTCAGATTGGTGATTCTTTCAATCCCCATACCAAAAGCATAACCTGTATATTTTTTGCTATCGATGTTGCAGTTCTCCAGAACATTCGGGTCGACCATGCCGCAGCCCAGGATTTCCACCCAGCCACTGTATTTACAAAACTGGCAGCCAACACCTTTGCAAATAGTACAGGAAATATCCATTTCCGCCGAAGGTTCTGTAAAAGGGAAATAACTTGGTCTGAACCGCACTTTTGTGCCTTCGCCAAATAACTCCTGAACAAAATGAAATAAGGTTTGTTTCAGGTCGGCAAAAGAAACATTCTCATCAATATACAGTCCTTCAACCTGATGGAAAAAGCAATGTGCCCTTGCTGAAATGGCCTCATTACGGTAAACTCTGCCAGGCATAATAGCGCGGAATGGCGGTTTTCCGGCTTCCATCATTCTTACCTGTACAGATGAGGTATGGGTACGAAGTGCAATATCCCCCTTTTCTCCTCCTTTTTTAATAAAGAAAGTATCCTGCATATCCCTTGCAGGGTGTTCTTCAGGGAAATTAAGTGCCGAGAAATTATGCCAGTCGTCTTCAATCTCCGGACCTTCAGCTACATTGAATCCCAGTTTTTTGAAAATCTCAATTATTTCTTTTCTAACCAGAGATAAGGGGTGGCGCGCACCAAGTTCGAATCCTTCTCCCGGAAGAGTAAGGTCAAGCTCAGAATCAGCACTTTTCTCAACAGTCTCTAAACTTTCTTTAAGTATCTGATATTTGGCTTCAGCCATTTGCTTGAATTCATTCAGAACCTTGCCCATAACCCGTTTATCTTCCGGGGAGACTGTTTTAAATTCCTCGAAAAGGTCTTTTAAAATGCCTTTTGTACCCAGAAAACGAATTCTGAATGATTCAAGTTCATCATTGTTTTTTGGTTGAAATGAGTTTATTTCTGATGTGTATTGGGACAATTTTTCTTGCATTGTAATTTACTGTTTAAAAAATGTTCTGCTGTTAAAACAGGTATTTTAGAATGTTTATAATCCTTTAGATTACGGGTTAATATTTTTGTGCAATGATTTTTTTTTGCAATGTGGTATTGAATTGCATCTTCAAAATCATCAAATACATTTGTTAAACCATATTTAACATCATCCAACTCCATTGGCAGCACATGAATATATTTTAAGAGTATCGATAAACACTCATTTGCAGAATTCTTGTCCTGCTGCTTTGAAATTATATAATATAAATTCGCTGTGACTAATGCAGAGGTATATAAACTAAAATTTTCTCTTAAGCCAATATCAAATAACTTTGTAGCAAATATTGAGTAGGGCCTCCGGTCAAAAAACAAATCCAATAAAATATCTGAATCAATAAAAAGTTTCTCAGAGGCCATGTTTCTCTTTTAGATACTCAAGCTTCATTTGCTTTAACTGTTTTTTTGAGAGATCAGGACCTTTCAATATTCCTCTTAATTTTTCTATTTCTTTAGGTATATTAAGATCCGGGTCATCCTTTAAATTATCACTCTCAATTGAATTTTCTAAAAAATCCTGAATCAATTTGGATAAGCTTATATGTCTCTTTTTTGCATATTGTTTAGCACGATACACAACTTCAGGTTCCATGCTGAGCGTTAATTTTGTATTAGCCATACCCTTTTGTTTATACGTACAAATATACAAAAAAATATACGTGGTATTATATCGTCCCCAGTTTCTTGCCAATCTTTATAAACGCAGCAATGGCCTTGTTAAGGTGTTCTCTAGTATGTGCAGCAGATAACTGTACTCTTATGCGTGCTTTATCTTTTGGCACTACCGGAAAATAAAAACCGATTACATAAATTCCTTCTTTTAGCAATTCTGCAGCAAAATCCTGTGAAAGTTTTGCATCATATAACATGATCGGTACAATTGGATGTGTTCCCGGTTTGATATCAAAACCTGCCGCGGTCATTTTTTCACGGAAGTACAATGTGTTTTCTTCCAGTTTATCACGTAATTCAGTGCTTTTCTCAAGTAAATCCAAAACTGCAATTGAAGCCCCAACAATTGAAGGCGCCAGAGTGTTTGAAAATAAATAAGGTCTTGAGCGTTGCCTAAGGAGATTAATCACCTCTTTAGGTCCTGAAGTAAATCCTCCTGATGCTCCACCCAATGCTTTTCCCAGAGTTCCGGTAATGATATCTACACGACCCATCACACCATGATGTTCATGTGTTCCGCGGCCGGTTTTACCCAAGAAACCAGATGAATGGCATTCATCGATCATTACAAGTGCATTGTAATGATCGGCCAGGTCACAGATTTTATCCAGTTGGGCAATTGTGCCGTCCATAGAGAAAGATCCATCACTTACAATGATTCGGTGGCGTAAATGTTGAGTTTCTTTTAATTTTTCCTCAAGATCTGCCATGTCATCATGATTATAGCGGAAGCGTTGCGCTTTACACAAACGAACTCCGTCAATAATTGATGCATGATTTAATGCATCAGAAATAATGGCATCCTGCTCATCAAATAAGGGCTCAAATACACCCCCATTTGCATCAAACGCTGCTGCATATAAAATGGTATCTTCTGTCCCCAGAAATTTAGAAATTTTTTCTTCCAGTTCTTTGTGAATGTCCTGTGTTCCACAAATGAATCGGACTGAAGCCATTCCGAAACCATGGGTGTCGAGTGCTTTTTTGGCGGCTTCAATCACTTCAGGATGAGATGCCAGTCCGAGGTAGTTGTTCGCGCAGAAATTGATTACCTCCTGTCCGCCCTGAATTTTAATATCAGCACCCTGTGGGGTAATAATTATACGTTCACGTTTATAAAGACCGGCTTTTTCAATTCCCTCTAGTTCTTTCTGTAATACCGGTTGAAGCGTTTTATACATAATTGGTCAGTTTGAGAGTGTAAAATTACAAATTCTGCAGACTTTCATGTTCCTCCTTTAAAAACTAGTCTATGTTAAAGTCAAATTTGTGGCATAATTAAACGCCTATTCATATTATTGCCATCTTTGCAAGAAAATATACATGCGATCACTTTTCGTATTTCTGTTGTTTGTATTAGTTTCTCAGGGCTTATATGCCCAGAAGTTTATTCTAAAAGGCAAAATAACTGATCCTAAGGGACTTCCAGTACCCTTTGCCAGTGTTTATGAAATGAACACCACAACAGGAACCTCTGCAAACAGTGAGGGAGAATATCAGCTGAAATTAAATCCGGGAAAGCATACGATAATATTTAAGGCTATTGGCTTTAGCCAGGAGTCCCGGGAGCTTGACTTGCAATCAGATCAGTTTATTTCTGTCATATTAACCGGGGCGATTTATGAACTCAAAGATGTTGTAGTGCGTGCTTTTTCAGAAGACCCTGCTTATGAGGTAATCAGGAATGCAATCAGAGAGAGAAACTATTATTTAAATGAGACCGACGAATACACTGCAGAAGTGTACATCAAGGGAATGCAGAAATTGCTCGGGGCGCCAAAGAAATTTCTGGGAAGAAATATCGATGATCTGGGAAAGCAAATCGGACTAGATTCAAACCGTAAAGGAATCCTTTATTTGTCTGAATCTGAATCAAAGTTGAGTTATATGCAGCCTGGAAAGTACAGAGAGGTGATGATCTCCTCAAAGGTTTCGGGTAGTAATCGTGCTTTCAGCTTTAACCGTGCATCGGATATGGGAATCAATTTTTATCAGAATCTTTTGGAGATGGAGGGACTGAGCGCACGCCCCTTTGTTTCGCCCATTGCTGATAATGCATTATTTTATTACAGATACAGATTGCTGGGTACCAGCATAGAGAATGGTCAAATGATCAATAAGATCGAACTGATACCCAAACGCTCGGCAGATCCGGTTTTCAGAGGGGTAGTCTATATTCTTGAAGATAGCTGGAGAATACACAGCGCTGATCTTTACCTGACCAGGGAGGCAAATATTCAATTTGTTGATACCCTGAATATAAGACAGGAGTTTATTCCTGTAAATGCTAAAACCTGGATGCCCTCTTCAGTTCGCTTCGATTTTTCCGGAGGTTTTTTGGGCTTTAAATTTGGAGGCTATTACATCGCACTTTACAACAACTATGACCTGAATCCCGAACTAAATCCTAAAGATTTCAGAGAGGTTTTAAATATTAGCCACGAAGTAAATAAGAAAGATACCGCTTATTGGAAGCAGGCGAGGCCAATTCCATTGACAACTGAAGAACAAATTGACTATGTAAAAAAAGAGGCTTTGGCAACGAGGCGAGAGTCTAAAGTATATCTTGATTCACTGGATAAGGCTAACAACAAATTAAAACCATTAAATTTTCTGATCGGTACTGGTTATAATCCGCGGAACAGATTTAAGAAGGAGTATTATCAATTCGGATCAATGATCAATTCTCTTTTTTACAATACAGTAGAAGGTTTTGGAATAAATTATAGGGTATCATATTCAAAGCAGATTGACTCTCTGACTAACAAATTTCTGCGTTATACCGGAAAGGTTCGCTATGGACTGTCCAGCGAGAAATTTTATACAAGTTTTTCTGCTTCTATTCCACTGGAGAGTGGCAGGTTTATGTTCAATACCGGATCAGATGTTTTGGACCTGAGCGATCAGGAGAGTATTAATCAGTTGGGGAATTCGATCAACTCATTATATTATGAGCGCAATTTGCTCAAGCTCTATGAATCAAGGTTTTTAAATCTATCCTATTTAAAGCCATTTGGGAGTGTACAAACCAGTTTAAGCGTCGAATATTCAAACCGGAGACCACTTCAAAATAAATCAGATTATACAATCAGGGATTTGACAAGAAGGGAATTTACTTCGAATAACCCTTTCGTTCCGGGCTCAGATTTGCCAATGTTTCCTGAAAATCAGGGATTTAAAATTAAGCTTAGGACCAGTTATGCGTTTAGCAATGATTATGCTACTTACCCTTCAGGTAAATTTTACAGACCATCAAAATATCCGTTACTAGGTTTAAATTATGAAAAGGGGATAAAGGGATTTTTGGGGTCGGATGTGGATTATTCACGGATCTCGCTCGATCTTACAAAGACCGATATAAAGTTAGGCCTGTTGGGTCATTCAGCCTTCTGGCTGGGAGCAGGTAAGTTTTTAAATAATAGAAATTTATATTATACTGATTATAAACATTTTGTGGGTACACAAACCCTTGGATATATCCCGAGGGTGAATAGTTTTTTATATCTTGATTATTATAATTTCAGCACAGCTGATCAATATTTGGAAGGACATTTTGAGCATAACTTTTCAGGCTTTCTGTTCAATAAACTGCCGCTTTTAAGGAAAGTAAAATTGAATGAGCTTGCTGGTTTTAATTACCTGGGAACACCAGCTACCAACTCTTATTCAGAATTCTATTTGGGTATTAAATATCTGAATTTCCGTGCCTTGTATGGCTGGTCTTATTTAAATGGAAAGAAAGCAGACTTTGGATTCCGCATAGCCACCGGCCTATAGATTTTATTCTGATTTGCTTGCCTGGATTCTACTTGCAGAATTTGTTTGGCAGCCTTATATTTGCATCGCATTAAACGCTGTTTGCAACAGTATCAATGATTTATGATAAAATACCAGACCCTTCTCTACTATTGTTATAGTAGAATAGAAGATGCGGAACAATTCGCATCCAATCATCTTCAGTTTTGTAAATCTCTGAACCTTGTCGGAAGAATTATTGTTGCCGATGAAGGATTAAATGGAACCGTTTCGGGCACAGTTGAATCCTGTAGAATTTACATGAATACGCTCCATGCTGATCCCCGTTTCTCAAAAATCGATTTTAAGATTGATGATGTTGAAGAACCTTCATTTATTAAGATGCATTGCCGTTACAAGGCAGAAATTGTTCACTCCGGGCTTCGTGATCCGGGCATTATTAATCCCGAAAAGAAAACAGGAATACATTTAGAGCCTGCTGATTTCGTGAAGATGAAAGATGATCAGGATGTGGTTATAGTTGATGTTAGGTCGAACTATGAGCATTCAATCGGGCGTTTCAAGAATGCAGTTACTTTTGACATTGAGAATTTCCGTGATTTTCCGGCTATGATTAATGAGCTTGCCCAATATAAAGACAAGAAGATAGTAACCTATTGTACCGGTGGGATTAAATGTGAGAAAGCTTCGGCATTATTGCTTCATGAAGGATTTGAAAATGTTTATCAGCTTCATGGAGGAATTATTAAGTATGGAAAGGAAGCCGGAGGAGAAGATTTTGAAGGCAAATGTTATGTATTTGATAACCGGGTTGCTGTAGATGTGAATACAGTGAATCCTGTTGTGATTTCTACCTGTCGCAATTGTGGTGCGCATACAAGCAAAATGATTAACTGTGCAAACCCTGAATGTAATGAGCATTTTACCCAATGTGATGCATGTGGTGAAAAGCTGGATGGTGCTTGTTCTGAAATTTGCCAGGCACATCCAAGAAAGCGTGAATATGATGGGACGGGCTATTATGTTAAAGTCCCGCAACCTGTAAATAAGCAGAAATTAAAACTTTCTCAGGTTTAAGATTTTGAAGGCAGTATTAACAATTTCCCTGCTTTGCATTTCCAATATTTTCATGACCCTGGCATGGTATGGGCATCTAAAATTTAAGGATATGGAATGGAGCAGGAGCCTCGGACTTATTACCATCATTTTGATCAGTTGGGGTATTGCCATGTTCGAGTATATTTTTCAGGTTCCAGCAAATAAATATGGGTTTAAGGGCAATGGAGGTCCATTCAGTCTTTTAGAGTTGAAGATGATTCAGGAGGCCCTGTCGATTGGAATATTTCTGATATTTACCTTGTTTTTTTTCAGAAATGAGAAAATTGCCTGGAATCATCTGGTAGGCTTTGGTTTTCTGATGCTGGCAGTATTTTTTGTTTTTCTGAAAAAATGAAATATTATCGGGAAGAAATTCTAATTTAACTCAAAATATTTTCATGAAAAAGTTCCTTTCCTTCGCAATGTTATCCTTATTCATGCTGCAGTATTCTGCTGCACAGGATAAGTCGATGTTTTCTAAAGAGATTTTTATTGCTGGCAACGATACACTCTTGTACAGGATGTTGCTTCCTGAAAATTTTGACGCTGGAAAGAAATATCCTGTTCTTATGTTCCTGCATGGTGCCGGAGAACGGGGAAATGACAATGAGGCACAGCTGATGCATGGAAGCAAGCTTTTTTTAAGACCGGATATCAGGAGGGATTTTCCGGCAATCGTTGTTTTCCCGCAATGTCCCAAAAATGATTTCTGGGCAAATGTAAAGTTCGGGGATGGAAAATCAGGTGACCGCTTCGGATTTCAGAAGGGTGGGGAGCCTGGTAAGGCGATGCAGCTTTTGTTGGGTCTTCAGACTTATTTGAAATCGCAGAAGTATACAGATAATTCCCGTTTTTATGTCGGAGGCCTTTCGATGGGGGGAATGGGGACTTTTGAGATACTGAGGCGCAGACCTAAGGCTTTTGCTGCTGCATTTGCTATCTGCGGAGGCGATGATATTGGGAATGTGAAAAAGTACAGGAATGTTCCTTTGTGGATCTTTCATGGAGGAAAAGATACAACAGTCCCACTTTCAAAATCAGAAGCTGTGGTCAATGAGTTAAAAAGACTTAATCACCCGGCAAAATTTACAGTTTATCCTGAAGCAGGGCATAATAGCTGGGATCCGGCTTTCGCAGAACCTGAGTTTTTATCCTGGATATTCTCACACAAAAGGTAATTATTCGGTGTCCGGATTCTTTTTCGTCAGGCCAGGTTTGAACCTTGGTTTATAGGCAGACTTTGCAGGTTCATCTGAATGGGGGATTGCTTCCGCCGGCGTTTCAGGAAGTTTTTCCTCTTTTGCCGGAAGTTGTGCCTTAAATCTTGGTTTGTATATCGGTTTTGCCTTATCCTCTGATTCTTCTTTATTCAGGCCGGGATCCTCTGCCTTTTCAGGCCTTTTCATGGCAGCTTTAAATCTGGGTATGTAGGCAGGAGGCTGATCAGATTCTGTATTTTGAGCAGACAGGTCTGCTTTTTGGGCCGAAGCAGCCTTGAAACGGGGTACATAAGCCGGCTTCTCCTGATTTATTGACTCATTTACTGATTTATTTTGTGCAGAAGCTGGAATTTCATCGATTTTGGCTTCTTCCTTGACAGCTTTTGGTTCTTCTTTTAAGTGATAGGCTCTGCGTAATTTATTAAACCAGAATTTCTTACTGTGATCAAAGCTTTTTTCTCCCATCTGAAGAAAATGACTTTCGAACTCAGAAAAAAATGCCTGTTCTTTTGCTTTAAGCAAAATAGCATCAATTTTTTTCTTGATTAAAAATTCTTCAAAGGTCATTTCAGCATTTTAAGGGCATTTATTCTGCCATATTGTGATAAACCGCCTGAACATCATCGTCCTCTTCCAGTTTATCGATTAATTTGAAAACATCGGCGGCTTGTTCTTCAGTTACCTCGGTTGTGGATTCGGCTATGCGCTCAAGTTTGGCACTGATTACCGGAATATTCTTCTCTTCGAGTGCTTTCTGCATTTTTCCGAAATCTTCAAATGAAGTGTGAATTACCCCGATGTCTTTCCCTGATTCATCAACTTCGACATAAAGATCCTCAAGACCAGCATCGATCAGCTCAAATTCCAGTTCATCCAATTCCATTTCTCCCGGATCAAATCTGAAAACTGATTTACGGGTGAAAATAAAATCCAGTGAACCTGTCTTACCAAGGGTACCATTGGTTTTATTAAAATAACTACGAACGTTAGCTACTGTTCTGTTTGTATTATCTGTAGCGGTTTCAATCAATACGGCAACACCATGAGGAGCATAACCCTCATACACTATTTCCTCATAATTGCTTTCATCTTTGTTGCTGGCTCTATTAATTGCTGCTTCAACTGTATGCTTTGGCATATTTACGGCCTTAGCATTTTGCATCGCGGTACGCAGGCGCGAATTTGCATCTGGATTTGCCCCTCCGTCTTTCACAGCCATAACAATCTCTTTGCCCAGCCGGGTAAATTGCACGGCCATTTTTGCCCAGCGTTTGAACTTTCTCTCTTTACGGAACTCGAATGCTCTTCCCATTTTATGTAATGTTTGTTTCTGTCGTTTTTTAAAATTTATCAATTTCGCCGCTAAAATACAGGTCCTGGCAAAATTTCAGGTCTGTTTAGGCGATTTTTTATTTTTACTGTACTGACATATTTAAATTCACTGGCTTGATTCTTAATTATCTCTTCAGATTTTTAAGCATAGACTCTGTCATTTTGGAGAGGTCAAATTCGGGCTTCCAGCCCCAGTCATTACTTGCACTGCTGTCATTTATAGACCTTGGCCAGCTATCTGCAATTGCCTGACGCTGGTCATATTCTGTATATTCTAATTTAAAATCAGGTATATGCTTTTTAATTTCTTTAGCCAGTGTTTCCGGAGTGAAACTCATGCCTGTGAAGTTATAAGAAGATCTGATATTGATTTTATCTGCAGGTGCATCCATCAATTCAATGGTTCCGCGAATGGCATCATCCATGTACATCATCGGTAGCTCAGTTTTAGCCGAAAGGAAACTTTTGTAACTGCTTTTCCTGAGTGCATCATGGAAGATGTGAATGGCATAGTCTGTTGTTCCACCTCCTGGTGCTGCTTTCCAGCTAATCAATCCCGGATATCTTATACTTCTGATATCCAGTCCATAGCGATGAAAATAATATTCACACCAGCGTTCACCGGCAAGTTTACTAATACCATAAACGGTATTGGGATCCATCACACAGTATTGTGGGGTTTGATCCTTGGGTGAATTTGGTCCGAAAACGGCTATAGAACTTGGCCAGTAAATACGGGCTGTTTCGTATTCAAGAGCAAGATCAAGTACATTCAGTAAGCCATTCATATTCAAATCCCAGGCTAATTTGGGATTTTGCTCGCCTGTTGCAGATAAAAGTGCGGCAAGCAGGTATACCTGAGTGGGCTTGTATTTCTGAAATAATTGCTTCAGAATGTCCTTTTCCAGTACATTGACAAACTCGAATGGCCCTGCATTTTTAATATCGTAATCAGGCCGACGAATATCGCATGCTATGACATTCCCATCGCCATAGTTCTTTCTTAATTCGGTGACTAATTCTGTACCTATCTGCCCGTTAGAGCCAATAACCACAATTTTTTCTAACATAATAATTGGTTTTCATCAAAGTTAGAAAAACTGCCTTGCTTTAGTCATTAAAAATCCGAATCATGATTCATTTAAATTTAACAGCCAGAACAAAGGGCTTACTAAATTTTCTGATATACCCATCAGTATCAAAGAATTCTGCCTGCAAAAGATAAATGCCACCCGGAGCGGGTTGGCCATGTTCGTTATATCCATCCCAAATAAATGAACCTTCATTATTTAACATGAAGTTTTTAAGAAGCTTCTTTATTAAAACTCCATGGACATTAAATATGGATACATTTGCAATCTTTCCGGGGCCGGGAAATTGATAATTCATCTCCAGCAGATCTTCATAACCATCATTGTCGGGAGAAAATGTTTTTGAAGCAAGTTTGAAATTTTCCTGAAATACAGGATCATCTGAGTATTGGGAATTCCTGTAGCCCGGAGTGGCAAAACCAGACGCTGAAGTTGCCGATCTTAGATTCCCGGGATCAGTATTAGGCCTGTTCAGTTTACTGCGTTCCAAACTTACACCTTCTGTGGTTTTAAGGAGCTGGAAATGCATTTTTTCAGAATAACTCAACTGATCTATTTTTTGTCCTTTACTGATCAGAATAGCTGTGCCGGCATCATCATTAAATACCGGGAAGGGGTCGACTTTAATTATGGACGCAGTATCTTTTATTAAATATTCCTTTTTAATATTTCCGGGATCTGGTGTAAGTGCGATATAGTTTTCTGGTTCAATGAATACTTGCTTTTTGCTCAGTTGCTGAATTGAATTTATGCTGTCTTTGATCATTCTGGCTATTGAAAGATCTCTCAAATCAAGTGGATAATCACTGTTGTTTAAGATTTCTACAAAATCTGATCCTCCTGCTCTCGGATTAAAAAGTATTTCGGTAATCAGAATATCATTCTTGCCAATATTTCGGCCAATGGTAAATTCCAGGGAATTGAATTCTGCCGGAATTATTGTGTTCTTGCAATCACTGATATTAGTTGCTGTCAGACGATAAGTGTACCCTTTGCTTAGGGGCTCTCTGAAAGTTAATATAACCTGGTTAAATTCTGGTCCGCTTATTTTGGAGTGTATAGGGTTTCCTGCTCCATTATTCAAAAAATAATTACTGCTAATACTGGCTTTTGCACTATCTGCTGCTTTGTTAAAAGTCAGGACAATTCTCAGACTGTCTATAATCTCTACCGATTTCAATTTCAGAGCTTCAGGTTTGTAATCAGTCTGGTATACCGAATTTTTCTTTCCGGGAGTTCCTCCGGTACTGTCCCTGCTGGCTGTCCAGTTCTGAGAACTAAGGCAAATTGATTCCGGATCAATAAGTTCAAGGGTAAATCCACCTTTCCTTTTCTCAGAGTCCCGGAACCAATTGGCGTCGTACCTAAGCTTATGTATTTCTTTGCCCTTGTTATTTTTTAGAATTAATAAATCTGTTTCATTATTCAGATCGGGCCACACCGGCAGACCAATAACTTTTCCATAAGAGAGGAAAAGTGAGGTATCCTTTTCAGCACATAGTATGAGGTAAGATTTTGCTGCAATTTCACCTTTGGTGAATGAGTAATTTCTGCCCTGGTCACCAAAGTTTAAACCGGTGATATTTACAGAGCTTGAAGTTGGATTAAAGAGCTCCACAAATTCGGCTTCTGGTAAACCCCGGCTGGGACTTGGGTCGGCAAGAATTTCATTTATTATCAAGGGATAATCAATTTCAGGTATAGATGGGATACTGAAAGAAATTTGACTATGCATTAATGAACTTAATTTTCCGGAACAAGAATAGAGTGAATCAGCGAAAAGCGTGTATTCTGTGCCTTCATTGAATCTTTTACTGAAGTTTAGTCTTATTCCGGTATAATCGGGCAGGATAGCTAAATTTTTTGCTCTTCCAATTTCCTTAAGGATATAAAAGTTGTTGGCTTTTAAAAAATTTGTATCAGGAATATGGTTAAATAGAATGCTAAGAGTGCTATCTGTAAGGATGTTGACGGACTCGATTTTTAGTTCAACATCCCTGCTTAATATAACTCTCTGGCTGTTTTTTCTGCCGGGTGTACCACCAGTATTGTCTGTTGATGCTGCCCAGTTGTAAAAATTGGGACATGAGATTGAGCTCAGGTCAAATTTTTCCAGCGACCATCCACCAGATTTTTTTAGAGCATCTTTATACCATTTATCTGAGTAGAAAACCGAATCAACAGTTCTGTTTTTATGACTTTTCAGAACCAGACGATCGGAACTATTTCCCAACGAGGGCCATGGAGATATTCCTGCAGTTTTACCATACACTTTGTACTGAATGGTATCTGCCGCCGGGCAAAGAATCAGGAATTCACCAGGTGCTAAAAGGCTTTTCTTTAGACTTCCTTTAGTTTGAGTGTCATTCAGGCTCCATCCTTCAAGATTAAGGGTATCCTTGCCGGGATTATGGATTTCAACGAATTCAACAAGCGGTAGTCCGACCTCGGGTGATGGATCAGCAAAGATTTCAGTAATGTAAATTAATGCAGTATCAGGTTTTTCGGCAGGTATAGGTGCTGCTGCCGGTAAAGTAAAACTCAAATTAGATGAGGTGTATTGAATTAAATTCCCACTACAATCTTTTAGTCCGGATACAGCGAGTTCATATTTTTTTTTCGCAACAAATTTTTCGCTGAATGTAATTTTTAGCTCTCGGCTCTTTGAATGTTCAGTAATAGTTTTGATAAGACCAGATGCAGGTATCAAAGTGAAACTCTCAATCTGTGTAGAACCGATATTTCCGGATTTATTCAAATAAAGGATTAAAGTGGTGTCAGATTTAACGATTAGACTATCCACTTTAAAAGGTATCGAGTCATAGTTTTGAATAGTCACCGAGTTTTGCTTCCCTGGTGTTCCACCTGAAGTATCAATTGATGCCGTCCAGTTTAAAATACCCTGACACTTCGAAAAAGCATCGATTCGCTCCAGGCTCCATCCTCCCGGCTTCTTTTTTACATCATCATACCAGGTGTCTGAGTAAGCAACTGAATCAACAGTTCGGTTTTTGGAACTCTTCAGAACCAGACGGTCGGAACTATTTCCCAGCGAGGGCCATGGAGATATTCCTGCAGTTTTACCATACACTTTGTACTGAATGGTATCTGCCGCCGGGCAAAGAATCAGAAATTCACCAGGTGCTAAAAGGCTTTTCTTTAGACTTCCTTTAGTTTGAGCGTCATTCAGGCTCCATCCTTCAAGATTAAGGGTATCCTTACCCGGGTTATGAATTTCAACGAATTCTACCAGGGGTAATGCGACCTCTGGAGAGGGGTCAGCGAAGATCTCGGTGATAAAAATTAATGCAGTATCAGGTTTTTCTGCAGCTGGAGGTGCTGCTGCCGGTAAAGTAAAACTCAAATTTGATGAGTTGTTTTGAAATAAATTCCCACTGCAGTCTTTTACTCCAGATATGGCAAACACGTATGTTTTTTCCGTAACAAATTTTTCACTGAATGTAATTTTTAGCTGTCGGCTTTTTGAATCTTCATTGATGTTTTTGATCTGTCCTGATGAAGGTGACAGCATAAAATTCTCAGGCCGAATTGAAGTAATGTTTGCAGGTTTATTGAAAAATAATAATAAGGTAGTGTCAGATTTCACGGTCAAACTATCTGCTTTAAAAGGTATCGAGTCATAGTTTTGAATATTCACCGAGTTTTGTTTCCCGGGTGTTCCACCCAACGTATCAATTGATGCCGTCCAGTTTAAAATACCCTGACACTTCGAAAAAGCATCGATTCGCTCCAGGCTCCAGCCTCCCTGCTTCTTTTTTACATCATTATACCATGTGTCTGAATAGAGAATTGAATCAACAGTTCTGTTTTTATGACTTTTCAGAACCAGACGATCGGAACTATTTCCCAGCGAGGGCCATGGAGATATTCCTGCAGTTTTACCATACACTTTGTACTGAATGGTATCTGCCGCCGGGCAAAGAATCAGGAATTCACCAGGTGCCAGCATGCTTTTCTTTAGACTTCCTTTGGTTTGAGTGTCATTCAGGCTCCATCCTTCAAGATTAAGGGTATCCTTACCCGGGTTATGAATTTCAACGAATTCTACCAGGGGTAATGCGACCTCCGGAGAGGGATCGGCGAAGATCTCGGTGATAAAAATTAATGATGTATCAGGCTTTTCTGTCGGCGGAGTTATTAGCGGCAAATTAAAAGTCAACTGAGATGGGGTACTCTGAATTGAATTTCCACTACAGTCCTTTAGTCCCGAAATACTCAATACATAGTTTTTTCCTGCTGAAAATTTCTCAGAAAAAGTAATCCTGAGTTGTTTATAGTCTGCGTCTGGAATAATATTCCTGATGCTGCCTGCATTTGGAAGAATAGTAAAGTTTTCCCTAAGGACTGTAGATTTATCCAGATGCCGGTTAAAATAAACAATGATTGTGGTGTCTGACAATCTGTTTATGCTATCTGCTTTTGGGGATAGAAGATCGGAATTCATTACATAAACAGAGTTCTTTTTTCCGGGTGTTCCTCCGGCAGAATCTACAGAAACGACCCAGTTAAACAGACCCTGACAAAGTGATTTGGGGTCGATACGTTCCAGACTCCACCCTCCTTGTTTTTTTTCAGAGCTGCGGTACCATAGATCAGAATAGCTCAGAGAATCGATTAAGCTGTTTTGCGCATTTTTCAGTTTAAGTACATCGCTGCTATTATTTAAACCTGGCCAGGGTGAAATTCCCAGAACATTGCCGAATTTTTGAAACTCAGAAGTATCTGTTTTTGCGCATAATATTAAAATGGAGCCGGGTGTGATACTGATGTTCCCCAATATTGCTGTATTTGAAGGATCTAGAAATTTCCAGTTGTTTAAAGAGATTGTTTTATCGCTTGAATTAAATAATTCTACATATTCAACAGATGGAAGGTCAATTTGTGGTGAAGGATCGGGAAATATTTCGTTAAATATAATATCCCCGAAACTGCCATAATATGGTTTTGTGTAGTTAAATGAATAAGAGTTGCCTGATTTAATATTATTCCCATTTCTATCACTCACGTTTAGCACAGTTAAAAGAAAATTTCCCGTATTCAATGGTTCTGAAAGCTGAATACTATATTTCTGTGGATCGGCTTCTGTATTTATTTGCACTATATGGCCTGAAAAATTATTGATATTGTAATTTGTTTTGTCTTTGACACTCAGGCTGTCCATGGCTTCACTGAACCTAATCTCCAAAGTGCTTGAGTCAAGAACAGTGACCATATTTAGTATCGGAGCTATGCTATCTGTATTCAGTGTGCCAATCTTGAAATCATCAAAGAAATGTTTCTGAAAAAACGATGCAGTTGATTGCTGTATAAAAATCCCGAAAGATGAGCTGTTAATATGGGTGTTGTCAACAAATGAACCTTCATTGACGATGCTTGAATTAGCACCAATCACCTCCCTGTCCAGAGTAAAAAGGCCGAGATGGTTCCGGCTGACACGAATTTTGACTGTATTATTGTTTGAGCCAACCGAGCCATTGATACCATCAATAATACGGATACTGCTACCTGCTGAGCCCGACCGTTTGTATAAACTGATTTCATCTTCAGTATTTCCTATTCTTATGAAATAGCCATTGATAATTGCACTCTGAAGATCAGCTTTATCGGAGATAAGGTATATATCGGCAAAGTTTAGGCTCGAAGTACTAAACTGCAAGTTGATCCAGAACTCCCAATAGCAGTTTAATGCAAGAGAATTTGCTGTGCTCAGGTAGAAATTCCCTGATGCTTTATTTGATTCAGACCTCAGACGATTGTTTATGACTTTGAAATCCCCACCTGAATTGCTGCCATTCCATTCGGGATTTACATTAAAATTCCCGTCAGAGAAATCGTCAACTATCTGGCTAAAGCCGACATGGCAGTAAAAAATAAAAAGGAGAATCAGTGTATTTTTCATTTCCGGCAGGTAGAAACAGAATTAAGTTAAGTCCTGTTGAGATTCTTAAAAAATAGAATGAGTGTCCGGTATTCTCTGAGCTAGTTAATGGTAAAGTATTAGATAAAATGGGAATAAGAGTAACAATTGACATGAAAATTGACCTATGCAGACAGCAATCGGGTAAAAACCCAAACAATTTCCCATATTTGCTTAATTATTATATGTTTAACACTAAAAAGAATTAAAAAATGAAAGTCGCAGTAGTAGGCGCTACCGGCCTAGTAGGTTCGGTGATGTTAAAGGTTTTAGCAGAGCGCAATTTCCCGGTAAGTGAGTTGATCCCCGTAGCTTCAGCAAAGAGTGCAGGTAAACAGATCGAATTTAAGGGAAAGAAATATACTGTTGTGACCATGGACGATGCTATAGCAATGAAGCCTGATGTGGCTTTGTTTTCTGCCGGTGGTGGTACCTCTCTCGAAAATGCTCCCCGCTTTGCGGAAGCAGGTACAACAGTTATTGATAATTCATCAGCATGGCGGATGGATCCTTCTAAAAAACTTATCGTACCAGAGGTAAATGCAAATCAGTTAAGTGCTCAGGACAAAATTATTGCTAACCCTAACTGTTCTACTATACAAATGGTGGTAGTTTTAAAACCATTGCATGATAAATATAAAATCAAGCGGGTTGTGGTTTCAACTTATCAGTCAGTTACCGGAACAGGGGTAAAAGCCGTTGACCAGATGATGAATGAGCGTAAAGGGGTTGATGGTCCGATGGCTTACGCTTATCCAATCGATTTGAATGTAATACCCCAGATAGATGTGTTTCAGGAGAACGGATATACTAAAGAGGAGATGAAGATGATTCTTGAAACCAAAAAAATAATGAGTGATGATTCAATTCGTGTAACCGCAACTACAGTTCGTATACCGGTTATGGGTGGACATTCAGAATCAGTTAATATTGAATTTGAAAATGAATTCGACCTGAAAGAGGTTCGTTCAATACTTGAAAAGGAGGAGGGAATAATCGTTGTGGATGACCCTGCTAATCTAAAGTATCCAATGCCAATGGACGCTCATGAAAAGGATGAAGTTTTTGTTGGAAGAATTCGTAGAGATGAGTCCCAGGATAAAACCTTAAACCTTTGGATAGTTGCGGATAATCTTCGGAAAGGTGCTGCAACCAACGCAGTACAGATTGCGGAATATCTGCTTGAGAAGAAACTGATTTAATTCAGATCAGAACTAAACAAAAGCCTGGTATTATTACCGGGCTTTTTTTTGCTTTGCCAATTGATCAAAATTGGCTATTTACTGACTTGCAAGTTCTATCTGCCTTTCAAATGTGTTTTCGATAACTATACTTGCTGAGCCCAGTATGCCCGCACTATGCCCTAAAGTAGACAGGACGATTTTTGTGTGTTCCCTGATTCTGGTCATGCAATATGTATTGATCGCATGCCGCATTGGAATTGTAATATATTGCTTTGCCTCAGCTATTTTACCACCGAGTATAATAAGTTCAGGGTTAAATAATTGAATAAGGGTTGCTACGGCTTTTCCTAAATTCTCACCAACCTGTGATAATATGTTAATCGCATACTGGTCGCCTTTATTTGCGGCATCGATCACAATCTGAGGTTCAATCTGATCTATTTCTTCTTCCGACAATGTATTTAAAATGGAGGTCTGGCCTGATTTTATCCCTTCTTTAGCCATTCTTGCCAATGCAATTCCCGAAGCCACTGTTTCGAGGCAGCCTCTTTTACCGCAATGACAAAGTTCACCATCTTTTACAAACGGGATATGACCAATTTCACCAGCAAAACCCGACATTCCACTCTGCAGTTTCCCATCCATGATAATCCCAAGACCAATGCCCCAATCCATTAACAAAACCAAAGCATCCTTCTTGTTCAACGCAAGTCCGAATCTGCACTCCGCCAGTGCATTAGTTTTAACATCATTCTGAACATAGACTGGCTTATTAAATTTTTCTTCCAGAATATCCTGTAATGTTTTAGAATCGCCTGAACTACTAACCAGATATGTATAATTCCTGCCTGCATTTGAATCTACAAGTCCGGGCATACCAAGCCCTATTCCCACTAATTTATTATTATCTATTCCGGAAGAGGAAATTAATTGTTCTGCAAATTCATGAAGTAGTTTAATCGCACTTTTATCCTTAGTTAGTTTTAAGGAAAAACTTTTTATTCCTGTTATATTATTGTTATTGTTGTCAAGAATTGCCATTTCGGTTTTAAACCGATCCATTTCTATACAGAGAACATAAAAAGAATTATTATGAAGGGAATATAATTCCGGCTTTCTGCCCCCGATTGATTTTCCTTTGCCTTTTTTTTCAATAAGCCCTTCGCTAAGGAGTTCATTAAGAAGAATTATTGATGTGGGTGAACTTATATTCAATACCCTGCAGATATCTGCATTTGATTTTGCCCCTTCTGTATGCAGTAATTTAACGAGTCTAACTTTTTGTAAATATTTCTTTCTTTCAATATTGGTTAGTGAGTCCAAATAGCACTTTTCAAGAAGAATAGATTTCATTATAAGCAATAGATTGATTGAACATATTTACTATTAATAATTGTAATTTCATAGTGAACCCTTTTTCTATCGGAATGATCATCAGAATTGAGGAAGATTTTTCATAATATTTATCTTGGGAATGACTCATAACTGAGATGTTACAAAATTTCTTTTTGCGTATATAATTCATAAAATTCCGGGTAAATATGCCTTTTTTGATTAAAAAAGAGGGATAGTTGATATTCACTTGTTCTTAATAATTTTAGCTTCTATTATTAGGTATATCTATTCCAATGTTTAGTCAAATATTTTTTTTATTCATAAAATATTGAAAAACAGATAATTATATTTTTTATATTAATCTTTA